>CAYJKO010000001.1:0-39689 GCA_964371145.1 uncultured Muribaculaceae bacterium
ACGTATGCGACCATTTGGGTTCAATAATTAATTAAAACAGTTTCGGGTGTTGGGTGCGTTATGTGTCCAATATCCACCACAAAGGTTTTTACAAGCCCCTTTGTAGAAAACAAAGCCCCGTGTGCACACGGGGCTTTTATTCTTTTAAAATGTTTAATTACCTTATAAATATCCCAATGCAATTATCCCCAGGCCTGCAAATGCGATGGCCGCAATTGTTAACGGCCAAAAATATTTTCTTACCATTTCGTTTGCGCGGGTTTGGAATTTATATAATAAAAACCCAATAATTGCAAAGCGTCCGGTGCGAAATATTGCGGATACACCCAAAAATAATGCGGCCGGAAATCCCAGAAATCCTGCGGCTATTGCCATTAATTTATATGGAATTGGTGTGACGGCCGCCAATACGATAATCCAAATACCATAATCGTGGAACATTTGTTTCGCCGCATCAAATTGCGTCGGATTTGATACATTTTCAATCAACCATACTCCAACCGTATCGAACAACCAAAAACCAATCATATATGCAATCGCGCCGCCAATCAAAGACCCCAGTGATGTCGCAATTATAATCGGTAAAGTTCTTTTTTTATCGGAAACAATTGCCGGTGCCATAAATACTTCGGGTGGAATGAATAAAAATATTGATTCAAATACCGTTAACACAAAAACCGCCCACGAATACCACGGGGACGCCGAATGCTTTAATATAGATTCTGCAAATTTTGAATTTTTTGCCATAATTTTCTCCCTTTTAAAAAAAATATGTTTTTTATTGTAATTTTATTTTTATGCGTTTACAATAACTTTATGAAAAAAAATTTAAGCTTTTCCAGAAAAGAAAAAATCGCATCTAAAACTCAAATTATGGTTGCGGAAATTTTTCGCGACGATTTTATGGACGATCCCATTATTTCTGGGGTGTCATTGGTTGGTGCAGATTCCGCCGGTGGTTTGAATTTTGTTAAATTATTCTATCATTCCAGAAATCCAGATTTAAAATTGGTGCAAAAAAGATTAATCGACGTTACAAAAATGGTGCGCTTTAAATTGGCTGCAAAAATGGAACAAAAATATGTTCCTGATTTAAAATTTGCATATGATGACACATTGGAACGTGCAAACAGAATTGATGAATTATTGGCACAAATCAAAGTCGATTAATTTAAAATTATCTTGAATCACCACATTTCTTGGTGTATTATAATCTTACTATGAATCAGAAAAATATCAGAAATTTTGCAATTGTTGCACATATTGACCACGGTAAATCTACCTTGTCAGACAGATTAATTGAATATACAGGTGCGTTAGAATCGCGCGAGATGAAGGCTCAATTGCTGGATTCTATGGATATCGAACGCGAACGTGGTATCACGATCAAGGCGCAAACCGTGCGTTTGACATATACCGCAAAAGACGGGGAAACGTATCAATTAAATTTGATGGATACGCCCGGTCACGTGGATTTTACGTACGAAGTATCACGATCTTTGGCTGCGTGCGAAGGTGCGTTGGTTTTGGTTGACGCAACCCAAGGGGTCCAGGCGCAGACTTTGGCGAATGCTTATTTGGCATTGGATAATGATTTGGAAATGTTGCCGGTTTTAAACAAAATTGATTTGCCCAGCTCGGACGTTGCGGCGGCAAAAGAACAAATTTCAGACGTTATCGGATTGGATGCGTCAAACGCTTTGGCTGTGTCCGGAAAAACGGGCGAGGGTGTGCCAGAATTATTAGAAGAAATTATAAAAAAATTACCTGCGCCATATGGGGACGAAAATGCAGATACGCGCGCATTGTTGGTGGATTCTTGGTACGATTCGTATTTGGGCGTTGTGATATTGGTTCGCGTCATAGATGGCGAATTAAAACGCGGACAAAAAATTAAATTTATGGCAACAGGTGCAGAATACACCGTTGATAAAATTGGATATTTTACCCCAAAAATGATAAATTCCGAATCGCTGACCACGGGTGAAATGGGATTTATAATAACGGGTATGAAAACTATTCACGATTGTAAAGTAGGGGATACAATTTGCGATTCGAAAAAAGACGTGGAAAGTTTGCCAGGTTTTAAACCATCTGTCCCCGTCGTGTTCAGCAGCTTTTTCCCAGTTGTCGCAGACGATTATCCGGATTTGCGCGATGGGTCTGAAAAATTGGCTTTGAACGATTCGTCTTTTGTGTTTACGACCGAAAAATCATCCGCGTTGGGATTTGGCTTGCGTTGCGGTTTTTTGGGATTGTTGCATATGGAAATTATATCGGAAAGATTATCCCGTGAATTTGGAATGTCTTTGATTAATACCGTGCCAAGTGTGTTGTACAAATTACATATGAAAAACGGCGAAGTCACAGATTTAGAAAATCCGGCAGATATGCCAGATCCAACACAAATTTCTCATATAGAAGAGCCGTGGGTGCGCGCAACCATTATGTTGCCAGAACAATATATGGGCGGAATTATGTCTCTGTGTTCTGAACGTCGTGGAATCCAAGAAAATATTTCTTATGTTGGCAATCGCGCGGTTTTGACATATATGTTGCCTTTGGCGGAAATCGTGTTTGATTTTTATGATCGCGTAAAATCTTTGTCGTCCGGATATGCGTCTTTTGATTATGTATTGCAGGGGTATGAAGCGTCCGATTTGGTAAAAGTTTCTATTTTGGTAAATGAAGAAAATGTAGAACCTTTATCATTTTTATGCCACAGAAGTTTTTCAGAAAAACGCGGACGTCAAATCGTTGAAAAATTAAAAGATTTGATCCCACGTCATCAATTTAAAATCCCATTACAGGCCGCAATCGGTGGTAAAATTATTGCCCGTGAAACTATTGCCGCTTTTCGTAAAGACGTGACGTCAAAATGTTATGGTGGAGACATCAGTCGTAAGAAAAAATTATTGGAAAAACAAAAAGAGGGTAAAAAAAGAATGCGCTCTTTTGGTAATGTAGAAATTCCGCAATCCGCATTTATCAACGCGTTAAAAGTTTAATCAAGGTCGAAAGGATAAAAAAATGACTGTTTTTGAAAGAATAAAAAAAATCGTAATTAAAAAATTTGAATTGGGCGACGAATATACAATAAAAATGAATACGTCTTTGGCCGGAGATTTGGGATTGGATTCTTTGGATATTGTTGAATTAACAATGGCTATAGAAAACGAATTTAACAAAGATTCTTATGATTTTGAAATATCACTTTATGACGATGAAGTAAATTCATTAGCAACATTTGGTGGTTTTGTGTTATTGGTTGAAGAAAAATTAAAACAGAATTTAAATGCCGATAAACAAAAAGAAGTAACCAAACCGGTGCAAGCCGCAAAGCCCGATGTAAAAAAAGAAATGACGACGGATGAAATATTGGATAATTTAGATACGTTGGCGAAACAAAATTATAATATTGCACGCGTACGATACGACAATGCGCAAAGAGATTTAGACATAGCAAAGCAAAATTTAATTGACGCAAAAGCGGGTGTTGAAATGGCGCAAAAAATGCTTGCTATTATCCCAAACAAAAGACAAAGATAAGAAAAATAAAGACCCCAAAATTATTGGGGTTTTTATTTATAAAATTTATCGTTTTGTTATAATTTGTTATAATTTCTTGACACCAACGGTCAAAAGTGATACCTTATTATGCGACGGCCCGAACGGGTTCACAATTTTAACTTAACATAAGGAAAATAAAATGTCAGTTTTTGATAAAGTAAAAGAAATCGTAGTAGAAAAATTAGCAGTAGACGCTGGTAAAGTTACTATGGAAGCAGCATTCGTTAACGATTTGGGCGCAGACAGCTTGGACGTTGTTGAATTCGTAATGGAAGTGGAAAAAGAATTCGGTATCACTATCCCAGACGATGAAGCTGGTAAAATGGTTACTGTTGGTGATGCAGTTAAATTTATTGAAGAAAACGCAAAATAATTTTCTTTATATGAATATCAAAACGCCCAAGATTCTTTCTTGGGTGTTTTTTGTTGAATTCTGATAAAAAAAGTGCTATTTTTCCTGTGTACAGTTTAATCTTATATTAAGGAAAAAAAATGAGAAGAGTTGTTATTACAGGTATGGGTATCGTTTCTCCGGTTGGAACAGGCGTTGAACATGCGTGGAAAAATATAGTTAATGGTCAATCTGGTGTGCGTAAAATTGATATATTTGACGCATCAGATATTGCATCTCAAATTGCGGGTTATCCTATCCGTGGCGAAGGTGCGGGGGAATATAATCCAGATCCGATTGTGTCTCCGAAAGAACAAAGAAAAATTGATAAATCTATTGTATACGGAATCGTTGCAGCAGAAGAAGCAATTGTGGACGCAGGATTGGTTGATTACGCGGGCGATAAAGAACGTGTTGGCGTATCAATCGGTGGTGGTATCGGTGGATTGGATACAATTTATGATAATTGCGTTGAATTGGCGAACAATGGCCCACGTGCTATCAGCCCATTCTTTATTCCTAAATCTATTATCAATATGACGTCCGGTCACGTGTCAATTAAACACGGATTCAAAGGTCCAAATATTTCTATTGTAACCGCTTGTGCATCTGGTGCGCATTCAATTGGTGAAGGTGCCAGATTGATTCAATATGGTGACGCAGACATTATGGTTTGTGGCGGTTCCGAAGGTGCAGTTGGCCGAATCGGTATGGCGGGGTTTGCCGCTATGCGCGCCTTGAGTACACGTAATGATGATCCGTCTGGCGCATCTCGTCCTTGGGACAAAGATCGTGATGGGTTCGTTATCGCAGAAGGTGGCGGCGTTGTTATATTGGAAGAATATGAACACGCAAAAGCACGTGGTGCAAAAATTTATGCAGAAGTTGCAGGTTACGGATTGTCCGGGGACGCACATCATATCACAGCACCTGCCGAAGGCGGCGAAGGTGGTATGCGCGCAATGAAAGCTGCATTGAAAAATGCAGGATTGCAACCATCAGACGTTGATTATGTTAATGCACACGGTACATCAACAGGTTTGGGCGATATCGGTGAATTGACTGCGGTTAAAACTTTATTTGGTGCAAACCCTGTGTCTTTGTCATCTACAAAATCTATGACAGGTCATATGTTGGGCGCAGCCGGTGCGGTTGAAGCTATCTTTTGTACTTTGGCAATCCGCGACGGTATCGTACCACCAACAATTAATTTGGAAAATCCAGAAGAATTAGTTGGCGATTTCGATGTTGTTGGAAACGTTGCAAAAAAACGCGACATTAATGTTGCGGTTAATAATTCATTCGGATTTGGTGGAACAAACGCCAGTTTGATTATTAAAAAAGTAACAGAATAAAATCTGATACAATAAATAAAAAAAACACGGGATTTAATCCCGTGTTTTTATTTTAAGATTATTTTTTATCTTTATCCAATGCTCGGATAACTGCTCGTTTAATTTTACCAGATATTGTCATAGGTAATTTTTCAACGAATTCAATTACACGTGGATATTTATATGGCGCAGTTCTGGTTTTTACATGTTCTTGTAATTGATGTACCAATGCGTCTGTGCCGTGAAAGAATTTGTTTAAAACAACGGTTGCTTTTACCGCCATTCCACGAACATCATCCGGTACGCCTGTTACTGCAACTTCGCGGACGGCGGGGTGTTCTAATAAAACGCTTTCTACTTCGAATGGGCTGATTCGGTATCCTGAACTTTTAATCAAATCGTCGTTTCGACCAACAAACCAAAAATATCCGTCCATATCGCGATATGCTACGTCACCTGTGTGATAATATCCATTATGAAAGCTTTTTAAATTTTGTTTTTCATTTTTATAATATTCTTTCATTAAACCGGTGGGGCGATTTGTTTTCAAAGACAAACAAATTTGACCAACTTCATTTGGTTTACATTCATCTCCTTTTTCATTTAATAAAACAACATCCCATCCGGCAGCCGGTTTTCCCATGCTGCCCGGTTTTGGTTCTGTCCATTCGTTATTAAATAACATAACGGTTGTTTCTGTTTGACCGAAACCTTCTTTTAATTTAACGCCGGTCAAAGATAAAAATTTATTATAAACTTCTGGATTTAATGCTTCGCCCGCTATTTGCGCTTTTTTAATAGAAGATAAATCGAATTTGGTCATGTCTTCGGCCAATAACATTTTATAAACCGTTGGTGGTGCGCAAAATGATGTGATCTGATTTTCAGATATAACGCGTAATAATTCATCTGCTGGGAATTTTCCGGTAAAATCATATACAAAAACGATCGCGCCCATTAACCATTGGCCGTACATTTTTCCCCATGAACATTTTGCCCAACCCGATTCGGATAAAGTAAAATGTATGTCGTTTTCATCCAAGCCTTGCCAGAACATAGCAGTGTTAATATGACCCAATGGGTATGTAAAATTATGAGCCACCATTTTAGGCATATCTGTTGTGCCGCTGGTGAAATATAATACAAACAAATCATCGTTTTCAGTTTGAATTCTGTCAAAAGTTGTAGGGTATGAATTAATCGCGTCCGCAATTTCGACATTTGTAATTGTTTGGATTTCTTTGTTCGTAATCGATTCGTCTATTTCGTTTTTAATGTGTCCATCATCAACATAAATAATGTTTTTAACGTCCGCCATAGATATACGATATTCTATGTCGTGCGCTTTTAATTGATTGGTGGATGGAATAGGGGTTGCGCCGATTTTGTGTAACGCCATCATTAAAATCCAATATTCCCATCTGCGGCGTAAAAATAATAATACGCTGTCCCCGCGTTTAATGCCACGCGCCGTTAAAAAATTAGCAACGCTATTAGACATTTGGGATAATTGCAAATAATTAAAAGTTTTTTTATCGCCCGAATCGTTCGTCCACAGTAATGCGATTTTGTTCGGAGATTCTTTTGCTAATTCATCTATTACATCATATGCGAAATTAAAGTTTTCGGGTACAACAGGCTTTGCATTTTCGCGATAATCGGCTTCGGATTCAAAGCTGATTTTTTTTAAAAATTTTTGTATAAACATATTTTTTCTTCTTTTTCCTTTCCTTATATTTTTATCTGAACACAGTTGTGAATTATATATGTATATATGCGTCATTGCAAAGATATTATTGATTAATTTTTTAGATGGTTGATTTTTTTCGTCAAAACAATATAATAACACCGTTATGATTAAGAAAAGAATTGTTAAAAAAAATTTGAAGAAGAAAAAAATATATAAAAAACGCAATGTTTCGTACGTACAAAAATTGTGGGTGTTTTGTGGTGCATTGATTGTAATGCCGATTATGTTTGTTGTTTATTTATTCTGTATAAAATCTGATATTACAAAAACCACAATTTTCGAAATACAAAAGGGTGAAACCATATATGCGATTGCGAATCGTTTAAAAAAAGAAAATTTGTTATTTAATGTCGATGTTTTCAAAGTTGCGTTATACGCGTTTGGTAATAATGTGCAGGCAGGTGTATATGAATTAGATTCGGGCGAATCGATTTACAGTTTGGCGGATAAATTTTCAAATGGTAAAATCGCAACTGTATCCATTATGATTCCCGAAGGTTTAACCGTTCGTCAAATCAGAGATTTATTAGAAGAAGACAACAGATTGTCGGGCAGCGTTAAATGTGCATCAAAACGCGCAGAGCCGGTATGTAATTTAAAAGAAGGCGATTTGTTTCCGGACACATATTATGTGGCAAAGGGAACCGCCAGATTGGATGTATTACGTTTGGCAAATGATAAAATGTCGAAAATTAAAGAACAGTTTGCACCAGAATTAAAAAATGCGCCACGTCCGTTAAAAAATTGGAATCAGATTTTAACTTTGGCGTCAATTGTTCAAAAAGAAACTCCGCGTGTGTCTGAAATGAGCACTGTTGCGTCCGTATATTTAAACCGTTTGAATATAAATATGAGATTGCAGGCCGATCCAACGGTTGTATATGCGATAACAAATGGATATGGCGATATGCAGGGACAATTTTTATATAAAAAATATTTTAATATAAAAAGCGCATTTAACACATATACTAATTATGGGTTGCCGCCATCACCGATTGCAAATGTAGGAATTGATGCTATTAACGCGGTTTTAAATCCCGCAACAACAAAATATTATTATTTTGTAGCAGATGGGCGTGGTGGCCATGTTTTTTCCGAAACATATGCCGAACATCAAAAAAATCACCAAAAATGGCGTGAAATCAGAAAAAGTTTATAAAAAGGTTTTGTTTATGAAGAATGCGTCTTATGTTCATATGTTAGAAAATATTTTCAAATATGCATTGAAAAAGAATTGTCTGGAACCGGTTGTCCAAAGTATGATTTGTGATAATTCATATTTATTGAAGAAACAATATCAATATTTAATCTGGCGGCAAAATTTTCTTGTAGAAAACAGGGAAATGGAAGGGTTAAGTCGTCCACGTTTTATAAATTTCGAATTAATGGGGTTGGAAAAATCGTTTGTTGCGATTAATTGGGTTGGCGAATTTGATTTTTTGCGAAAATGGAAAATAGATGATACCCAATGGGGCGAAGAAATAAATTGGGAGCATAAGCTTTATTCTGCGATTATAAATTCGGATAATATGCGCGTTCTAGGCTGTATCCAAAGTGATTTTTATGTATCACCTGGGTCTATAGAGTCTTTGTCAAGAAAGAACAAAGACGCACCCGCTGTAAAATATGATTCCGGAAAAATATCGATTGTTCAAAATGGTAAAGAATTTACAGCATTTCAAATCCCACAAAATAATAAAACAAGATAAATGCAACGCGCGGGTATTTCTTCCTAGGAAAAGCTTCTTTTTGCGAATTTACCAATCCTTTTATATAATTTAATTAATCGAGCAGGTGTGTTCGGATATATAAATTTAATAAAAGGAAAATATATGAAAAAAATAATTTTAACTTCAACTTTGGGTGTTGTTGCTGTTGTGGCTGCCAATGCGGCGAATATAAATGATATGAACGGTAACGTTTTATATCGCCCAATGGAAGGGTTGTTTTATATGACAGGTGATAATTATACTAATACAGATTTTGAATATTTTAAAATGAAGGGTTCGGTTGGTTATGGTATCACAGATGATTTTTCTGTTTATGTAAATACGTCCAATTCATATGATTCGTCAGACAACCCAAGATTTGATACAAAATTTAATTGGGATTCCATGGATATCGGTATGAGCATGAGATATATGAACGATATGAATTGGGTTGGTGACTTTTATGCTGAAGCTGGTCAAAATTTAAAATCTCATGATGGATTAACGACTTTGAATTGGAATTGGAAAGCCGGTACAAATTTTGGTTATACCGGAATTGCCGACATGATTTTGTCTGTTAATGCAGAAGCAAATGCGGCAACGGGCGGATTATTGGTTGATAATGCATGGGGAATGAGATTTGGTATGGATGCGTATTATCAAATTATGGATAAAATTGCATTGATTGGTGCGCTGGATTATGATTTTAATCTGGATAACACATATTATGCGAATAATCCTATGACGGCCAAATTGGGTATGTCATATGATATTGAAAATTGGGGATATGTAGAAGCATATGGATTTAAAAACGTAAAAGAAGGCTTTAATACCGCGCCTATGGGAATGGGTTTGGCCTTTGGGTTTGAATTCTAAAACGTATTTTTATGTTCTTTGTGTTATAAAAATCCGGCAATTGTGTCGGATTTTTTGTTTGTCAATTTTAAGGCTTTAAGAATTTAATCATTTTTCGCGGATATTCTAGGATTTATTATATAATATTCCTTGACAAGCGTGCTGGTTCAGGTTATAGTGTATCTGCTTTCTGTGTAAACAAGGAAAGTGAAAAAGTACAGAAATCTGCGGGAAATAGACTGATTTATAATCGCGTAATATACGTTGAAATAAGTCAGACGCGCAGTTTTTGTGCAGAGAAAAACGTTGAAAAAACAAAGAGATTTTGAATGCCAACAGTAAATCAACTGATTCGGAAACCACGCAAAAAGGTCGTTGTTAAAAGTACAGCGCCTGATATGATGGAAAGTCCGCAAAAACGTGGCGTATGTACACGTGTTTATACAACTACACCTAAAAAGCCGAACTCTGCGCAACGTAAAGTTGCTCGTGTTAAATTGGCAAATGGTCGTGAAGTAACTGCTTATATCCCAGGTGAAGGGCACAACTTGCAAGAACATAGCGTTGTTATGATTCGTGGCGGACGTGTAAAAGACTTGCCGGGTGTGAAATACCACATCATCCGTGGTGTTTTAGATACCAAAGGCGTGGATGCAAGAAAACAAAGCCGTTCTTTGTATGGTGCAAAGAGCAAAAAGGCTGCTTAATTAAATTAATAGAACCAGTAATCCGAATGTTCGGGTGAAGTAAAAGGAAAAGAAAATGTCAAGACGTAAAAGAGCCGAAAGACGCGAAATTTTACCAGATTCAAAATATGCAAACTTGGTTGTTGCCAAATGCATTAATATTGTTATGTGGGATGGTAAAAAAGAAGTTGCAGAAAATATTGTTTATGGTGCAATGGAAAAATTGAAAAAAGTTGCAAAAGATGGAAATGAATTGGTTGCTTTTTTAGAAGCTATTGATGCTTTGAAACCATCTGTTGAAGTAAAAGGTCGCCGTGTTGGTGGTGCAACTTATCAAGTTCCAGTAGAAGTGCGCGCTGTTCGTCAACAAACGTTGGCTTTGCGTTGGTTAATCGGTTTTGCAAGAAAACGTTCAGAACGTTCTATGGAAGACAGATTGTTTGCAGAATTGCGTGACGCATTAAACGGTCAAGGTGCTGCTTTCAAGAAAAAAGTTGATACACATAAAATGGCTGATGCGAATAAAGCTTTTGCTCACTTCCGTTGGTAAGATTTAAGAATAAATTAAGATAAAAAACAAATAAAAACACAAGGAAATAAATATGTCTGTTGGAAAAACCGCCCCTTTGCATATGTACCGTAATATCGGTATTATGGCTCATATTGATGCTGGTAAAACTACTACGTCTGAAAGAATCCTTTTTTACACAGGTAAAAACTATAAAATTGGTGAAGTGCATGATGGTGGTGCAACTATGGACTGGATGGCACAAGAACAAGAACGTGGTATTACAATTACATCTGCTGCGACAACTTGCTTTTGGCGCGAACATCGTATTAACTTGATTGACACTCCGGGTCACGTGGACTTTACAATGGAAGTAGAACGTTCATTGCGCGTGTTGGACGGTGCTGTTGCTGTGTTTGAATCTGTGTCTGGTGTGCAACCTCAAACTGAAACAGTTTGGAGACAAGCAGACAGATATAATGTTCCTCGTATTTGCTTTATTAATAAAATGGACCGCGTTGGTGGTGATTTCTTCCGTTGCGTTACTATGATTCGTGAACGTTTGGGTGCAAATCCATTGGTTTTGAATTTCCCAATCGGTGCAGAATCTGATTTCAAAGGCGTTGTTGACGTTGTAGAAATGCGTTCAGTTATCTGGGAAGATGAAACAGGATCAAACCCTGTATACGGTGAAATTCCAGAAGATTTGGTTGCAAAAGCAAACGAATTACATGAAAAATTAATCGAAGAAGTTGTGACTTTGGATGATGCTGTTATGGAAGCTTATATGGACGGCACAAAACCAGATTTAGAAACAATCAAAAGATTATTGCGTATCGGTACAATCGGTCAAAACTTTAACCCAGTATTGTGTGGTACAGCATTTAAAAACAAAGGTGTTCAACCATTGTTGGATGCGGTTGTTGATTATTTGCCATCTCCATTGGATATTCCAGCGATTACTGGTACAAAAATGGACGGTGAAACAGAAGATTGCCGTAAAGCAGACGAAACAGAACCTTTCAGCGCTTTGGCATTTAAAGTTGCAAACGATCCATTCGTTGGTAATTTGATGTTTATCCGTATTTATTCTGGTAAATTGTTGTCTGGTTCATACATCTATAATTCAAACCGTTCTAAACGTGAACGTGTTGGACGTATGTTGTTGATGCATTCTAATAACCGTGAAGAAATTAAAGAAGCAGGGCCAGGGGATATTATCACTTTGGTTGGTATGAAAGAAACTATTACTGGTGACACATTGTGTGCAGAAGATAAACCAATTATCTTGGAATCTATCCACGTGCCAGAACCTGTGATTTCTATTGCTGTTGAACCTAAAACAAAAGCAGACATCGAAAAAATGTCTTTGGGTTTACAAGCTTTGGCAAAAGAAGATCCATCTTTCCGCGTATCTGTTGATCAAGAATCTGGTCAAACAATTTTGGCGGGTGTTGGTGAATTGCATTTGGAAATTTTGGTAGACAGATTGTTGCGCGAATTTAAAGTGGACGTTGCCGTTGGTGAACCACGTATTGCATACCGCGAAACATTCCGCAAACCAATCACAGAAGAATATACTCATAAAAAACAATCTGGTGGATCAGGTCAATACGCTCAGGTTAAAATTGAATTCGAACCTTGTGAACCAGGTGCAGGATATGCATTCGACAACAAAATCGTTGGTGGTGCAGTTCCAAAAGAATATATCCCAGGGGTAGAAAAAGGTTTGACAATAGCTCAACAAACAGGTGTTTTGATTGGCTATCCAACAGTAGATTTCAAGGCAACATTGGTAGATGGAAAGTATCATGATGTTGACTCTAATGTATTATGCTTTGAAATTGCGGCGCGTGCATGTTTTCGTGAAGCTATGAAAAAAGCATCGCCAAAATTACTTGAACCAATTATGAAACTTTCTGTATCTACACCGGAAGAATACGTTGGGGATATTATCGGCGATTTGAACAGTCGTCGCGGACAAATTAATGGTATCGAAACCCAATTCGGAAGCCAGCAGATTTCTGCTAATGTTCCATTGGCGAATTTGTTCGGTTATGTCAAAACATTGCGCTCATTGTCTCAAGGTCGTGCAAATCCATTTATGGAATTGTCACACTATGATGATGTTCCTGCAAACGTTGCTGACGAAGTTATTAAAAAAATGAAGGGTTAAACAATAAAGTTTAACTCTCAAAAAAGACTTGTTGGATGGACAATCCATCCATGAGTTTAACAAACAGCCTGAAGGAGAAAACCATGGCAAAAGAAAAATATGTAAGAAGCAAACCGCATGTTAATATTGGTACTATTGGTCACGTTGACCATGGTAAAACAACATTGACAGCTGCGATTGTGCATTACTATGGTATTGGTGCAGACCGTACAAAAGGTGTTGGCGAAATTGATAACGCTCCAGAAGAAAAACAACGTGGTATTACAATTAATACAGCACACGTTGAATACGAAACAGACGCACGTCACTATGCACACGTTGACTGTCCAGGACACGCGGATTATGTTAAAAACATGATTACTGGTGCAGCTCAAATGGACGGAGCAATCTTGGTTGTTGCTGCGACTGACGGTCCTATGCCTCAAACACGTGAACATATCTTGTTGGCACGTCAAGTTGGTATTCCAAAAATCGTTGTTTACTTGAACAAATGTGATTTGGCAAAAGACGAAGAATTGTTGGAATTGGTTGAAATGGAAATCCGTGAATTGTTGTCTGCAAACAACTTTGACGGTGATAACACACCAATTATCCGTGGTTCTGCTGTATCTGCTGTAGAAGAAAAAACAGACGGTTTGGGTAAAGAATCTATTGAAAGCTTGTTGGCTGCGGTTGACTCTTTCATTCCACAACCAGAACGTGCAACAGAAAAACCATTCATGATGCCAATCGAAGACGTGTTCTCTATCACAGGTCGTGGTACAGTTATCACAGGTCGTGTTGAATCTGGTATCATCAAAGTTGGTGAAGAATGTGAAATCGTTGGTATCCGTCCAACACAAAAAACAACTGTAACTGGTGTTGAAATGTTCCGCAAATTGTTGGATCAAGGTGAAGCCGGTGATAACGTTGGTTTGTTGTTGCGTGGAACTAAAAAAGAAGACGTAGAACGTGGACAAATCATTTGTAAACCAGGTTCTATCAACCCACATACAGACTTTGAAGCAGAAGTATATATCTTGACAAAAGAAGAAGGCGGACGTCATACACCGTTCTTTGCGAACTATCGTCCACAATTCTACTTCTCTACAACAGACGTAACAGGTACAATTCAATTACCAGCAGACAAAGAAATGGTTCTGCCAGGTGACAACGTTCGTATCACAGTGCAATTGATTGCACCGATCGCTATGGACGAAGGCCGCCGCTTTGCTATCCGTGAAGGCGGACGCACAGTTGGTGCCGGTGTTGTATCAAAAATTGTCAAATAATAATATTTGATGTCGTCAGGGGATGGTTGACAAAACGGCCATCCCATTGATGACGAATACAGTAAAAGGAAAAAGAAGAATGGTACCAGCATCGAAAATTCGCATTAAATTAACAGCTTTTGACCACAGAGTATTGGTTGAATCTGTTGAAGAAATTGTCAAAACTGCTAAACGCACTGGGGCTGATGTCACAGGGCCCGTTCGCTTACCGACATTAATTCAAAAATTTACAGTTAACCGCTCTCCGCACGTGAATAAAAAATCACGCGAACAATTCGAAATCCGTCATCATAAAACGGTTGTAGAAATTGTTAACCCAACCCCTCAGACAGTTGATGCCTTGATGAAGTTGGATTTGGCGTCAGGTGTTGATGTGAAAATTAAATTATAATAACAGGTAAAATCATTTAACACCGTGTACAATGTTAAATGAATTAAGAATAAATATAAAAAGGCACAAAAAAATGAAACGTAGTGGATTAATTACAACAAAAATCGGGATGACAAGATTGTTTGACGACAATGGCGTTGCCCATGGTGTGACTGTATTATCAGTCGGCGATTGCACAGTTATTGGTAATCGTACAATAGAAAAAAATGGTTATGTAGCAAATGTTTTGGGTATTCGTGAAGCAAAAGCAAAACATACACCAAAACCTCAAATGGTTGCAGCAACAAAAGCGGGTGTAAAACCATACCGCAAAGTTGTCGAATTTCGTGTAGAAGAAAATGCAATTATCCCTGTGGGCACAGCATTATCTGCGTCTCATTTTGTGGATGGTCAATTTATTGATGTCCAAGCAACAAGCAAGGGTAAAGGTTTCCAAGGGGCAATGAAACGCCATAACTTCGCAGGTTTAGAAGCGTCTCACGGTGTTTTGAAAGCTCATCGTTCTTTGGGTGGTACAGGTCAACGTGAATGGCCAGGCCGCGTTTTCAAAGGTAAAAAAATGGCAGGACAGATGGGTAATGAAACTGTTACTGTTCAAAATTTGAAAGTATTTGGAACGGACGAAACTGAAAATTTGATTTTCGTAGAAGGCGCAGTACCAGGTGCAAATGGCACATTCGTATTGGTAACTGATGCTATCAAAAAAGAACAAAAAGATTTGCCAATGCCAACTTTGATGAATGTTGTGGCTGAAACTGTTGCGGACGTGACAGAAGAAGTTGCAGTTGAAGAAGTTGCGGTTGATGCAAACACAGAAACTGTTGAATAAATTAAGCGTAAGGTGAAATAAAATGCAATTAGAAATTATAAATTTTGATGGAAAAGCAGTCGGTAAAGCCGATTTGGTTGACAGCATCTTTGGTTTAGAACCTCGCGCGGATATTCTGCACAGGGTTGTAACATGGCAACGTAATAAAGCTCGCAGCGGAAACCACAAGGTTAAAACTGTATCTGATATTACAGGTTCAAGCAGCAAAGTAAAAAAACAAAAAGGCACAGGCGGCGCACGTCAAGGTGAAAAATTCAACGTTCACATGCGTGGTGGTTCTGTTGTGCACGGACCAGTTGTTCGTTCACACGCAACAGATTTGCCAAAGAAAATCCGCGCCTTGGGTTTGAAAATGGCTTTGTCTTCAAAAATGAAAGAAGGCAGCTTGATCATTATTGATTCAGAAAAATTGGCTGCTGCAAAAACAGGCGATTTTGCAAAAAAATTGAACAAATTGGCTATTAAATCCGCTTTGTTCGTGGGTGCAACAGAATTGGATAACAACTTCAAAAAATCTGCGGCAAACATTCCACATATAGACGTTTTACCAACTATGGGATTGAACGTTATGGATGTTTTGAAACATGATAAATTGGTTTTGACTGCGGATGCAATTAAAACTATTGAAGCAAGATTGTCTTAAGTATATAATCCGAGGTATTTAAAATGGCAGAAAAAAAATTAAAAGAAACAAAAAAAATCGTTGCAACTGCTGGTATTTATGATATACTACGTCGTCCAGTGATTTCAGAAAAGGCTGCAAGATTGTCAGAAAACAATAATGTAGTGTTCGAAGTCGCGATCGATGCAGATAAAAAAAATATCGCACGCGCAGTGGAAGCAATTTACGGTGTAAAACCTTTAAAAGTTAACATCGTAGTTACCAAAGGAAAGGTTAAAACTTTCCGCGGTAAAAGCAAAGGTACACAACGTACAGTTAAAAAAGCGTATGTATCATTGCCAAAAGACGCTAAATTAGATTTAGCGGCAAATGCATAAATAAAAAAGTGAACCGTTTTGGCAGAGAATCTGGGGTAATCCGAAGATGTTATTGTCAAAACATATAATAGAAGGTAAAAAAAATGGCATTGAAAAAATATAAGCCAAATACACCTGGAACACGCGGTTTAGTGCTTGTTGATAAAAGCGAATTACACCGTGGATCACCAGAAAAGTCCTTGACTGTTGGATTAAAATCCAAAGGCGGACGTAATAATTTTGGTCATGTAACAGTTCGTCACCAAGGTGGTGGACATAAACGTAAATACCGTATGATCGACTTTGCTCGTAAAAAAGTTGATATGCCGGCAACTGTATTACGTTTGGAATATGATCCAAACCGTACAGCATTTATTGCGTTGATTGAATATAAAGACGGCGTAAAATCATACATCTTGGCACCACGTGATTTGAAAGTAGGTGATATTGTTGTATCCAGCGCTCGTGAAGATATTAAACCAGGTAACGCAATGCCTTTGAAAAATATGCCAATCGGTACAATCGTACATAACGTTGAATTGAAACCAGGCGCAGGCGGTCAATTGGCCAGAAGTGCGGGTTGCTATGCTCAATTAATGGGTAAAGACGGTGTGTATGCTCAAATCAAAATGAACAGCGGCGAATTACGCAAAGTTCATTCTGAATGTTTGGCAACTGTTGGAAGTGTTTCCAATCCAGATCAACGTAACGTAAACTTGGGTAAAGCTGGACGTAAACGTTGGTTGGGTGTTAGACCTTCTGTTCGCGGTATGGCTATGAATCCGGTTGACCATCCAATGGGTGGTGGTAACGGTCACTCAAAAGGTCATACACCTGTATCACCAACTGGTATTCCATCAAAAGGATATCGTACTCGTTCAAACAAACGCACTGCTAGCATGATTATCCGCAGCAGACATCTGGCGAAGAAGAAATAATAAAAGGATATAAATCATGTCACGTTCAGTTTGGAAAGGTCCATATGTTCATCCGTCTGTTTTGAAAAAAGCAGCTCGCGCTATTGAAAATAACGACCATAAACCAATTAAAACTTGGGCTCGTGGAAGCACAATTGTGCCATCCATGGTTGGATTGACTTTTGAAGTTCATAACGGTCAAAAATTTATCCCTGTTGCAATCGTAGAAGATATGATTGGACACAAATTGGGAGAATTTTCACCAACAAGAACTTACAAAGGACACGCTGCTAATAAAAAAGCAGGAAAGAAATAATTAAGGGTAAGATATTATGACAAGATATGGAATAAAAGATAACCAAGCGCGCGCATTTAATAAAATGATCCGCGTAAGCCATCAAAAATTGGGCTTGGTAATTGATCAAGTACGCAATTTACCAGTAGATCGCGCAGTTGATGTCTTAAAATTTTCTAAAAAACGCGTTGCAGGCGAAGTTTTGAAAACTTTGTTGTCTGCGGTTGCGAATGCAGAAAATAACAAAAAATTGCCGGTTGAATCTTTATTCATCAAAGAAATTTGGTGTGGTAAAGCTTTGACTATGAAACGTATTATGCCTGCATCCCGTGGACAAGCACGTCAAATTTTGAAACCGTTTTCAAATTTGACAATTATCCTGGAATCTGGTGTTGCGCCAACAGCAAAAACAACAAAATAATGGAGTAAATTATGGGACAAAAAGTAAACCCAATTTCATTGCGCGAATTTATAAATAAAATTACAGATTCTCGCTGGATTGCTGGCAAAAAAGAATACGCTGGATTGTTGGCAGAAGATATTAAAATCCGCAAATTTGTGGAAAAAAAATTGAAAAAAGCAGGATTGGCTAAAGTTGTTATCGAACGCTTTTCTAAAAAAGTAGTTGTAACAATTCATACATCTCGTCCTGGTATGATTATCGGTAAAAATGGTTCAGATATTGAAACATTACGTAACGATATCAAAAAATTAGTAAAAAATGATCAAGTCGTAGTGAACATCTTTGAAGTTCGTCGTCCTGATTTGAATGCTATGTTGTTAGCACAAGGTATTGCACAACAAATTGAAGGACGTGTTTCTTTCAAACGTGCAATGAAAAAAGCAGTTCAAAATGCACAGAAAGCAGGCGCTTTGGGTATCAAAGTTATGTGTTCTGGTCGTTTGAATGGTGCGGAAATCGCAAGATCTGAACAGATCCGTGAAGGTCGTATCCCTCTGCATACTTTGCGCGCTGATATTGACTATGCGTCAATCCAAGCAAGAACAACCTATGGTGTTATCGGTGTAAAAGTTTGGGTTTACACAGGTGATGTGGTTAATAAAGACAAGCTGGCCTCTGAAATGGCACGTCCTGCTGAATACGCAGGAAGCAGCGAAAGAAAACCTAAATAATTAGACTTGATATAAAAGGAAAACTATTATGTTAATGCCAAAGAAAACAAAATTTCGCAAACAACACAAAGGACGTATCCACGGTGTTGCAAAAGGTGGAAGCGAACTTGCATTCGGCTCTTTCGGGTTGAAAGCAATGACACCAGAACGCGTAACAGCTCGTCAAATCGAAGCTGCTCGTCGTTCTATCACAAGACATATGAAACGTATGGGTAAATTATGGATTCGTATATTTCCAGACGTTCCTGTTACTAAAAAACCAGCCGAAGTTCGTATGGGTAAAGGTAAAGGATCAGTAGAATATTGGATTTGCCGCGTTAAACCTGGACGTATCATGTTTGAATTGGACGGTGTAAAACCGGAAGTTGCATACCAAGCTTTTGCTTTGGCTTCTGCAAAATTGCCAGTTAAAACAAAAATCGTTGAACGTAAAGCAAACTAATTTAAAAGGTAATGAATATGCCAGAAAAAAAAGTAAATACAAAATCAGAAGAAAAGTCTTTGACAAAGGAAGCTTTGCAGAGTAAACTGATAGAATTGAAAAAAGAAGCGATGAACCAACGTTTCCAACATACAGCCGGTCAAATGCCGAAAACTGATGTTATTCGTAAAACTCGTCGTGAAATTGCGCGCGTTAAAACAAAATTAAACGCAGCGTAAAAGTTAAAAAAATACCCAGTAAAATGGGATAAACAAAAAGAGATAGTATTATGCCAAGACGTATACTGCAAGGAACTGTTGTTAGTACAGCAAGTGACAAAACCGTCGTTATCGAAGTAGAACGCCGTTTCCGTCATCCTTTGTATGGAAAGTTTGTTAAACAAAACAAAAAATACAAAGCACACGATGAAGCCAATGAATATAAAGTTGGTGAAATTGTTGCAATTGAAGAACATCGCCCAATATCCAAGACTAAATCTTGGGTTGTAAAAGGTCGCGTTGGTGTTTCAAAAGATAACAATGTTGATGTGGCTGAATAATCAGTTCAAACAATAAAAAGTGGTTTTTTGAGGTCTGGATAATCAGAGAGACAGTCGAAACCCGTGAAACAAAGCGATTGGGGATTGCCCGATTCGCAGGACAAGGAAAAAAGTTATGATTCAAAATGAAACAGTTATGACAGTTGCAGATAACTCTGGTGCACGTAAAGCTATGTGTATCAAAGTGTTAGGCGGTTCACATCGTCGTTATGCATCCGTTGGTGATAAAATTGTGGTTGCTATTAAAGAAGCAATTCCACGCGGTAAAGTTCAAAAAGGTACAGTACAACGTGCAATTATCGTTCGTACTAAATTCCCTGTAAAACGTCCAGATGGATCAATAATCCGTTTTGATGACAATGCAGTTGTTTTAATCAATAAAAACAATTTTGAACCAATTGGAACACGTATCTTCGGACCAATTGCCAGAGAAACTCGTCGTAAATACGATGTGCAAAAAATCGTGTCTTTGGCACCAGAAGTTATATAAAATAAAAGGTATTTGACATGAAAATTAAAAAAGGCGACACAGTTGTTGTTATCTCAGGAAAATACAAAGGTGTGAAAGGTACAGTGTTAGAATCACGTCCAACAGAATCTCGTGTTGTTGTCGAAGGTGTAAACCGTCGTAAATGGCACATCAAACCTACACAGGAAAAAGCAGGGCATATTATTGACCGCGAAGCTCCTGTGCATGTATCAAATGTTGCATTGGTTGACCCTAAAACTTCTAAACCAACACGTGTTGGATATAAAGTTGAAGCCGGTAAAAAAATCCGTGTAGCTAAAAAATCTGGTTCTGAAATATAAAATAAAAAAATGTTTCCGCTGTTACGGGGACGATAAAAAAGGAATTTAAAATGCAAAGCAGATTGCGCGAAATTTATGAAACAAAAGTTATCCCAGAATTAAAATCAGAATTCGGGTATAAAAATGATTTGTCTGTACCACGTTTAGAAAAAGTTGTTTTAAACATGGGTATCGGAAGTGCCGTTACAGATAAAAAGAAATTAGAAGCAGCCGTTAAAGATTTAACAGCGATTGCTGCTCAAAAATCAGTGGTAACAAAAGCAAAAAAATCAATTGCTACATACAGATTACGTGAAGGCCAAGCAATTGGTACAAAAGTAACTTTGCGTGGTAAAAGAATGTATGATTTCTTGGATAAATTGATTACTGTTGCATTGCCACGTGTAAAAGACTTCCAAGGATTGTCAAAATCTAAATTTGATGGTCGCGGAAACTATGCTTTTGGAATCAAAGAACATTTGATTTTCCCAGAAATTTCAATCGACAGAATTGATGCTATTTTGGGTATGGATATCGTTATCGCAACAACAGCGAAAACAGATGATGAAGCACGCGCATTGCTGACTAAAATCGGCTTGCCTTTGGTTTTGAAATAATAATAACTAGTTTAAGGAATTAAAAATGGCAAAAAAAGCATTAGTAGAAAAACAAGGTCGTCGTGAAGAAATGGTTGCTAAATACGCTGCTAAACACGCTGCAATCAAAGCAAAAATGTCTGTTAACGCGACACCAGATGAAAGAATTGACGCTATGAAAAAATTGGCAAAAATGCCAAGAAATGCAAATCCGACAAGATTACGTAACCGTTGTTCTGTTACAGGTCGTTCACGCGGATTTTCAAGATTGTTCGGTTTGTGCCGTCAACAATTGAGAACTTTGGCGTCCCAAGGATTGTTACCAGGTGTTCGTAAATCCAGCTGGTAAGAATAAACAAGCTGTGGACAATGCAGCTGAAATTAATAAATTGCTTAAAATAATATAAGGAGCAAAAGATGTCATTATCACACCCAATAGGGGATATGTTAACCCGCATCCGTAATGGACAAAATGCAGGTAAAGAAAGCGTTTCAATGCCAAACAGCAAATTGCGTCGTGCGGTTTTGAATGTTTTAAAAGAAGAAGGTTTTATTTTGGATTTTCGCACAATTCAATTAGACGACAAACGTACAGATTTGGTCGCTGATTTGAAATATGTTGGTGGAAATGGGGCGATACAAGAAATATCTGCTGTATCAAAACCAGGTCGCCGCGTATATTCAGGTTGCTTGAAAATGCCAAAAGTATTAAATGGTTTGGGTATTTCCATCGTGTCTACTCCAAACGGAGTTATGACAGACCACAAGGCTCGTTTATTGAACGTCGGTGGCGAAGTATTATGCAAAGTCATATAATTACAAGGAGCTAGAAGTTATGTCACGCGCAGGAAAATATCCGGTAGAAATTAAAGACGGCGTTTCAATTGAAATGACCGCAAAAGAATTGATTGTTAAAGGCCCAAAAGGCGAATTAAATTTATCTTTGGTAACAAAAAATGCAAATTTGGTTGATATCAAAATCGAAGGTAACTTGGTTACTGTTACCCCTAAAGATGCAGATGATAAACCATCATGTGCAATGTGGGGAACAATGGCACGTAATATTGCAAACGCAATAGAAGGTGTAACAGTTGGGTTCACAAAAGAAATTTACATGAAAGGTGTTGGTTATAAAGCATCTGTTCAAGGCAATGATTTAGTGTTAATCGCGGGTTATTCTCATGATGTTGTTTTGCCAATTCCAGCTGGATTAACAGTTGAAATGGGTGCAGCACCAACAGAATTTGCAGTAAAAGGTATTGATAAATGCATTGTCGGACAATTCGCAGACAAAATCTGCAAAGTTCGTAAAGCAGATCCTTATAAAGGAAAAGGTATCTTCTATAAAGGACAAAAAGTTCGCCGCAAAGAAGGTAAAAAGAAATAATAAACAGTAGATGTAAAATTCCCGCTGTTACGGGAATACAAAAAAGGAAATAAAATGTTAAAACATTTATCTACAAATGAAAGACGTATCTTGGCTAATCGCGGTGCGTTGAAAAGAAAAAATCCTGAAAAAATCAGATTGTCTGTTTTCCGTTCAGGACGTCATATTGAAATCCAAGCAATTGATGATGTTCGTGGTCATACATTGGCTTTTGCGTCATCAAAAGAAAAATCTTTTTCTGGAAAAGGTTGGGACGTTGCCAGTGCTGAAATCATTGGTAAAACATTTGCGGAACGTTTAGTTGCAGCAAAATTGGTTGAAAATTGTTACTTTGATCGTGGTGGTTACCGCTATCATGGTCGTGTAAAAGCATTGTGCGAAGCATTACGCGCAGGCGGAATTAAGATTTAAGGAGCATATAAATGGCACGTTTTGATGATAAAAAATTACAGACAGATAACTTGGTTGATAAACTAGTTTCTATTAACCGCGTATCCAAAGCCGTAAAAGGTGGTACTAATATGTCTTTCTCTGCATTGGTTGTAGTAGGAGACAAAGCAGGTCGCGTTGGTTTTGGTAAAGGTAAAGCGTTAGAAGTTCAATCTGCTGTTCAAAAAGCAACAAAAGCTGCAAAAGCAAAAATGGTTCGTGTTCCATTGAAAGAAGGACGCACTTTGCACCATGATATGACATCTAAATACGGCGCAAGCAAATTGGTTTTACGTTCTGCTATTCCTGGTACTGGAATTATTGCAGGTGGTGCTTTGCGTGCAGTATTCGAATGCTTGGGTATCCAAGACGTTGTGGTTAAATCACAAGGTTCAAACAACCCAAACAATATGATTCGCGCTGTTTTCGAAGCTTTTGGTAAAATGAATTCTCCTAAAACTGTTGCGATGCGTCGCGGTAAAACAGTTGGTGAAATCATCGCTGATCGTGATGGAAAAAAAATAGCTGATGAAGGCCAAGAATAATTTTAAATTAAAAGGAATTTTATTATGTCAGTAATAATTGCAAAACAAATTAAAAGCACTATTGGTCGCCCAGAATCTCAAGTGAAAATTATGAAAGCTTTGGGTTTTGGTAAAATCAACCGTGTAAAAGAATTAAAAGACACAGAATCAGTTCGTGGTATGATTAAAAAAGTAGCACATTTGATTGAAATTGTTGGATAATTAATTAAACCGAGTATTTAACAATTTTATTGTTGAATGCGAAACAATGATTATGTCAAAATGACATAGGAAAAATAGGAAAATAAAAATGAAATTAAATGCATTAATGGATAATTTGGGTGCACGTAAAAGCATCAAACGCGTTGGTCGCGGTATGGCGTCAGGTTATGGTAAAACTGCCGGACGTGGACACAAAGGTCAAAGAGCAAGATCAGGTTCAAGAAACCAATCTACATTCCAAGGGGGACAAACACCAATTTTACGTCGTTTCCCAAAATTTGGTTTTAACAACCCGTTTGCAAAAACATTTGTAACTGTTAATTTGGCAGATATTCAAAGATTTATCGATGCCGGTAAAATTAACGCAGCAGACGTTATCACAATGGATTCTTTGTTGAACGCAAAAATTATTAACCGTAAATTATCAGGTTTAAAAATTTTGGCAAAAGGCGAATTGAAAACTGCTGTTAAAATTGTTGCTGACAGATGGTCAAAAGCAGCAGAAGTTGCAGTTGTAAAAGCCGGTGGCGAAATTAAAACAAAATAATAAAAGAAGAAAGCAATGAAATTTATAAAAGACCTTTATACTGGAATGACTGATCTGCAAAAACGTATTTTATTTACGATTGGTGCATTATTGGTTTATCGTATAGGGTCTTTTATCCCATTGCCGGGTGTTAACGCAAGTGCAGTTTTGCATTTGTTCGATTCAACCCAAGGCGGAATGTTGGGAATGTTTGATATGTTTTCAGGCGGTTCGTTATCACGTATGTCTGTTTTGGCATTGAATATTTTCCCGTATATTTCAGCATCCATTGTTATTCAATTGATGAGTGCAACCAGCAAAACTTTGGGCGATTTGCGCAAAGAGGGTGAATCAGGTCGTACAAAAATCAATCAATACACCAGATATTTGGCCGTTTTATTGGCGGTTGTTCAAGGTTGGGCAATTGTAAAAGGGTTAAGCGCTATGGCGCCTGTAAATGGTGTGGCTGCGGTTGTAAACCCAGGATTCATTTTTGAATTCACAGCTGTAATTGCTTTGGTTGGTGGAACTGTATTCGTTATGTGGTTGGCCGAACAAATTACATCTCGTGGTTTGGGACAGGGCGCGTCTTTGTTGATTTTGGCAGGTATTTTGGCAGAAGTTCCAGGAACATTGGGTAATTTATTATCTTTGATTTCAGTCGGTCAAATTTCACCTATGATGATCGCATTGGTTGTTGCATTTGTTGTTGGTATTGTTGCATTAATTGCTTTTGTAGAACAAGGGCAACGCAGAATGCAAATTTTATACCCAAGACAAGTGTCTGCAAATGGGGTTGCAAATACAAACGCATCTTATTTACCAATAAAAGTTAATATGTCTGGTGTTATGGGACCTGTGTTTGCGTCTTCAATTATGATGATGCCGGCATTTATCCAAAGATTTATCCAAAGCGATAATATGGCTGTGCAAAACATTATGGGATATTTCACATATGGAACTTGGACATACATTGGTTTCTTTACATTATTAATTGCATTCTTTGCATATTTTCAAACAGCGGTTGTTTTCAATTCAGAAGAAACCAGCAATAATTTGAAAAATGCAGGCGGATATATCCCAGGTATCAGACCGGGCGAACAAACTATTCAATATCTTGATGGTGTTGTTTCCAGAACAACAGCAATCGGCGTTATGTATTTAATCGCTGTTTGTGTATTGCCGATTATATTGAATACACATTTGGGAATGCCAGTTGCAATCGGCGGAACCAGTTTGTTAATCGTTGGCGCGGTGGTATTGGATACTATGAATCAAATTCAATCCTTTTTAGTCGCGAAACAATACGGTGGTGTTATCAAAAACACACAGAAAAAAGGCCGTTTTCGTAATTAAATACGGATAAATAAAAACAAAGTTTGACTTTTGCAGAATTTTAATTCAAAATAGTTCAGCAAAAATTAAAAAAATTCGGAAATTTATTTCTGGGTTAAACAAAAGCATGGTGGGAAACCACCACAGGTTAAAATAAAAAAGGAAAACAGAACATGGCACGTATAGCAGGTGTGAACATTCCAACAGAAAAACGCGTTGAAATCGCTTTGCGATATATTCACGGTATTGGACCAGCTAAATCAGCACAAATTTGCAAAGCTTTGAAATTCAAAGATTCTTTGCGCGTGAAAGATTTAACTGATACGGATGTTATCAACATTTCAAACTATATCGAACAAAACTTTAAAGTTGAAGGTGAAGTTCGTCGTGATGTCGCTATGAATATCAAACGTCTGCAAGACTTGAAATCATATCGCGGTATCCGTCATCGTAATCGTTTACCTGTTCGTGGACAAAGAACACAAACAAATGCACGTACCCGTAAAGGTAAACGCGTTGTTGTTGCAGGGTCCGCAACAAAGGGTAAATAAAATCAATTGGGTAGAGATTAACACGACAGTTAATCGTAGACATCTAAAAAGGTAATAAAAATGGCAGTAAGCAAAAAGAAAGTCGTTAAAAAAGTAGCACACGGTATTGCACATATCGTTGCGACAAATAACAATACAAGAATCACAATCACAGACCAATCTGGCGCAGTTTTGGCATGGGCAACAGCGGGTGCTAATAATTTCAAAGGTGCAAAAAAATCTACACCTTATGCTGCAACTATTGTTGCGGACGTTGTTGGTAAAAAAGTTACAGATATGGGTATGAAAACAATTGATGTTTTAATGCGCGGTATCGGTCAAGGTCGTGAATCTGCTGTTCGTGGATTGGGTAATGCAGGATTGATCGTTCAATCTATTACAGACACAACACGCGTTCCACACAACGGCTGTCGTCCGAAAAAAGTACGCCGTAATTAATATACGTGTGACTGAAATAATTAAATCCCCATTTTCGGGGATTTTTTTTATGGATTTAAATTTGTTTCTTGACAGAGTAGTTTTTTAGTGTTATTTTTATATAGTTGTTAAATTAAAGGTTAATTGAATGAAAATTGAGAGAAAAATTGAGGTGACTTTAAGTGCGCATGAATTGGACGAATTGCGAGATAAGTATACAAAAGAAAAAAATACTGAAAAATTTATGGCTGCCATAAAGGCAAATGATTTGGAAAATGCAAAAAAAATCTATGAAAAAGGTTTGTTAGATGTAAATGGATTGCATTCTAATAGATTTTCTTTATTACATGTTGCGATAATAGATGGGGTTTCAGAAGAAATTATTGATTTTTTATTAAGTCTTCCAGAAACGGATATATTAAGAATAAAGCATAATGAAGATGCTTTAAGTTTGGCAAAAAAATTATCAAGTCCGTCGATTTATAAAAAAGTTGATACGGAAATAAAACGCAGAAATTTATCAAGAATACGTTATAGATTTAATAATGTGGTGGACGGTATTCTAAAAAAAATTACCAAATAAAAAGGAAAAAAATGTTAAACAAATATGAAAAATTATATTTTGATTCAATTGTGTCCGGCAGTGTTGCGGGAATAAATAAAGCTTTGGCTAACGGTGTTGATGTAAACACAATTCACCCAAGTGGTTTTAACGGTGCATATATTGCAATTAACCGTGAACGTCCGGGCGTTGTTAATTATTTGGTTGATCGCGGAATTAATGTAGATTTTGTTCGAAAATTTACCGGGTATACAACATTGATGCATGCTTTGTATAAAAAAGATGAAATTTCTGCAAGAATTTTGTTGGCAAAATCTGACAACGTATTGCACAAAGCAAAAAACAATATGAATGCTTTAAGAGTGGCGGAGCAGGCAGGGATGAAAGATTTGATTCCTTTGATAAAAGAAAAAATGCTGATAGAGCAAAGCAAAAGAATGAATTATTTCGAAAAAATGTTAATGTCTGTTAAATCAATTGCTAAATAAAAAAAGAACAGTACATGAGAAAAAAAACAGATAATAGTCAAGATGTTGTATCAAGAAATGAATTAAGAGCAAGAAATGCAATTGTTCGTAAATTGATAAAAAAAGGCATTGTTCGTCCGGGAATTTCTGATGATTTTTTAGAAAAAGCCATTGAAAATTATAAAAATGGTGTTGTCGAAAAACCGTCGGAAGATATTGTTTGTGAAAATATTGTGATGGATCCTGTAATTGATTTTAATGTAATTAAACAGGATTATAAATTGCCTGTGATGACGCATTCGGAAATGTTGGAGAAAGAAGAATCTGTCGAGCAAGAATCAGGGTCCGCAAAAAACACAAGAGTCAGAAGCGATAATATTGTTCCCGTATTGTCCAAGGCAGATAAAGTCCAGGCGGCTACAAATTTGTTGTGGGATGCCATTAAAACCGGAGATAAAAAAAATCTGTATATGGCTTTGCGAGAAGATGCAAATGTAGAATTGGCCGATTCTTGTGGTAACAATGCTTTTATGCAAGCGATTGTTTTGCAAGAATTTGATATTGCGAAAATAATCTATAAGCATGGTGTCAGCACAATAAAATTGAATAAAAAAAATCAAAATGCCATAGATTTGATTCAAAAATATTTTACTTCTGTTCAAAGAAAATATTTTGAAAGAATATTCGAATGCGAAAGAAAAAATTCTGCAAAACCCGGTGATTTATGGAAATATGGATTCAATGCATGGCAAGAATGTATTGTTTCAAAAAAAGATTCAAAAACTAAATAATTGTTTGACTTTTCTTTGATTGTGCTATAAAATCGTTAAGCTTGTGTAATAATGCATGGGTGCCAGATAATGGTGAAAATAATAAACTAAGCCAAATGGATAAAATTATGATTGAAAAAAACTGGATGACTTTGATTAAACCAAAACGTTTAAATATCAAAGTAGACGAACATAACCCAAATATTGCAACATTGACCGCAGAACCATTAGAAAAAGGTTTCGGATTGACTATGGGAACCGCATTGCGTCGCGTTTTGATGTCTTCATTGCAAGGTTGCGCACCAATTTATATTAAAATTGATGGCGTTCAACATGAATTTACAACTATCCCTGGTGCTCGCGAAGATGTAACAGACGTTGTGTTAAATATGAAAGGCGTTTATTTCAAAGCATTGACAGAAGGTCAACACAAAGCTTATTTAAAAGTTAAAGGCCCAGCCGTTGTAACAGCAGGTATGATTGAAACAACAGGCGGCGTAGAAGTTATGAACAAAGATGCAGAAATCTGCAATTTGGACAAAGGCGCGGAATTAGACATGGAAATCTTGTTGGGTTCTGGTCGTGGATATGTTCCAGCATCTGCACATGGAACTGATTTTCCTTTGGGCGTTATCCCTATGGATTCTATTTATTCTCCAATTTTAAACGTGTCAACAGCTGTGTCTGAAACACGTGTTGGTCAAAGCACAGACTTTGATAAATTAGAAATGGTTGTTAAAACAAACGGTTCTGTAACACCTGAAGATGCAATTGCATTCGCCAGCCGTATTTTGACAGACCAATTGAACGTATTCATTAATTTCGAAGATCCTGTATTAACAAGCAATGCATCAGACGAAGACGCAGAAAAAGACGCGTTGCCATTTGATCCAAAATTATTGAAACATGTTGATGAATTAGAATTGTCTGTTCGTGCAAACAATTGTTTGAAAAACGACAAAATTAATTGGTTGGGCGAATTGGTGCAAAAAACAGAAAACGATATGTTGAAAACACCAAACTTTGGACGTAAAAGTTTGAATGAAATCAAAGCTCAATTAGAAGCTATGGGTCTGGGATTAGGAATGGAAGTTCCAGGTTGGCCACCAGAAAATATTTCTGAATTGGCTAAAAAATACGAAGATCCGTATAAATAATAAACCGATGGTTTGGGGGAAACCCCAGACCGTCAAATAAAATCTGTGATTCTGATGATTTTATCGGGTTACAGAAATGTCTTGAATCCCGAAATTATTCGGGCTGCAAAATAAAAGGAGCGTAACATGAGACATATGAAAAAAGGACGTACATTTAACCGTGATACAAACGCACGTAAAGCATTATTCCGTGGTTTGGTTAAAAATTTAGTAGAACGTGAACAAATCAAAACAACTTTGCCAAAAGCTAAAGATTTACGTTCTGTTGTAGAAAAATTAATCACACGTGCAAAAGTTGACAGCGTTGCAAACCGTCGTTTGGTTGCTGCTGAAATCGGCGGAACAAATGCATCAACAGTTAAAAAATTGTTCGAAGTTTTGGGTCCTCGTTTCAAAGAACGTAATGGTGGATATACTCGCGTATTAAAAGCAGGTTTCCGTTATGGAGATGCTGCACCTATGGCGATCATCGAATTCGTTGAACGTGATGAAAATGCAAAAAAACAACAACCTGTTGCAGAAGTTGCTGCGGACGCTGTTGTTGAAAAACCAAAAAAATCAGCAAAAAAAGCAGAAGCTGCTGCTGAATAATATTGTGGTTAGAAAATCTAAAAACACCCCGATTTTTTCTGGGTGTTTTTTTGTTTTTGTTTCTTGTTTAAATATGTCTTTTGTGATAAAATATACATAAAGAAAAGGCGTTTATATGAGAAAGAATGTATTTTTATCATTGGTTTTATTTGGGTTTTCCGGGTTTTTTATGATTGCGGATGCAGCGACACGTGCTACATCTGGTCGTGCGGCGCCTCGCGCACCGGTTGCAACGACGGCTGCGGCAACATCTTCTGCGCCTAAAACAGTTGCAGCGCGCAGCGCGACAAATGTTTTGCCAACGACGAATGCAACAACGGCTTCTGTATCTACGCGTACGACGGCGCCTCGTGGGGCGACGGCAACAACCACGACAGCAACCCCATCTGTTGGTGTGGCGGCGCGTGCGGCGACCAAACAAAAAGTTGTGGGTTATGGAACGACCGTTACAGCCGCGTCAGATAATATTGTGATAGACGGACAATGTCGTGAAAAATTCTTCGGATGTATGGATGCTTTTTGTATGTTAGATAATGTGTCCGGTGGCAGATGTATGTGCAGTGATAAAAAGACAGATTTAGATATCGTTTTGGAAGAAATCCAAGAATTGGATGCAGAAAGTTACCGTATGGCAACGACTGGCGTTGAAAAAATTCAAATGGGCGCGGACGCGGCATTGGTTCAGGCTGAAATAGACAGAGTTACCGCAAAAGAGGAAGAAGAAAAAAATAAAATTGATTTTTCTGCGTGGGATAATTCGGATATGTTCTCTATGGACGTCGAAGATATTTTCGGGACTGGCACAAGTGGTGATCCTTTTGGTGGTAAAACAGGTGATGCTTTGTTGGGTGATGTTACAAAATTATGCCAAGAACAAACACCAGAATGTCGTTCTGAATTTGATATGTTGGCTTTGATGTATGCGCAAAATATTCGTTCTGATTGTACGGCGTACGAAAATGAATTAAAAAGACAAAAAAGTGAAAGTGCTTCAAAATTGGCTGTGGCTGAAAAAGCTTTGCGTACGGCGGCATTGGATGTAGTTCAATCTGCAAATAAATGGGATTTGGGGCAATGCACAATTGAATTTAAAAATTGTATGATTGATACAGGTGGATGTGGCTCTGATTTTAAAGGATGTGTTGGAATTGCTGCGGCAGAGAACGCCGCAACAAAAAAAGGTTTGCGTTCTAATTCAGCCGTCTATGATATAGAAGGTTCTGCCACAAAAATATCTGTTTATGCATCAACATATGATGCGTTGGAATCTAAAAAGCCGTTATGTATGAATGTAACTGAATCTTGCGTTGCGGTAAAAGATCAGGTTTGGGATACGTTTTTGCGTGAAGTAGGGCCACAATTAAAAACGGCAGAATTATTGGCTGAATCAGATTTAAGAACGTCTTGTATATCTAATATATCAGATTGTTTTCAAAAAGCGTGTAAAGACACAATTGATCCAAACGATCCGGATGGTTCATACGATTTATGTTTGTCTCGTCCCGAGGCTTTGGAGTCTTTATGTCGTGTGCAAATTGAACCGTGTCAGGCTGCCGAGCCTATGATTATGGATTTTGTAAATGCGCGTTTGGCGTCTATGCGAGTTGATGCATGTACGTCACAAGTCAAATCTTGTTTACAATCTGCCGACAGATGTGGCGAAGATTATATGGGTTGTGTTGGGTTGGATACAGATACAATTATACGTATGTGTCCGACGGATAAATTAACCGGTTGTCAAGAATCTTATTCTGATGAAGATGTCGGAACAAATGTTGTTGGCGAAGACGCAATATATGCAAAATTAGAAACATTGGTGCAAGGTTTGATGTTAAATATGGACAATGCATTTTTAACACAATGTCAGGCGGCCGTAGATGAAAAAATGTTGGAAATTTGTGGCGCGACCGACAATTGTGATCAATTAACGGTGTCAGAATTCACGGGCTTGTCTTCTTTGAAATATGGGGTGTGCGAAATAGGTGAAAACGGTTCTATCAACTATAACGGTTGCAGAACAGGTGCAGAACAAATTTCAGATGCTGAATTGGGCAAAAACGAAATGGGTGACGTATTGGCTTTGTCGCCTACGATATACGGAACAATTCATTGGGGTGCAATAGATGTGACATATCCAACGGGCGCAGGTAATGTTTCTTTGACTTCTTTTGCGGATTATAAAGCAAAATTAAATAATATGCAGCCAAGTGGATTGTTTACGTTGGCGGATGTTACAAAAGCCGTTCATCCGAACAGTATTTCTGCTGCGGTTGCGACATCGATTGCGGAACAAAATGCACATGCTGAAATTGTATCGTTGCAAACATCCATTAATCGTGCGATATCTGTTTTGGAATCGGATCCGACAATTCAATATTGTATGACCGGACGCCAAGTCCAAGGTATGAACGATACGTTCATAGGTGATGGTACAGCGCGCTTCCCAGAATTAACATATGAATCAAAAGCTTTGATTGCAAATTCTGCATTACAAGTTGCGCGTAAAAATTACGAAGCAAAATATGATGAATATTCAACGCAAATGTCTGCGGATGCGGTTTCTTTGGTTGAACGTATGACGGGTGTTGCCGATACGGAAATCGCACGCAGTTCTTGTTTGTCTTTGGCGAATAAAACTATGTCTGCTGCTGCGGCTGAAAATCAAAGCACTGCTGGCGATGACGCTGCTGCTGCTGCGGGTGTTGCTGTCGGTGGATTGGCAACAGCGGGTGCGGTTGTGGGTGCGACGACTGCAACTTATGTTGGCGGAACTGTGACCGCTGCGTTGATGACAATACCAGTTGCGGGTTGGATTGCGGCCGCGGCCGTTGGTTTGGCTTTGGGGACCAAGGCGATAATTGATTCCGCAAATAAAAAAGCACAAAACAACAGAAACGATGCAAAATTTGATGGTGTTATGGAAAATGAATTGACCGCAACAAAGGTTGAAAATGAATATAATTTCAAAAAAACAACAACGGCTAATTTCAATATGGATTCCAGATCTTGTTCTGTTTGTACAACCACAACAAATTGTGCAAATACGAAAAAATCTTATTGTAAAGAATGGGCAGAGCCGGTAGAAAATTGTCAAACAATTCAATATTAAAAAAAAGGGTGGGGTAATCCCACCCTTTTTTTATTCGGTCATATCAATAATGTCGGAAATTGTATCAATTATTTTTATGTCTAATTTTTCGCAAATATTTTTTAATTCGGTATTGTTTTTGTCGCCGTCATTTACAATGTACAATATTGGTTTTTTGTTTTCAGATTTTGATATGTCGGATAATTTTTCAATGTTTGATAATTGTTCGGATGAATGAAATTCCATAATTACAAAATCAGATACAATTATTAATTCTTCGCGTGTTTCGTATTTTGTTTCAATTATATCAAAAATTTCTGTTAATTCAGATTTTGACTCGGACGGTTCTGGCGATGTGGAATTAAAAGACATTTCCGTAAAATTCAATGCGTCTGTTTTTTCAGGTTCGAGTGCGTCAAAACTAAAATCTAAATCTAATGCGGTGTCCGTTTTGTCGTCGCGTTTGACGTGTTTCGATTCCGGTTTTGGATTTATTTCGGCGATTTCAGATTTGTTGAAATTTACAATTTTGCTTGGGAATCGTCTGGCTTTTAAATATGCACCAATTAATTCAGATGGCATCCCGTCTGGAAATTTTTCAGGTTCGGGTTCGGTGTCTTGTATTTTTTCTTCTGGTTTTGGTGTTTCGGTCTTTGTTTTTTTTGGTAAAAAATTTGGGAAATTAATTGGGTATTTGCCAGATGTTATTGTCATATATAATGTTGCAAAATATGTCGGAATGGATGCAAATAAAATTAATCCAAATGTAAATCCGGCGATGCCGTGCAATCGTGCGCGCGATAAAATTATCCAATGTTGTTTGACAAAAATATTAAAATCAAACAATATGTATAATAATAAAAATAACGTAAATACGTAAAAAAACGTCCAAATTACGGGCTTTTTTAATATTGTAAAGATTTTTTTTAAATTTGTCATATGTCTGTATTTTATACCGACAGTTAATTTTGTCAAGTTTTTAATTGTCTAATTATTTTTTGTAAAAAATGTAATTTTCGCTTTTTTTTGATCCGGTTTTGTGATAAAATGTATTTATTACAAGGGAGAAAATATGTATAAAATATTAAAAACATTTGGTTTGTCTATGTTGGGATTGGGTGCCGTTATGACGGGTGCCGATGCCGTTACCGCACGTGCAGGTGGTGCGATTGCAACCCCACAGGTTCAACGTATGCCAACTATGACCGTTTTTCCAGGCGGGGCGACCGGGAACATTGTTCAACCGAACGTTACACCGACGCCAACAACACCTACAACTCCAGAGGTTGAAGAAGAGGCTGTTGAATATTCTAAAAATGCATGTATGAAAGATATTTTGGCTTGTATTGAAAATGGTGCGTTGCCAAATGGTTTAAACGATATGTTTAATGTAGATTTACGTAATTCTATTATTAACGGTATGAATTTATGTGCATTGCAAGTTGAATCTTGTATTGCAAACGTGACTGAAAATGGGCAATCTGTTTATGACGATGCAAACGATGTATGGCAAGACTTCAACTCCCGCGAAGTTCAACCTGCATATTATTCATTTGTATTACGCAGAACAGGTTTGACTCCGAACCAGGCTGAAAACACATGTTGGTTGTTGGACAGAAACGTATACGGTTCTTCTTTTGCTGCGATTAATGCAACAGGCAAAGTAACATCTGAATACGATCAACAAATTAATCCATATAATGATACAGCCGGATCAGAAAAATTCAATTCCCAAGGTTTGAATGTTAATGATGATGGTAAAGTTGATGCGGAACGCGGACATTATGCTCGTTGGGATGCGGTCAATGGTGAATGTTTGGTGCGTATTGCCGCATATAATAAAGACAAAGCAATTACGAACGAAACTTTATGGGGATTGATGGGAAATAAAGATAGTGCAGAAGCATGGGTTTCCGCCGGTGATAATTTCGAATGCGATAAAGATTTGTTCGGATTTTATTTGATGCGTGACACTGCAAACGTTGCGTTAATCGGTGGTACGGCGACAGTTGTTGGTACAGGTACGGCCGCAATAATCGAAGGTTCGCAAAAAGCAAAAGAGGCCGACAGTGCATCGAATTTTGATTGTGCCAATAAACAATCTTTGGCGGATTTGAACGATAAATTAAGAACGCATGAAGGCATCTTATTGGCATATGTTGAAGAAACATTGCCTTTGACCGAAAATTCTTGTAATGAATTGTTGGAATACAACAAAAGATTCGAAAGTGCAAAAACTGTTATTGCAAAAGAGGATAAAACAACTGATAGCAGAAAATTTCACAGTCTTATAAGTTTAGATGCGATTAACAGTGTTGTTTGTGGTGAGGGTGCGGAAGATTGTACAGACGAACGTGATGATATCGATAGACAAGTAACTGAATTTGATAAAGTATCTAGTGTTTTAAGCAAAGGTTATAAAGAAAAAAGCAAAAGCTTTGCGGGTACTGCTTGGACTGCGGGTATTGGTGCGGGTGCAACGGGTGTCGCTACTGCGATTACAGCATTCGTTGAATCAAATAACATCAGCTGTCGCGTAGGTGACGGATTGGATACGGTTGCTTTCAACAAATCATACACAGTTGATTCTTTGAAAGATTATTATGTAAAATGGGATTTGGAATTGCCAGATACGATTTTATTAGAAGCCGTAGATTCCAGAACTTGGTATGATGCATGTGCTGAGATTACTAATCTGTCTGATTGTGATTTGGCTCAAATGAAATATGATCCACGTGACGCAAGCAAAGATACAGAATATGTTGATGGTGCGTGTATGGCTTCCGGTAACGGATGTGTGGGTAATACAGCCGTTATCGAATCTACGATTGGATATGAGGGTTCTTTAACCGTGAAATAAATAAAAAAAATCCCGCAATTGCGGGATTTTTTTTACCATGTTAATTAAATTTTATGCAGACCGTATAACGGTCTGTTTTTTTTAATCATTCCAATTCGCGGATGTGGGACAATGTTCGCACGGATGTCAAAGTCGTCATCATACAACCCCGTTTGTCTGGCAATCCAGTTGGTGAAGAGAATGAAAAGTTTGTAAATCGCACGGCGATTACATTAACCGGCTTGGATTATTCTTGCGCTCTTGGCAGTAATGCACCAAATGTTTGCGGGCGATTGTCTTATTTTGATTTTCATTCCGCGGGTTCGTGTTCAGATTTATATATCGCGCCCAATAATTTTATTTTTTGTTTTAATGTGTTTATTGATGGCAAAGCCTTGGAATATGTAATTTCAAAATTAAATGTGTCATTGGGGTCTATGTTTTTATATTTAAATTTGCTGTTTTCGCGCATGTTATTCTCCTGTTATTTATTAATAAAAAAAAACGCCTTTGAATAAAAGCGGTTAGAGTTTCAACACAATTGAAATTGCAAACTTTTTTTAATTGTTGCTGTGTGAAAGTATATTGGTGATCCGGAAAATTATTTAAAATTCAATTTAATATTATATTTCTTTCAAAAACTTTGATATACGAGATTCTGCATTTTCAAAAGAATATAAATATGCTTTTTCGCGGGCGGCATTCATTTCGTCCAATTCTGTTTGTGTCAATGTGATTCCAATTTCTGATAAGCCATTTAAATCAACGTTATATAAATATGTGTTTTTCAAATCGTCATGATATCTGGTTGCGGATACTCCGATTTGTTCGACACCATCTATAATTTCATCTCGTCCGAAATCTGTCGGTTTTAAATTTAATTTACCGTTTTCTTCAATTGTGACGAATTCTTCTAAATTTTCTTCTAATTTATTGATTTCGATAACGGCCGTTCTTGCGGTTTGAATTCTGGTTTCCCACATTTCTTTATCTGTGGCTTTTATCTTTTGTGCGTCAAATGCGTTTTGTAAAGTTTCTTGAAGTTGTGCGCCAGCGTCTGGTGTATTTTCATTGTATTCATGAATTTCGTCGCCAATTCTATATTCAGGATGGTAATCTTTTATTATTTCTCGGACTAAATTATTATCCGCGCCTTCGGTTGCGTCCATATATTTTTCAACAGAAGAGGGGCCGGGTAGTTCTTCCTTGTCTACGCCATGTATTACAACGTCGCCAATAAATCCAACAAATGCGCCAGCGCCCGCAATTGCAACACCGGTTTGAAATTGTTTTTTTGCGTCGTCTTTTTCAGTCGTCCATGCGTTTGCGTCGTCCCCGGAATAATCACGTAATGCGTTTGAAATGCTGGTATATGTACCATTGCGCATTTCGGTTAAAATAGGTGCGTTGGAATATAAATTAGCTTCATAAATATTAATTAATTCTTCTGATTCAATGCCGGGTTCCAATCCCAATGATTCTTTGCGCTCTTTTAAACTGGCCGCCAAAGTCACGTATTCTGATTTCATGTCCAGCATATCGGCGGTCAATGTGGTTGTAGCATTTTCGCTCAATTTAATGCTTTTGTTCTTACTGTGTGTGCAACGAACAGAATTTAATAATTCTTGTATGTTTTTTTCGGCTTCGTCGTTCGCCATTTGTTCTGCGTAACCAGAAAAAGCCTGGGACGCTCCGATTCCAATCGCGCCCATTGCAATCCCATCAACAATATTTGATGCGACATTGTTTTTATCTTTTTGTTCTTTGGTTTCTTCGGCTGTGCATTCGTCGTTCATTAAATTAAATCCAGAAGGACACGTGCAATTATTGCCAATCAAATCCCATTCCCCGCCAGAATTCGTGCATTTCAAAAGTGCATCCATTGTTTGGCATTCTTGATTTTTTAATTCCATGCCGGATGGGCATGTGCAATTTCCGTTTGCCCACATGCCGCCGGATTTTGTGCAATTTGTTTCAGCGGCATTTGGGGTGGGTATAATTTCTTCTTTTGTGGGTGGTATATATGTAATGTCTTCCGCTGGTTCGTCTTCGATTATGATTGGTTCTGCAAATGTTGGTGCTTCTATTTTATATGTTTCTTCTTTTTCGCATTTTGTCACGTGCCACGCATATCCGGTTTTGCAAATACATCTTTCGTTTTCCCATTTACCGCCACCAGAGAGGCAAATTGTTAAATCTGTGTTCATTGTTTTTATTTTTTCGCATTTGTCGCCGTTCCATTCTGTGCCACTGGCGCATGAAATACATTTTATGCCATCTAAATACGGGCGATTGTTGGGACAAATAATTTCCCATTTGGAACCATTTGATTTAAAAGTTGTTGAAACGTCGAATTTTTGTGATTTAAACCATCCGTTCGACAAAGTTTTTGTGGTGCCGCCGCATTGTGGTGCTAGGTATGCGGTGCCATAATCATTGACCGTGACGGTTTTTGGGTTTTTTACAAATAAATAATATTCTTGTCTGTAATTGCCGGCATTGTATTGTTTCAAATTAGATTCAGCCAGTCCACGAGTAAGACAGTTTGATGCAGCATTCGCATCATCGGCGAATAATCCGACGCCGATTAAAGTTGATATAATTAAAAATATTTTATTATAGTTTTTCATTTAAATTATTGATTGGCTTCGAACGCTTTGATTTTGTCCATTGCTGGGTTTGATATTATAGCGCCGGCGCCTGTACCAATTCCCGCACCCAGCATAGACGAAGTCGCAGATTTTTGGTCACGTGTTAAGCGAGCCGCATTTTCTGCGTATGTTGTAATGTCAACGCCAAACCATTCTGGTGTGCAATCAAATGCGGAGCCTGCATATATTTTCCGAGAAGCAACAGGTTCAGAGCCATTGTTTGCAAACATTTCGACGGTCGTTACACAATCCAATGATCTGGTATCCAAAACCGCGCCAATTCTTTTACATGAATCTTCCATTAATTCGCGTAATTCGTATAATCTGTCTTCGTCGTCTGTTATATTTTCTTCGGCGCTGACGCGTAATGTTGCCAAAATGGACGATGTGCGTGATACAAATCCCGTGTCATATTCACGGCATTCGTCCGCAATAGTTTCGCATGTTGCAATCGCAGCGTTTTCATATTGTTTGCCCAAACATCTGGAAAAATCCATACCGCATTCGCCAACCATGCAAGTATTATAACGATTGCCACAATTAATTGTATTTGTGTAATCTGATAATTTCAAAGAAATATCTTTGTCCGCAACAATTTCTGGTGCAAATAATTTATATTCAGTATCTGAACAATTTGTTTTCGCCCGACAAGAATCTATCTTTTTGTTAAAAGCTGTGATTGTGTCGTTTTCGCAATTTGTATAATCATTACCGCAGCTGGACGTCATACAATCACGTAAATCTTGATTACAGATATTTGTAGAATTGGTTTTAATAGATACGCTTTGTTTGTCTGCCAAGGCTTTGGATTCTTCGGCCGCAATTTCGGCTTTTTGTTTTGCAATCATATCGGATATAGATGTTGTGCCGGACATGTCGCCAAACATAGCATCAAAAATATATGTTTTGTTTTCTACAATAATTTCTGGTTCAGGTTGGATAATAGGTTCGTCTGAAATTGTTGTTTCTGTTGTGGTGGTAGATTGCGCCACAGTTGTTGTTTGTGTGGTGGTT
>CAYJKO010000001.1:39789-74466 GCA_964371145.1 uncultured Muribaculaceae bacterium
TGTTGTTTCTGTTGTGGTGGTAGATTGCGCCACAGTTGTTGTTTGTGTGGTGGTTGTTGGTGCAATGGATGTCGCAACCGATGCGCGAGATGGTGCGCGTGATGTTGAAACGCCGCGTTGAGCAACCGTTCTGGTGTTTGCGATCGCATTTTGCGCGCATACAGCAATTAACATAAAACAAAATGATTTTATTAAAGATTTGTTTTTAAATAACATTTTTATTTCTCCAATAATTCGCATGCAGTTTTATGGAAATCGCACAATTTAACAGCCATTTGTTTTTCGTCTTCAAATCCGGGTGCACATTTATTTCGGGTGCCAGATTCGCAAATTTGTTCTACGCATTTATTGAACGCAGTATCATTTTCGCAAGATTGTATCGTTGATGTTTCATCCGATACGCGTTTTTCTTGATAGGCTTTTGCGATAACGGTATAAGATTCTTCGCGCAAGTCTATTAAATTAGTTAATTCAGATTTAATGCCGGTTGCAAAAGCTTCGCACCCTGTGGCTATGATTTGGCATGCATTAAAATGTTTGTTGAATTCTGTGTCTTCGTTACAGTTATTTAGGCTTTCGCCACATTTTGATGTTGCCGTTATGCAAGAATATATTTCTCCCGAACATGTAGATTGTGTTTTTTGAACGTTGGCTTTGCGTATTGATGACGAATTACGCGCAGTATTTAATGCGGCGTTACAAGATTGTTCAATTAATTTATCATAATTTTTTGTTGCGTCATCTGGCGTACATCCTTCATTTTTTTCAATGCATAATCTGGTTGCCCAAATGTAACGTTCGCCCGGAGCCGCCGGCGCGTCTTTTAATTCAGAATCCGATATTGTCGTTTTGGAATTCGCACCCAAAGATAAAGATCGTAGTCCCACAGATGAACTGGCGGCGTCGCCTGCGGATGCTGTGCCACATAATTGACAGCGTGCCGCCGGGTTCGCGCCAATGTTTTTTGCGCATGCAGAATCCAAACATTTTGTGAAATTCAAAGTAGAACATCGTGCGCTGAATGCTTCGCCGACCATAAATGGCGTTGCGCACACCAGTGTTAAAAAAGTTTTTATTATAAAATTCATATCTCTCTCTTCTAATTAAATTTTACCATAATTTTGGTTTTAAAACAAATGCTTTTTTGAATAAAAAAAGGGCTGGACAGGTAAAAAGTCTATGTGCTAGACTGAAAAACATAGAAGGAAGAGAGATTTATCATATGAAACTTATAAAAATTGCAATATTGGCTGCTTTTCTGGCGCCTGTGTCCGTACATGCGGCAAATGATTTTCAATTGGCGTCACAATTATTGTCGGCTGCTAAATCCGGAAATACTCAACAAGTTCAATATTTAATCGCCAGCGGAGCAAATGTTGATTATGTAGATAATACAGGTCTTTCTTTGATATGTACCGCTATTATGAATAACGACACCAGAACCGCGCAAATTTTGCAAATGTACGGCGCAGATGGATCGGATTGCGATATTCAAATTAAAAGATATAGAAATCTGGGGCCACAGGCACCAGAATCTGGAATCTTTGCAGATTTATCAACCCCACAAGGTATGTTCGTAGCAGTTGCCGGTGGCGCCGCGGCCGTTGGTGGAATCGCATTGTTGTCGGGGTCATTGGGGTTCGGCGGTGGCGATGATACGGGTTCCAGCGGTTTGGGGTGTACGCCAGGCGCATCATGCGTTGATGCAAATGGTAATACAGGTACATGCAGTTCAGCGGGCGTTTGCATTGCGTCAGGTACAGATACGGGAACAGGGGATGGTGCAACAGCGGTCATAACTTTGCCATACGGTCCTGCAATGGTGGATGCAGATTCCGAAGCAGCAAATTATGTAGCAAATTTAGACGCGTTTTCGACAGGCGCATATTTAAACAATTTTGAATATATGACAGATGATTATGGACAAAATTATTTGTTATTAATGAAAGGGTATTCGCCATTCGCACGTGGGTATCTGGGGATGACAACGCTGCGTAATAATGCTAATGCTCCGTTTTCGGGGACTCAATTAGGGACATTAAATACGGGCGGATTAACGGTAGAAGGTGGTATACCTGTGAACGTTGCGTTAATTACATCAAATGGTATTAATTCAAATGGTGCGAATGGAATTTCAAATACGACTGAATCTTCATTGGACGATAAATTTGTTTTATGGACAACCCGCAATGGAGAAGGATTGGCAGATGCTGTTTCCAGCAATGTTTCCAGTAAATATTATAATAATGAAATAGTCGTTGGTACAGTTGGTGATTTTGATACTTATACAACACAAGAAGATGATGCGATTATGGATGATTTTAATTATTCAGGCTATGATTCTGTTGTAAATAATGCAGGCGCCAGTGTAACGGATAATTTATTGGCTAAAATAGTCGGTGGTACATTGGGCGGTTACGGCGTTGACGATTTTGTTGGATTTATGCCAAATGGTCAAATGACAATTTTCAGAACGGGTGCAGGATACGAAATGATAGATGCAGATGATTCTGTTGTTGGGGCATATACAATGAATGGGTCAGCATTTGGTACGGGGGACGTTTTAAATATAACGTCAATCGGATTTGATATAACGGTTACGATGGATTCAGATTCTAATATATTGGCAGATGACAGAACATTTACAGCAACCGGAACAAATGGATCGGGTGAATCTGTAACGTACAAAGGTTATGTCGGTAATGATGGATATGTTTATATGGATACAGATTCAAATACAGACGGATATGACACGGCGTATGCAATATCGGGGACTGATTTATTGTGGGAAAAACAATTGGTCGCGGGCGATTATACAAATTACAAGGCTTTGATTGAATCATTGGCGTTGGGTGGTAATGTAATAGGATCCGGTACCAGCACTTTGAATTATGGAAAAACAAAACCGACAATTGTTGCGAATTTATCCATTGTTCCAACGTTGCGTGACGGAGATGCAAAAACTATTGATGATATTTTGTCTTTGACAGATTCAGACGATAGAAAAGTATTGTTCGGTACATATGTAAATGATGTTTATGATATAGATTCATCTGACGGTGATTCACAAGGTTCAAATGCGCTGGCTTTTTTCGAAGGATTTAATCCTGCATATCCTTTGACCATTTTTTCAGCAGGCAGTTTTGATACAGGAAATTCTTTGTGGGCGGGCGCGACTTTGGACGCTACATTTGAAAATTCCGCGCCTTTGGTTTTTGATAATATGGAACACAGATTTATGACAGTTGTTGCGGTTGCCGAAAATGGTGGTACAGACGGGCAATCCAGTATCGCGGGTTATAATCCAGATTCTTTGATTTTATCACAATGGACGGATACTAATGGTACAACTGATACGGCGGATGATACGTATTATAAATCTCGCGCATGTGGCGTTGCGGGGACGGGTGGTTCCGGTATAGATCCATGGTGTTTTGCCGCAGCGGGTGTTACAGATGAATTGGCAACCGCCGCCGCCGCAGGTGCGGCCGGTGCGGTTCAATCTGCATTTTCATATATGAGCGAAGATGAAATATTTATATTAATGGCGTTAACCGCATCTGGTTCTTATTTGGGAACTTCAACAGACGGGGTCGCATATACAGATGACACGTTACGCGCATATTTGGAATCAATGTACACTTTGCCTGGCGAATATCAATTCCGTGTGGATAATGGCGAAGATTATTTCGATGTGTTTTCAGAAGTTTTTGGATACGGTTTAATCGATTTAGAACGCGCAACAAAACCGGGCAGCTCTATTTATTATTATAATGGGAATACAGGACAAATCGTGTCTGCATCAGGGGACGCGTATTGGAGAAAGGCATCGGCCACTCGTTTTTCATCCAGTTCGGTTTTGAATTTATCCGGTGGGTCAATTTCTGCGCCGTTTTATGATATTTTGACAAATATAGATGGTACAGTGCAATTGCCACGTGTGTTCGAAAATGAATTTTCATTGGGCGCAACAAATTCACGTGGATTATATATGGGTGATGTTTTGGGTGGGATGAATGTTTATAAAAATAACAACGTCAAAGATATTAATTTGTCAGAAGATATGACTTTGTCGATTGCTATGTCTGAATCTGCCGACATCAATACAGACGCAGGATTAGATTATATGTCTTTTGGTTATTCTGTTGGTGATTTTGACATGGCGGCCGGTTTCCAAAATTATTTTAATGATAATTTGGGACGTTTTGATGGCACATCTAATCCGATTTTGGGATTGGCTTCAGATGCTGTTAGTGCCGATATGAAATATAACGTTGGCGATTTCGCTTTCGGTGCGCGCGTGTTTTCTGCCAGCATAACGGATGAATCTTTATTGGAAACCGATCCGACCGCGTCCAACGATATCGAAGCCGCCAGATTAGGGTTGTTCCAAGGGGCGGAATCTGCATTGTCTTGGAATAATTCAGGCTTGGGTTTAACCGCGTCATTTGGAACGGCTATTGAATCAGATACTATTTTGGGCGCATACAGTGACGGTTTATTAAATATGGGTGCAGGGCAAACATATTATATGGATATGAATGCGACATATGAAATTGCAGATGATATAAATGTATCGGGTCGTATGACTTTTGCGAATACATCAGTCGAAGGGGAAATGGGAGAATTTATTATGGGGATGTCCGATTTAAATTCTAATTCTTTTTCTGTTGGTGCGGATATTGGTAATTTTTCATTCGCAATTGCAAGTCCGTTGGCTATAACATCTGGTAATTTACAGCATATGTACACCGAATATGAAACGGTTGAAACATCCGATGGGGTTTACGATTTGGTTATAAAAGATTCTTATATTCGTGATATGGATTTGTCCGCCGACAATCGTGAAATCAGATTTTCTGGATATTACAGAACCAAATTGGGAACTCATACTGATGGTGCAATTGGATTTATCCATCGTATAAATCCAGATCATACAAAAGAATTTGGTAATGAATCTGTGTTTATGTTGAAATTAAAACATACTGTTGGGATTTAGATAAATCAAAATATAGTTGACATAATTTGCTTTTGGTGTTATTATTATTTTGTATTTAAACAAAAAGGTAAAATATGCCAGAATCAAAATATTATAACGCTGCGACAAATCGTGCAACAAAAACTTTGAATGTTTTATTGAAAAAAGGATTGGTTAAAGATATTAACGAAATCAACAAAAAAACAAATTCAACATTAATGTCGATTGCAGATAAAAAACATCTGATGTCTGCAGATTTAAAAAATGCGGAAATTTTATTGAATAATGGAATTGATTATAATTTGAGAAATAAATCTGGTTTAAATGCCATGGATATTGCTTTGAATAATGGAAATTGGAAAGTTGCAGAATTGATTTTGGGGTCTTATTTGAAAGAATCAATTATTGATAATTCGGTGGGATCAAACAATATTAAATATAATATGAATTGTTCGACAGATTTATCTATGGACACGTTGGATGTATTATATGTTTATAAAGATTTGTCCAAAAAATTTAATATTAATATAGATGAATCTTTTAATGTAAATGCTTTGACTGTTAATGATATTTACAGTGTGGTTAAGTTAAAAGTATTGGAAAAACATTTCCAAAAAACAAAATAAAAAGGAAAAAACATGAAAAGAATAGATATAGATTTGATGAATGCGATATTCGCCAGAGATGCAGAGGCAGTGCAAAGCATTATAAATAAAGGTGGTAATGTTAATGCGACCACACCTTATGGGACAAATTTATTTGAACGTGCAGTTGGTCGTGGTAATAATGATAGCGTAATAGCAGTTATGCGCAAAAATGGTGCAAGATTACCTGAAAAAAATCATATTGCGATATTAAATGTTATGCATAATTTAAAACAAATTGTGAAATAAAAAAAAATCCCCGTCTGGGGATTTTTTTTATTCCAATACAATCGGTTCGTTTACATCGATTTCGTCTGTTAATATATCTTGTTCATCATAAAAATCTTCGGATGATTCAATCATATTTTCCGTTGCAATAGCGCTGGTTTTAATTTGTAACAATTGATTTTCCAATGCGTCTCGTTCTGAACTTTTGTAACCGGTGTCCGCTTCGTCTTCCAATTTGATTTCAGTCGTTTTAATCGCAGGATTAATTAAATTCATATGATCGGCGTCGTTTGGCAGGTCGGCTTCTAATAATTTACTTTCACCGGGAACAAACCATTCTTGGATTTTAATAGCGGTCAATTGAACAATCGGGCGCGTGCGCGCTGTTTCCAACCAAGTTGGCAAAACATTCACGTCTGAATAATACCAAAGCATTCCCCAATAAACCAAACCCATAATTAAAATTCCGCGAATAATTCCGAAAATAACGCCCAATGTATGATCTGTTAATTTCATCATACTTTCTTGGATTTTATCGCGTAATTTATTATTGAAAAAACCGAATATAATTAAAATTAAAAAGAATACGATAAAATATGATGCAACCAATGTGCCAATCGTTGATTCTGACAACGAAAACCAAATTTGCAATTTTTCATCAATTAACGGAGATATAAATCTGGCTGCAATCGCGGATGCTATCCAAGATAATGTTGCAACCGTTTCATAAACACCACCACGAATTGTCGCCCATGTCGTAGATATAAAAACTATGCCGATATAGATATAATCAAATAAAGTTAATTCAAACATATTTTTTTACGTCCTTATTTTTTTTTGCGAAATAATACAAATCCAAATCCCAAAACCAATAATCCAAATAAAATATACAGCGGGGTCATAGAATTTTTTTGAACAGGTTTAATTGCAATTGTTCTTTCTTTTATAGTGCTGGGTTTTGTTGTGGGCTCATCATTTTTTTTTTCAGATTTCATTTTTTCTGTCAATGCATCACGAATATCGTCATTCATATTTTTTCCATAACCCTGGAAGCATTTGTCGCCAACAACAATAACAGGAATATATCCTTTGTCATAATTGCATTTTTTTAATGCGGCTTTAAAAGGTTCAATATTTTCTTCGGACGCTAAATTAATCGTTTCAATTTCGATTCCATTAAATTCTTTTACCAATTCATTGCCCAAGAAATCTTTTGCATGATGGCAATGTGGACAAGTCGGTGAATGAAATAAAGTAACGTCAGCAGCGCGCACAGATGCAAATGTCAAAATGGTAAGCAGCATGGAAAATATTCCAATTTTTTTCATAATTTTTCTCCTTGAAATTGTTTGTGTTGATTATAGAAAATAATCCGTTTTGACACAAGCGGTTTTTTGACCGTATAGTTTCCTGTTGTTATTTTTGATTGTATCGAGTATAATTAATTTATATTACTGAAAAAAAAGGGGGTTAATATGTTCTTTCCGGATGAGTTTCCCGTTGCTTTTAATTTTGCGTCTATGCGCCCATATTTGTCTGAAAAAGCATTAGACTATCATTATAACAAGCATTTTGCGGGGTATATTGACAATTTGAATAAGTTAATTAAAGACACTGATTATGAACATTTATATTTATATGAAATTATAAAAAAATCCGCGCAAAATAATGATGTAAAAATATTTAACAACGCGGCGCAAACATATAACCATGATTTTTTCTTTAAAAATTTAAAATCTCCGGATAAAAAAATGGACGTGCCGTCCGTTATTGCGAATGCTTTTGGTGGTGCGGATAATTTTAAATCTGAATTTAAAAATGCGGCAATGTCGGTATTCGGCAGCGGTTGGACTTGGTTGGTAAAACGCGGAGATAAATTCGAAATAATTTCTACAAAAAATGCAGATTGTCCGATGACAATGGGTGATGATGTTATGCCAATAATGGTAATAGACGTATGGGAACACGCGTATTATTTGGATTATCAAAATCGTCGCGCGGAATACATAGATATGATTATGGATAATTTAATAGATTGGCAAAAAATTGAAAAAAAATTATAAAAAAAATCCCCAAATGGGGATTTTTTTATTTTGCAACCACAACCATAGCGGGGCGTAAAACTGAATCCCCAAACATATACCCTGTTTGTAATTGGGTCGTAATTGTATTGGTTGGTTTATCTGATTCTATCATTTGAATTGCGTTATGAAGCGCAGGGTTTAATATTTCACCAACAGATTCTATTTTTGTTATACCGATATTTGCAAACGCAGAATCCATAGCCGCTTTCATAGCCAAAATGCCCGCGTCTTCTGGCGCGTGTGATAAAGCAGATTCAATTGCATCCATAACGGTTAAAAAGTTTTTAGATACAGATATCGCACGATTACGAATCGCGTTTTCAGCGTCCAACATACTGCGGCGGCGTGTGTTTTCTAATTCTGCAACGCATCTGATGTATTTATCATTCATTTCCGCCAATTTTTCGCCCATAATTTCTATTTCAGATTTTTCTGGTGCGATTGTTTCTGGTGTTTCAATTGCTTCGTTTTCGTTTGCTAAATTTTTTTTATCTTCCATTTTTATTTCCCTTGATATTGTCTTTAATTTTGAACTGATAATATTATAGGGCAAAGTGTATCCGTTTTCAAGGATGCCGAGCCAATTAATAAACCTGATACATTTGATATGGATGTAATTTTGGTAGCATTATCCGGATTTACGCCACCGCCATATATGATGGGTTTGTTTTCCGCGCCGATTTTTTTCAAATAATCCGCAATGAAATGATGAACAGATTCTATGTCTGTCGCGGTCGGAGTTTTTCCCGTACCAATTGCCCAACGTGGTTCGTACGCGATAATAAAATCCGAATTTTTATCGGCAGGTAAACATTCATCCAAACATTTTTTAATAACGTCAAATGTTTGGTTTGTTTCTTTTTCATTTAAATCTTCGCCCACGCAAATAATAGGCGTCAGCCCCGATTCTATCGCTCGATTCGTTTTTTGTGCAATTATTTCATTGGTCTCTGCAAAATATTGTCTGCGTTCGCTGTGGCCAACAATTACATATTCCGCACCGGTTTCCGCAATCATATCGGCCGATATTTCGCCTGTATATGCGCCAGATTTATGTTCAGAAATGTTTTGTGCTCCATATAAAATATTGCCAAAATCAGCGTACAATCCGGTAAATGGCGGACATATAATTATACGATTGTCTGTTTTTATTTTTTTTAATTCTATTAATATTTGACTTAATTGGTCGTTCGTCCCATTCATTTTCCAATTGCATGCAATTATTTTCATTGATTTACCTTTTGTCTTTTTGCTAGGATACACATACAGGATACTATAAAAGGTGAAAAAATGCTAGAATATTTACGTAATATGTCCGGAAAACCGGTCGCAAAAATTTTAATGGCCATATTAATCTTCTCGTTTGTGGGGTGGGGCGTTGCCGATTGGATTTTCAGTAATACGATACAACCAAATGCTTTGGTAACAGTTGGCGATTATGAAATCACAATGGATGGTTTTAATGCGGAAAAAAACCGCAGAATTTCTATGATGGAAGACGCACAACGTAAGCAAATATACACAGATGCAAAATTTGCAAACGAAGTTTACAGCGAAATTTTAACTGAAATGATTAACGATTTGTTAATTGAAAACAAAGCAAAAGATTTGGGATTTGTCGTATCCGATAAAAGAATAGCTGCGGAAATCGCAAGTTATCCAGAATTCCAAGAAAATGGCAATTTTTCATCTTGGAGATTTGATGCAATTTTAAACGCCAGCGGTCATACCGAGGCATCTTTTGCGGGATTCATTCGTTCACAAATGTTGCGTTCTATGGTTATGATGGCGATGAATTATCCGGTTGCTGTTCCTGATTTCGCTGCAAAAGCCGCATATAACGCACGTTATATGACAAAAGACGTTAAATTCGCAACTGTGAAATTTGCAGATCAAAAAATAGAAAAATCAAATGATAAAGATTTAGAAGAATTTTATAAGAAAAATCCAAAAATGATGCCAGAAACACGTGTTGTGGAATATGTATTAGTCGGTGCGGATATGAATAAACCAGATTCATATGATGCGGGATACAATAAAATTATCATGGCCGAAGATGAAATTATCGGCGGCGCAACATTTGGCGATGCTGCAAAAAAATCAGGTGGAAAATATGTAAAAATCCCAAGCTTTGCAAAAAATGAAAAAATCAAAGATAAAATCGTAACCGATTCGATTTTGGATCAAGTTTTCGGAATGCAACAAGGTATAGAAAGCGGTATAATCGAAACCAAAGATGGTTTTGCAATTGTACGTGTGTCTGAAATTAAACCAAGCTATGCGCAAAGCTTTGCAGACGCAAAAAAATCTATAATCAAAGATTTTGAAAAATCAGAACAAGAAAAAGTTGCTTATTTAAAAGCAAATGAAATCTTGATTGATGTTAATGCAGGAAAAGATGTTAAATCATTAAAATCTGCAACTGTGTCCCGTATGGATGGCGCGCCAACAGATGTATTGGTTGCCGCATATGCAAATCCGATTGGGGCAAATGTAATCGTGGAATCTGCGAATGCTTTTTATGTTTTATCTGTTGTGGGCGAAAAAATGCCAAAAGTCGATGATAAAAAAATGAACGACATAAAAAAAGAAGTCGAAACAATGACAACACGTGGAATATTCGATGATTATAATTCTTATTTGATGCGTCAATATAAAATTGATTTAAATGAAAAAGAATTAGAAAAAATTATGGCAAAATAAAAAAAAGACGGTTTTTAAAAACCGTCTTTTTTGTTGACCGAATCTTTTTTATGTACTATGTTATATATAGGTTTAATAAAGGTATTTTTATTATGGATAAAAATTTAAAAAAATATTTAAAAGAAGCTGTGGCTGCGTCAGATTATTATCGTGCAGACTTTCTATTAAATGTAGGCGCGCAATATGATATACATGGTTTTTCTTTTTATTGTGCATCCGATATGGCAATAATGTCGGGTGATATTAAAATGGTTAAACTGTTTTCTAAATACGACAGAAAAATATCAACCAGAAGAATTGTGGGTTATCCGCCGATATTGTTGGCGAAAACTTATGGTTATGATAATGTTGCCAATTTTTTAAATAAAATCAAAAAAATGGAAAGTACACAAAAACAACAAACGAATGTTTTGAATACTTTTAAACAAATGATAAATAAAATCAAAGGTTAAAATTATGACGCATCAAAAACCAAATAAAAAGTTCTCGGAATCATTTGATACTGTGTGCGCCGTTTCAATGACGATACTTTGTCTGGTGGGGGTTTTATCATTTGTTTTTGATGGTAATAAAACAAATAAAAACAAACCTGTGCAACGTAAAGAAATAAAAAATGATACGGTGCGCGATACTGTTTATGTTTCTGATTATTCTCTCCATTTGGACGTTGTGAAAACTTTGTTGTCGGGAAATCCCGATAAATGTAAAATAGAAAACGCTTTGTTAACGTCTGTGAATGCGGGCGATACAACGTTGTTGAAAGTTTTATTAAGCCATTCACAAATAGAACACAGAAACGATCATATTTTAATGATTGCTGCGCACAAAGGTTATTTAAAAACGGCTGAAATTATTTTAAAAAAGGGCGTGTCTCAAAATATAAAAAATAGAATGTTATATGTTGCTATGTCGAAAAATGACAACGAAATGGTTAATTTATTATTGAAATATGGCGCTGTTTCCAATAATTTTAATAAACAAAAAACAAAATAATAATAAATATTAAAACCAAAGGTGCGTTTTATGAAAATAGTGGTCGAATTTAATAAAGGGGCACAGATTCAATATGATGTAGACGGGTTTAAAAAATTATTATTAACCAATAATGAATTTGATTATGTTAAATTTTATGACGGTGATGTTTTATCTGAATTTCCAAAATTTTTTACGTCCAGATTCATAGAATTTAATAACATAAAAGAAATATCAACGGATTTAGATTTGAATTTTGATATGGCGTATCTGCATATTTTAGATTGTGGTTTAAATTCCAATATTAATTTGTCCGGTAAAAAAAATAATATTTTTATGAGAAATGTTAAATTGGGTGAAAAATTCCAAATTAATAAAGAAAACAAAGTTTTTAATTTCGGGCATGGTGGTGATATTTGTTTTCGTGATGTTAATGGATTGCACGGAAATATCGATGTTTCAGATTTTGAAAAAGTCGCATTTGAAAATACAAATTTAGATAAAACAAAAAAAATCTTCTTAAATGGATTTAAAAGTTCAGAAGAATTGAAATCAATGGGATTGATTAATTTTCCAAAAGACAAATTACCATTAAAATCTAATGAAATGTTTTCTGTCGACCAAGAAATTTTCTATTTGAAAACAAAAGAAATTGCATTATTGAAAGAAATAGAATTATTAAATTCAAAATATGATAAAGTTAAATTACGTTTAAAAAAAATATCAAAGGAAAAATAATATGCCGGTATCAATACATTATAAAAACGGGAAATCTGAAAAAATTAAATTTTGTGATTTGCAAAAATGTTTAAAAAATAACCCGTCTGTAACCGGTGTTACAATATGGAAAGAGGTTATAAATTCTTTGCCTTTTTCAAATAATGTAAACATAAATCATTTAAATATTACAAATTCCGAAATAAATTTAAATTCTTTGAATTTTTCAAAAAATGTAAGGAAAACAAATTTTCTGCAATGTAATTTTAATCAACCGATTAAAGATTATGGGATGGGATGTACATTAAAAATTCAATCTTCCAAAGGTTTAAAAGGGGATGTTAATTTGTCCAAATACTCAAATTTTTCATTATCAGGTTCCGATTTATCAAATGTCACAAATATTATTTTGAACAAAAAATTATCAGAAAAAAATTTTAATCAATATTTGGGGTTAAATAATTTTCCGATTGAAAATATATCTGCATCAGATGAATTTAAATTGGGTTGGTTAAAACATAAAAAATCTGTATTGGGCGCAAAAAAATTCGATTATTTAATACAAAAATATCAAGAAGAAATAAATTTCAGAAATAAAATGATGGCGGAGCTTTTATTAAATAAAATAGAAACGAATAAATTATTAAGGACAATAGAAAATAACATTAATTCTTTAACAAAATAAAAAAATATCCCCATTGGGGGATTTTTTTGTATCTGTTTTTTTTAAGCCGCTTTTTGTAAACCTTTTTTAACATTGCGTAAATATTTGCGTAATTCATCAATTGCAACCAATGTTCCATCTTTTTTCTGGGCTGACCAATAATCCCATCCGTTAAAGCTGACGCTGCGTTGAATTTTTGCGGCCATAACATGGATTGACGCCTTGCCATATAATGGATGTGTTAATTGCGCGTCTTTGGTTATCATAACGCGTTCTCCACGTGGGTTTACCAATGTTTGACCAACGTACAATAATCCTGCGTCCACCAATTCCGCAAAAGCAATTCTGATTTCTTCGCGTTTTGGTTTTGCAACTTCGATTTGTGACAAATCAATGGCTGATGTATTTTCAATTCTGTCGCGTGCGGCGGGTATATATGATTCTTCTTTTTCAAATCCGATAAAATTACGACCCAATTCTTTTGCGGCCGCGCCCGTTGTTCCCGATCCCATAAACGGATCCAAAATAATGTCGCCCGGCTTGGTGGATGATAAAATCACACGACGTAATAAATCCATAGGTTTTTGTGTGTTATGCAAGCTTTTGCCGTCTGAATTTTTAATTCTTTCTTCGCCCAAACAAATATTAATATGCCAATCGGATCGCATTTGTTTGCCGCCGTTTAATTTTTTCATAGTTTCGTAATTGAATACATATTTTCCAGTCTTGGTCGGTGTTGCCCATAATAAAGTTTCGGTTGCATTTGTAAAACGTGTGCCGCGGAAATTTGGCATAGGGTTTGTTTTGACCCATACAATGTCATTTAATATCCAAAAACCCAAATCTTGCATAATTGCACCCAATTTATAGATATTGTGATAGCTGCCGATTACCCACATTGCGCCGTCTGGTTTCAATACGCGTTTGCATTCAGATAACCAAGCACGACAAAAATCATCATAATCAGCGTCAGATTCAAAAGAATCCCATTCGTCGCGTACTGCGCGCGCAGCGGTTTGATCTTCTGGTCGATACAAAGTTTTTGCCCCCAATTGTAAATTATACGGGGAATCTGCGAAAACTGCATCCACGCAACCGTCTGCCATATTTTTCATATGAGCAATGCAATCGCCGGCTAAAATTTTGTTTAGGTATTTTTTCATTTTCTCTCTGTTATTGTAATAATATCACATTTTTGAGTAAAAAAAAACGCGCTCGTCGGAAAAAAATGAAAATTATGTCTTGATTTTTTCAAAAAATGCAATTTTTATGGAAAAAAATGAACTTTATTCTTTACAGTTAGCTATTAAATTGCTATTTTACAAGGGTTATGAGATGCCCATATTGTAATTCTATAGACAGCCAAGTAAAAGATTCGCGCCCAGATACCGAAGACGCGATTATTCGTCGTCGCCGAATTTGTTCGGAATGTGGGGCAAAATTCACAACGGTTGAACGTGTGCAAATGCGCGATTTATTCGTTAAAAAAAATAATGGCGAATTACAATCTTTTGATCGCGACAAATTAAAACACAGCATTAAATTGGCGTGCCGTAAACGTGACGTTACGGACGAACAAATTGAAAAAATATTAACATCTATTCATCGCAGATTAGAAGCGCAAACAAATGACGACAATACAGTCCCCAGCGAATTGGTCGGCCAATTGGTTGCAGATTCTTTGTTGAATTTGGATCCGGTTGCTTTTGTGCGTTTTGCATCCGTTTATCACAAATTTACAAAAATTTCGGATTTCAGCAAAATAATAAATCAAATTCCTGACGCTGATGAAAACAAAGATAAAAAGACTACTTTATTTTAATTATGAAAAAAATTATCCTATTTTTAACAGTGTTATTAACACCCATATATTCTATCGCCGCCGAAAAAGTGTTAAGCGATAATGACGTTGCGATATATTCTGCTATTTTTGATTTGCAGGCAGATGAAAAAATTGCCGCAGCCCAAAAATTAGAAAAAGATTTAGAAAATAAAATATTGATGAACGAGGTTTTATATCAAAGATATATTTCAGATACATACAGAACAAAGGGCGCAGAAATTAAATCTTGGATGTCAAAATATTATGACACCCCAGGCGCGGTTCGTATGAAAAAATTAGCCGGCATTAAAAAAACATCAGTCCGCAGCGTCAAAATGCCCAGCATATTGTACGCGGAATCTTCCGAGGCAGCCCAATCTGAAACTTGGACAGTTAAAAGATACACAGGGTCAACCAATACAAAAATAAACCAATTTAAAAGAGCTATTCGATCCGGGCAAACAAAAGTTGCCAGATTATTATTAGAAGACATCAGTTTCAAGAAAAAATTAACAAAAACAGATTATGGCCGCTTGTCGGGCAGATTGTCTTATTTGTATTACACAAACGGCGAATATAAATTATCCAGAACATGGGGAAAAATTGCGTCTGATGCGGGCTCCGAGTACGGATTGTGGGCAATGGGGTTGTTGTCTTATAAAGAAGAAAAATATGCGGACGCACAAAAATATTTCAGTAAAATTTTAGATTTAGGTCAAATAAACGACGCACGTAAAACTGAAGCCGGATTTTGGGCGGGACGCGCAGCGGCAGAAAATGATGATATGGATACAGCCAAAAAATATTGGAAAATCGCAGCCGTTCACCAAATGTCTTTTTATGGGGCGCTGTCTTCTATGATGCTTGGGTATGTGCCGTATTATCAATTTTTCGAGCTGGAAACAAAAGATTCTGATATTGCCGCTATTAAAGAAAACAAATATGGTACGCGTGCGTTGGCTTTGTTGCAAATCGGAGAAACGTATCTGGCCGAAGAATATTTAAAATTAATGATTACCAGACAGGCGTCCGATAAATTAATTCACGCCATAAACACTTTGTCTTCTGAGTACGAATTGCCACGTATTTCAATTCATGTCGCTGATGTCGCAAGACAACGTGGCGTTTTTGAAATTGATAACGATATTTTATATACTGCTCAATATCCGGTACCAAATTGGGAACCTATGGGCGGATGGTCGATTGATCGCGCTTTGTTATTTGCGATAACAAAACAAGAAAGCGGCTTTAAAACTTATGCGAAATCGGGGGCCGGCGCAAATGGATTAATGCAAATTATGCCAGGAACTGCAAAATTGGTTGCGCGTCAAAATAAAATTAAAATGTCAGAAATTGATATTAATAACCCAGAACACAATATGTTTTTGGGTCAACAATTAATCGTAGATTTATTAGAACATAAAAATATAGATAATAACATTATCAAAATGTTGGCATCTTATAACGCAGGGCTGGGAACGGTTTTAAAATTTGAAAAGAATTTTGAAACAACAGACCCGTTGTTATACATAGAAAGTTTTCCAGCGTACGAGACGCGCGCGTATATAAAACGTGTTATGGCAAATTTATGGTTGTATCGCCGCCGATTGGAACAACCGTTAAATACTTTGGATGATTTGGCGGATGGGATTTGGCCATTATACAGCAGCGAAGATGAATACGTTCAACAAATGATACAAAGCAGACAGGAAATATAAAAATATATGAAAAAAACATCCGCCGATTTTTCTTTTGAAAAAAAATGCCAATTTAAATTGGTTGCGGGTGTAGATGAAGCAGGGCGGGGGCCATTGTGTGGGCCTGTTGTTGCGGCGGCTGTTATATTTCCAGATTTTAATATTGATATTCCAATAAAAATAGATGATTCAAAAAAAATGTCGGATTCTGCACGTATGGCTGCCGAAATTTGGATAAAAGAAAATACAATTTGGGCCATAGCCCATGCGGATGTTTCCGAAATAGATGAATTGAATATTTTATGGGCGTCTATGTTGGCAATGGAGCGCGCAATTAATTTATTATCAAAAAAACCAGAATATTGTTTAATAGATGGTAACAGATTACCAAAAAATTTAGATGTAAAATCCGAATCTGTTGTGCGCGGGGATTCTAAATCTTTGTCCATTGCGGCCGCATCCATTTTGGCAAAGCAAGCACGCGACGAAATTATGAAAGATTTATCAAAACAATTCCCAGAATATGGTTGGGATAAAAATGCGGGATATGGTACAAAACAACATATGGCAGCATTAGATAAATTCGGTGTAAATATTCACCACAGAAAAACTTATAAACCAATCAAAGAAAGGATAAAAGATGAAGATAAAAAACATTAAAGATATGGATGTTCGCGGAAAATATGTTTTATTGCGTGATGATTTTAATGTACAAGTTGTGGATGGAAAAATTACAGACGCTTTCAGAATTGAACAAAGTATGCCGACGATTGATTTATTAAAACAAGGTGGTGCACGCGTTGTTATTTGTGCTCATTTCGGTCGACCAAAGGGCGTGCGTGATGAAAAATTATCTTTGAAACCGGTTGCCGAATATTTGGGTGTTAAATTAATACCAGATTGTTTGGATAAAAATTTTATGCGTGATATGAAAGACGGGGACGTTGTGTTAATGGAAAATGTTCGTTTTTATGCCGAAGAAGAAACAAATAATTTAGAATTTGCAAAGGAATTATCATCTGGCTTTGATTTGTATGTAAACGACGCGTTTGCAGTTTCCCATCGCGCACACGCCAGCACGGTTGGGGTAACAAATTTCTTGCCGTCTTATGCGGGTTTGTTATTAAGCGGTGAAATTGAAAAATTAAGCGCATTATTGGAAAATGCAAAAAGACCTTTGTTATTAATAGCGGCCGGCGGCAAAGTTTCAACCAAATTGGGATTGTTGCAATCTTTTGTAAAAATCGCAGATAAAATTATAGTCGGTGGTGGAATTGGTAATACTTTTGCATATGCGATGGGTCATAATGTTGGTGATTCTTTGCATGAACCTGATATGAAAGATCAGGTTTTGGACATTATGAAAATGGCGCTTGATAACAATTGTGAAATTTTAATGCCGATTGATAAAGGCGTCGCATCAGAATTTAACAGAAATGCAGAACGTACAAATAAATCCATTGATGAAATAGGGGATGATGACATTATTATGGATGCGGGCGTACAAACATCCGCCAGAAATGCGATTGCGATTAAAGATTCAAGAACTGTTATATGGAATGGGCCGGTCGGTATGGCAGAATGGATTCCAACATGGTCATATGGTTCATTTGAAATCGCGCGCGCAATCGCCACGCAGACAAGCAATGGCAAATTAAACAGCGTAATCGGTGGCGGTGACACTGTTGCGGTGTTCGAAGCATTGGGGTTAAAGGGAGATGTGTCATATTTGTCAACCGGTGGTGGCGCGTTTATGGAATTTTTAGAAGGCAAAGTTTTACCGGGCATAAAAGCATTGGAAATTAAATAAATTTATTGCATAAATACTTGTTTTTATGAATAAAATCATTATATCATATCTAGAATTTGCGATTTCGCAAATTCTGTGATATAGTGTTTACAGTTTAAAATATATACAGTTAGAGGTTTTTATATGACTTTGATTCCAATGGTTATCGAAAGCACACCAAAAGGTGAACGTTCATTTGACATTTATTCCAGATTATTACGCGACAGAATTATTGTATTACAGGGCGCATTTGAAGACAGTATGGCGAATTCAATTATCGCACAATTGTTGTTTTTGGAATCAGAAAATCCAAATGCTGATATTTCTATGTACATTCAATCCCCTGGTGGTTCTGTATCTTCTTGTATGGCGATTTTGGATACTATGAATTATATCAAAGCGCCGGTTTCAACGATTGCTATGGGTATGGTTGCATCTGCCGCTACCGTTATTTTGGGGGCGGGCGCACCGGGTAAAAGATTTGCTTTACCTAATTCTACTATTATGATTCATCAACCTTTGGGCGGAATGCAAGGTCAAATTTCAGATATGGAAATATCTTTGAAAGAAGGATTAAAAGCAAAACAAAAAATAATTGATTTATACGCACAATGGACAGGTAAAGATAAAGAGTTGATTAAACAAGCAATCGATCGTGATAATTATATGACAGCGATTGAGACCAAAGAATTTGGTTTAATTGACGAAGTTTTAACATCAAAAAAATAATGCCATATTGCAGGAGAATGGAAAAAGATGAGCGAAGATAAAAAAGATTTGAAAAACGAGAATGATCAATTTTGCAGTTTTTGCGGAAAGGCAATATTTGAAGTAAAAAAATTGGTGTCCGGTAAAAATGTTTGCATTTGTGATGAATGTATTAATTTGTGCAATGATATTATGGCCGAAGACGGCGCACCTGAAATCGAAACAGAAAATAAAAAATTGCCAACACCGTCTGAAATGTATAATTTTATGAATGATTATATTATTGGACAAGATACGGCTAAAAAAACTTTGGCGGTTGCTGTTTACAATCATTACAAAAGACATAATGCGACAAAAAAATTGGATGTAGAAATCCAAAAATCAAACGTTTTAATTGTTGGGCCAACGGGTACGGGTAAAACTTTGTTTGCGCAAACTTTGGCGCGCATATTAAATGTGCCGTTTGCGATTGCGGATGCGACGACTTTGACCGAGGCAGGATATGTTGGCGACGACGTTGAAAGCGTTTTAACACGTTTATTGCAAAATGCAAATTTCGACGTAGAAAAAGCAGAAAAAGGTATTATTTATATTGATGAAATCGATAAAATTTCCAGAAAATCAGAAAGTCGTTCTTTGACACGTGACGTTTCGGGCGAAGGTGTTCAACAGGCTTTGTTAAAATTAATCGAAGGAACGCGTGCAAATGTACCATCCAGCGGTGGAGGACGTAAACACCCGGGCGAAGCAACTGTTGCTTTGGATACTTCAAAAATATTATTTATTTGTGGTGGCGCGTTTGATGGATTGGAAAAAATCATAGCCGAAGGTAATCATGCAAATGTCCCAAGCATTGGGTTTGGTGCAACCGCCAAACCAAAAGACGGCGACTTTGATAATTTACACCAAGTTCAACCAGAAAATTTGGTAAAATTTGGTATTATCCCAGAATTGGTTGGCCGTTTGCCGGTTATCACAGCATTGCAGCCTTTGACTGCGGACGCGTTAGTTAAAATATTGACCGAACCGAAAAATGCAATTGTTAAACAATATGGCGCTATGTTGGATATGGATGGAATTAAATTAACAATCACAGATGATGGATTGTTGGAAATTGCCAAAATTGCCGAAGAACGTAAAACGGGCGCACGCGGTTTGCGCAGTATTTTAGAAAAAATATTGATGAAACCTATGTTTGACGCACCGGATAAAAAAGATTTAACAGAAATTGTTATAGATAAAGATGTGGTCGCTGGAAACAAAGAGCCAGTTGAAATCAACAAAAGTGCAAAAAAAGCAGCTTAAACAATATTAAAAAAAAACGGATTTTATATCCGTTTTTTTTTACATACTGATAACGGCCGTCCCGCCGGTGGAATCTAATGGTTTGCAATATCCCCAAGATGCGTCGGCACTGGTTTCTGAATTATACAATGGTAACAATGTGTCGCCATTTAAATCGTGGTATCCGTCAGAATTTTCGTCTTCCCATGGGTAATCGACCCACGCACCACCCAATCTTTCGCATTCCGCAGACAATTCTTTTGCCATTAATAATTTCATATTATCAACCACAACATTAATATCGGACAAAATGCTGGTCGGTAATGCGATGTCCGTTGGACGTGATGGGCGCACGCACGCTTGCATTGCATATTGAACCAATTTTTGATACAAACTGCCATCATAATCATCGCTACAACCGGTGTATACATTTGTGTCTGTGCCGCCTGGACATGAATATCCTTCTTCGCATTTTGCGCAAGAATTTCCGTTTGCAGGCGTTCCGTTAAAATTTTTGCCGTCTGTGGATAAAAAGTAACCGTAATTACAAGATGTATATTTTACATTATTTATAAAACATTGCGGGTATGATGTTTTATTTGACGAAAATAATGATACGGTCACTGAAGAGCTTGAAGAATTTAAATTTTCGTTACATGATGGCAAAGCGGCTGTTTTCTGGTCGCCCACCGCATATGTTCTGCAACCGTATGGATAAGAGTGCAGGGAATCATTGCTTGGCAATACGCACAGTTCTTGGGTGTATTCTTCTAATGTTGTTTTACAATTTTTTGCAATTGTTTCTTCTGTTATGCTGCCCAATGTTGCTACCAATTCATCCAATCCGTCCGCGCCGCCGCCGTACAAATTGCTGCACGTTTCTAATTGTTCCATACACATTTGTTCGGATAATTCCATACGTTCGCCCAATAATAATTGTTCTTTTGTATTGCTGAAATCTTTTAATGATTGATTTTGTTCGTCATAACATGCATTTACAACTTCGATACATTGGGTTTTAACGCCGCGAATTTTATCTTGTTGGTTTTGATAAATTTCTGTAATTGCTTGGCGCATAAATTCTTCCCATACATCATCTGATAAATCACGGCATAAATCCAATGTTTCAGTAGCAAACATTTTTTTATTATTTAATTCGCTGACAATCGTGCGATTAGATTGGTTTGTTAATATGTCTCCAGCCAGTGATATTTGATTTTCTAATTCATAAAATTCCGCCGTATATATTGGTTCACCCGTTTGTATATTTAAATATTTTCCGGTTAAATCCAAACAATGTACATAATCTGTCCCGCATGCGGATTCGGATGTTATGTCGGCGCGTACGCCCGCGATGCAATCATTAATAGATGATGAATTATGGGCGTTATAATTTTCCAGTCTGGCATCGTTCATAGCGTATTCCATATCACGAATAGATGCGTTTGCGGCTGTGATTTGGCCGTTTATTGCAGTGTCTAATAATGTGCAATCATTTTCAATGTACATTCCGTATGCGGAAATCACCATGTCCAAGGTCGCATCAGAATCACAAGAAGACGCAGATATTTCAGCGCATTGAGAATTTACAGCATTATATAATTTTTCGCCCGTTAAATTCATAATTGTTGTGCCGGCTGCAAATTCAGTTGTTGCCCATATTTTGCTGATGTCACCTGCGATATCCAATTGGCCTTGGGTTGATAATGCCTTTGTGTTTTCCAGGACGGAACTGATTCCTGCCAATTGCTGGGCTGAATCAGAATTATCTTCTTTTATAGCGGATTCGCCGGCGGACGCATTAACCATGGCTGTTACTTCGGCCGATGATTTATCGATTACTGCGATATTTAAATTTTGAAAATCGGTTAATTGAGAAGCGGTTTGATCCAACGCGCGTTCTTTATCTATGATAGATTCCAGACGGGAAGAGCAGGCGCAGCGACGATAATCTTCGTTTTGGTTTGCACAAAATTGATCCATACATGTGAAATAAGCCGTACGGCAAGTATTGTATCCGGTGCCAAACGTGTTTGTTGTAACCGTTGTTGCATTGCGTGATATGGTCGTTGCCGAACGAGCGGATGTCGCATTTGCAGATGTGTTTTTTGATGGCGTAATCGCGCTGCGCGATGTGTTTACGGTTGTGGCACTGCGCGCGGTAGAAGGTGTGGATGTATTGCGATTTGTAAGTGTTGTTGTTGCAGCGCGTGAAACGGTTGGTCGTGACACGGTTGTTGTGTTATTTAAATCGCGGGCGGATATATTGACGGGCGTTTTAACTGCGCTGCGCGAAATGGTTTGTTGTGCGGCATTGTTTCTGGAAACAGATGAATCTGTGCGAACAGTTGCGCCAAGCGCGTTGGCACAAATTATGCAATTTAAAAGAAATATAAAACTTTTTCTCATTCTTCTTTTAAATCATAGCAAAAAAATGAAAAGCACAGCAAGCGGAAAATAAAATATTATAATAAAAAAAATCACCGAAATTTCGGTGATTTAAGATTTGTTAAGAAGCAGGTGTTTGTTGTTGATCACCGGCTTTTTTTCTTTCAACAAAAGTAATGCGACCTTTGTTCAAATCATATGGTGTCATTTCAACACGAACTTTTTCACCAACATTAACCCAAATACGTGCTTTTCTCATTTTTCCGCAAACTGTTGCCAAAATTTCGTGGCCGTTTTCCAATTTTACGCGAAACATAGTATTTGGTAATTTATCTTCTACTGTACCGTTAAATACAATTACATCATCTTTTGCCATTAATTATCCCTTTGAAATTAAATTATTTTGTCCGATTAATGATATTGTGAATTACAAAAAAAATCAAGGTCTTTTTATATGCTTGCAACTGAACCCGTTTTTTGATAAAATAAAGTATCTAATTAGGTGGGAAAAATGTATTTAAAATTATTTTTAATGGGTTTATTTGTATTACCAATCAATGCTTTTGCAGCAACTGGTCGCACATCAACGACTGCGTCACGTGTGGGTGTCCAACGTGCGCCAAATATGGTTATGTCCAGTGCATCGGGCGCGGCGGCCGTGACCCAGGCGCAATCCGCGGCGGCCGTACCAACGGCTGTGCCGACAAATGTTGTCGAACAAAAATCCGAACCTATGGTTATTCCTGATTCTGTGCAAGTTGCGGTAATTGAGCCTGTGGTTGAAAATACAGTTCAAACTGTTGTTGTACCAGAAAAACAAAGCTGTCGCGAAAATTACAGAAATTGTATGGATCAATTTTGTTTATTGGCAGAAGAAGACGGTAACAGATGTGCGTGTTCCGATGCAATTGCGAATTCCCAAATAAAATTAGATGAAATTATGGAAATTCAAAATGCGGCAGAATTGTTGTATACCGAAGGCGTAGAACGTGAAATGTTGGGCGCAAAAGCCGATTTAGTTTTTGCGAAAGAAGAAAGCGCCAGCAGTGCGATTGATTTTACCTCTTGGATGGTCAATACGACCGAAGAAGTGGAAATTGATTCAGATGTCGGTGCGAATTTATATTCCATGGCAGCCGACAGCTGTTCAGCAGAATTAGCTGCTTGTGGCGATAAATCAGATATGGAAGAATTGTTGTATTCTCGTCAAATTACACAAGATTGTAAAGCGTATGATTCTTATTTGGATGCGCAAAAAATCGATGCAGAAAATAATAAAAAAATCGCAGAAGCCGCAGTTCGTAGCGCCAGATTAGAAATGTTGGATGTGACAAATTTATACAGCCGTGGCGAATGTTTGTTGGCTTATAAATCTTGTATTTCAGACAAAGGCGGATGTGGTATCAATTTCGAAAATTGTATGGATGCCGAATTATTAGAAAGACGCAGTTTCGTTTGCGAAAATGTTTTGGATCAATGTATGGCGTCAAAAGACGAAGTGATGGACGATTGGCAGGCTGAATCTAAAATGTTATTGGCGGAAGCTGCCGTATATTCAGATAAAAACAAAAGACAAACTTGTTTTGCTCAAATTCAATTATGTTTGGAAGATGGATGTTCAACGTCTTCGAATCCTGCATGTTTGAACGATATTAATGTCGCAGCGGGTGTTTGCCCAATTATTGATGAATGTGATGCGTTGGTGCCAGGTATAAAAACGGCTGTTGCTGCAGATTTAGGATATGTGCGTGTTTCAATGTGTCAATCTGATGTTGATAAATGTCTGCAAGATAAATGTGGTAAAAATTTCAATAATCCAGAATGTTTGGGTAAATCATCGGATGAAATTGTGGCTTTGTGTCCTCAAACAATTATGCCGAATTGCGCAGCAGAAACCCAATTTGATTTAATTGTACAGGCAGCGGTATTGCAAATGGATTATCAAATGGTTCAAGGTTGCGTAAATCATTTTGCTGACCAATTATCACGCACGTGTGGATCTGATATGTCTTGTTTGCCGGACGATATTGTTGTGACTTCTTTGACGGTCTTGCCAGAAGATGAAACAAGTTTGCGTGCATTGCGTGAAACAGTTATAAATAATTCTCGTGCGGATGTTACAGAATTCTTTACAAAATTAGAATCAGACGCTTCTGTTGTGGCATGTCAAGACAGCGCGAAAAATCCAAATCAAAAATCTTTGGGTGTGTCTGTGTTTGAAACCTCTAAAATTATTGCAGAAATCGAAGCTGAAAATCGCGCGTTGCGTGCATTGGATGCAAAAATCGCAGAATTGTCACGCGCTCAATCTTTGGAAGATGCCGAAGAAACTTGTTACGCGACGTATCCGATTGGTGATAAAACAACGTCGGATGATAATTTAACCAGTTATTCTTATGTCGAAAGTGTTGTGTTTGAACCATCTTTACGTAATTGTCGTGTATGTCGTATTCAACAGGTTTGTGAAGTTGGCGGTATGAGCAAAGCGGCAGCAGGATTGCAAGCAGCGGCCGGTGGTTTGGCAGCCGGTGCGGGTGCGGGGACTATGATTGCGCCAGGTTGGGGAACAGCAATCGGCGGAGCAATTGGCGCAGTTGGCGCAGGTGTCATGGGTGGTATAGCCGGCGGTAAAGAAAAATTCTGTCAACAAATGTCTGTTTGTGAAGATGTAAATATGTAAAAATAAAAAAGAGAGAGAGGCCTTTTTCATGAAAAAAATAATTATCAGCTTGTTGGCTTTGCCGATTGTGTTTGGAAATGTGTCCCAGGCGGCGGTTGCAAAAAAGCAAAGTGCAATTAAATCTGGTACAACAGTTCGTACAAAAACGGCCGTCACCGGTTTGTATTCAGAAGAATGTTATAATATGTATTATGGTTGTATGGACCAATTTTGCATTATGGATAATGTTGATGGTGGGTCTTGTGCGTGCAGCGACAAAAATGCAGGGTTTGAATCTGAAATTGCAGAGATTCAAAAAATAATAGAGCAGGCAAACGAATTAAAAACGGTCGGTGTTGAAAAGGTAAAAGCTGGCGCAAACGCGGATATTATTTTTGCAGGCGACAGACAATATGACGAAGATGGAAATATCATAGACGTTGATGATTTGGAAAAAAACGATGCAAATTCAAAAAACGATATGTTGTCTTTGTGGGATAATTCTGCCTTTTATGGTGATGTAAATGTTTTTGATACGGTAGAATCAACCGAACCGGAAACAGGGCACGCATTATATAATACTGCGAACAATTTGTGTAAATCTCAAATTCCAACCAGTTGCGCAAAAGATGTTATTTTATTGGAAAAAATGTATTCTTCACAAATTACATCAGATTGCGAAGGGTTCGAAAATACTGTTAAAAATAAAAAACGCGAAGCAGATGCTATGTTGGCATCCGCCCAGGGGGATGTTCGAAATGCATTGAAAGATTCTTTGGAAGAATCTAATAAATATGACCAGGGACAATGTATGGTTGAATTTAAAAAATGTATGCAAACAGACGACGCATGTGGTTCAGATTGGGAAAATTGTGTGTTTACAATCGCGGGTGAAAATATGCAAAATAATTTGGCAGTCAGCACCGCGGGGACAAAAGCAAAAACAATCAATACGTATGACATAACCGCGTCCACCATGGAAATTTTGGATTCAAAACGTATGATTTGTGAAAATGTTTTGGAAAATTGTGTTGCGGTACGCGATAATGTTTGGCCCGCATTTTTAAGAGAAGCTGCCCCAACTATTCGTTTGGCAGAATTGAAATCAGAATCTAAAAAACGTCAATCTTGTTTAACGGATATTTCAGATTGTATCCAAACCGCTTGTCGTGATGATATCGTTGGACGTGGTACGGCGACAATGGACGCATGTTTATCCAGACCTGATATGGCGCGTTCTTTTTGTAAAGTTGAAATTGATACGTGCGAGCGAATGGAACCATTAATCTGGGGATATGTTGTTGATAAATTAGCGGCAATGCGCGTTGATGCTTGCACAAACGAGGTCAAAGAATGTTTTACGTCAGATGATAGATGTGGATCAGATTTTGGCAATTGTATCGGTGTTGATTATGACACAATTAAAAATATGTGTCCAATCGATAAATTGGTTGTATGCCGCGCGAATAATCCAGAATTCTCTATGGATGATTTGGATTCTATGTTGGCGGGATTGTATTTGAATATTGATAATTCAGCATTAGAAAATTGCGAAAATTTAATCGATGAAAAAATGATAGAAGTTTGTGGCAGTTTAACCGATTGTAATAAATTTGCGTCCGACGATAACATTGGAACATCTTCTTTGAAATCTCAAAAAGATGGTAATATTTATCGTATATCAGGTATGATTTCTTTTGGACAAATTAAGATGGGGCAGGCCGGTTCTATAATAACCGACAGCGATGAAGAATTAATGCCGGGTGAAATCGGTGTTGCAGATTATATGAAATTGGCAAGCGCCAAAAATACAGATATTCCAAATCATGCAGGTATTATTTCATCTATCGAATCTGAATTGAATAATATTGCAGGTACTATAAACAGAACTATTTCAATTATAGAACAAGATCCGCAAATACAATATTGTTTGAACGGTCGTGAATTAAATCAAAAATCCGGGAAATTTCCGAATTTGTTAAATGAAACAAAAATGTTAATTGCGATGGCGGCTTTGCGCGTTGCTAATGATAATTATAACGCGAAATTAAACGAACAAATTGAAATAGCAACCAAAGATTCTTCTGCGGATGTCGCACAATATATGTGTCAAATGATGCCTGCGGGAAATTCTGAAGTTTCGGGTACTATTGCCAATTCAACATCTATGGTTATGGCACAACCGTATGATATAACATATGACGTATCATCTGGCGTATCATCTGATTTATTATTGTCAGGCGGAACAGGTATCAGTAACATGGGCGCTACATCATTATCTACGGGTAATCAATCAACAAATAATTTCAACAGCGCAATTGATGCGTTAGGCAGTGCAGCTTCCATGGGGACTTCACAGAAAATCAAAGTAGATATGCCGGGTGGAACAATTGAAAAATGGTCTTCATTTAACCGTGATACGCGCATCTGTCGTTATTGCACAACTACTATTACAAAATCGTGTTCAACGCAAAACACCCGAGGATTTTTAGGAATAGGTTCTAAAAACAATGTCGATTGCACAGAATCCGAACCTGTTGAAAGTTGCCAAGATATACAAATGTAATAAAAATACCCAGGGTTATAAATGCAAAAAATATTTTCAATCTTTTTATTAGCTCTGGTGTTTGTTGGTCCTTTGTACGCGAATATTGATTGTAACAATCAATCTGTTCGCGAAACGGCGGTGTTCAAAGAAAAAGGACGGGGATTTGATGTTTGTGGTACCGTTCCGGCGGAACCATTTACCAGAATACAAATGATGGAAATTTTTGATGAAACAGAACAAAAGGTTATAGAGGGTACAACTGGAAAATGTTTTTACAAAGTAGATACAAATGCCGAATGTCATAATAAACCGGAATTAGATTGTGACAATGCGCGATATCGTGCGGCGGCCACTCAAAAAAGCTCTTATAATAATAAATCTATATGCGGAACACGTCAATTGAATTACAGTAAATATACAGATGAAGCAATTGGTTATATTTTTTCTGATCCCGCCGTTAAAAGCTATTATTCACCGGTTTATAACACGTGTTTTTACCGCGCGGATAAAAATGGGAAATGCGGAATAGTCGCGGATGTAGAAAAACAACAAACAGAATCAAAAACGGATGAAATAGATTGCGGTAATAATGCGATAAAATCCAGAGCTACGTCAAAATTGGTGTACAACGGACATGGAATCTGTGGGACCAGACAATTGGATACGAAAATGAGTAGCGCGGATAGGGGGGCTGCTAATCTTTTGGCCCAAGGCACATTTACTAAAATCGGAAACCATTGTTTTTACGGTATAAATCCAGATATGAAATGTCCGTATGGGAAAGAAGAAGATACAGATTATATAAATAAAAAACTTGCCGCAGAAGAAGCGGAAAAGAAAGCTGTCCTGGATGAAATAAAACGTGCCGACGACGATGTAAAACGCGATATGGATGAAATTTCAAAATTACATGAAAATCAAATAAACAAAGAAATTGAAGAATATCATGAATCTTCTCAAGATATTGTGAAAGATGAAGATGCTATAAAATCTTTGTATGATATTGAAATCGAAGAAGAGTATGCAGAAGATATTGATATTGACGTCGTTACAAATGACGATGGTTCTGCTTCGATTAATTTAAATGTAACAGAATATTTTCAAAATGAAGATGGAAATTTCCAAGAAATAGAACCGATAGATGAAGTAGAGGTTTTTGCTGAATATAAAAGAGACACAGCATCTATTACGCCATTGAATGTGGATGGGATTACAGAAGAAGACAGACAGGCTGAAATGGATGCGTTCACAAAAAAAATGAAACTGGATCCGGCTAGTGACGAAAAAAATTATTTTTCTTTTAATGCATACGTTTACCAAATGGGTGATGGTGATTTGTGTGATGAATTAAAAAGAGAAGACTGTACGCAAGATGATAATGACAAAAGTTTGTATTATATATATTCAGCCAACGAAAAAATAATGGATGAATTTCAAAATAAATTGGATACGATTTGTTCTAGAAAAATAGACGGGGAGATATCATTATCAAAAGCAGGAAATAAATATGTTTATACTTGTGAATGTATTGATACATATAACGCGACAAAAAATAAATGTGAATTAATAGAAGAAGAAAAATCTGAAAACAGCTTTTTATCCAATGCGGTTGACGGCGTTGCAATGGGGGCGATGGGTATCGGATTGTCTCAAACAATGTCTGCGGCAGCAGAACAACGTGCGGATGCGGCCGCAACGGCGGATATGACAGCATTATTAAATGCGATTTATTGTTCTTATAATAATGGTGTACGCGGTAATTTGGATGAATACGGATTACAAACGGATGGAATGAATGCTATTGACGAATTACGCGCAGAATATATGAATTTGGCGACCAGTTTAAAGGTTCGCAAAGAATCTTTGGGTTTAACCGCGGGCATAGAATCAGAAGAAATTTTGGATAAAGCCGATACCGGATTATATTCAAATATGGCGGCCATGACCGAAATGCGAGACGGTGTTTACGCCAACCGTGCAAATGCAATTCGTGATGGATATGGCGCGGACGCTGCCGAATTGGCGGAATCTGCGAATGATACGAAACAAAAATTGACAACCGGTGCAATAACCGCGGCTGGTGGCGTGGTTGTTGGTGTTGCGGGCGACGTATTAATTGACGCAATTGATAAAGATAGTGACGCCAGCGGATTTGGTGATTTATTTAATGTTGAAAATATAAAAAAAGACGAATAAATATTTATCTGGATTTTGATGACGATAAATATTTTGCTTTATGCGACTGATTGATTTTATTTGATATTAATGCTTTTACATATAATTTTTCCAAAGTTGAATAAGAAAGATTTGCACATTCTTTTTCTAAATCTGAAACGGCCACAATTATTTTTTGCATTCTTAAATTTTCAGATTTTTCTTTCATTGCGTATCTTATGCAATTGTAAAATTTAAACATAACTTCTATTAATAGACGATATGTATTAAAAAGATGGATATTGTCGATATTGTAATTCCAAAATAATCCGGAATTTATTTTTTTCGGCAATTTATTTAAATAATCATAAGTTTCAGGAAATAGGGGGAATTTCCCCATCGCTTCCAACATAGTTTCAAATCCAAATTGTTCAAAATCAATTATACAGGTACGTTTGTTTTCGATGTCTATGATTATATTTTGCATATCTAAATCTTTATGATGAAATACCATTTTTTTATTATCGGGGTGATATAAAAAATAATTAAAAATTTCTTTCATTTTCATAAAAAATTTATCATTGAATAATGCCGTATTTGGATTGTTTTCTGAAAACCAATATAATAATTTATCTAAACCCGCGGGCGGCATGCCAAATAATTTTTTACCGAAATCTGGATTGTTTTTAATGGGATATAATTCTGACATATCGTTTTTTAAATCAGCAACAGCCGTTAAGAAAAAATTCAAAGTTTCTCTGTCAATTGTATCGTGTGTAATTTTCGACAGCTGTATTCCGTCGATATATTCTTCTAATACTTTGCCGTGAGATATAAAAGTTTTTGGAACGTAATATTTTGTATTATTTATATTGCGGATTATATTTGTAATTTCTTTGGCCATTTTCATTTTGTTTAACCATTCGTCCATATTTTCAAAAATATGATTTTGCGTGTTCGGTGTTTTTATAACGAAATCGCGTCCCCCAATTTTTGTTTTTTGGACAACAGATGTGCTGCCGATTATTGGCGCGTTCTGCGCGCGCATATTTGGTGATTTTGATATGACAAAGTTTACATTTTTCATAATATATATGTTATACTGAAAATAAAAAATGTCAACCGCAAAGCAGGGTGTCGACAGTTCATAAAAAAAACACCGCGATTGCGGTGTTTTTACCAAGCCCCTTGGTTTTTATCTGTTTGTCAATTGCAATTCAATACGACGATTTTCTTGCAATGATTTGGCGTCGACGCCCAAAGATGTCGGGTGTAATTCACCAAAACCGGATGGTAATAATCTGCGTTTTGATACACCGTTCTTTGCCAATTCATCTGTAACGGCAGTTGCACGCAACAAAGACAATTCTGTATTGTTTTTATAATTTTTATTCCCTGGTAATACAGCCGTTTTATCTGTATGACCGTCAACACGTACAATCCAATCTATATCCGTTGGAATTTTGTTTTCTAAATCTTTGATTACACTGGAAATCAATTTTAATTGTTTTTTTCCGGCATCGGATAATTTATATTCCCCGCTTTTGAATAAAATGTCGCTGGATACTATAAATCTGTCACCGTCTGGTTGGATAGCCGCGCGATCGCCCAATGCAGTTTTTACGGATTTATAAAAAGCAGATTGATATCCGGCCACGTCTTTTAATTCCGCGATTTTATCGGTTAGTGCGCGATTTAAACGTTCTGTCATTTCAACATACTGTATTTCTTGTGCGTTTGATTTTGCCTCGGCTGCATCCAATGCATTTTGCAATTTCAAGATTTCTTCCATTAATTTTGCACGACCCGATTCCATGTCTTTTTGGATGTTGCGGCGTTCTTGTTCCAATTTTGCCGTTTCACCTTTGTTGTATGATACTTTTTGTAATTCGGAATTAACATTAGATAAAGCGGTTTGCAGACGTGCAACAGATTCTTCCATTGTTACAATTTTATTATTATATGCATTTTGGATTTCCGATAAATCTGCATCTTTAGATTTTAATTCAGCGGTTATAATACCAATTTGTTGAGTTAATTTTGTTTTTTCGCTCTGCGTTTCATTCAACATAGCAATAATAGCCATTTTTTCAGTTTCACGATTTTGTATTTCTTGGCGTAATGAATTTTTTTCAGAATCTGTTGAATTTAATTGTTTTTCCAAAACATTTTTTTCGTTACTAATGCTGTTTAATTGTCCGCTTAACGCGTTTTTTTGTGCTTCTAATGTGGATGCTTGCGCCGCCAAGTTTTCCAATTCTGTGCGCGCCAAAATTAATAATCTTTTGGCTTCTTCGGAATCCGCGGTCATAGTATCAATTGTTTGTTTTTGAACTTCTGATTGTTTTTGCAATTGGGCAATAGTGTTCAAACCTGTATCTTTATTAAACACGCTGGTTGTTGTCCATAAAAATACAAATACAATTAATAAAAATATTAATATGATTACAAGATTTGAAAATAAATCCACGAATCCAGGCCAAGCGTTTGTTTTTTCGCGATATCTGATATTTAACATTTTTTTCCTCTCTCTTTTTTATTTATTTTATTCTTCTGCGATTTTAGAAATTGTTTTTTCTAATTTTGTAACCGCATTCGTCAATTGGTGCATTTCGTTTTCGTCAAACAATCTGGTTTTGCGTGACAAAGAATCTTCCAATGCGTATATAATAGAATTTTGTGCGCTTTGAACTTGCAGGGATAAAAATCCGACAATTATGCTGCCCGCCAATCCGAATAAAGAACTGGTAAAGGCAACCGCCATCCCAGACAGGGGTTTTGCCAAACCGGATTGCATATCTGCCAGGGCGGCTGTATTATTGAAATCTAATGCTGCGATTAATTCTGAAAAACCACCGACTGTGTTGATTAATCCCCAAAATGTTCCCAGTAATCCTAAAAATATCAAAGTATTTGTAATGTAACGAATAGATTCACGTTGGTCTTCGAAACGAATAATGACCGATTGTAATAAATTTTGAGCGGTAGATGCAGATAATTTGATGCCAGGTTTGCTGGATTGAAAAACAATCGCAACAGGTTTTAATATATATGGGGGCAATTTCACGTTTTTATTTTCGTAAAAATATTTTTTTAACCATGCGTATTCAGGTAACAGACGGAACATTTCTGTGAAACACAGACCGATACCAAATATTGTTACACCAATGATAATGCCGTTTAGCCATAAATTAGTAACCGCAATATTCAAAAATTCGCGGAAAAAAACGACCACGCCAAACGCGATTAAAGTGCCAAAAAGCGCCATTCTGTTAAGATTTTTGTGAAATTGATTGTTCATCTCGTACCCATTTGTTTTTTTTATCATAGTAAATTTTTATAAATCGTGTCAACAAAGTTTTTTTTGCTTGATTTTATATATAAAACGGTCATAATATCCTTTGTTCCTGCTGGCGACAATGGTGTTGTCGGCTGATATATAAACCAAAGGAAATAAAATGGCTTATTATGAAAGCGTCTTGGTTTTTCGCCAGGACTTAACCGATACACAGGTTAAAGAAAAAGCGGCAAAATTTGCTGATATTATCAAAGAATTGGGCGGTGATGTTAAATCTACAGAATTCTGGGGATTGAAAAACTTGGCCTATATTATTCGTAAAAACCGTAAAGCACACTATGTTATGATGAACGTAGAAATGGACGGTTCTCAAATCACAGAATTGGAAAGACGTTCACGTATCGACGAAGACGTTATCCGTTTTATGAATATCCGCGTAGAAGAATTGGCAAAAGGCCCTTCTATTATGATGAAAAAAAATACAGAAGAGGTTGAATAATGGCAGTTCGCGCAGCAATTTATCGCAAAAAATCTAACCCATTAAAGGGTAAAGTAATTGATTACAAAGATGTAAAATTATTGGGACATTATATCACAGAACGTGGTAAAATAGTACCATCTCGTATTTCTGGTGTTTCTCAAAAAGATCAACGTGCTTTGGCAACAGCTATTAAACGTTCTCGTCATTTGGGTTTGATGCCGTTCGTACGTAATAACATCGGGTAATAAAATAAATTTGGGTTTAATCCCTAACTTTAAATTAAAAAGGACAGATTATGAAAGTAATTTTAACAGAAAAAATTAATAAATTGGGTAACATCGGTGATGTTGTAGAAGTAAAAACAGGCTATGCACGTAATTATTTGTTCCCAAATTCAAAAGCTTTGCGTTTTTCAAAAGAAAATGCAGCTTTGTTTGATGCTAAAAAAGCAGAATTACAAGCAAAACAAGATGCAGCAAAAAAATCTGCTGAAAACTTGGTGGCTTCCGTTGAATCTGCAAAATTGCATATGATCAGACAAGCCGGCGACACAGGTCATTTGTATGGTTCCGTGTCTTCTCGCGATATCGCACGTATGTTGTCAGACATCATCGGTGCAAAAATCGAATCCGCACAAGTTTTATTGGGCAGCCCAATTAAATCTGTTGGTACATGGGATTTGAAAATCGCATTACACGCAGACGTTATTGTTCCTGTAAAAGTTTATGTTGCTCAAACTCAAAGCGAAATTGACGCTTTGGTTGCGGGTAAAGTATTGACTTTTGGAACAAAGAAAATTGAAGAAGAAATCGCAGAAGAAGCACCAGAAGTTGCAGAAGCTGTTGAAACAGAAGAAATT
>CAYJKO010000001.1:74566-138133 GCA_964371145.1 uncultured Muribaculaceae bacterium
ATTGAATTATTTATTTTGTATAATCGTTTTATGAAATTGGAAACGGTCGGAATTTTAATAGATTTAAAGCCTTTTGGGGACAGGGGTGTTATAGCCAAATTTTTCACGCGGGATTATGGGTTGATGTCCGGATTGATAAAAGGTGGGTTGGCGTCAAAAAAAAATAAACCAATTATCGGGCAATATGGCGACGTTGTTTGGGGAGCGCGTTTGGATTCTCAATTGGGGGTGTTTAATTTTGCGCCTGAAAAAAATATGTCTGTTAATTTAATGATGGATAAAAATTTATTAGCCGCGATGAATTCTGTATTTTCTTTGATAAATTTATTATTGCCTGAACGTGAAAAATACGAAGAATTGTTTTTTAATACTTTGAATTTATTAATTGATTTGCCAATTGTTCTGAATAAATTGGGCGCATATATGAATTGGGAAATCGGATTATTGTCCGAATTGGGTTATGCTTTGGATTTTTCCGCGTGTTCTGGATGTGGGGTGCGGACAAATTTAACCCATCTGTCGCCAAAAACGGGGCGGGCGGTTTGCGAAAAATGCGCCGCGCCATATATCGACAGATTATACGAATTGCCCGTAAATCTGGAAATTTTAAAGAAATTTTTAATGGCGGCCTGTGTGTCCCAAGGGGTAAATTTGCCGTTTTACAGAAACGCGGTTAAATTTTAGATTTAGATTTTTTGCGTATTTTATCCTTGCTTTGGTTTGTATCTTTTACTATGATTAATTTGTTCAAAATAAAAGGAGAAAATTATGGCTTGGACTATCTTAATATTGTTGGTTGCTGTTGCTGTATTTTTATTTAGCGGTTTTATCGCGGATAAAATTATGGGGACAAAAACATCAAACAAAAAAAATATCGTAAAATCTGCATTCGCAGCTGTTGCGGTAATCTTTATTGTGGGAACTGTTACGCCTTTGTACTTGGTAAAGGTTAATCCAGGAATCTTGCAACAAATGGTTACAGAAATGCAAAAACAAGAACAAGAAAAAACATCTAAAAACATCAGAAAATATGTTCGCGACAATGGCGACAAAATGATGGCGGATGCACCTATTATGGGTAACAAAGACGCAAGCGCTGAAAAAACAATTTATTTGTTCTCTGCACACTCTTGTGGATATTGCCGCCGTGCACACGCAGAATTAGAAAGATTGGTTGCAGATCGTGATGACGTTCGCGTTGTTTTGAAAAACTTCTCTATCCATGGTCATTTGTCTGATGCACCGGCTCGCGCTGTTATCGCGGCTAAATTGCAAGACAATGCAAAAGCAATCGCTTTGGATAAAGAATTGATGAAAGGTAAATATTATGATCAAGAAGATTTGAAAGATCAGAAAAAAGCACCAGAAATCGTAAAAAAGAACGTTTTAGAAATTGCTGAAAAAGCAGGATTGGACGTTGAAAAATTAGAAAAAGATATGACCGGTCCAGAAGTTGCTCGTGAAATGGGTCAAGTTCGTGAATTGGCACAACGTTTCGGTATCCAAGGAACACCATTCTTGATTATCGGCGACCAAGCTTTCCCAGGGGCTATCTCTTATGGCCAAATGGTTGAAGCTTTGAAATAAATCTTATTCAAAGATAAATAAAAACCGCCCCAATCGGGGCGTTTTTTTATGAATTTTTTTGCTATTTATCCCATGACGATGATATGTTCCAATCGACCTGTAATGGGACGGATAATTTGGCTATGTTTTCCATAATCGTTTTAATACGGTTCGCAGCATCCGTTGCATATTCTGTATCACATTCAAACACGATTTCATCGTGTACTTGCATTATCATTTTGATATATGTGTCATTTGCAAATGTTTTATCAATTTCTATTAAAACCGCGCGCATTATGTCGGCCTCGAATCCTTGGATTGGGGCATTGACCGCGGCGCGCATTGCATATGCTCGCATACGGGGATTTTTTATGTCCGGCAATTCTATTTTACGACCCCACGGTGTTAATACATAACCGTTATCCATTGCAAACGTTTTTGTCGCATCGATATATTCTTTTATTTCGGGCAAACCCGCCATATAAGAATTTATTATGTTTTGGGCATCCGTCCGTGTCATATTTAATTGATTTGCCAAACCAAATGATGATATCCCATATATAATCGAAAAATTCACAGTCTTTGCCGCACGACGCAGGTCTTTTGATACCGGTATGTCGGATGGAATATCAAATATTTTGCGCGCGGTTTGTTCGTGAATGTCCAGATTTTGATTAAATGTTTCTTTAAACGTTTGAATGTCTGCAAAATCCGCCAGCAATCTTAATTGAATTTGAGAATAATCCAAAGTTATCAAAGTTTTACCAGGAGACGCCACAAAACATTTTCGAATATCGGCGCCCAATTCAGTTTTAATCGGAATATTTTGTAAATTCGGATCGCGGCTGGACAGGCGGCCTGTGTTTGTGCTGGTTTGTAAATAGCTGGTGTGAATGCGTCCGTCACCGCCGATTTGCTTTGGCAATGCGTCCGCATACGTTCCCGCCAATTTCGCAATAGATCGCCATTGTAATATATGCGCAACAACGGGATGTGAATCGGATAAATCATTCAGCGTATCTGCATCCGTTGAACGTTTTTTATTTGCCGGCAATTGTAATTCATCAAACAAAATTGTCGCCAATTGTTTCGGGGACGCGATATTGAATTCATGACCCACAATTGCAAAAATATCCGATTCCAATTCTTTTAATTTTTTATGAAAAGCGACCGATAAATTTTGTAATTTTTCTATGTCTACCGCAACGCCATTTCTTTCAATTTTTAATAATACCGGCATTAACGGCATATCATAATTGTCATATAATTTTTTGATATCTGGCGCCGTCATCATTTTTTCGTTAAATATTTCATATAACGCCAAACATACAACCGCGTCTTCGGCCGCATATGGGGTTGCGTTTTTTATATCCAGATTTGCAAAATTTTTATCTTTTTCTTTTGGCGGAAATAGGGATACAAAAGATATGTTTTCGTGATGTAAATAAATTTGAGACAAATCGTCCAAATTATGTAAATGGTTTGAACCGAACAGAGCATATGACATTAACATAGTGTCTGCGATCGGGCGAATTTTCGTCGTATCCCAATTTTCATTTTCCATAATATGAAAATCATATTTTAAATTGTGTCCGATTTTTATTATGTTTGGATTTGTAAATATGGGCATTAATTTATCGTGAACAGTTTTCATATCCAATTGATTTGGGGCGGTGTCATCTGTCGCAAATAATTCGAACGTTGCGGATTTATGGCGAATCGGAATATATACGCCCACGCCTGTGTCGGACGCCATAGATATTCCGACGATTTTATCCGCCATTTGATTTAAACCAGTGGTTTCGGTGTCTATTGCGATAACATTTTTTATTGTGGATAAAAATTCGTCCAATTGTTTTTCTGTGTTTATCGTTTTGTATTCGGCATTAATTAAATCTTTTTTTTCTGTTATTTCCGTAATGTCGCACACAGATAAATTTTGTGGAATTTCTGTGACGGTTGTGGCATTTGGTGTTATGTCACCGAATAATTTCTGGATTTTAGAAGTCAGAGAATTGCTTTCTATTTCATTTTTTACAAATGTAACGGCGGTATTCGTATTCATAACAAAAGGCGAAATATTTAAACCCGTTAAATCGACGTCTGTTTTCAATCGCACCAATTCTTTTGATATGTACGCTTTATCGCGGTTGTCGATTAAAAGATTTTTAATGCGTTCGTTTTTTATTTTATCCAGATTTTCATATATCCCGTCCAACGTTCCAAATTCATTAATTAATTCGGCCGCCTTTTTCGGACCAATCCCCGGAACACCCGGAACGTTATCGGTCGAATCGCCCATTAAACTTTGGGTGTCGACCACCTGGTCAGGGCGAACATTAAATTTTTCTAAAACTTCGGGATAATTAATAATTTTCTCTTTCATTCCGTCATATAAACAAACGGAATCTTCGACCAATTGCATTAAATCTTTATCGCTGGTTACGATTTGAATAAATTCTGTTGATTTATATTGGGCCGCAAGCGTTGCGATAACGTCGTCGGCCTCTACATTCGGAACACACAAAACGGGGATTCCCATTGCGCGAACAGAACCACGTACAATTTCAATTTGTTTAATCAATTCGTCCGGTGTTGCGGAACGGTTTGCTTTGTATTCTGGGTATATGTTATTTCGAAAAGTATTACGGGATGCATCAAATACGCAAACGACTTTGTCGTCTGCTTTTAATTTTGCCAAAATTGACAACAACATATTTAAAAATCCATATGCTGCATTCGTAGGCGTCCCGTCTGAACGTGTCATCGTTGCACGAACACCATAAAAAGCACGAAATAGCAACGAATTGCCGTCTATTAACATCAACATATGGATAAACCTTTTGTTTATAAATTATACATTAAAATATATATCTGATTTTTGCGCGTAAATCCATTTGAAGCAAATCCGCACCGTCATTTGTAATCGGATCTATATAAATGTTCGCAGCGTTTCTGATGCGTCCTTCTACGTCAACGTCAAATGGAATTACCGCAACGTCAACTGTTATACCCGCCATTGCTTGGTATATAAATTTTTCAGATTCAAATTTTTGAATTCCGTAAAATGTATCGCCTTCTATAATCAATCCTGCACCTGCGCCAATATATGGTTTAATAACAGGTGTTGGGATTTTAAAATATCCGTTAACCATAGCCGTTTGATATTTCATCGAATCGCCATCTGTATATTCATATTCTGCGTCCGCACGGAACAGGGGAATGTCTATACCAATTAAACCAGAATAAGACGTGGTGCTTTGAGTTTGTGGAATAATTGTGTCAGAAAAAGTTGCACGGCCAATGCCATATCCCGCGCCTGCATACATATCGATTAAAATCGCATTTGCATTTGTTGCAACGCCCATAAATCCGGCAATAAAGCAGGTGGTTAAAATTTTATTTTTTATCATTTGTGGTTTGCCTTTTGTTTTTTTGTGGTTTATATAGTATAATATATAAAAAAGTATGGATACTATGCAAGAAAATAAACCTATTTTAATTGTTGGATTGGGTAATCCCGGATCCAAATATGAACAAACCAGACACAATATCGGATTTATGGTGTTGGATTATTTCGCGAATGAAAATAATGCCGATAAATGGAAATCTGCATTCAATGCGCAAATTACCAGTTTTGTGTCGCAAAACGGTCGCCGAGTTATTTTGGCAAAGCCTCAAACGTTTATGAACAACAGCGGTCAATCTGTTTTGGCGATTGCTAAATTTTATAAATTGGATTTAACCGATATTCTTGTCGTGCATGATGAATTAGATATAAATTTCGGATGCGTTAAAACCAAAATCGGTGGTGGCAGCGCGGGGCACAATGGTATAAAATCAATCGATAAATTGGTCGGTCGTGATTTTATTCGTGTTCGTGTCGGTGTGTCACACCCAAGAAATTTAGGATATGACATAGATGCCGCCGATTGGGTGTTGTCACGTTTTTCAACCAAAGACATGGGTGATATGAAATCTGTAATTTCGCACGCATGCGACAGCATTGATAATTTTATAAATAATAAAAATTAATCACCAGAATATTTAATCAAAGAATTAGTAATAGATGATTGGCATCCGACACCGGATTTGCTTGTTGGGTCGTTTGCTGTGTGTGTATAGCCGCATTCGCCGCTTGGACCTTCGTAATAATGAATAGCATCTTTTTTCGGTGATATTCCGTTCGTCGATATTTTGTTATATTCCGCATTAGTATATATGCCGTCATTGCTGATTAATACATATTTCCCATTGCATGTTGCATGTCCATTGGAAATATTGTCAACCGGTATAGCCGTTGTTATTCCGTCTTGGGGTATGCAATATAATTGATATGTTGTGTATCCGTCGATAACGGTTTGTGACGGTGTTTCTGCGGTTGTTGGTATACAGATGTCTCCGCCTGGACGTGTGCAACAATTTCCAAATTTATCTTTTGCAAGACAACAGTTAGTCCAATATCCATCTGGTTCGTTTGAGTCCGGGTATATGTTTATTAACATACCACAAAGTTCTTCTGTACTGGATAATGCGCTGTTTGGTATACATCTGTCGGTATCTTCGTCATAAGAAAATCCAGGTGGACATGGGATAACAACGCAGCTGTCCGTTGCGCCGGCAGTATTTGTATTTGTTGCAAACCAAGACATCAATGTTTCTGTATCGTCTTTCGGTGTTAAGATTTTATTTTCTGTTAATGTTGTTTCTGTTGGGTCGTCGTCACAATTTCCCCAAATTTTTTCTGCAATGCGGCACAATGCCATTGCGGATTCATCTGTTGGGTCGACTTCTGCTACTTCACATGCAGAATATGGGGTCGCGCCCGCGTCATATAATTCATTATAAAAAGTTTGGTTTACAGAATATGTATTGTAAATTTCTGTGATTTTATCAATGCCGGCGGTTTCTATACATTCGTTGACCTCGGCCCAACACAAATCTTGTTGTAAGATGTCGTGGCGATTTTCAGAAGATACGGATTCGCAAAGACCAAAATTACCAGATATTGATTCGCACGCCTGGGTCATGCAAGATTTGCCAACTTGGGTACATGTTTGCAAAACAGCCAGATATGTTTGTTCCAATGAAATCCCATCTATTCCATCAACCCAAGTATCGTTTCCGCCACCGGTATTATTTAACAACGCAGTACAAGAGGTGCGGATTTCGGAACACATTTCGTTCGCCGTTTTGTCCGACCATACGCCAAATATGGACAATGCGCGCGCATCAAAATCTGCGATGTCTTCGTTGCTGTCGATTAAACATTGGCTGGTTAATTTTGTGCAGCTTTGGCGCATTTCTTCGATTTTTGCATCTTGCGCTAATTTAATTTGCCCCAATGCATCTTCTATGAAATCTTCCCAAACCAAACTGGATACATCTTGGCAATTTTCCATCGCAGGTTCTAAATATTTTTTCTTTGATTCTAAATGCGTCACAAAAGATAAATTACCCGGCACGTCAGACCAGTCTAAATCGCCCGCCGGTCTGGTTATCAAATTTGCCAAATTGGATAAATTGCTGGACAAGAATGCGCCGCCGGTTGTCGGATCTATGTATTGTCCTGTTATATCCAAACATTTTGATAAATCGTCCCCGCATACGGATGTAGAATACATCATTTCCAACATTTTCTTTTTACATGTTAAAATGTCATCAGAATTTTTGGTTTGGTATGTGTTTAATCTGGACATATCTAATAATGCGCTGCCTTCGTGGATTTGTGCTGCGGCTTGGGTTTGCATATTATCAAAAGCTTTTGCCACGGTGTTGCAGTCTTGTTCAATAGACATTTGGTATCCGCTTTGGATTAATTCAATAGATTCTGCATCACAAATCTCATTTGCAATATCCAAACATACGGGCAGGGCGGCGTTATATAAATCAACACCTTCTTTTAATACGGTGTCCGAACCCATCATAAAATCAATGCTGTCAAATGCAGAATCTACGTTCAAAGACAAAGATATCGCAGCCAAGCTGTTTTCGGTTTGCGTCTGGGATGTTTCTTTGTTTAATTTATCGGCGATTTCAGCCAATATGCCTTTGGATTCGGAATCGTCTTCCGTTGCGAATGCTAATTCGCCTTCGGTTGCTTGTGATATGGCCAGCGCATCTTCTTTATCCATGTTGACCGTTAACAATCTTTCATTAAATTCCAACATTTCTTTTTCAATTAAATTCATTCTTTCTTGAATTTGGTCGAATTCATTATGACGAGCAGAGCAAGCACAACGTTTTAATTGTGCGTCTTTGTTGGCACAAAATTCATCCATACAATCGTAAAAAGTGTCACGGCATTTAGAGTAGCTGCCTTGTTTATTAATAATTTCGTCAGCCGTTAATGTTGCGCTGCGTGAAATGTTTGCGGTCGGTACAGCGGAACGGACGGCGGTCGAAGTTGTCGCACTGCGAGATATGGTCGCAGCGGGTGTTCTGGTGTTTATTTTATTTGCAGTTGCCGTTCTGGCAGATATAGTGGATTTCGTAACCGCAGATCTTGATGTGGTGGTTGGGTTTGTCGTAGTGTCACGATTGACAACCGCCGGTTGCAATCTGTTTGATACGGCCGAAGTTGTTGCGCTGCGAGATACGATATTGTTATTTGTTTGGGCGCTGCGTCCGGTAGATGTTGTTCGGGTTGTTGAATTGTTCGCGGAAACATTGGTTGTGTTTCTTTTGGATACGCGTGAATTTTCGTCTGATGCAGGTGCATCAAAAGAAGCGTTAATCCCAATTAACGCAAGGCACACAGTTAAAATAGTAAGTCTTTTCTTCATTTCTTTATTTGTATCATAGCAAATTTAAAGATTTTACCGCAAGCGCAAAATTTAAGTGGCGCGGACAGGGGGATTTGGGCGTATGTTCGCCTGTGCTGGCGCACCCATATTATAATTAATTGTTTTTTATTTTAACTGGTGCGGATAGGGGGATTTGAACCCCCATGGGTTGCCCCACAACGACCTCAACGTTGCGCGTCTACCGTTCCGCCATATCCGCTTTGGTTTTTATGCTATCATAATAAATGTTTTTTTTTCAAGGATTTTATGATATAATGCGGATATCTTAATTTAAATTAATCAAAAAAAGAGAATGTTATGAAATCTTTATATGCAAAAATTATAACTGTTTTAATGTGCGCAGGTTTGCCTGTTGCTGGGTTTTCTGCTGGGACGTATTACAGCGGTTCATACCAATCACCACAAAGAAATTACAGTACAACAAATTACACACAACAAAGATATGCTCCTGTTGGGACTGCTAAATATAATACGCCGTCTTACAATCAATCTTCTTATAATCCGTACAACGCTTATACACCTTATAACGCATCAACCCAGCAAATGCAACAAACGCAAAGAACCGCTGCGACGAATTCAAGCGCAACTGCGAAAGGTTTGACTCTGAACGGTCATCTTGGGTATGAAAGTTCTATGTGGCAATTTTCTATGGCCCAGGCCGGCAGCATATTGACATATAATAATGTGGATTGGTTGACATTTAATTTGGGCGGAGATTATAAATTTGGAAATGATATACCAATGGAAATAAATGCGGGCTTAACAATAGGAACGCAAGCATCGGAAACTTATATGACGGACGACGATATCACAAATGGTGGTTATTTGGTCGCAGAATGGTATAAATCCGATAATTCTTTGTTGGGTCAACAAATCGGACACGCGATGTCAATCGGAACATCCAGCGGTGGGTCTATGTTGGGATTCCACGCAGGGTTAGGTTTGACAGATTATTTCACAATGGGAAAAATGAAAATAACACCAAGTATTGGTTACCGCCATCACAGTTATACTTTGGAGACTGCGGGTAATTATGGTATGTCCGTTGACACGGCAGCTTGCTTTGAAACAGCAGATGGCGAAATTCAATGTGATCCAACCGTTATTATAACAACCAGCACAGGTGATTTATATATCTTGTGGCGTGATAATACAGATGACAACTTATTGACACCAAATTCTACGAACGAATTGCCGTCCGGTATTTCAATCGCGGGAATTTCAACAGGCGGTACATATTATTATGAACAAGGTGGAACTTCTCATTCTTATGATGTTGCGTGGTCTGGTCCATATTTGGCGATGGATGGTCGTTATGATATAAATAATGATAATTTTGTAAATGCACGCGTAGAATTGGGTTTGCCATCTTATTCAGCAATCGGAGATCAACCATACCGTTTTGATTGGGCGCATCCGAAAAGCGTAGAAGATTCTGCCGGTATTGGTTCTGCGATACATTTCGCTTTTGGTGCTGATTATAATACACGTATATCTGATTCTGTTATGTTAACGATTGGCTTGAATTATGATAATTATTCTGTATCTGGTGGTTCTGCGACAACTTATTTGAACGAAGGTTTCTATACAGGTATTTATTCAGAATTACAGGCTTGGTGGATAGACCCGTCATATGGTAAACAGGCAAATTTAGACAATTTCTTGCCGGCAAATTGGGCGGATGCAAGCTGGGCACCGGATTCAACAATCGATCCTGCTTTGCAAGCGGTGCAAGCCGAAGCCGTTGCTATTAAAAGATTGGAAGCTGCAGATTGGCAAATTTCAACAGAAAATGAAATTGAATCTTTTTATAAATCAATTGGAATGCGTGTCGGGTTCCGCGCTGCGTTTTAAAAAAAAATTGGCCGTTTGGCCAATTTTTTTATTTGATTGCTTGATTTTATTTATTTATTTTCGTATGCTGTATTTATATAGATAGAAGGGTTAATACATAAAATGTTGAAAAAAATATTGGTTTTTTGCGCGGTTTTGACCGTATTTGTGCCGTCATTTGCAAGTGATAATATTGTAAATGGGGTGGTTACGGTTAATATGACGGGTAATACTGCGGCGGCGGCGAAAGCCGCGGCATTGGACGAAGCGCGCGAAAAAATAGTTTTTAATGTTCTGTCAAAATACACAGACGAATTAATTTTGCAAGAATTTATGGTAAAAGTGCCAAAATCTGATTTGGCAAATTTGGTGGTGTCGACCGGTATTACGGGTGAAAAATTTTCTGATACTGCGTATTCTGCCAACATAGATATGGGCGTTGATTTGGCGGCTGCAAAAAAATTGTTGGATGATAATTCTATTAATAATTGGTTGTTATATTCACAAAGAGAGGATGCACAAAAAACTTTGGTTTTTGTAACAATTGACGGATTGTCTGATTGGATTAATTTTAATAAAATTGCGCGCAATACAGGGTTCGAATTTGATTTGTCACGTATTTATGATGGACGTGCGACCGTTTCCGTTATGTCAGACAGCGCTCCTTTATTTGTATCCGCGTTTAAAACATATGGATGGCGCGGCGGTCAATCAAATGGTGTATACCACATGTGGAAATAATAAATTTGGGACGAAAATATAAAATATGAAATTTGTGATTGTATCATTTTTAACATTATTTTTAATCCATCCTGTTTTTGGTGCGAGTATACCGGGTTCAAGTGAAGTTTTAAGTGCTTCGTCGGCCGTATGTGGTCCAGTTATAAATTCTGTTTCGGGGTTGCAGGGTACCGTTCATGAGGTGCGTAATGGATTGCTGGTTGAAAAATATATTAAATTGGATGCGCCGGCTTCCAGTGGAACTTGTGACTTTGAATATATTGAAAGTTGTTATCCGGGAACAAGCGCAACAAATTTTCATTCTTCGGATTATATAAATGGTTTTAATGGCGGGGATCGTGTGACGTTTGGTTCAGCTTATGTGCATGCGAAAAAAAGAGTAGAAGATGGAAAAATATTTTATTCTTTAAATAATTGTGGCACTTTTCAAATGGGGCCGGAAACATATTTTTCTGGTGTTATTATACCTTTGGACAACAGAAAATATATAAAATTAAACAGCTCTTATACGTATACAGATTTTAATGGGGCAACAAAAACAGGTACAGATTTTTATTGTTATGATTTTTTGGGTTTAAATGAAAATAGTTTATATGCCGGAAAATCGGTAGAGGTTATATTTCAAGCTATAAAAGAAAATAATGTTCAAATAGATGTTGATTATGATTATTTTACTAATGAATATAATGTCGGAGAATGGATGCCTGCGTTTGATAATTGTATTGTTCGTGAATCTTCAGCGGCGCAATGTTCTCCAAACCAACGTATGGTAGGCGGCTCTTGTACGGATTGTCCGGTCGGGTCTTTTGCGGCGACAGATGTTCATGGTTTGTCAACTTGTAATTATTGTGAAGCCGGGTATTATAAAACAGATGGTGGGGGTGACAACACATGTTACGCATGCCCAGAATTTAAGGTTTTAGAACAGACGGGCGCAATTTCAAATCTTGTGACAAGCCCTGATTTTGCATTAGGTGCATCTTCATGTGTTGTGCCATCGGGTGAATATTCTGATGAAACGGGTGATTTTACTTTGTCTGGTAATTGTATCGCTGCACCTTAATCGTTTTTTTTCTTGATTTTTTTATGCGCGTGTCTTATAATTCGTGCACTTGCGGAAATTTTTCGCATGAATAACACAGTCTTTTTGATGCTTTCTGTCCAATTTTAAAATTGGCTTTTGCAAAAAGATCAGGTAAAAACAGAAAAAAATAAGGATATAAAAATGGCATTACCTAAATTTACTATGAAACAATTAATGGAAGCTGGCGTTCATTTTGGACACCATACTCGTCGTTGGAACCCATTGATGACACCATACGTTTATGGCGTTAAAGATAAAATTCACATTATTAATTTAAATAAAACTGCTCCATTATTGCACCGTTCTTTGGTTGCATTAGAAGCAATCGCAGCTGTTGGTGGAAAAATCTTGTTCGTTGCAACAAAACACCAAGCAAAAGAAATCGTAAAAGATGCAGCTATGCGTTGTGGTCAATATTATGTAAATAACAGATGGTTGGGCGGTATGATGACAAATTGGCCAACAGTTTCTATGAGCATCCGTCGTTTGAAAAAAATGGAAGCAGATATTGAAAATGCTGAAAAATTAGGATTAACTAAAAAAGAAATTGGCGTTATGACAAAAGAAGCTGGAAAATTACGCGACATATTCGGTGGTATCATGGATATGCACGGTGTTCCACAAGCAGTTGTTATTATCGACGTACCACGTGAAATGAATGCTGTACGCGAAGCTAAAAATTTAAACATCCCAACAATTGCTATTTGCGATACAAATGCAAACCCAGAAGCTGTGGATTACCCAGTTCCAGGTAATGATGACGCGTCACGCGCGACTCAATTATATTGTGATTTGTTTGTTGATGCAATCTTGTCTGGTATCGAAAAAAAATTGTCCGGTTCAGATCGTAAAAAAGTAGAATCTGTTTCTAAATCTGATATCGCAGAAGAATTTGAAGATGAAGCCAAAAAATCAGCTGCTAAAACAAAATCAAAAATATCAGAAGCCAAAAACGAACGTCGTGAAAAATTGGCAGATAAAGCAGATAATGCTTAATACATTACATTAAATATATTCTGTGGATTTAAAACCCACAGAATATATAAATTTTAATTTTACATAAACAAAAGGAAAGACGAATGGCAGAAATTACAGCAAAATTAATCCAAACTTTAAGAGAAATGACCAGCGCAGGTATGTTGGATTGTAAAAAAGCATTGATCGAAACAGACGGCGATGTCCAGGCTGCTGCTGATTGGTTGCGTCAAAAAGGTATTGTAAAAGCTGCATCCAAAGCAGGGCGCGTTGCCGCATCCGGTTTAGTGTCGGTTATCAAATGCGATAAATTCGGTTGCGTTGTTGAATTAAACGCAGAAACAGATTTCGTTGCTAAAAATGAAAAATTCCAAAACTTGGTGTCATCTGTTGCAAACAAAGCTGCTGAATTGAGCGGTGATTTTGATGCAACTTTGGACGCTGTAAAAGACGATATTGCTGCAACTATTGCAACTATCGGTGAAAATATGAATTTGCGTCGTATTAATAAAGTTGAAGGCGATAATATTTATACTTATGTTCATAACGCATTGGTGCCAAATATGGGTCAAATCGGTGTGGTTGTTGGTATTAACGGAGACGCCGACAAAGTTAATGAAATCGGACCAAAAATTGCTATGCACATTGCGGCAACTCGTCCTGAATTTATGACAATTGCAGACGTTGATGCGACAGCTGTTGAACGTGAAAAGAAAGTTTTCATCGAATCTGGCGCAACAGATGGTAAACCTGAAAATATCGTAGAAAATATGGTAAAGGGACGTATCCAAAAATGGTATGGTGAATCTGTATTAGAAGAACAACCATTTGTTATGGATCCATCTAAAACCGTTAAAGCAACTTTGGCAGATTTGGGCGCATCTTTATCCGGATTTTCTTATTACGTATTGGGCGAAGGAATTGAAAAAGCAGAAGATAATTTGGCAGACGAAGTTGCGAAAATGTTGTCTTAATAATTGCTTTTTAATTACTTTGCAAAAATTTAATCCTCTGAATTCCCAGAGGATTATTTTTATTAAAGATTTTAAATGTTTGCTGTGATATAATATAATAATAATTAATCAAAGGATGGTAAATATGAAAAACGAATTAATTAATGAATTAGAACAACGCGGATTTGTTCATCAATTTTCAAATATGGATGGATTAAATGATGCTTTGAATTCTGGAAAAATTGCGCTGTATTTGGGGTCCGATCCAACGGCCGATTCGTTACACGTTGGGCATTTGGTACCGGTTATGATGATGCGTATATTTCAAAAATATGGGCATACCCCAATTATGTTGGTTGGCGGTGCAACGGGCCGCATTGGTGATCCGTCTGGTCGTGATACGGGGCGCCCGATGTTGTCGGATGCGGATTTAGATAAAAATTTGGCTGGGTTAAAAAAATCTTATTCGAAATTCATAAATTTCGATTGCGATAATTCTGCGATTATGGTGGACAATTATGATTGGATGAAAACGTATTCTCATATCGATTTTTTGCGTGATTTTGGAACAGATTTTACCGTTCCGCGTATGCTTTCTATGGAATCTGTGAAACGCAGATTAGAAACGGGTATGACATTTTTGGAATTCAATTATATGACTTTCCAAGCGGTAGATTTCTTGGAATTGTATAAAAAACACAATTGCGTTTTGCAAATTTGTGGTGCCGATCAATGGGGGAATTCTATTATGGGAATCGAATTGGTGCGTAAAAAAATGCGTTCCGAAGTATTCGTTTTGTCGACCGCATTAATTACAGATTCTGCCGGCAATAAAATCGGAAAATCTGCGGGTAACGCCGTTTGGGTAAATGAAGATAAAACATCTCCATACGAATATTATCAATATTTCCGTAATGTGTCGGACGATTTAGTTGTTAAATTTTTAAAATTATTTACAGATTTATCTTTGTCTGAAATTGCAGAATATGAAAATTTAACAGGCGCAGAATTAAATGCTGTTAAAAGAAAATTGGCATATTTGGCAACCGAAATTGCTCATGGTTCTGATGCTGCAAAAACATCAGAAAAAACATCAGATGAATTATTTTCTGGTGGCGGCAGCGCGTCTGCACCATCGGCTGAATTTACGGCAGAAACAGATAGTGTTTCAATCACAGATTTAATTTTATCCGTTGGTTTGGTGCCGTCCAAATCCGAAGCCAGACGTACAATAGAACAGGGTGGGTTAACCGTAAATGACGAAAAAATTGTCGATTTTAATTTGATTTTGAATATCAAATCGGGGGACGAAATTATGTTGAAAAAAGGTAAAAAAAATTATCTAAAAGTAATCATAAAATAATATGAAAAAAATTGTCGTTTTTATTTTTGTCGCAATGTTTGCCTTCCACGTGGGGGCAAACAGCGAACTTTCCAAAATTCAATCCGAAATTAAACAGGCTAAAATCGCAGAACGTCAATTACAAGAGAAATATGAATCATCAAATCGAGACATCCAAAGAACAAAAAAAGATTTGGTGTATACTGCGACAAAATTCAGTGAATTAGAACATGAACGCGCCAAAATAAAAGAAAATATTAAAAAATTAACGGATAATCAAAAAGATTTAACAGAAAAATTAGAAGAAAACAGATCGAATATTGCAGATTCTGCTGCGGCTATTTTATTCGTTGCAAATAATCCAAATTTTGATTCCGATAATATGAAAGATTATGTTTTAACATCCGCGGTTTTAAGTGGGGCGGCAACCAATTTCCAAGACGAAATAGATTTAATGGAAGATCAAATAGAAGAATTAGAAGACATCAAAGATGAATTAGAATCCGAAATAGAAAAATTGGATGAAACAGCAGAAAGATTTGCATCCCAGAAAAAAGAATTGGATGATTTGTTGCGTGACAGATCTGCGCAAAATAAAAATTTAAAAACCCAGCAGACAAATGTGCAAAAAAAATTAAAGACTTTGTCCGCCAAAGCTAAAAATATTTCCGATTTGGCATCTGGCGTGGGCAGCTCTGAAATGTCGGGATCGTCCCGTTTCAGTTTTCGAAAATTAAACCCGCCGGTAAAGGGTGATTTGATTCAGAAATTTGGTGATAAATTGACCGCAGGTCGCACGGCGGACGGTTGGAAAATTGCTGCTTCTGGCGGTGCTTTGGTTGTCGCGCCCGCGGATGGTGTCGTTAAATTTGCAGACGATTTCAAAGGATTTGGGCAAATTATAATTATATCCCATAAAAACGGATACAATACCGTTATGACGAATTTGGGACAAATTGACGTATTGATAAACCAAGAAGTTTTAGGTGGCGAGCCGGTGGGCCGTATGAGCGAATCTAAACCTGAAATGTATCTGGAAGTGCGCCGCGGAAAATCTGTTGTTGATCCCGAAAAATTATTTAAGACGCCATAAAAAATGCGGTTGAAATCAATATAAATTTGTTATAGAATTTTAACGATAAAAGAAGGAAGAAATATGTTAAAAAAATTTTTAATTTTAATGGTTATGATAATCCCAACAATTGTGATGGCGGGGGATAATAAAAAAGATGACGAGCCGGTTGTACATTTAACAGATGAAGAAATTTATGAAGAATTAAAAAAATTGGCATTGGTTTTTGAAACCGCACGTGAAAATTTTGTTGAACCGGCGGACGAGAAAAAAATGTTGGAAGGCGCGATGAACGGTATGTTAGAAGCATTAGATCCACATTCTGCATATTTGCCAAAGGACGATTTCAAAGATTTTAATGACAAATCACATGGTGAATTTGGTGGATTGGGAATTCAAATAACCAGCGACAAGGGCGCGGTAAAAGTTATATCGCCGATGGATGATACTCCGGCCGAAAAAGCGGGTATAAAAGCGGGTGATTATATTACTCATATCGACGGGGAACAGGTGTTCGATTTGACTTTAAGTCAGGCTACGAAAAAAATGAAAGGTCGTCCGGGGACAAAAGTAAAATTACGTGTTGTATCAGATGGCGAAGCAAAAGACATTACATTAAAACGTGCAATTATAAAGGTTAAATCTGTAAAATTTGAAACAAAGGGTATGGATGGCGCAGATGAAGACGAAAAAAATATCGGATATATCCGTATTTCAGATTTCGGCGCGACAACTACGAAAGAATTGCACGACGCGATTAAAAAATTAGAAAAAAAAGATGTAATCGGATACGTGTTGGACGTCCGTAATAATCCGGGTGGTTATTTGACGGCCGCAATAGAAGTGTCAGACGCGTTTTTAGATTCTGGCGAAATCGTATCGACCCGCGGGAAAGATAAAAATGACATTATCCGCAGCGTTGCCCAAAAGGGTGATTTAATAAACGGTAAACCAATTGTTGTATTAATTAATCACGGATCTGCGTCCGCATCTGAAATTGTGGCAGGTGCAATCCAAGATAATAATCGCGGTATTATTATGGGATCTCAAAGCTTTGGAAAGGGCAGTGTACAACAACAAAAACCATTGGGTGATGGGACCGCAATTCATATTACTATTGCACGTTATTACACTCCGAACGGAACGTCTATCCAGGGGACGGGAATTACACCAGACGTCGAAGTTTTACACAGCAAGGTCGAAGTGTTAGAAAAAAAAGAAAGTCTGTATTCCGAGGCGTCATTTAAAAATGCTTTGAAAAATGAAGATAAAAAAAGCAAAGATAAAGATGAAGACGATGATGAAACAGATGAATTAACAGATGAGGAAAAAGACGCGCGTGATTATCAATTGCAACGTGGTATGGATATGGTGCGAGCCATGGTTAAAATCGATGCTAAAAATCGGTCGGATGCCGATAAGGATGACGCGGAAGATTCTGATAACGATTAAAATAAAGCCCCATTTCGGGGTTTTATTTTATGGATTAATTCCCAATTTTTTGATATGATGTATTCGTAAAAATTACGGAGAAAATATGAAAATTTTACCAAATTCATTATTAAAATTTTATGGACGTTATGCTTTTCGTCCTTATATGTATCTTATTATCCCTTGGTTCTTTTTGTTGTCGGGGTGGAGATTAATAGACAGAATTTGGCTGCCTTGGTTGGAAAAAAGTTTTATCGCCAAAATTGAAAATCCAAATATTTTTAATGTGGATATTGTGGAATTTATATTACCGGTTGTATCTGTGTTTTTTTTCGCATTAATGGCGTCTTTGTTTATTCATATAATAGATGATATTGTTTGGATGCGTTTGCGTACTCGCATTATGAATAATATATCCGAAGTTTTAACAGATTATGTGCATAATCAATCAGTAAAATTTTGGAAAAATCGCGTGGTTGGAAAAATTCACGAACAAATAGCGCACCTGTCAAAAGGGTTTGAATTTTTGGTGACGATAATGGTTCGTTTGGTTGCGGTTGCCGTTATTTCCATGAATGTTGTGATTTTGTTTCAAATAAATCAACAGTTGGCGTACGTTTTTACAGGGATTATCGGATTTTACACTTTGTATTGTTTGTTGCGTGTTAATTCTATGACTGCGTCTAATAAAGCGGCTGCAAATTCATATTCTACGTTGGGCGGAAAATTGATTGACAGTTTTTCTAATTTTATGGCGGTAAAATTATTTGCAAATAATAATTATGAACGTGAATGTATGAAAGATGTCCGCGAAGAATATATAAAAAATAAAATTCACGCTGGAATGGTTCGTCGTGCATTTTGGGGTATTCCGCAATTTATTCGTTCTGTCTTATTTTGTGCTTTGATTGCGTTTTGCGCCGTGTTTTATATCCAGGGTAATATTGATTTGTCGGATGTGTTTTTTGCTTTGACAATTAACAGCATTATTTCAAATCAAATAGAAAAAATTATCCAAGATTTGCCAATCATTTCCGAATCATTAAGTGCCGCAAAACAAGCGTATGATTATTTAAATGTGCCGGTATCTGTGTCTGATTCAAAATCTGCAAAAAAAGTAAAAATCAAACGCGGGAAAATAGAAATAAAAAATTTAAATTTTCATCATTCTCATTCTCATATTCCGGTATTAACCGATATTTGTATATCTGTAAAGCCGGGTGAAAAAATCGGTATTGTCGGAATCAGTGGATCCGGCAAAACAACATTGGCAAATTTATTATTACGTTTGTATGATCCAAGCGCGGGTGAAATATTAATCGATGGTCAAAATATCAAAAAAATGACTCAAGATTCATTACACAAAGCAATCAGTTTTATTCCACAAGATACTACGATTTTCAACAGAACTATATGGGAAAATATTGCATATGGGGACGTTGACGCAGATATGAAATTGATAAAAAAGGCTGCAAAAGATGCATCCGCAGACGAATTTATTATGGCGTCGCCAAATAAATATAAAACGGTTGTTGGTGATCGCGGAATTAAATTGTCGGGCGGGCAACGTCAACGTATTGCGATTGCGCGCGCATTTTTGAAAAATTCTCCGATTTTAATTCTGGACGAGGCAACATCCGCGTTAGATACCGAAACAGAAGTTGCAATCCAAAAAAGTTTAGAAAAATTATTTAAAAACAGAACGACTATTGCAATAGCTCACAGACTGTCAACCTTGCGTAATATGGATAAAATCATAGTGTTAGACCAGGGGAAAATAGTCGAAGTTGGAACACATTTACAATTGTGCAGAAAAAAGCGCGGAATATATGCAAATCTGTGGAAAAAACAATCTGATGGATTTATGGGGCTGATGGGTGCATGATTTTCGAAAACTTGGGATAAATCCCCAAGTTTTTTTTTATGTTTTGTCTTGCTTTTTGCCCGTTTTGGGGGTAGTATTCAACTCGTGTTCAAAATGAATTTTTTAAAGGGAAGATTATAAAAAATGTCAAAATTAATAGTAGACGGCAATTGGGCTGCGGCCGATGTTGCATATAGATGCAGTGAATTTGCAGCAATTTATCCAATTACACCCAGCAGTACAATGGGCGAATTGGCCGATGAATGGATGTTTCAACATAAAAAAAATATTTGGGGTTCAATCCCGGGTGTCATAGAAATGCAATCCGAGGCGGGCGCAGCAGGCGCGATGCACGGTGCGTTGCAAATGGGGTCTTTGGCGACGACTTTTACCGCCAGCCAAGGTTTGTTATTGATGATACCAAATATGTATAAAATTGCGGGCGAACAAACTCCGTTTGTTATGCACGTTGCTGCGCGCGCGTTGGCAACACACGCGTTATCAATTTTCGGCGATCACAGTGACGTTATGGCCGTTCGCCAAACAGGGTTTGCATTATTGTCCAGCCACAATGTACAACAAGCGTCCGATATGGCGGCAATTGCGCATGCGGCGACTTTGCGTGCTCGCGTTCCTTATTTACATTTCTTTGACGGGTTCAGAACCAGTCATGAAGAATCCAGATTGGAAAAAATCCCAGATGATGTTTTACGCGGATTAATTCCTGATTCTGAAATTTTAAAATATCGTGAAAATTCTTTGAATCCAAATAATCCAAAAATACGTGGTACGGCTCAAAATCCTGACGTGTTTTTCCAAGGACGCGAAGCGGTGAATTCTTTGTACGAACGCGTACCAGAAATTACTCAGAATGTTATGGACGAATTCGCAAAATTAACAGGTCGCGAATATAAATTGGTTGATTATGTGGGAAATCCCGCGGCTGAAAATATTATTGTCGCAATGGGCAGCGCATGTGAAACCATCGAAGAAACTTTGGAATCTTTGCCGGATAATGTGGGTTTAATTAAAATCCGTCTTTTCCGTCCGTTTCCAAAAGACGCATTTTTATCCGCTTTGCCAAAATCTGCAAAAAGAATTGCTGTTTTGGACAGAACGAAAGAACCGGGCGCTTTGGGTGAACCGTTATGGATGGATGTTAAAACAATTGTATCGGACGATATCAAAGTTATGGGTGGACGTTACGGATTGGGTTCAAAAGAATTCAAGCCTCGTGATGTTGCAGCCATCGTTACGAATTTAATGCAAGACACATTACATCATAATTTTACAGTCGGAATAAACGACGATTTATCAAAATTATCTTTGGAAACAGATCCGAATTTTACAATCGAAAATGCGAACGTTAAAACGGCTTTGTTATATGGTATCGGATCAGACGGTACGGTTGGTGCGGTTAAAAATATCGTTAAAATCGTCGGTGAAAATTCTGATTTATATCCACAAAGTTATGCGGTGTACGATTCTAAAAAATCAGGCGGATTGACCGCGTCTCATATCAGATTTTCAAATGAACATATTCGCAGCCAATATTTGGTCGAATCGGCTGAATTTATTTCTGTATCTAATTTCGTTATTGCGCAAAGATTTGATGTGTTTGCATCGTTAAAAGCGGGCGGGGTGGTGATGATTAATACATCGCTGGCTCCGGAAATGGCTTTTGCAAAATTGCCAAAACAAACACAAGAACATTTGATGCAATTGAATGCTCGTGTTTATTTCTTGGACGCGAATCGCGCAGCTCACGAATTGGGATTGGGAAATCGTATTAATACATTTATTATGTTGAATTTCTTTAATTTAACAAAAGTAATCGATCCAAGTGCGGCCGCAAAATCTGCAAAAGACGCGATTGAAAAAACATACAAGAAAAAAGGTATGGATGTCGTCGAAGCCAATTGGCGCGCGGTTGATTCGGCGAAAGATTATTTACAAGAATATAAATTGCCGTTTAAAATTGCAGATAATGCACCCGATTTTATTCCGGCTATGACATCTGACGCACCTGTTTCTATCGCGGGCGTTTTGGGTGAAATTGCCGCCGGTCGTGGTGACGATTTGCCAGTTTCTGCATTTAAAATAGACGGCGAATTCGGTGCGGGACAATTTCCGGTTGGAACTGCTAAATACGAAAAACGTGCGATTTCTGATAAAGTTGCAAAATGCGATTTAGAAAAATGTATCCAATGTGGAAAATGTTCTATGTTGTGTCCGCATGCTGCCATTCGTATGAATGTTATTGATGAATCAGACATAAACGGTGTTAAAACCGTTAAAATGAAAACCCCAGAATTGGGCGCAGATAAATTGTTTACTTTGAACATATCACCTGCCGATTGTACGGGGTGTGGTGTTTGTATCAAAAATTGTCCGGTAAAAGCTTTGGAAATGACAGACATTAAAGATACACAAAATATGCAATCAGAATTCGAAGCGGCAATAAAATTACCAGAATTCGATGTAACAAAATTGAATTTAAATATTCCAAAACACATTGAATTGTTACCTCATTATTTTGAATTCCCAGGCGCATGTGCGGGATGTGGTGAAACACCATATGTTAAATTAATGGCTCATTTATTCGGAGACAGAATGGTTGTTGCAAATGCAACGGGTTGTTCTTCGATTTATGGTGCGAATTTACCGACAACACCATGGACGGTTGATTCTGCGGGTCGTGGACCTGCTTGGTCAAATTCTTTGTTCGAAGATAATGCAGAATACGGTTTGGGTATGCGTGTTGCATTGAACCAAAAAAAGCATGCTTTGAAAAACATATTGTTTGAATTGGAAATTCCAAATGTTGAAGAATTAATTAATGAACGGGATATTCAAAAACAAAGACAAATCGAATCTGATTTATTGAATACTTTGTCAAAAATGAATTCGGACAAATCAAAATTGGCTATCAGTTTGTTGCCTGAAATCGTAGATAAATCTGTTTGGATTGTCGGTGGTGATGGTTGGGCATATGATATCGGATACGGTGGATTGGACCATATTTTACACAGTGGTGAAAACGTAAATATATTGGTTATGGATACCGAAGGTTATTCAAATACCGGCGGTCAACAATCAAAAGCAACCCCATTCGGCGCCAGCATGAAATTTGCGATTGGTGGTAAAGAACGTGCAAAAAAAGATTTGGGATTGATTGCTATGATGTCGGGTGCATATGTTGCGCAAATCGCAATCGGCGCAAACCAAGCCCAAGCTATCAAGGCTTTCCGCGAAGCCGAAGCATTTGACGGACCATCGATTATTTTGGCGTATGCTCCATGTATTGCGCATGGATTTGCATTGCAAAATGGTGTGGAACATCAAAATAATTTGATTAAAACGGGTGCTTGGCCTTTGTTCAGATTTAATCCAAAATTAATTGATGATGGACAAAATCCTTTGGCAATCGATTCAGGCGAAAATAAAACAATGGAATTAGACGATTTCTTGAAAACAGAAAGCCGTTTTGGCGCAGCCCGTTCCGTTAACGGCAATTTCGACAAATTGGTAGAAAAAGCCGAATTAAACAATGAATACAAACGCGAATTGAAAAAACATATTGCTGAATTCGCATTAATGTATAATAAAAAAGAAGGGTAATAAACTATGAAAAAATATGCTTTGTTTTTTATGGCAATTGTAATTTTGTCGGGGTGTTCTTTTCAAACAAAACAACGTGGATATATATTCCCGTCTGATTTAGATGAACAGGTGAAAACTATTAAAAATACGAATCAGTTAGAAGATAGTTTTGGTAGCCCGCAAATTAAAACAATCCATGGAAATGAAGTATGGGTTTATTACAGCGTAGATGAAAATACCCGTGGCCCAATGGCAATGAAATATGACAATAAAACTGTTTTATTGGCATGGGTCCGGGGTGAAAATGTCGAAAAAATACAGGTTTTGCGCGATGAAGACTTGGAAACTGTTCATCCCGACCGAAATGAAACGGATGTGCCGGCAGCAATAGAATTAAACGCAATAGAAGAATTATTCAATAATATCGGGCGTTTTTCACCAGCAGGTCTGGGACAATAATTTCAAGATTATTTGTTTTTTGACAAAAATATGATATAATGGGACACAGAAGACGAGAATGATAACCGTTATAAAGGCTTAAAAATTATGGCAAATAAAAAATTAGAATTTAAAACAGGACAGTATGTTGTTTATCCGACCCAAGGTGTGGGGAAACTTTCCCGTGTTGAAGAACAGGTTATCGGTGGACAAAAGATGAAAATGTTGGTAATCGATTTTGAAAAAAATAGTATGACATTGCGTATTCCTCTTGATCGCGCTGAAATGTGTGGTTTGCGTTCTTTGGTTACAAATAAAAAAATGGATGAAGCTATTTCAACAGCAAAAGGCAGAGCAGGGGTGAAAAAATTACCTTGGCCCCGACGCAGTGCGCAATATGAAGAAAATATAAATTCCGGAGATCCAGTAAAAATTGCAGAAGTCGTTCGTGATTTGCAACGCAGAAACGCAACAGATACAATGACTTATTCCGCCAGAAATTTATATTACCAAGCATTAGAAAGAATGGCACAAGAATTTGCGGTTTTGCATAAAATGGATATAGAAGACGCCTCTGAAAAAATTGAAAGTATTTTAGGTGTTCCAAAAGAAATTGATTTGAATGCAATTGATGTTGCTGATGATGAATTAGATGAAGATGCGGATTAAACAAAAAGGGAAAAGTATGAAAAAAATATCTCAAAAAAGATCACCAAGAAGTGATTTGAAAAATGTAAGAAAAGAGAAACAAAAGCTTCAAAATTTTTTCGAAAAATTTATGAATACTTTTTCTGGAAAATCGAAATAAAAAACCGCATTTGCGGTTTTTATTTTGTTTATACTTAAAACGGTATATCGTCGCTGATGTCGGATACGGAAAATTCTTCACGTGGTGCCGCCGGCATAGGGGTCGGTGCATATTCTGAACCGCCGCCTTGGTATCCGCCTTCTGCAGATTTTGCGCCAGATAATATAACCATTTGACCGCCAAATTGATTTAATACAACTTCGGTTGTATAAACGTCAACGCCTTGTTGGTTTTGCCATTTACGTGTGCGTAAAACGCCTTCGATGTATAATTTTGTGCCTTTTTGTAACAAACGTTCTGCAACATCCGCCAAACCTGGGCTGAATACAACTACGCGATGCCATTCTGTTTGATCTTTTTGTTCACCGGTTGCTTTGTCTTTCCAACGTTCTGATGTTGCCAAAGAAAAGCTTACGATTTTTTGACCGTTTTGCATTGCTCGAACTTGTGGTTCTTGGCCAATGTTTCCGACCAATATTACTTTGTTTATACTTCCTGCCATCGTTTCACCTTTTTTATTTTGTATGTAAATTATATTATCTATGTATTCGATTCTAATTGCAAGCAAATAAAATTATTTTGCAACCGATTTATATAATCCAAAAAACCATCCAATGCCCGTCCAAAATAAAAATATGCTGGACATACGAACGTACATTGTTTGGGTGTTGTTTTTTTTATTTACAGCCGCAAAATGGGTTGGCAATAACAATATGACGCATATTATCGCAATGTATGCGATTAATTTTATTGCGTACATAATGTCAAGGCCAAATAACATTTTTAATTTCCGTATTTTGCGCAATCGTCCAATTGTTCATCGATTCGTAACAATTGGTTGTATTTTGCCATTCTTTCACCACGAGACATAGAACCTGTTTTAATTTGTCCCGCGTTTGTTGCAACCGCGATATCTGCGATTGTTGTGTCTTCGGTTTCGCCAGAACGATGAGAAATTACAACGCCGTAATTCGCATCTTTCGCCATTTTGATTGCGCGTAGAGTTTCTGACAATGTTCCAATCTGGTTTGGTTTAATTAAGATTGCATTTGCGATATTTTTATCTATGCCGATAGATAATCGATTCGGATTTGTTACAAATAAATCGTCGCCGACCAATTGGCATTTGTCGCCCAATTGTTGTGTTAATATGGCCCAATTTTCCCAATCTTGTTCGTCCAACGCATCTTCTATTGAAATAATTGGGTATTCATTAATTAATTCTTTGTAGAATTCAATCATATCAATTGCAGACAATTGTTTGCCTCCGAATTTGTATATGCCGTCTTTATAAAATTCTGATGCTGCTACGTCCATCGCGATAGAAATGTCTGTGCCCGGTTCATATCCGGCGGCGCGTATCGCATTCATAACAAAATCTAATGCCATTTTTGTGTCTGAAAAATTTGGAGCAAATCCGCCTTCGTCGCCGACATTTGTAGATTGCGAATCGTCATGTAATAATTTTTTCAAATTATGAAATACTTCTGCGCCCATTTTTATCGCGTCAGAAAAGTTTTTTGCGCCATTTGGGATAATCATAAATTCTTGTACGTCCAATCCATTATCTGCGTGTGCGCCGCCATTTATGATATTCATCATAGGCACCGGCAATACATTCGGATTGTCGTTATTAAATATATTTGCAATGTGTTTGTATACAGGTATTTGTTTTTGGTTCGCCGCCGCGTGCGCAGTTGCCAATGATACGGCCAAAGTTGCATTGGCACCCAATTTATTTTTATTTTCTGTGCCGTCCAATTTTAATAAAATATTGTCGATTTCTGTTTGATCGGATGCGTCCATATTTATTAAAGCAGGTGATATAATTTCATTAATATTTTTTATCGCAGATTTAACGCCGCGTCCCATAAAGTCTTTTCCACCGTCACGTAATTCCAAAGCTTCGAATTTGCCCGTAGATGCGCCAGATGGAACGGATGCACGACCAAATGCCCCGCCAGATAACATTACATCACATTCAACGGTTGGGTTGCCACGACTGTCCATAATTTGACGTGCAAAAACAGATTTTATTTTTAACATTTTTCTCCTTTTCCTTTTTTATTTTTACATAACGAAATCTTCGCCCAGATATACTTTTTTAACCATTTCATCTTTTACGATTTCAGATGTTGTACCGTGTTTTAAAATTTTACCATCGTGCAAAACATATGCGCGGTCTGTAATTCCCAAAGTTTCACGTACATTATGGTCGGTTATTATAACACCCAATCCGCGATTTTTTAATTGAGACACCAATCCGCGAATGTCACCAACTGCGATAGGATCAATACCTGCAAATGGTTCGTCCAATAATATAAATTTTGGGTCATTTGCCAAAGCGCGAGCAATTTCAACACGTCTGCGTTCGCCGCCCGATAATGCGGTCACGGGGCTGCGTCTTAAAAATCCAATTGAAAATTCTTCCAGCAAAGCTTCTAATTTTTTTTCACGTTTTTTCTTGTCGGGTTGAACAATTTCCAACATCGCCATAATATTTTGTTCAACATTTAACCCGCGAAATACGCTGGATTCTTGTGGCAGGTATCCGATTTTCAATCTGGCGCGTTTATAAAAAGGTAACTTTGTAATATCTTGGGAATTTAAAAATATCTGTCCGCCTGTTGCTGCGATTTGTCCCGTCACACAATAAAAAGCAGTTGTTTTTCCCGCGCCATTCGGTCCCAGCAAGCCAACGGATTCACCCGTTTCAACGTACATAGATATATCGCGTATAACGGTTCTTTTGCCATAGGCTTTTGATAAGTTGTCTATTTTCAGAATGCTTTTTTTCACAGGCGTATCCTTACAGTTGTATTAACATTTTATCAGTTAAAATTTTGTCGCCATTATCAGAATCTATGCGAACGTTTCCGATAAAAGTAATCTTTTTTGTTTTACGATCATATTGTGCAGATTGAGCGGTAATAGTATCTGTTATTTTCGTGTCGTTTTGTATTCTGACAGTTGTTCCAGAAATGTTACCAGTTGTGATTATATTTGGAGTGTCATATTCTTGTTTTGCCCATTGTGTTTGAATCGAAAACGGTTGGCCGTTTGTATCTGTCCCAACGAATTTAGCATTAGATATTTTGAATTGATTATTTATAACATCGTTCATATTAATTCCAGATATGGGGGTCCATAATAATTGGCTGGAAAAAAAAGAGCCTGCGATTAATGCGCCAACCATGACCAATCCCCAGCCTGTGAATATAAAATTCCACATGCGTTTCAAGCGCAAATGATTATTAAAAACTATAAAATGTCTGTTATTTTTTTTCATATCTGCATACAGTTTAGGATACTAAAACAAAAAAATCAATTTTATATTTTGATAAAGATGTGTTTTGTGGTATAATTTATTTCAGAGAGAGTAGATATTTTGAAAAAGTTCTTGAAATTTTGTGTGTTTTTGGCGGGTATATCTTATGCCGGTGCCGGTATGTCTGCTATTAAAATAACCAAAGCGTCATCCGTTGAATCGGTTGCAAAAAATGACGCGGGTTCATCTACGACTTCTGCAATTTCCAGTTTGGTGCCGACTGCTATCAATATATGGCAGGGCGTATCCAGTTTGCAAAATACAAAATCTCAATTAACCCAAGAATGCTTGCCTACGACAACAGAAATTAATTTTGTCGATAAAATGATGAAAGAATGGGCAAAGTCAGGTGGCGCAAAACCAATTAGCATAAAAGTATGTGATGGTACAACATATCAAACATCTGTGATGTATGCGGCCGATACTTCTGGTTTGGAAAATACAATCTGTGCGGATTCTTTCAATACAGATAAAGATGAATATAAAATTTGGCATAAATACCCAAAAGCAGGAATTGCATCATATTGTAAAAATGGCGATGTGTTTTGTGATGGCAAGGATAAGGTGTCTGTGTCCAATGCGTATGATTTATTTGCTTTAATCCCGTTTGCACCCGAAGATTATCTGGCGTCTGAATTAACAATGGCGGCACAATTACAAGAAAAAGCGGCAAAATGTGGAACTGCGAGTATAAATGCAAAAACAAAGGCTGCGTGGTCTGAATTTTTGATGGGCACTATTGGTAATTTGGGCCAATCAACAAATACAGGTGCAATTGTGCAACAGGTGTCATCCATGGGTGGGACGGGGTCTGGTGCTTTGAATTCTTTGGGTGGAATCGCAACGCAATTTTTAATGAAATAAAACACATAAACACCAATAGGAAATACATCGGTTATTTGCCGGTGTTTTTTTTGTTGCGTAAATTGTGACGATTTTACTATGATATAAATTATGTAAATAAGGAGCGATAGAGCAGAGTGAGAAAGCTTTTGCCGTTTTTGTGCTGTTTAAAGAGTGTTTTTGTATTAAAAACGCGACTGTCTTTTGCAACTGTGCCAAGGCTTGTAATCTGCGGAATATTGATGGTTTTGTGCTTTTCCGCGAATGCGAATGCAAATTGCGCAAATAACGAATATTTGGACAATGGTGTTTGTACGTTATGCCCATGGGGCGGGGCCGCGATTGTCGGTGCGGATAATATCCAAGATTGTTATTTTGATGTGGTTTTTCCGTCAACAACCACAGAATGGGTGGTTCCTACGACGCATATAACGTGGATCAATACGGTTCCGCAAGATTTGCCGACCAAATTTTATGATATCTTTGAATTGATTGATATTACAACAGGGACAAAATTACCGTATGACGAAGCAGCGCATACCTATACAGGGATAAATGCAAATACAAAATACAGATTTATAGATATGGTAAACGGATGGGGGGCTGTGAAATCTGTAAAGGGGATGTTTACAACGGTGCCTTTTACTTCGATCGATTTGCCAAATACATGGGGTAATATATCCTCAACGGAATTAATGTTTTTTAATGCGCCAAATTTGGTTACAATTAAATTGCCGGATGCTTGGGGTGATAGTTTGGTGTATTTGGCTTCTATGTTTGCGCATTGCAAATCGTTAAAAAATATTAATTTGCCAGATGATTGGCATAAAGTTCAAAATTTGGGTCAATTATTTTACAATGCATTTGCGTTCGCGGGGACGGAATTGCCGGATACGTGGGGTAATGTTACGAACGCATCATATATGTTTTCATCGTGTCGTGAAATGGAAACGGTTGTGTTGCCGGATGATTGGCGTTCGGTTGGTGCCATAACGGCGATGTTTTCGAGCACTCGTAAATTAAAGACAATCAAATTAAAAGACGAAAATGGTAATATTCGAACCGATTTGCCGCCGAATTCTTTGCCGGCGCGTTGGGGTAATATCAGGGGCACAATTAGTTTGTTTTCTAGCGCGTTTGAGTTGGAGGCAATTGCGATACCAGACAGTTGGGATAATATGATAAATGTAAAAAATATGTTTTCTAGCAATTATAAATTGACCGATATTAAATTATTGGATGAAAATGGTAATGTTCGCACCGATTTGCCGACGAATTCTTTACCAGTATCTTGGGGCAAAATCACAAATACGGCATATATGTTTTATAATAACAGATTATTGTCAGAAATAATTATTCCGGACAGTTGGGGTTTGGTACAGGATACGTCATATATTTTTCAAAACGTGCCTTTGACGGAAATTGATTTGCCGGTGACCTGGGATAATGTTTGGAACACGCGTTTTTTATTGGCGGGAACGAATATCGATTATATTGTGTTGCCAGACAGTTGGGAAAATATCACAGATTTCGAAGGGATGTTCACAAATGCGGGTTTCACCGCGTCGGGGGTGGGGGTTACAAATGAAACCGATCCAAATATCCCCGTCGGCACAATTGCGTCGCCCGCGGTAAAAATATTCCCGTCCCAATTATACGCACCCGAATTGGGTGTGGGTGTGGTTGTTGAATCGTGCCAACCTGGATATTATGTGTTTGACGAAGTCTGTATTCCTGTGGGGCCGGGATATTACGGTGTTGGTGGTTGGACGGACAGAGCTTCTTGCGGTACTGGTCGGACGTCGATTGGATTTGGCGCGGCTTCCAGCCATGTGACGGATTGTGGACGTGTATTAAATTTTACATTGCCAGATGGTACGATAAAGCAATTGGGAATGTCTTATACAAGAACTACGTTTCCATCTTTGGTGATTAATTCAGGTGGTACGGAATATTATGGTAAAATGAAGCTGTGTAATAATGAATCTGATTATGTTGGAACTTTGCGATTAAATTATGATGGCAACACATATTGTGTTTATGATGATAATTTATAACATTATTTTTATTCTTATTTTTCGCTTTACTAAACAGCGAAAAATAAGGTATAATGAATTAAATAGACAAACAGGGGAAGGTTTATGAAATATAAAAATAATTCTTTAAAAATTGCGCTGGCTTTGATTTTTCCGGGGTTTTTAATGGTCGGATGTGGTGGACAAAACGCGTCTGACATTAATGATAATATGATGATGGCGACCCCGTCTGTTGATTATGTAGAAAGTTTAGATGTATCAAAGTCTGCTCATGATGATTCTTTCTTGGATCAATTGGCAATGAATTACAGATCTTATGGTATTTATAATGCCAGAACCAGCGGTTATCCAGATATCGGTGAAATTTTCGCAAACAAAGCTATTGCGGCTTTTTCCGGTGAAATGCCGGCTGCTGAAAGTTTGGAACAATGGAATATCGGCGATTCAGAAATTTCATTTGAAATAAATAATGCATATAATGATATGATGGACGCTTTCCAAAATGACGCAACAATAGAAAGCCCAAAGGTCGCAGCAGAGGCTCAGGCTAAATTCGATTGTTGGATTTCATCTGCCGCCAGCGGACAGGGTGCGACTGCATTGGAATGTCGCGACAGATTTTTCAAAGCGTTAAGCGCATTGGATTGTGGTGGTGATTTAATTGAAAAAGAAATCACAACAATCAAAAAAGAAACAAATATCAGAACAGAAAAAAAACAAGAACAATTCTACCCAATAACACGTGATATGACAATCACAGGGAATGCAAAAAATGCACGCGAAGGTATAATAATCGTAAATAATATTGAAATGCCAGAACCAAAACCAATGGTGTTCAATCAAAATATTTACAGCAAAAAATCAGAACAAATCGCACCGACTCCGATTGTTGCGGCGCCTGAACCAACACCAATTATTATTCAACAACAACCGGCAACCGTAATCACAACGCCTGAACCTGTTGCTGCACCTGTTGTTGTAAATCAACCAATAACAGATTATGTCACACGTGCAGAATTTATTGAAATGATGAATTTATTACGCGCAGAATTAAATGTTATTAATTCTAAATTAGAAAAAATTGGCAATTCTGAAACATATGAAAAAACAACTATCAAAGTGCAACAGATTCCATTAGAACCAAAACAACGCATAATGGAAGAAATTTTTGAAGTGCAATTTGATTTTAACAAAGCAATTGTTAAACCAGAATATCAAGATTTGATTAAAAAATTGGTTGATGCGACACAAAATAATAAAAATATGAAAGTTTCCGTTGTGGGTTATACCGATACGGTCGGATCACAGGCCTATAATTTTGCATTGGGCGGAAAGCGCGCAGAATCTGTTATGGATATGTTGGTGGAATATGGAATCCCACGTTCTCAAATTGTGATTGTGTCCGCGGGCGAAAATGATAACAAAGTTCCAACAAAAAATGGTGTGGAAAATGCGGAAAACCGCCGAGTGCGCATTGTTAAAGAGGTTCGTTACACAGAAAAACCGGCCACAATGCCCGTACAGGTTCAAACAGAAGAAATTTTGACAAATAGTGATGAAATTGAAATAAAACTTGACAAAAATATTTAATTGGTGTAACTTACATTAAATAAAGATGTTTTGTCTGCTTACGAAGAGGTATAATTATGAGTAGTTTAAAAGACGCAGTGCAAAAAATGCAAGAAAAAGTTGTTGGCGCAGGAAGATTTAATAAAGCGATTTTTAATATGGAAAACGCTTTGAGAAATCGCGGCATCGAACTTGGAGATGCCTCAATAGGTCAAGAAAGAGAATAATTAAAGGGCTGCAAAATTTGCGGCCTTTTGTTTTTTACTTTGATTTTACTTGACTTTTCTGGTGTTTTTTGATATATTATTTGTGAACAGATGTTCTTCTGTTATTTAATTTCTCCAAATAAAATTTTAAGGATTTTTTATGCATGTAAATGAATTAAAGGCCAAAAGCCCAAAAGAATTATTGGAAATGGCTGAAAAAATGGGAATTGAAAATCCCTCTCAATTAAATGTTCAACAATTACGTTTCGCGGTATTGCGAATAATCGCGGCCGATAAAAAAACTGAATTAATCGGTGACGGTGTTTTAGAACGTATGCAAGATGGTTTCGGATTCTTGCGCGCAGGGGTCAGCAATTATTTGGCGGGTCCGGACGATTTATACGTTTCACCAAATTTAATTAAAAAATATGGATTAAAAACTGGCGATTACATAGAAGGTAAAATCCAAGCCCCACAAAACGAATCCGAAAGATATTTTGCGTTGGACGGAATTGAACGTGTTAATGGTGAAAAGCCTGAAAAATTGAAACATCGTATTTCTTTTGATGATATGACACCATTGTATCCGGATGAAAAATTAAAAATGGAAGTCGAAGATGACAAAGAAAAAGGGCGCGCTTTATCTGCTCGTGTGATTGATTTAATTTCTCCGACGGGAAAAGGTCAACGTTCTTTGATTGTGGCGCCCCCACGTACAGGTAAAACGGTTATGTTGCAAAATATTGCGAATTCTGTTGCAACGAATTATCCGGATGTAAAATTAATTGTATTATTAATCGATGAACGACCAGAAGAAGTTACCGATATGAAACGCAGCGTTCGTGGCGAAGTTATTTCCAGCACATTTGATGAACCGGCCGCACGCCATATCCAGGTTGCTGAAATGGTTATAGAAAAAGCAAAAAGATTGGTGGAATCAGGTCAAGATGTTGTAATATTGTTGGATTCTATTACACGTTTGGGACGCGCTTATAATACGGTTGTACCATCCAGTGGTAAGGTTTTAACAGGTGGTGTGGACGCGTATGCATTGCAACGCCCAAAACGTTTCTTTGGTGCGGCTCGTAATATCGAAGGCGGTGGCAGTTTGACTATTATTGCAACGGCTCTGGTCGACACGGGATCTAAAATGGACGAAGTTATCTTTGAAGAATTCAAAGGTACAGGTAATTCCGAAATCATTTTGGATAGAAAATTATCTGATAAACGCGTATATCCTGCAATTGATATTACAAAATCAGGAACTCGTAAAGAAGATTTATTGGTTGGTAAAGACATCTTGTCAAAAATGTATGTATTGCGCCGCATTATTAATCCGATGGGAACATTGGATGCGATGGAATTTTTATTGGATAAATTGCGTTCTACAAAAACCAATGATGATTTCTTTTCTTCTATGAATGGATAAAATCTTAAATCCCCGAATGGGGATTTTTTTTTATAACAATATGGAAATACAAAAATGATGAAAATTTATATGGCTGGGTTTATCCTGGCCTTTATTTTGTCCGCATATTTTGCGGGTCAAAAAGTAGGGCGCGAAAAATGTCGCGCAGATTTCGCTGAACGTGAAACAGGCGATGTTTTAAATGCTCAAACAAAAATTATAAATACAAAAGAGAAAATAAATGAAGAAGATTATAATAATGATATTGTGTATGTTCGTGATTGGTTGCGCAAAAAATACACCGCAAAATAACGTATCGAATTTATTGATTGCACGTCAAATATGTGAACCGATTTATGGAACGGGCAAAGATTGGGATTGTATCAGCGAAAATATGGCTCGCCAAATATATCGACATAACAGAAAGTGCGAAGAAATAAGAAAAAAGAGTTGACAATAATATATGTTTGTGTATAAAATATTGTTATGAGAGTTGAATCAAAATCTTTTGTAGCAGATTTAAGCGAGAGCAAAAAACCAGAATTAGAATATATTCATTCTGGTGCTCAAACATCGGCATATAAAATACAATCATTGTCTGGGGATTTTGTTTTAAAGGTTCCGAAATATGCACATAGCCCAAAATGGTCAATAAAAATACGTCGGGCAAAAAGATGTTCGGACAATGTTCGTAAAACTTTTAATAATGATAAATATTTTATCCCAAAAACTTTTATTTCAAATGGCGATGTTTATGAACAATTCGTCCCGGGCATTATGGCAAAAGATTTTAATTTCCGCGATATGTGTTCAAAAGAAAAAAAACTGTATGCTTTCTCTATGGCAAATTTTATTAATGATATGTCTGACATGGCGGCCATTAAAACACACGAGAACGATGAACGTTATCAAATATTACAAGGCGCAGTTGCAAATTTTATTTATTCCGATTTATTGGACGATTTTTCAGATTATATATTGCCAGAAAATAAAAATTTTTTGATAGAATTATATGATTTTTTGGCTAATTGTCCCGAAAACAAAACAAAAATTTTAATGCACAACGATTTAAATTACGCAAATGTTTTTATTGATGAAAAAAATAAAAAAGTCGGCATAATTGATTTTGAATATATTGAATATGTTTCCCAAATACATTTAATGTATTCTGATTTTGCCCCATCTAAAACATTTTGGGATACGGTTGATTCATTGCCTCGCAAAACAAATTCAGAATTTAAATGGGAATTTGACATGGATAAAAAACGACTGTATAGATATACAATAAATTTATCAAATTCTATGAATAAATTTTATGATAATTACCAAAATATTTATGATTCGTATAAACCCGCGCGCGACGAATTAATAAATGTGAATGAAAATTGTAAAAAATTAAAACCTATTTTTGCCAGATTAAAAATTAAAGAAAAATTAAAACAAATGCAAAATAAATCAAAACAATTATGTTTGCCGGAGAAAATTAAATGCAAATAACGGGAAATAATTTTATCATTCCAAATTATAGACCGAAAAACGTCGAATATTGTATAAGCAGTGGTTCCGCCAGCGAGGTTTACAGATTAGATGATTCTGTCGGTGATTTTATTGAAAAAACACCAACGATTGCATATCGTGGGCAATTTGAATTTTGGATGGATACTGTAAAATATTCAAAAAAAATTACAGATAAATTGCGCGGATTAAACAATAATAAATATTTTGTGCCGAAAACTTTTATAGCGGGAAATCGTGTTTTTGAACATATGATGCACGGCGTATTATTGAAAGACTTTAAATGGGAAAATGTAACAAATGTGGATAAAATTAAATACGCATTATCTTATGCGAATTTTATAAATGATTTTTCAGAATTAAAACCGGTTAAAAATAAAATGTTTTTTGGAAAAGAAATTCGTGGTATTTCAAAAGAAGGCATTTTTCTAGAATATTTATCTGAATTGGATTATATCTTGACCGAAGAAAATTATACATTTATAAAAGAAGCTTTTAGAATAGTGGCAAAATTTCCTGAAAACAAACAAATCGTTTTTTGGCATAATGATTTGCATGATAAAAATATTTTTGTAAACGAAAAAAACAAAAAAATTGGTATCATAGATTTCGAAATGTCTGATTATAATTATAAAATATATGCTATGTATTCTCGCAAATCTTATGGAAAAACATTTTGGGATACAGTGGATGCGTTGCCGCGTAAAAAAAATTCAGAATTCAAATGGGGTTTCGATTCGGATAAATGTCGTATGTATAGATTTTTAGAATCATTGTTTATAGATATGGTTGCGTGGCGTATGGGGTTGGACAAACCGCATCATTTTATTGGAAATTTTAAATATTTAGAAGATATAAACGAAAGATGCGATAAAATTCGTGCAGTTTTTAACAGGTTGAAAATGAATAAAATCAAAGGTTAAAATGAAAACAATTTCTTCAAAATCTTTTCAAATAATTCCACAGATTATAAACAATGGCGAAAATATTAAAATTGGTCGTTGGACGCGTACAGAAAAAACAGATTCTGGGTCGGGGCCGATTGTAAAAAAAATTATAAAAGATATGTCAAACCATTATATGGTGGAACATTGGGTTGATCGCGTAAAATATGCTAAATCTGTGACGGATAATTTGCGATTAAATAAAACAGATGCGTATTTTGTTCCGAAAACTTTTATATCAAACGGTAATGTATACGAACAGTTTGCGTATGGCACACCGGTCTATGATTTGAAAAATCCATCAAATAAAATAAAAAAATCTGCGACAAACTCTTTGGCTAATTTTATCAATGATATGTCGGAAATAAAACATACAGAACATTATGTTAAACAAGATGATGGAATTTGGCGTTATGCAGATTTGCCAGAAAGTGTGCGTATTGATTTCGGAATTGAAAAATATATAGAAACGTACAATTTAAACCAAATCACAGATGAGACAAAAAAAATAGTTGATGAAATTAATCGTCATTTTAATTTAAACCAAGAATTAGTTTTCTGGCATGGGGATTTGGAACACGAAAATTTCTTTGTTGATGAAAAAACAGGCTTGGTATCGATATTTGATTTTGAAATGGCGAAATTGTATTCTAAATATGATATAATGTACGACAGGTTGGATTTTATTCATTATGACGAAGATGATGCGCATAATATGTTCAGAGCCAAGTCTTTGTTTGATATGGCAGATTCTTTGCCACGCAAAACAAACCCAGATTTTAAATGGAATTATTCAAAAGACGGTTTGGAATTATATGAATTTATTGAAGATATAAAATTTTGTCTGGATGAATGTTTCGCCGAAAGTTTTTCAAATTACGAAGAATATTATGACCGGCGAACCTTTATAGATTCTTTGAATGAAACGGCAAAACGTATGAAAGAAGTTTTCGAGAATTATAAAAAAATCGAAGAATATAAACAGGCAAGGGTGGGGCGGATTAAGGCATTACCTGGGTTTAAAACAAAATAAAAAAAGACTTGCATATTGAAAATTAATTTGTCATAATTGTTCGGTAATCGGGGCGTAGCTCAGTCTGGTAGAGTGCTTGGTTTGGGACCAAGATGTCGCGTGTTCGAATCATGTCGCCCCGACCAGATTTAATAAAAACAGCCGTTTTAGACGGCTGTTTTTATTAAATATTGTTCGCGGACGTTGATGTGTGCAGAGAACACGCGGCGTGTTCGAGACGATAGCCCGTGAAAACGAGCAAATGCGAAGTTTAAACGGTTGCGAGTCGAAAGGGGTCCAATTCCCAACGGGAATTAGGGAATATACAATCATGTCGCCCCGACCAGATTTACAAAAAGACCACCAAATCGGTGGTCTTTTTTTTAATTTAATCCAGGTAATCACGATTTTGAAAATAGATAAAATTATTTTTGGTAAAGGTTGTCTTTTTTATTTAATGTTTTTATGATATGATGACATCTGTTATAAAAAAAAGGTCTTTCATGCATTTTATAGTATTTGATACAGAATTTACTTCTTGGCGCGGATGCCAAGAAAATGGTTGGAACGATTGGCAAAAAAAAGAATTGGTTCAGATCGCAGCAATAAAGGTTGATTCAAAAACATTGGATGTTGTTGATACGTTGAATCTTTACATAAAGCCAAAATTTAACCCTGTGCTATCAGATTATTTTATAAATTTGACCAAAATTACAAACGAAATAATAAATGAAAAAGGCACAGATTTTGAATCTGCATACAAAATGTTTTGCGAATTTTCAAAAGGATTGACTTGTTTCAGCCACGGTTGGGGTTTGGAATTTGAAAATATTGCAGATGGAAAAATTATTAATGAAAATCTGGTATTAAATAATGTGTCCGGTGACACGAATTTAAATTATAAAAATATAGCCGCATGGTTTAAAAAAATGTATGAAATAAGTAATATTGACATTCGGTCTCAGGCCTCTGGGGATATTGCCAGGTTGCTGGGAGTCGAAGATGAAATAAAGAAAACTGGTTTGGATATTCATAATGCATCATATGACGCTTATTCTATTTTAGAAGGGATTAAATTTTTTAATGCCGATGGCTTGTTATAAATAAAAACCCCGATTGGGGTTTTTATTTTGATTGCATACAATTCTGTTTTTTTAGAATTGATATCTGGCTTTGAATGTTCCGCCGTGGCTTGAAAAATCCGGGCGACCTTCGAAATCATAGCTGATGCCGAATGTCCATGCTTTGATTTCTGTTTCCAAACCAATTGATAATTCAATCGCGAATGGGTTTAATGCTTCGCCTGTGATTGCATAGTTCGAACCATTAAAGTTTACAACGCTGTTTGTATCATTGGACAAGATGTCATAAGATATTCCCATACGTGCAATCGGATTCAAATTATATTTGCCGTCCATTATAAACCAATCTGTTTGGTAATCTGTTGCCAAAGTGGTTGTTAAAATGGTTGCGTTATCTGTGGATATTTCTTGGCCCAATGAATCTGTGTAATCACCATGTGATACATTCATTAATTGTAAACCAAATTCAGGTGTCCAACCGTTGCCCATATCATACCCCGCAAATGCAGTCAAATTCAGATTATTTGCGTCGAAATCCGCAGTTTTTGAAACGCCAGATGCATTTGTTTCTTCTTCAAAACTTGCAAAGCTCATGCCCAAAGCCCCACGGATATGCCACATATCTGCACTTTTATATTTTGCATATGCGTATAATGAATGTCCGGTTGCCTCTGTTTCGGATACATCATTATCAATTGAACCTGAATTATATCCGTATGCAAATCCAACTAAAACATCCGGTGTGATTTTTTTATCAAATCCGAACGCCATACCCGCATCTGTTGTTGTGAAACCATAAGATTTGTCGGTATTTCCTTTGTTGCTGAATCTGCCCAATATTGCCGCCCAAGTCGATCCATTTTCATAGAATTTTGATGCGTCAGTTGTAAATTCAGTGTTTTGACGTTGCGCAATTTCATTCGTCATTAATCCCGCCATATTTCTGAATGATTGGGTAACTTTTTGCGAATCGTTCGGAGCAATCGCATTCAGTGCCGTAACATAACCTTTTTCGTCATGTTGTGATAATGAATTCAATTGTGATGCAACATTTTGTGCGTCACCTGTTAAACCTGTTGCATTATCCCATATTGTGCCAACCGCAATGTTGTTAGATGTGCCACCAGCGTTGTTTACGACGTCTTTGATATCTGCGTTATATGTTAACACATATGTACCATCAGTTGATCCTTTTGTAACTTCGTATCTGTTGTTTGATAACATTGAAGCGAAGTCACCAATTATTAAATCAGCATCAATCAATAATATATCACCAGTTGATGTGTGCTTTGCCAATTTGTTTTCAGCAACAGTCAACATCAACTTTGAAGTGTCGGAATCCAAGTTTAAACCGCCAATGATTTTAAGGCTGCCACCCGAATGCATATTTGAACCTTCTGAAATATCGGTCAATTCAATCGCCAACCCACCTTCAATTTTTGTAGGAGAGTGCAGGATTACATGTCCTGTTCCAATATCTAAAATACCCGATTGTGTTACATTAAACTGGTTTTGGCCCACAATTGCGGATTCATCAAATTTAACGTGTGTATTGATATTTGTTGTACCTGTGCCTAAAATATTTCCGATAAAAGTATCGCTGTTTATATTAAAGATACCGTTGTTTGTTAAATTAATATTTTCAAAATTACCATTTGTTGATGTAAATGTACCTTCGTTTGTAATATCTGTTGTTGTAATTGTGCCATAGTTTGTAAGTGAAGCTCCGGAAACAATTGTCAAAGAATTATCAGATACAATTTCACCATAGTTATATGAAACGCCGGTTAGCTCGGTGTTTGCAATACCAAATATACCATAGTTATTTAATGATCCAATGGTTGCGGCTCCATGACCTAAAAATCTGACACCTCCTGCGACATTCACGGTCCCCTGTATCAATCCAGTATTAGAATATGAATCACCTATGATATTCAATGTACCCGTTCCTTCAAAGGCATGAGTATTTTCAATCGCGCCAGTAATCGTTCCATTGTTTGTAAATGGACCATATTGAACTTTTACCAAATGCTGGGTGATGTTACCGGTATTTGTGCCGGTGATATCAAGTGTGCCAGTTCCAGTAATCGTATTTGCATTATTACCGGATGTATTGAATTTTCCATCATTTATTATGTCTGCAGTAATCGAGCCTGTATTGTTTAATGTGTATTTTTCACTTATTACGACAGCGCTTTGGGTTATTGTTCCCGCATTAGTCGCAGACGTTGTACCCGAATTACCTGAATTGATAAATAATGCACCGTTCCCATCAATTGTTTGACCAACGCCCAAATCGAACAGGGCATAAATATTCCCGTTATTCGTTAATGTTTTGCCATCTTCGATTGATAATAGTTCTTGATATACATTGGCGGCATTCGTTGTGTTTTCAGCAATATTTAATTCACCATCGCCACCTAACGCTGTATCAAACGTTCCACCGGTCAAAGATAATTTTCCTGAATTATTTATATCGCTTCCGATATTCAAGTCGTCCGCATTTATTGTTAATTGACCTTTGGATAAAATTGCCAGCCCACCTTGATTTATTTCATTGGCTGTTGTTTGGCCTTCAAAAATAACAGTTCTGCCATATCCATGTATGCCGTTTGTGATATTATTTACGCCACTTAAATCAACAATTCCATTATTTACGATGTCTTGGTTATTGTTGTTAAATGCGATGTTTTCGACATATGCCAAACTGTTTTCATTAACAATCAAGGCTTTGTTAAATCCAGAGATTTCAGAGCCTGTGGTTCCTGCAATTTTCAAATCGTAACCAACGTCATTTTCATTGACGGCAATACCATTGTATTCATTGGATGAACCATATCCAGAAAGATTGGCACCATTATTTAAATTCAATGTATAGGTTGTGTCTGTCGCATTATCACGATGCAGTGTTCCAAGGTCGCCTGGTTCCATAACTAGCATATCAGAATTTGTTGAAAAAGATGTGAAACTTGCATCGTTCCCATTTAAACCACGAATCCAGTCGGTTAATCCGGTTGAAGATGCAATTCTTTCAACGGTTAATTGACCTGTTGCAGATTGGGTAAATGTATATTTATGTGTTGCGGTTGTTGTTATGATTTCGCCGCCCAGAACACTTGTTGTAATTGAACCCAAATTACCCAACAGATATTCGATATTGTCCAAATCGCCTTCGGTTGTGATATTGATATTTGACAATGTCAAATTCGCATCACCACCGTTTGTGATATTGATTTTATCATAATTTGTAAGTCCTGCCGTTAAATCAGCATCGATTTGCAAATTACCAGTTCCGGTTAAAGATCCAATTTCGCGGGCAGGGTCTGTTGTGGATTCTGCCGCCTCGCTTAGTGTGATTGTTTTGCCGTTCAAATCCAAAGTACCTTGGATATTTGCGGATGAACCCAGGTATGTTGCATTTTCTGAGAATAATACGGTTGTGCCACTGGCGCCCAGAATTGTTTCGTTGATTGAATCATTGGTCACCTCTAGTCTACCAAAGTTCATTATGAACCCTGCATCTTCCAATGATGTGTTTAATGTTCCACCAATGTTAACGGTTGCAGCGCCCATTGTTCCATTGTTAATCATTGTCGCATTACCAAGAATCATTGATGATGAGTTGATTACACCGTTGTTTGTAAATGTGCTGTTCGTGACATCAAGTCCGAAACTTGATATTGTGCTTCCGGCAGATAATGTAGTGTCGGTATTAATAAATACAGAACCAGAACCGGATATATCTTTGTCCAAAATCAGTTCAGAAGAATAGTCAGTAAAAGTTAAATATCCATTGTTTACAATATCTTTATCAAATGTCGAATTTTGCAAATAGGCTGTACCGCTGCTATTAACAATGATGTTATTTTCAATATTGCTGTTATTGAATATGATGTTTTGACCATTGATGGTAACATCGCCCGTTCCCATTATGTCTTTGGTAACTGTTTTTAAAGCGTTCGAACTGTTTTCAACAATCAGATTTCCTTCATTGCCCAAGCTGTTAAAATCGTTAATCGCATTGACGGTGTCAATGTCTGTGATCAGGGTTGCGTGATTTAATATATTAACATTTGTTTTGATGGTGTTGCCACTGTTTAAAACAACAGTGCTGCCAGATGTGATATTTGTTGTGCCGCTTGTAACGTCAACATTATGTGCCAACGTTCCACCCGTCAGGTCAAGTGTTCCATTGACATAAGTAATGTTTCCAATATCGTCTGCATTGGTTGTAAGTGTTCCACCATTGCTAATACTAATATTGTTTGAAATAAATCCAGTATTTTGGATATCAATGCCGTCTGTTATTCTGAACACTCCTGAGCCCGAAACATCCACTTCGTTGTCAACTTTTGCCTGGAAAATTCCATTGTTTGTAAGCGCACCCGTGATATTCAATGCGCCATTGTTTGTAAAGGTTACATTGTCGCCTATGGTTAAATTATTTTGTGTTATGCTGCCATTGTTTATGACCCCACCGTTGACGGCAATTGTTAAATTCCCTGTTCCTTCGATTTTTTCACCAGCGTCCAGCGTAATGTATCTGAATGTTGTATCACCATTATTCGTTAATGTTTCACCATCTGCAATGGCTAAACGGTCTTGTATAACATTGCCTGTAAATATTGTGCCGTTGGCGATGATTACATCCCCGCTGATCCCTGTTAAATCTTGATCCAACGTTCCGCCCGTAAATGTAATTTTTCCTTCATTTTGGAATGTATTAACAAGTACATTATTTGCATTTATTGTCAAACCTGCATTAACATTTGTTAAATACAATTTATCTTGGTCAATTACTACGCCATGTTCGAATATAACATTGTTTCCTGTTATATTTGTGACGCCGTTGCCATCTATATATCCTTCATCAAAGGTTACATTGCCGCCTATATTCAATGTGCCATTGTTCATAACAGAGACATTGTTATTTGTAAATTTCAACCCAGTAAGCTTCAGCGTTCCGCCCGCATCATTTATAAAAGCGTTATTAAAGCCTGTGATTAATGAATCAGGACCGGTTCCTTCGACATTTAATGTATAGCCCGCAGTAACAGTAATACCGTTATGGTTTTTCGAATTGTTATATCCAATCAAATCATAATCATTTAATTCCAAAGCTAATTCACGCAAAGACCCCGAACGTGCCGTTGTTCCCAATTCGGCTGCGGTGCTTACAATTATATCGCCGCTTGCGGAAAATGTTGTGTATGTATCATCAACGCCGTTTGTGCCATTGATAAAGTCTTTTATATCTATGGGTGCTGCTGCATGTGAGGTTGCAGGTGTTAAAATAACGCTCCCTAAAACCGCGCCGGCAACAATGGCTTGACCAGATTTGTAAGATCGAAAAAGCACGCTTTTGTAAAGTTTTGATAATAATTTAATTCCGGTTTTGGTAAGGGTTTTCATGATTTTTCCTTCTATTTTATTTATTTGTACGGGTTTACAATACTATATGAAACATAGCTTTTGCAAGCTATATATGAATAAAATCATAAATAATATTCACAATGTTTTTTTCGTATTTTAATGTGCCGGAAAATATGATACAATAATCAAGAACTTATATCGGGATGAAATATGATAGTTGTAAAAAAAATAATGAAAGATACTTCGAAAAAAATATCAAATAAAATCGCAAATACGACGCGTATTCGCAATGGTTTGGCTGTTTTTTCAGAAAAGAAAAAAATAAAAAGTTTAATAACAAAAGTTTCAAATTCTTTAATTAATGAATTTACGACAGATGTCGACATCAGATACAATATGATTGTTAATTTTAAAAAAGATTTTAACCAATCATATTTAAATAAAAACCAAATTCAAAAAAATAAAGTATATGACGAAATTGTATCAAAAATTTCAAAAAACAACGGGGTTGAACCAGAATATGTTCGTGCAAATATGGATAAAGGCGTCGTTCGTTTAATGTATAAAAATAATCCAGAAAAACAAAATGAAATTTCAAATTATTTTCCCGCTGGTATGACGGGCTGGTCGGATGAATTGATAAAAAAAATAAATGCCGAAAAAAATAAATTCAATGCATCACAATATACGAAAACTAAAAATAAATTTATTCTTGAATATTGGGTGCCAGCATTGGCGTTCGCAGAAATTAATAATATGATGAATTACCAATCTGTCCGATACAAAAATTTTGAACCGGTTGAAGACCGCGGGTATTGTTTATGGGTGTTTATGTTGACTTTATACAAACAAAATGCGAAATACAAAATATTCGATTTTTTGCACGATAATATGAATAAAGGTATTTCAAACCATAAATTATTAGAATTATTCCAGAACAATTATCCGGAATATATACATGTAAAAGAAACAGATGATAATATTATCGACGTTTTGAATGAAAGCAAAATTAAAGATGGTTCTATTATAATAAAAGGAAATTTGAACGGTTATTTTTTGCATGCTTTGTTATATAGAAAAATTGGACAAAAGAAATATATCCAATCTTTTAATGAAGAAAATGTGCGCGAATTAAGAAATATGCGAAGCCAAGCCGCCATATTGGATACGCACGGTTTAATAAAAAAATCTGTGGAAAATAAAATTAAAAATATGAATAAAAAAGAACAACTGAATTATTTAATTAATTTAGACGCCCAAATTAATTCAGATTCAATTATAGATAAAAATTTCAAAGATTTATTGGCCGAGGGTAAAAAATACAATCATAAAAAGCAATGGGATGAATTTTATAAAAGATATGACATTGTGATGGATGCAAAATTACATACCGAGCAATCAAAAACCAGATTAAAAATTGCCAGATTGGAAAGAGGAAAATAATTATGAAACGCAGATGTGAATGGGCAGGCGATATAAAAATTTATCAAGATTACCATGATACAGAATGGGGTGTTCCATTATATGATGATACAAAATTATTCGAATTTTTAATTTTAGAAGGTATGCAGGCCGGATTATCTTGGATTACCATATTAAAAAAACGTGATGATTTTCGAATCGCTTTTGATAATTTCGATGTGAATAAAGTCGCGCAATATAATGATAAAAAAATTGCTGAATTATTAAACAATCCAAAAATTATTCGAAATAAATTGAAAATCAATGCCGCGATTAATAATGCAAAAAAATTTATAGAAATCCAAAAATCTTATGGATCTTTTTCTAAATTTATCTGGGCGTATGTCGATAATAATCCAATTGTGGGAAATTGGAAAGCGCAGGGAGATGTTCCCGCAAATACGCCGCTGTCCGATAAAATCAGTCGTGATTTAGTAAAATTGGGATTTAAATTTGTTGGAACAACAATAATTTATTCTTTTATGCAAGCCACCGGTATGGTGAATGATCATATAAAAGATTGTTGGGTAAAAAACAGATAATAATTTACTTTAACGCTTCGACAAAATCTTTAGCCGCATTTTTTAAACCGTTTAATCCGTATTCGTATTCATTGCAATCGCGCGCAATTTCAGATTTATACATATCACGCATATTCCCAGACATATATCCACAAGCCGTTAAATGTTGAATGCAATAATCGTGTCCCATTATAAAAGATTCTTGGCCTCGAACGGTGCTGACGGAATCTGTCCAATCTATGTCCAATAAATTATCCAAATTTTCCCAAGAATTGTCATTGGTATGGACGCCTATCATATCGTTCCAATATGCGTTTAATTCGCTTTCATCGACAATCGCGCCATTTTTCAAAGTCAAAATTTCCATAATTAATTCATCAATCTCGGTTCTGTATTGATCATCAATCTGCGCCAATTTAGAACTGCAATAACATCTGTTATACGCTGTGTCTTCGCGTTCGCAATAATCGTTCATACAATCTGTGTAATCTGCCAAACATCTTTCTGCGGATACATAATCTGTGCCACCGGACACATATGTTGAATATACGTTTGTTTGCACATTGTTGGTCGGTACGCTGGAACGGGCCACAACACGTCTGTTTGAATTTGATGTTGATGATGTTGTACGTGTCGCGGGTGTGGTGGCGCTGCGTGAAACGTTTGTTGTCGACGTGTTATATGTCGTGGACGTGGTTGCACTGCGTGCGGCGGTGGTGTTTGAATTCGTCGTGCCAGTGCGTGGAACAACGCGTCTGGTTGTTAAATTTTCTGTACGCGCAGTCACAGATGTTGGCAAAGAAGAATATTCTGTTGTTACCCCCGGGTTCATTTTAACCTTCATCGTGTTGTTCATATATGGATACATGGTTTCAAAATTTGTGGGTGATACAAAATCAGTAACGGACGTCGGTTTCGTCGTACCAGCGCGTGACACGTCTGTTGTGATATATGCACGAGAATTCGCAAATGCAGGCGCAAATAATAATATTGCTATAAAAAATAAAAATCCCGTCTTTCTTTCCATATTTATATAATAAAGATTTATTGAATTTTAAACAAGCATAAAATTATATACTGTAAAATAATTTTAACTCGGCTTTTCTGCGGTTTATTAATCCGGCTGATATTTTTCCTCCCGTTTTATTCCACGCCAACCATGCAGATTCTAAATCAGGATAAATGTCGGATTTAAAATCTGGGTTATTTATATGTTTACAAACGCTTGATTTTGCAAAACCGCCAATCCCAATATTGAATGCAAAAATAACCAACGCATCAAATTGATTTTGATTTAATTTTGCGGTTATAAATTTATTGACCGCATCTTCAAATCTGTATAAATCAGATTTTAATAATTCTGTTGCCCCGGATTCGTCCAGACCGCTTGTATATTTTCCGGATTGTTTTTCCGTGTTCGTCAATAGATGTCCATATCCGATTGTTGCGCCACGGGGCGGGTTTGCGAAATTGGGGACAGGGCGACCCGTTTGATCGTCATATATTATATGTATCCCATTGTGTTTTATTGCACCTTCTAAATCTTTTAATAATAAAATGGCATTTTTACTGATTTTTTTCATATTTCTATTCCTTTTGTATGTAAAAAAATACCCCGCAAAATGCGGGGATAAAAATAAAACAGACGAGATTCGCCCCGTCTGTTAAAATTATGTTAATATTATATCAAAAAAACACAAAAAAATCAAGGGTTTGAATTTATGGCGGGTCCCTTTCGCAATCGTATATAATACACGGCACTTTGTTTGTGCATTATAACTATTTGCACGAACCTTTTACGGTTCTCATCCGGGGACGGACAGAGAATAAAAAAATCCCCAAAAGGGGATTGTTTTATTCTGGCGCGCCCCACAGGATTGTAATTCCCACGATTGAAAATCGCGGGTCCCTTTCGCAATCGTATATAATACACGGCACTTTGTTTGTGCATTATAACTATTTGCACGAACCTTTTACGGTTCTCATCCGGGGACGGACAGAGAATAAAAAAATCCCCAAAAGGGGATTGTTTTATTCTGGCGCGCCCCACAGGATTCGAACCTGTGACCTGCAGATTAGAAATCTGATGCTCTATCCAGCTGAGCTAGGGGCGCGTGCGTTGCATTATAACACTAAAAATTATAAATATTCAATAAAAATTTATAAAAATTATCGAAATTTGATATCGTATGCGCAATAAACGACAATGATTTTGTTCCTGTTATAAATTTATGCCAATTTTGATATTATTATTTTATGTATAAACAAAAGGATGCAAATATGAATGGATTGAAATTTATCGGCGCTATGATCGCGTCTTTTTTGCCGGGGGTCGTTGGTTCAAAATTTACGCCCAGCGCAGTCCCAAACAGTTTTTATTACGATTTAAATAAATCTGTTTTAAATCCGCCGGGATATGTGTTTGGTATCGTATGGAATATATTGTTTTTTATTTTGGGGTGGGCGTTATATTTGGTTTTAACCAGCGATAATAAAAATAAACGTCCTGCAATTGCGTGGTTCGGGGTGCATATGGTATTAAACGGAATGTGGTCTTGGTTATTTTTTGGAATGAATTTTCAAATTTTAGGCTTAATTAATATAGCGGCTTTGATTATAGTTGCAATATTTATGATGAAATCATTTTATGAACACAGCCGAATTGCGGGTCGAATGATTATTCCATATATAATATGGTTGTGTTTCGCGTTTTATTTAAATTTGGCGATAATTATTTTGAATTAATTTTAAAATTTTAAAATTTTGATATCTGGGTCGCCTTTGTTTAATTTTTTTAAAGCGATTTCTTCTATGAAGTCTGGTGACCCTTGTTTAATTAAATCGGTATGCAATTTCAAAGATTCTAATTTTTTTGTTTTGATTTCTAATTGTGCCTGGGTTCGGTTTAATTGGCGTGCGTTGGCAATGTATTGTTGAATGGTTACATCGCCGAAAAACCATCTGGAAATCATTAATACAAAGGCTAATACAATAAATATTACGCCAAAACGGCCACGGCGACTGGTTTGCCAAGCGCGTTTTAAAAAGCTAAATAAATTTTTGATTTTTTTCATCATGTGTGACATTATACCACTATGAATATAAATAATCAAATATTTGCTGCACCAATGGCGGGGATAACCGACAGACCTTTTCGTACGATTTTAAGAAAATTTTCTAAACGTGCGGCATTGGTAACCGAAATGATATCTTGTCACGCTTTGGTTGGTGGGCATACAACATGTTTACGTAATTTCGATAAATATGAACCAGAAGGTGATATAGGGGCTCAAATTTTTGGTGCCAATCCTGAAATAATGGCGACTGGCGCAAAAATGTTGCAAGATAACGGCGCAAAATGGATAGACATTAATATGGGTTGTCCGGTCGCAAAAGTTGCAACAAAGGCTGGTGCGGGCGCTTATTTAATGAAAGACCATAAATTGGCGGCCGATATCATTGGTGCGGTTGTAGGCGCGGTTCAAATACCGGTTTCAGTAAAAACCAGATTGGGTTGGGATTTTAATACAAAAAATTGGCAAGAATTAATTCGGATTGCGGGCGAACAAGGTGCGTCTTTTGCTGCTTTGCATGGCAGAACGCGTTCTCAATTATATACAGGGTGTGCTGAATTAGATATAAAGCCCGATGGTTTAATCCCAATTATTGGTAATGGCGACATAAAAACAATGGCGGACGTTAAAAAGGTAATGGATTTAGGATACCAAGGTGCAATGATAGGGCGGGGGTTATATGGTGCGCCCTGGTTGTTGGGAATATTGACAGGTGAAATTGAATCCGTACCGGATAATATATGTGATGTTATTTTAGAGCATTTGGATTTAAGTATAGAATATTATGGAACGCGTACGGCGGTACCGATGTTCCGTAAACATGCGGCTTGGTACAGCGCAGGTATGAAAAACGCAAATGAATTCAGAACTCGTATAAATCAAATGTTGGATGTTAATGACATTAAAACGGCTATCAAAGAATTTTTCTGTTGATTTATTCGGACGCTGACTGCTATTATACGATTACAAATTTTTAATATGAATACCAAGGGTCGAGAAAATGAGCGAAAAATTAAACAATATTAATAATACAGAATTAACCGCGGGTCAAATGTTGCGCCAAACCAGAACAACTGGTCGTGGTAAACGCGAAATCGCAAGCATTTCAAAAGTTTTGCGTATCCGTGAAGAATATTTAGAAGCCTTGGAAAATGATAATTATGATGCAATTCCAGAGGTTATTTATGTTTTGGGTTTTGCCCGTAATTACGCAATTGAATTGGGGTTAGATCCAACTGTAATCATTGATAAAATCAAAGTTGCTATTAATTATTATCAAAATAATGAAGAAGCAGCATTGACCAAAGATGAAAATGTGAATGTGGCCGATGAAAAAAACGATGAACCCGCAATTGTAAAAGAATCTGCAAATTTAAAGAAAAATACAAAATTATTTATGGTTGGAGGTTTAACTGCGCTGGGTGTGGTATTAATTATTGGTTTGATTTTTGCTTTTATTGGGGCTGAATCTGCAACGACAAATGCAAATATTATAAAAGTAAATGAAACTGCCGAAGTTATGGCGGAGGCTCCGGTTGTTGACAATAATGATATTTTCAATATTGCAATTAATAAAGAATATGGCACAGAAAACAAAGCTGATGCAAAAATTATATTGCAAGCATCAAGCGATTCTTGGGTTCAGGTAAAAAATAAAGCGGGCGACAATTTGTTCCGCCGTTCATTGGTTGCGGGTGACGTATATTATGTTCCAAACGGAAATAATATTTCTGCAACGATTGGTAATGTTGGTGGTGTAGACATTTGGGTCGAAGGCAATTTAATCCCACCTTTGGGTCGTGAAAATGTCAGCAAATCAAATATTTTGATGACACCACAAAATTTGTACAATTTGACAAGATAATTTAAAAAAGCTCTTTTAAAATAAAGAGCCTTTTTTCTATTGAATTTTCATTTTTTTGCACTATCTTGTTTTATATGAATACAATTAAAATACGCGGTGCACGCGAAAACAATCTTAAAAATATCGATCTGGACATACCAAAAAATAAATTGGTGGTCTTCACGGGCGTATCTGGATCTGGAAAATCTTCTTTGGCGTTTAATACAATATATGCCGAAGGTCAACGCAGATATGTTGAATCTTTGTCCGCATACGCGCGTCAATTTTTAAATATGCAAAAAAAACCGGATGTGGATACTATCGAAGGTTTGTCGCCTGCAATTTCAATTGAACAAAAAACAACTTCTAAAAATCCGCGTTCAACCGTTGGTACGGTGACGGAAATTTATGATTATTTCAGATTGTTATGGGCACGTGTCGGTGTTCCGCATTCCCCGATTACGGGTTTGCCTATTAAATCGCAGACTATCCAAGAAATGGTTGATTGGACTTTGAAAATGCCGGCGGGTTTAAAAATTTATGTTATGGCGCCATTGGTCCGTATGAGAAAAGGTGAATATAAAAAAGAAATTGCTTTTCTGGTAAAACAAGGCTATCAACGGGCGATTATAGACGGTGAAATTTATGATTTGGGCTCTGTCCCTGCATTGGATAAAAATAAAAAGCACGATATTTTCGTTATTATCGACCGATTGGTTTTACCCGAAGAATCCGAGGGGGATGAAAAAAAACAAGATTTTAATACCAGATTATATTCTGCGTTCGAAGGTTCATTGCGATTGGTTCCGGGATCCGTTTTGGTGCGCAGATTGGACACAAACGAAGATATTTTATATTCACAAGATTACGCATGCCCCGTCAGCGGGTTTACAGTCCCAAAAATAGAGCCTCGTTTGTTTTCGTTTAATGCGCCGGTTGGTGCGTGCAGCGCGTGTGACGGTTTGGGAATGCAATTAAATATATCGCCTGAATTGGTTATACCGGACGGTTCTAAATCTATTTTGGATGGTGCAATTGCGCCTTGGTCTCGTGGTGGGATGTTGACTCAATTCGATCATTTGTTAACGGCGATAAATAAAAAATATAAATTACCATTATCTAAACCTTGGAATTCTTTAACGGCAGAACAAAAAGATTTGGTGTTATATGGGTCAGGGGACGAGGCGGTTAAAATTAATTGGAATGGATTTATTTATGAAAAGCCATTCGAGGGCGTTATTCCAAATATTGAACGCAGATTACGCGAAACGGAATCAGAATCCGCCCGTAATGAATATTCTAAATACCAGGTGCAAAAACCATGTTTGATATGCCATGGAAAAAGATTAAATGTCCAAGCTTTGTGTATCAAGGTTAATTCAAAAGATATTATGGATATATCTGATTTGTCTGTGAACGATTCGTTGGAATGGTTTAAAAAATTGCCGACCGTTTTATCCGACAAAGAAAATGATATTGCGCGTATTATTTTGCGAGAAATTACAGAAAGATTATCTTTTTTACAAAATGTAGGTTTGGGTTATTTGACTTTGTCTCGTATGGCGGGAACTCTGTCCGGGGGCGAGGCGCAACGAATCAGATTGGCGTCTCAAATCGGCAGCGGTCTGTCGGGTGTTTTGTATGTGTTGGACGAACCGTCAATTGGATTACATCAAAGCGATAATGATAAATTATTAGAAACATTGAAAACTTTACGCGATAAAGATAATACCGTTATCGTGGTAGAACACGACGAAGACGCAATGTTGATGGCAGATTATCTGGTTGATATTGGTAAAAATGCGGGGATTCACGGCGGAAATATTGTGGCGGCTGGAACGCCGGCTCAGGTGATAAAAAACAAAGATTCTTTAACCGGACAATATTTATCGGGCAAGAAAAAAATAGAATTGCCAAAAAAACGTCGTACGGGTTCGGGCGAAAAAATTGTTGTAACTGGCGCACGCGAAAATAATTTAAAAAACATAGACGCAGAATTTCCATTGGGTAAATTTATCGCATTGACGGGCGTATCGGGGTCTGGAAAATCTACGTTATTGTTGGATACTTTGTATCCGTCATTAATGCGTGGATTGCATGGTTCAAAAATAGAGGCTGGCGAACATGATACTATTTCTGGATTGGAATTTATTGATAAAGTAATCGATATTGACCAATCGCCAATTGGGCGTACTCCACGCAGTAATCCTGCGACTTATACGGGTGTATTTACCAATATTCGTGATTTTTTTGCGGAATTGCCCGAAGCCAAAACACGTGGATACGCACCGGGACGTTTTTCTTTCAATGTAAAGGGCGGCAGATGTGAAGCGTGCCAAGGGGATGGTCAAATAAAAATCGAAATGAATTTCTTGGCCGACGTTTATGTCGAATGTGATAAATGTCGCGGAAAAAGATATAATGAAGAAACTTTGGCGGTAAAATACAAAGGAAAATCTATTGCTGACGTTTTGGATATGACGGTCGAAGAAGCATACAGATATTTTGTGAATGTTCCATCCATTGCTAAAAAATTAGAATTATTAAAACGCGTTGGTTTGGAATATATTAAATTAGGACAAAGTTCTTTGGTGTTATCCGGGGGCGAGGCGCAACGTATAAAATTATCAAAAGAATTGGCGGCGCGCAGCACGGGAAAAACTTTGTATATTCTGGACGAGCCGACAACAGGCTTGCATTTCGAAGATATCAAAATGTTATTGTCCGTATTGCAAGAATTGGTAGACCAGGGCAATACCGTTATCGTAATTGAACATAATCTGGAAGTTATAAAAACGGCCGATTGGATTATAGATTTGGGTCCTGCGGGCGGCGTTGGTGGCGGTCAATTAATTGCATATGGTACACCAGAAGATGTGGCAGATAATGAAAATTCTTTGACCGGTAAATATTTAAAAAGATATTTGAAACCAAAAAAATAGTATGGCGGTTGAATTTGATTAAAATATATAGTAAAATACATTACATAATTAACAAGGAGTAAAAAATGTTTGGATTTGGAAAAAAGAAAGAAGTTGCAACAGATAACGTAAAACCAGAAAAAGTTGATACGGGTATGAAGGCAACGGCCGCTCGTATGATGTCTGGTCAATTTGATATGAATGATATGTTGACTCAATTAAAACAAATTAAAAAAATGAGCAACTTTGGCGGTATTTTAAAAATGGTTCCTGGTATGGCGGGCGCGGTTGGTGCTATGAAAGAAAAAATCAAAGACGGCAGCGTAGACAAACAAATCAAAATTTTAGAAGCTATGACAGCGGACGAAAGAAATGACCCTGAAAAAATATTTGCAAATGCAAAAATCAGAATTGCAGAAGCATCCGATTCAACAGTTCGTGAAGTTGAACATTTAATCAAACAATATTCAAAAATGAAAAGTCAAATGGCTATGGTTCAACGTATGGGCGGTATGGAAAATTTGATGGAAAAATTGAAAAAAGGCGCACCCGGTGGTGGCAGCGCGCCAGTTGGAATGTAATGAGAATTTTAAATAAAAAAATTGCACAAAAAAAATCTTCGGTCGCTTGGCTTCAACGCCAGGCGTCTGATCCGTATGTTGCGCGCGCTCAAAAAGACGGATATCGTTCACGTGCAGTATATAAAATTTTGGAAATGAATGAAAAATACAGATTTTTCCGTAATAACCAAACCGTTGTTGATTTGGGGGCCGCTCCCGGCAGCTGGACTGAATATGTTGCACGTGAATATCCAAAATCTAAAATTTTTGCAATGGATTTATTGGAAATCAAACCTATTGTCGGCGTTGAATTTTATCAGGGCGATTTTACAACGGATGACGCTTTGGATTGGTTAAATGAAAAATTAAATTTACCGGCGGCCGATTCGGACGCGAATGGATGCGTTGATGTTATTATGTCGGATATGGCGCCAAATACCGTTGGTCATAAAAGAACCGATCATATCCGTCAAATGGTGTTATTGGAATACGCGTATGATTTCGCGAAATCTGCGTTAAAAGTTGGTGGTACGTTTATTGCTAAATCTTTTACAGGTGGTACGACGACCGATTTATTAAAAGAAATTCGTCAAAAATTTGACGTCGTTCATCATATGAAACCGCCATCTTCTCGTAAAGATTCAGTTGAAATGTTTATCGTTGCAATTGGTTATCGTGGTAAGTAGTAAAAATCGGTTTCAAAACACATTTTTCTTTGAAGACTAAATTTGAAATTATTTTATTTGTTTTGTTTTCTATAACTTTTGCCTCGACTTCATTTATTCTTTTATTGTACGGAACGTATCGATAAAACATTTTCAAATTTTTTGAAATTATTTGATTAATGTCGTTTTGATATGTTGCCTGATTATGGTCTTGTAAAACGTGCATTATTTCATGTGCGATATATGAAAATGCAACTTCGATATGAAATTTGTATTTATAAAAAGACGGATAAAATAATATTTTTTTTAAAGATGAACAATATGAAGCTATGGTTGATTTTTCTTCTGCGTCATATTGAATGTTTTCTAATAAAATATTTGATTTTGGCAATGTTTTTTTTAATGTGTAATTGGTTAAATACAATATGTCGGACGGGGAATACGAATCGTATAAATTGTGTTTTTGGATGTATTCCCAGCCAAATGATGCAATTTTGTCTGCGCGTTCGTTTAATTTATCTTTATCTAAAATTGCCGAATCGTTCACCAGATTGAAAAAATTTTTTTCGAATATTTCGGTCTTTGTGTCCATTGAATTCTTCGATTTTTTGTATGTTTTATACATTTGTTTTATTTCGAATTTGTTTTTATAGTCTGGCATTTTTTATCTCTTTTTTAAAAATTGTTTTTTTAAAAACATCTGTGCCAATTTATCATAACAAGCGCGCGCAACCGTGTCTGCCTCTCTTTCTGTGATGTCTTTGATGTATGGAATTATGTTTTTATAATCAATTTCTTTTGAATTTAAAATATGTTTTGTTATGGGATCGTCATTTGAAATTAATCCATTACGTTCGTTTTGTAATGAATGCGTAACTTCATGAGAAACAATATAAATTATATGGTATAAATTTGGTTGTTCTTTAAAAAATGGTTTGTAATAATGAATTTCATTTATATCAAAATAATTTGTTGCAATAGCATCTTTTTTTTCGGGTTGGTAAGAATTGGGTAGAGTTAATACTTTTGTATCATTGTGCGCAAAAAATCCATTTAACATATTGTGTGTCATGGTTTTTGTAATGTGTTCTTGTTCGTTTAATAATGAAGATTCGTTGTTAAATTTATTTGTTTCAATAGTATTCCATGCGATATTTGCCATTTTATTTGCAACATATTCTACTGTGTCAAAATCGAATATTTTTGAATTATGCATATAACCAATAACATGATATCTTAATATAAAATGTTTAATAAATTTGGGTGTGTTTTCAGGTAAAGATTCGTATCTTTCCAGGCGCCGTTTCAAGATGTTTTCAGCATTTTGCATTATTTTGATTTTCCAAATTTTCTATACATGCTATTTAAAACAATTTCTTCGATTTTGTTTGCTTCGGTTTCCAAAATTGATTTGTCGTACGGTACGACCGCATCGAATTCTGGCAGATATTCTTGGATTGTGCTGCATACGTCGGCTGGTATTGCGCTTTTACAAGCGTGCTGTAAAGCGTGTGTGATTTCGTGTGAAATTACAGAATATGCCTGGGGCAGAGAATATTCTTGTTCAAAGAATTTTGGATAAATTAAAAATTTTCTTCTGAATCCTATATATTCTGCAATGGTCAGGTCATCGTCTTTACATGGGGATTTTTCCAATCGAATTTGTATAAAATTGTTTGGCATCATTTGTGCGGTTGTTTTTTGAAATAATGTTTTAATACAGTCTTGCGGGTTTATACAATATTCTTCGTTTAAATTGTATTCTTCAATTGTGTTAATCCCGCAATCAATAAATTTGTTTGCAATCGCATCCAATTTTTGTTGATTGATTTTGGTGTTGTTATTAATTCTTAATAATTCTTTTTCTAAATTTTTCATGCTCTAATTATATTACATAAATTTATTTTGTCAACAAAAAACAGTAAAAAGTATGCCCGTTTTTTTCGGGCTATATGTTTTGTTTAAGAATCGCGTAATTCTTCTGCCGCTGTGCGTGCCAGAACGTCGACCATTTCATTTAATTCGTCGCCATTGTGGCCGCGAACCCAATGCCAATGGATTTTTATTTCAGATGCGGCGATGTCTAATTGTTGCCACAGGTCTTGGTTTTTCACAGGTTTTTTATCTGCGGTTTTCCAATTGTTTTTTTTCCAATTTTTTATCCATGATTGCATGCCGTTTTTTACATATTGGCTGTCTGTATATAATTCCAATTCATTGTGATTTTTTTTAGCGGCATTTAATGCGGATATAACAGCCAACAATTCCATGCGATTGTTGGTTGTGTCTGGGGCGGCACCACTGCGTTTTGCGATGTTTGTTCCGTCTGTTGCGACAAATCCCCAACCGCCAAATCCTGGGTTTCCTAAACAGCTGCCGTCTGTATAAATTTTTAACATTTTATTCTCTTTGTTTTTATGTTATAATACCATAAAATGAAGTTCGATTCCAATAATTTAAAAGAAATGTCGCGCGCCGTTAAATTCGGTGCTTTGTCCGCTTTACAAGCGTCACGCAGCGGGCATTTCGGAATTATTATGAGTGCGTCAGATATCGTGACAACCGTTTATGCTAATTTTTTAGACGGCGGAAAAAATAAATTTGTATTGTCCGCCGGACACGGCAGCGCTATGTTATATTCTGTTTTAAAATTAACGGGCGCAGAAATTGGTGATTTAAAATCTTTCAGAAAAATCGGCGGATTGCCGGGACACCCAGAACGTCACACAAATGGTGTTTGGGCAACGACAGGGCCATTGGGGGCGGGGGTGTCGAACGCTGTTGGGATGGCGATGGCGGCAAAAATAAAGTCTGAAGATTCAATTGTTTATTGTTTGGCAGGTGATGGTGATTTGTCCGAAGGTGTGGCGGCGGAATCAATCGATTTCGCGGGGCGATATAAATTAAACAATCTGGTTTTATTGTGGGATGATAATAATGTTACAATAGATGGGTACGCGTTAACGGCGATTGATATGGTAAAAAAAATGTCTGCGTCCGGTTGGACTGTTTTGTCTGTTGATGGGCATAATTTTGATGAATTGAATTCGGCTTTGGAGATGGCGAAAAAATCGGATAAGCCAACGTTTGTTGCGTGTAAAACAATTATTGGAAATTCGTCCAGTTTGTCGGGAAAACCCGCAGCGCACGGGTTTGATATAAATCCGACAGAATTATTGAATTTGATTGAAAAAAATAAATCAGATGTTGGAATAAAATTATGGGCAAATATAAAAATTAATTATGAAAAAAAATCTTTGCCACGTTCTGATGATTTTGATTTAAAAGATTTGTCATTAGAATCTGTAATTTCGACACGCGAATTATCGGGATTGTTTTTGCAAAAAATTATGAGCCATAAAACTGGCTTAATCGGTGGCAGCGCGGATTTAGGCGGCAGCACAAATGTGAAATTCGGGCGGGATATAACGGCGGATAATTTTGGTGGAAATTATATAAATTATGGCGTCCGTGAACATGCGATGGGTGGGATTGTAAACGGTTTATGTATTGGCGGTCTACGTGCTTTTTCCAGCACATTTTTGGTGTTTTCTGATTATATGAAACCTGCGATTCGGATTGCGGCGTTGTCCGGAATTCCTGCGGTTTATGTGTTGACTCATGACAGTATTATGGTTGGTGAAGATGGGCCGACGCATCAGCCGATTGAGCAAATCGCATCATTGCGATTAATTCCAAATTTGCATGTGTTCAGACCATGCAATCAGGCAGAAGTTTTGTACGCGTGGCAATCGGCTTTGGATTCTGTTGCGACGCCAACGGCCATTGTTTTGTCGCGTCAAAAATTTAAACAAATTATGACCCCCGACAGAACAAAAATCGAAAAGGGTGCATACATTATATATGGTGCACAAAAGCCGCGTGTCACAATAATTGCAACGGGTTCAGAAGTTCCGTTGGCGGTTGATGTTGCAAAAAAAATCGGTTCCGGCGTCCAGGTTGTCAGTATGTTGTCTGTCGATATATTTCGCCGTCAATCTGAAAAATATAAATCTGAAATTTGTCGCGGATTTGTCGTAGCGATAGAAGCGGGGGCGACGGCGTCTTGGTTTGAATTTGCGGATGCGGTTGTTGGTTTGGATGACTTTGGCGAATCGGGTGCAGGCGAAAACGTTTATAAAAAATTTGGCTTTGATGCAGATTTAATTGCAGATGAAATTATTAAAAAAATTAAATGATAAATTTTTATTTCAGAACTTTGTTGGGCGAAGAAATTCCGGTAATAATTACAACCAGACGTGGTTTGCGTGGGATAACTTTGCGACCGCGTGTTAATCCAAATCGTGAAATCAGAGTATCAAAACCTTTTTTGGTGTCTGATAAATCTGTATTGAAATTTTTGGAAGAAAAAAGAAAATGGTTGGAAAATATTTTTGAAAAATCGCCGCAAAAAAAAGATGTTAATTATGATGATGTGATTGAATTTTTGGGATTGCGTGTCCAAATAAAATATGATGAAAAAAAATATTCATCGCGATTGGTGGGGTCGGAAAATCCCGAAAATCCTTGGGTTTTGTGGGTTGGTGGCGGTTCTGATATGTTGCAACGACGGGTTCGTGATTTTATAAAATCTGAATTTTTGAAATCAGCAAAACAAATTATAAAATCTGCGCCAAAAGAATTTTGGCCGACGAAATTATCAATAAAAGATACGTCTTCGCGTTGGGGCAGCTGTACGTCCGCAGGTGCGGTGTCTTTATCTTGGCGATTGGCTTTTGCGCCGCCATATGTTATGCGATATGTTATAATTCATGAATTGGCGCATTTAAAACATATGGATCATTCGGTGCATTTTTGGGCTTGTGTTTCTGCGTTGTATGGCGATGGCGTTGGGCGGGCGAAATTATGGCTATCGAAAAATGGCCAAACTTTGCATCAATATTTTTAAAGGGTTTTGTTGGCTTTTTGGCTTTTTTGTGCTATAATATTATCCATAATAATCGAAAGAGCAAAAAATGAATTTAAAACCGACCAAGCCTTTGTCTGGCTTTATAGAATTGACACCTTTGCAACAAAGATGTTTTGATGAATGCGCTGCGCGTGTTCAAAATGTTTTTCGTAATGCTGGATTTTCCAGATTGGATTTGCCTGCGATTGAAAGGGCAGAGGTTTTAACAGATAAAGATAATTGGGATGAAATTGAAACGCAAATGTTTTTATTTCAAAAAGGCGAAACTAAAATGGGGTTGCGCTATGACGGGACTGTTGGATTGGCCAGATATGTGTCGGGTCATAAAAATGATTTAACGTTTCCTTTTCGTGCTTATCAATTCGCCAGAAATTATCGTGGCGAAAGACCACAACGTGGACGTTATCGTGAATTTTATCAGGTGGATATTGATATTATGGCGCCAGATAATTTGTCTTTGAATTATGATGCTGAAATTATTTCTGTGCTTTCAAATGCATATGCGTCTATTGAAGAATTTGTTGGTAAAACAAACATAAAAATCGGCAACAGAAAATTCTGGAATGCAATGTTTGAGTATCTGGAATTGGATACGGATGTTGCCAGAGAGGCTTTTGTAATAATCGATAAAAAAGACAAATTAGAAAACTTTGCTGATGTGCTATCAGAGGTTGTCGGGATTGAAAAATCAAAAACAATAAATTCAGTATTTACAGACGGATACAAAAGTTTTTTAAACTGTTTTGATAAATTGGATTCAGCGATCGCAGAATTGGACAATTTTATGGTTTTGTTGGGTGCTTTGGGTGTTCAAAATGCGGAAATTGATTTGGGTATTATGCGTGGGCATTCGTATTATACCGGAATTGTGTTTGAATTTTTCTTGGATAATTTTTCAGAGCTGGGCGCAGTCGGTGGCGGAGGTCGTTATGACGATTTGGCGTCTAAATTTTCTAAAACTAAAATTATAGGTGTGGGTGCAGCGATCGGTTTTTCAAGATTGATGGTTGCGTTATTAGAAGAAGGTAAAATAAATTTAGAAAAATTTATGAATCCAATCGATGTTGCGATATTAATTATGGGATCAAATTGCTTGCAATATGCGGGTGGGGTTTTGAAGAAATTACGCGATGCAAAAATTGTTTCTGTACCGTATTTAGATGCGGATAAAAAATTCAAAAATCAAATTGAATTTGCAAATAAAATAAATTCTAAATTCAGTGTAATAATCGGTGAAGATGAAGTAAATTCTGAACAAATTACTGTCAAAAATATGATGACGGGCGAACAAGATAAAATGACCGTTGAAATGGTTATAAAAAAGATAATTGGTGAATAAAAATGATAATGGAACAAAAGTTAAAAGATATACAAAATCGTGCGGCCGAAGTCGAAGGTTTAATGAATTCGGGTGAAGCGTCTGGCAAAGAATTATCCAGATTATCAAAAGAATATTCAAGATTGTCAGAAATTTTACCGATAATTTCAGAATATTTTCAAATTCAAAACGGTATTACAGACGCGACAGAGATGCAATCTGATCCAGAATTTAAGTCTATGGCGGCAGAACAGTTGATGGAATTGAATAAAATTCTGCCCGACGTTGAAAAAAAATTACAATTGGCGCTGTTGCCGCGTGACGCAGCAGATGATAACAGTGTCATTATGGAAATTCGCGCGGGTGTGGGTGGTGAAGAATCTGCTTTGTTTGCGGGTGATTTGTACAATCAATATAAATGTTATGCGTTGCGTCAAGGGTGGAAGATAGAGGTAATGGAAGAAAATGCGACATCGTTGCGTGGTTATAAAGAAGTTATATTTAAAATTGATGGCGCGGGCGCGTACGGTCGTATGAAATTTGAATCAGGTATTCATCGCGTTCAGCGTGTTCCGGAAACCGAAGCGGGCGGACGTATTCATACCAGTGCGGTTTCTGTTGCTGTGATGCCCGAAGCTGAAAATATAGATATTCAAATTGATGAAAAAGATTTGCGAATTGATACTTTTCGTGCACAGGGTGCGGGTGGACAACACGTTAATAAAACGGATTCTGCGGTACGTATTACGCATATTCCATCGGGCGAGGTGGTCAGTTGTCAAACAGAACGCTCACAGATTCAAAATCGTGAAAATTGTATGACTATGTTGCGTTCGAAATTGTATGAAAAACAACGTGCAGAACAACGTGCGATGCGCGACGCGTCCAGAAAAAGTATGGTTGGTTCGGGCGATCGCAGTGAAAAAATCAGAACGTATAATTTTCCGGAGCAACGTGTCACAGATCATCGTATAAAATTGACTTTGTATAAGTTGGATGATGTGTTGGCGGGTGGTGTGGCTGTCGACGAATTAATCGATGCAATTATTGCCGCAGAACAGCTGGAACAATTGGCGAATATAGAATAATAAAAAAAGAACAATCAATTAATTGTAATTATTTTTTGAAGTTATTTATTGATTCTTTTTTTTGTAAGGAAAATAATGAAAAAAAACAATGATTTTGGCCTGAAAAGACCGATTGTTATGGTTGGTTTGATGGGGGCAGGAAAAACCAGTATAGGTCGCGCATTGGCCCGTCGTTTGTCTGTTGATTTCGTTGATTCTGATAAAGAAATTGAATCTGCGGCCGGTTGCAGTGTCGTTGATATTTTTTCAATGTATGGCGAAAAAGAATTTCGTCGCGTCGAACAAAGTGTTATTAAAAGAATATTAGAGTCCGATCCTGAAATAAAAATCTTGTCAACGGGAGAAGGGGCGTTTATAACGCCTGCGGTACGTGAAATGTTGGCGGATCGCGCAATAACTATATGGTTGCGCGCAGATTTGGATTTGTTGGTAAAAAGAACGAATTTCCGCAATACCAGACCGCAATTATTAAATGCGGACAGTAAAACAATTCTATCGCAATTGATTGATGAACGTTATGATGTGTATGCAAATGCAGATATAACGGTTGAAACGCATGATGAAAGCCCGCAAAAGACCTTGGCAAAGGTTTTGGCGGCTTTGGATGCGTATTTGGAGTCGAATTCTGTCTCTGATTAAAGGTGTTTGGGTGGTTTTTCCTGATTTAATTCCTTGGTGGCGGTCAAATTGGCCGTTTTTTTTTGTGTTTTGGTGGAAAAGGGTGCGGGTTATAAAGTATGACGTCCGCGCTTGGTGTAAAATTTAAAATTTTTTATTTGGTAAACTTGCGGGCATTAAAAGTTTTTTTTGCGAAAATTTGTCAGGGTAAAAATTATATGACGAATGTGGGGTTGTTGGCTGGTTGCAATAAAAGTCCCGGATATCGGCGGGGGACAGATTTCTGGATACTGTATTTTCGGCATTGTTTAGGCGCATAATGTATATTATGTATAGTTTGGAGTCGTAAAAAAGGCGGATTGTTTCGGTGTTGTGGTTTTATGTGTTTTTTATCGTTGTGTCGTACGTTTGTGAAAAATTGTTTTGATATTATGGTTTTTTATTGTCGTGTGTCGTTTTTTGAAAATCTGAATTTGTAAATGTATTTTGTGGATTTGTTTTAATGTTTGATATTTATTTTGTGTGTTGATAAATGGATTTTGTTTTTGTATTTTCTTTGTCGTCATGTTGATGGTGCTTGTTGTCTTGTTTCAGGGTTTGCAGATTTTTAGCCTCTTGTGATTTTTACAAGTTTCGCCCTTTTGTGTCTTTTATGTTTTTTTTGTTAAATAATCTGTGTATTTTGAAGCGCGTCTTGTTTGTTTTGCGTATGGTTGTGCGTTCGGGGCTCTGAAAA
>CAYJKO010000001.1:138233-160519 GCA_964371145.1 uncultured Muribaculaceae bacterium
TGATGTTTTTTAGGATAAAAGATACGTTTTTCTTGCGAAAAAAATTGTTTTTTGTTCGTGGGTTTTATAATTGATAAATTGGTTTAAATTGTTCGGATAATTATTTGATTATCCTATATTTGTTTGTTTAATTTATGTATTGTTATGTGTGATTTAGGCTTTTAAATGGCGTTAAAAATTCGTTTGTGAGAAAATTCTTTGTTTTTGGGGTGCATTTTTTTGTTTATTCTGGTTTTTTTGCTCTTGCGTGTGTGTGCGCGTTTTTAGTATGATTTTGATTGAAGAAAACTAGGAGTTTCCGGGGAAAGTGAAAAAAATGCGACAATTTTTACATTGTTTTATGCGTGTTTTGCATCAAACGCGGGTGGCTTTTATTGCCTTTTTTGCCGGTTTTCTGCTCGTTTCCAATGTTTTTGCTGCGCCGACAACATGTCCCGATGTAACGTCATTGCAGTGGGTGTCGGCAAATACGGATACGGTTTGCAGACAGTCTTATTCCTTCAATGATTCGGATGAATTGCCCCCTGTTCCGTTACCGACAGAGTTTTTGCATTGTACAAGTGGTGATTTGATACAGATATCGACAGATGGATTGAGTTGGGATGCTGATAATTTTACGGTTGAAAATTGTGTTTATGGTTCGTGGGAGATTAAATTCTATGACGGGACGACAACGTGGACCGAGCCGACGATCAATTATCATTTGGGTGTAATGTCTACTGTGTTTTCAGATGTTTTTGAATTGTTTTATACGGCGACAGGTGAAAGATTGCCGTTTGAAAATCATACTTTTTCTGGTATTACGAATGATATTAAATATCGTTTTCGCGATGGTATAGAAAGATGGGGAGACAGGACCAGGTTTGATCAAGCGTTTCACAGTGTAAAGACTTTGGAACGATTTGAGACGCCAAATGATTGGGGTAATATTACAAATTTGGGTTATTCGTTTTTATATTCTGGGGTTAAGTATGTGGATTTTTCAAACGGGTTTGGAAATATTACATCGTTCGGCGGCACATTTGAATCTGCGCGCTCTTTAGACACGTTTATTTTTCCTGAATCTGGTTGGGGGAATGTGGTTTCTGCTTCTTATATGTTCGCCAGTGCGCCGATGCGTGATATTGTGAATTTTCCGACCGAATGGGGCGATAAAATGACCAGTGTTCAATCCATGTTTTCGGGGGCGCAATTTACAGAAATAAATTTGCCAAATAATTGGAATAATATTTTGAGTGTAAAAAACATGTTTCGAAGCGTACGGTATATGCCGTCAATTACTCTGCCGGATTCGTGGGGAAAGGTCAGAAATGCGAATGGTATGTTTGTTTCCGCGACAAATGTGGCAGAGATTAAATTGAAGAATTCGTTGGGTGTCGAGATTTCAGGTTTGGGTCCAAATACGTTGCCGAATTCGTGGGGTGAAATTACGGATGCTGCCTATATGTTTTATGGGGTGTCTGCTTTGGACGAGATTCATATTCCTGATGATTGGGGCGCGGTCACGAATGCGTCGTATATGTTCCAGAGTACGGGTATAGATGAGATCGATTTGCCGTCGTCTTGGGCGAATGTGCAAAATACCAGATTTATGTTTGCTAGGACCGGTTTGGATTATATTGTTTTGCCGGATACTTGGGGCATGATAACAGATAAAGAAGCGATGTTTACAAATACAGGATTTATTGGTGCTGGTGACGGTTTGACTAATGCTGATGATCCTGCTATTCCGATTGGTATGATTGCGTCCCCTGATTTGCGAATATTCCCGGCTCAGCTTTATGCGGAAAATTTGGGGGTTGGTTCGGTTGTGCCGTCTTGCGCTGCGGGTTATTATTTGGTTGATGAGGCGTGTCAGCCGGTAGGAGAGGATTATTATGGTGCCGGTGGTTGGTCGGATAGAGTGCGGTGTCCTGTTGGGTCTTATACTGCGGGTTTTGGTGTTATGGCGAATGCGTCGAATGATTGTGGTCGATTGTTAAATGTGCAAACGCCAGAGGGAGAAAATAAAAAAGTTCATTTATCTATTTCTAAAAGAACCATCCCTGCTTTGCATGTTAATGTAGAAGGCAGAGTTTATTATGGACAAATGGTACCGGATTCGGATAAAGGTTTCTTGCGGTTGAATTACGATGGTGTGACGTATTCGGTGATTGATGACAGTATGTAAAAAAACTTGCGATTTGCCAGATATCTGGTAAAATTACAGGTGTAAAATAATAAAAAATGGATGATGATATGACAGAAATAAACAAAGATTTTCAAAGTCGCGAAGCTAAATGGCAGGCTCGTTGGAAAGATGCAGATGTTTTTACTCCCAAAAAAGATGGGGTAAAACCGCCCTTTTATAACTTGGTGGAATTTCCGTTCCCAAGCGGTTCTGGTTTGCATGGTGGTCATATGTTAAGTTATTCTGGTACGGATGTTATGGCGCGTTTTCGCCGTATGCGTGGGTTTGATGTTTTGTACCCTATGGGTTTTGACAGCTTGGGTATTTCTGCCGAGGTTTATGCAACCAAAATTGGAAAACATCCGGCGGACGTTGTAGAAGATTTAAAAAAACAATTCACGGACGAGATGTTAAAAATGGGATGGTCTATTGATTTGAATTCCCAGGTTGCAACATCTGATCCAGAATTCATCAAATGGACGCAATGGATGTTCATCAAATTCTTCAATGCGGGTCTGGCATATAAATCTATGTTGCCTATGAATTGGTGTGATAATTGTAAAACAACTTTGACCAACGAAGAATTGGAAGATGGTACATGTAATCGTTGTAATGGTCCGGTAAAAATTGTTGAAAAAATGCAGTGGAATCTGGCGATTACAAAATATGCTGATAAATTGCTTGAAGATTTAAAATTGGTCGATTATCCAGATAAAGTTAAACGTGATCAGGCGAATTGGATTGGGAAATCAAACGGCGCAGATATCGATTTCAAGGTTGGTGATGACGTTATGACGGTTTATACCACCCGTCCCGATACTATATTCGGCGCAACGTTTTGTGTTATTGCCCCAGAACACGATTTGGTGCAAAAATGGTTAGATGAAAATAAAATTTCAAATGCAGATGATGTAAAGGCATATATAAAAGAATCTGCAAAAAAATCAGAATTCGACAGAACGGATGCGGGTAAAGAAAAAACCGGTGTTGAATTAAAAGGTTTATCTGCAACCAATCCGTATAACGGTAAACAAATCCCGATTTTCATCGCAGATTATGTTTTGGTTAATTATGCGTTTGGAACAATTATGGCGGTTCCGGCGCACGATACTCGCGATTATGAATTTGCAAAAAAATTCGGCATGAAAATTATACCTGTTATAGAAGGCGGGGATGTTTCTGTTGCGGCATATGAAGGTGATGGCGCACATATTAATTCTGAATTTATGAATGGTATGGATAAAGTTTCCGCAATAAATTCTGCAATTGAATTTGGTGCGCGCGGCGGGTTTGCGAAAAAGACTACTAAATTCAAAATGGGAGATTGGGGTTTTTCACGTCAAATGTATTGGGGTGAACCTATTCCATTGGTTCATTGTGATAAATGCGGTTGGGTGCCAATTCCAGAATCCGAATTACCGTTAATGCAACCGTATATGAGTGATTATAAACCAACAGATGACGGAGAATCTCCGTTGGCGCGTGCAACCGATTGGGTTAATACCACCTGCCCGACTTGTGGATGTGATGCAAAACGTGAAACAGATACTATGCCGCAATGGGCGGGATCGTCTTGGTATTTCTTGCGTTATTTAGATCCGAAAAATAATGATGTTTTTTGCGACAGAAAAATAATGGAAAAATGGATGCCGGTTAATCATTATAACGGTGGAAACGAACATAATACCCGTCATTTGATTTATTCACGTTTTTGGCACAAGGCTTTGTTTGATTTGGGTTATGTGAATACGCCAGAACCATATATCAAACGCACAACAAACGGATTGTTGATGGGGGTGGATGGTAAAAAAATGTCTAAATCCAAAGGTAATGGATTCTTGGTTCACGAAAAAATTGCAGAGGTTGGCGCAGACGTTGCCCGTACAACTGTGTTGTCTTTGGGACCATGGGATCAAAATGTTAATTGGTCCGAAGGTGCATGCGCAGGTGTGCAAAGATTTTTGAAACGTGTTGAAAATATGATGGCCAATTTAACGGCTGATGAAATGACGGCTGAACAGGAAAGATTAACCCATCAATTAATTTCTGATATGACAGAACGTTTAGAAGAAATGAGATTTAACACAGGTATTTCTGCTATGATGGAATTTTTAAATTCTTTTAACGGTAAAATGCCACGTGCGGCGTACGTTGTTTTAATTCAAATGTTAAATCCGTTCGCGCCACATTTGACCGAAGAAATTTGGGAAAAATTGGGGAATTCAGAAATGTTGGTCTTTCATCCTTGGCCAATGTTTGATGCGGCAAAATTACAAAAAACATCCACCACAATTGTTGTGTCTGTTAACGGTAAAAGACGCGGTGAATTCAATTCAAATATAGATGCGCCCGAATCCGAAATTACGGATAATGCAAAAAATATTGCGGCGAAATTTTTGGACGGAACGCAAATAATTAAAACAATTATCGTTCCAAATAAAATGATAAATTTTGTTGTGAAATAATGAAAAAATAAACCGCTTAGAATTTAAGCGGTTTATTTTTTAAGAAATCTTTTTAATTCTTTCTATTCTGCGATCAATTGCTTCGAATGGGGACGTCAGAAAAGATTCCGCACATAAAAACGCCATTTCCAAATCAATATTGTCAGCCGCCAAAGCCAAAACATTTGTGTCCATATGGAATCTGTCTTCGCGTGCTTGTTCCGGATTAAAACAACGTGTGGCGCGAATATGACGATATCTGTTTGATGCGATTTCTACACCTGCTCCACTGCCGCAAATAACAATTCCGCGCGCGTCATCAATTTCGGATAATGCGTCTGCTACTGGTTTTACGACGTCTGCGTAATCAACCATAACATTTGGATCGTTTGTACCCATATCAACAATTTCATATCCAGATGTTTTTAACATTTGTGTTAAATATAATTTTAATCCAACGCCGCGATGATCAGAAGCGATAAAAATTTTGTGTTTCATTTTGCGTTCCTTCGGTTTTTGTATCGGTTGTATCCGTGTCAATAATTTCTTCGGCTTTATCGATTTGTGTTGTTTCTGTTATTATTTCAGATTTTATTTCGTGTTCTGGTGTTATAATTTCAATTGTGTCGTCCGGAATTTCAACGGGTTGTGTTGGTAATTCTTTTGTAATTTCTGGTGTTTCTTCTTTTCTTTTTTCCAATTGGCATTCCAAAAATTCGTTGCCGGTTATATTTAATTTATGAAAAGATAACTTTCCCGTCATTCTGGCGTTTCTGAAAATATGTGCGTTGTTTACAACTGCGGGCCCCGTTACTGTGCCGTGCAGGAATAAATTGTTTGCGTGAATTTCGCCTGTAACGCATCCACCGCGTCCAACGATAACTGTTTCGGCCGTTACAACACCGTATACGGTTCCATGGATTTGGATTGAATGATTTTTTATTTCTATGTCACCTTTAATTGTGCAGCCCGCACCGATAATTGTAGGTGATTTTTTTTCGTCAGAATTAGTAAATACCAGCATAATATTATTCCTTTACAAATGTGGTTGGGTTAAATTGACGCCCGTTATATTTAATTTCGTAATGCAAATGTGGACCTGTGGACATTCCAGAGTTTCCCGCCAATCCTATGACTGTGCCTGGGTGAACCCAATCTCCGCGTGCAACGTTTATTTCGGACATATGGGCATATAATGTAGAAAATCCCAGCCCATGATCGATTTCAACGGTTTTGCCATATCCCACGCGGTCGCCCGCAGATATAACGCGACCAGGTGCGACGGTAAATAATTCAGTCCCAATTTGTCCTGCAAAATCAATTCCTTTGTGTGTTTTGTTTAATTCTCCGGTCACGGGATGCGTTCTTTTCCCGTATGCGGATGTAATACGAGCTTTTGAAACGGGAGCGCCCAAAGGCAGCATTTTATTTAATCTGTCCAGACCGTGCCACAAAGTTAAATTTTCAGCCAAATCATGATATTTTTGATCTAAATCTTCGTTCATTTCAATTGGGGCGAATGTGTCGCCTATTAATGTTCCTTTGAATCTGTTGGCTTGGATTACCAATTTATTTTGTGACAAGTTCAAAGTTGCAATTGTGCCATTTATTTTTTTTAAATGTTCTTTCAATTCGGCTGTATTTTCATCCGTTAATTTTGTTGCGACTTCTACGATTTTGTTGTCAGCTTCCGATATGGTTTGCATCATTTCCGCAAAGAATTTGTTTTCTTCTTTTAATCTTTCGTTTTCAGCCGTTACAATGTCGTGTGCAACTGTGATTTCTGCCATTGTTTCGTATTTGGGGTCATAGCTGGAATTATCAAATTCTTCTTTGATTTTTTCAGATAAGAAATCCATTTCAGCCCATGCATTCAAACGTTTTTTTGTGATTGCGTCTTTTGTTTTTTCAGATGTTTTATCGTCGGCCAAAACATCGTCATCTGCGATATTTATTTCGCGTGCCAATTCATTGTATTTTTTTGTGTACGCAGCTAAATCGTTTACACGTCTGGCGTATTCTTCTTTTAGATCTTCAACTTGTTCTGTTCTTTTTTGTAATAAAGGGCGATGGTATACGAAAACATATGTTGACCAAGATGCCCAAATGACCAAGCATGCTTTTGCGCAAAATTTAGCAAATCTCCAAAAAGATGTTTGGTGATAAGAATATACGTTCCCGTGGGGCGTGTCCATCATTGTCATATCACGTTCTGGGAAAATTAATACAATTTTCTGCCATATAAAACGTGCTGGATACGTAATTAAAGCCCACAGCGATGTAAAATATCTGGTTATAAAATTCATCATAGCGTGTTTACTATATACAAATCATTGTCAATAGTCAAGCCCTGGCGTAAAACTCTTTCGTCATTCATGTTTATGCCAGAAAATATAGTTGTGCCAGTTTTTACGCCCAGTCTGGCGCCAATTAAAACACGTTCGGCAGTGTTGTTTTTACTGAACAATGGTAATATTTTAATTGCTCCGAACGTTGGCGATAGTGCGGATATTATTTCAGATGTGCACAATGCGTCGGCGATAATGCAAATGTTCCCGCGGGGTTTTACGCGTTTCATACATAATTTTATCCATTTGGTTAAATCTGTATTATGATGAGCATTGTGTTTCGCGTTTGTGCCCTTGAAATATGGCGGATTGGTTAAGACTAAATCAAACGTGTCGTCCGTTTTCCATTTAAATATATCTGAATGCACAATGTTTATATTTGCATTATTTAATTTTGTGTTTTTATTTAATGCGTCTATCATATCGTCAGATATTTCAACCGCGGTTATGTTTGCGTCATTATTATAGTAAAGATAAGACAATGATACCCCGCCCGTCCCTGCGCCCACGTCCAAAACATTTTTTGCGCGTCCCGCAAACGCCGCCAACCATACCGCATCTGATGTCGGATTATATTTAGATTGGTAAAATTTAACGCGTTCACCAATTATTGTAAAAAAGTCTTGTTTTTCTTTCATCTTTGCATAATAATTCATAAAAAATAAAAAGGCAAGTTTATGTTTGATGTATCTTTGATCGTGCAAACTGCGATCAGCAGTTTTAATAATGCCGCATTGGCGGCCCCGACTTTTTTTTGGTCTGCTTTGTTGGCGTTGCCATTATTTATATTAGTTTATAAATTTGGAGCCAAAATAAACCAAAGTATTGATTGGGATGGGTTAAAAAATCATAGTTTGCAAAAATTTGGATTGGCATTTTGTTCTGAAATCATATTGTTTTTTTGGTTAATTATTATGCGCGCAGATTATAATGTTATTCGTGATGAATATACGGCTGTGCCTTTTGTTTTATCTGGACTTTTGTTTTTATTGACGGCGTCAATTGTTCAAAAAATGCGAATGCTGAATATAAAAATGCCGCAATTTTGGAATAATTTAAAATATAAAAAATTATATACATTAATTATTGTATTGTTGGTGTCTTTGATTGCGGGCGTGTCCGGTAAACCAGATTTATGGATTGGTGTTTTGCAAGGCGGCGCGGTTTTGTCCGGTGCGATATTGGGTGCAAATAAAAAACGTAATTTCAAAGTAGTGTCATTGAATGTATTGTTTTTATTAACGTCTGTAATATTAATTTTGATGCAACCTGAATTATTCAGATTTGGTCAATTGGGGTCTTTGACATATGTTCATTTGATTGCTTTGGTTTTATTATGCGCCCTGTCCGTTGCGATATTGGTGTCCAGAAATATTAAACCAAAAGGCATTGTTCGTGAAAGCGCATATAAAAAATTAAGATGGTTGACACGTGGTTTGATATTTTGTGCTTTGGCTTTGTTCTTTTTAACAGAATCTGTTCCGGTTTTCTTGGGTTTGATGGCTTTGTTATTTTTTGTATTTGCTTTTTGCGTTCAACATAAAAAATCATTGCCAAATAAATTTTCTGTTTTATTGTGGATGTATTTAATAGGCGGTTTTGGTGTGTTAATTTCTGTGCCTGTGATTACCGTTATTGCGATATTATATTTTCTGGAAATGCAACCAGAAACAAAAATAAAACAAGCCAAATTTTTGTTATAATTCGTTATATATATTTAATTTTATTTGCGCGAAAGATGATATATCATATATCTTATAAATTAATAAATTTTTAAGGTGAAATAAAATGATACATCCAAGCGCAGTTATACATCCAAATGCTAAAATTGGTGAAAATTGTAAAATCGGACCTTTTTGTGTAATTGGTGAAAACGTCACATTGGGCGACCGTGTTGAATTAATTTCAAATGTTGTTTTGGATGGGAAAACATCCATCGGAGACGATTCTATTGTATATCCTTTTGCGGTTTTGGGTGTCATGAGCCAAGATTTAAAATGGCAAGATGAAAATACTATGACCGGATTGCGTATCGGCAAAAGATGCAGAATCCGCGAATATGTGACTATTCATTCTGGGACACCTGCATCAGATGGAACCGTGTTGGGTGACGATTGTCAGATTATGGTTAATGCACATATAGGTCATGATTGCAAAGTTGGAAATGGCGTTGTTATGTCTAATTTGGTTCAAATCGCAGGACACGTAGAAATCGAAGACAATGTTATTATGTCGGGTGGTTCTATGGCTTTGCAATTTGTAAGAATTGGCAGAAATGCTTTCATCGGTGGTATGTCGGGTGTCGGTAATGATGTTTTGCCATATGCAATTTATGACGGTACTCCGCGTGCAGTTTACAGAACGATTAATCGTGTCGGTTTAACCAGACATGGATTCACATCCGAAGATATTCATGCTATTCACGCGGTATACAGCGCTGTGTTCAAAGGCACAGATGGTACGGTTGCTGACAGATTGTCCAAAATTCGCAAAGACGTTAAAAACAATAAATATGCAATGGATGCAATAGATTTTATTGAAAACAGATCAAAACGCGGAATCGGAAAAGCAGAATAAATGACAAATAATAAAATATTTATTATCGCGGGTGAAGTGTCCGGTGATGTATTGGGCGCAAAAATTATGGCGCAGATGCCAAACGTTTCTTTTTCTGGTATTGGTGGCGAAAATATGCAAGCGTGCGGATTGGATATGTTATTTCCTTTGTCCGATTTGGCCGTTATGGGTTTTGTAGAAGTCTTGGCAAATGCGCGAACTTTGACCCGTCGCATTAATCAAACGATTGACGCGATTGTTGAATTAAAACCGAAAATTGTTTTGACGATAGATTCCCCAAGTTTTGCAAAACGAGTAATTCGAGGTGTTAAAAAACGTGGTGGTAAATTACCGAAATTTTACCATGTCGTTGCACCACAAGTTTGGGCATGGGGCGCAAAGAGGGCCAAAAAATTCCCAGAAATATTTGATAAATTATATTCTTTTTTTGAATTCGAAGTGCCGTATTTCACGAAATATGGTTTGGATACTGTGGCGGTTGGTCACCCGATATCCGAAGGTTTAATCGGATATAAAAATAAATCGAATTCTAAATCAAATAATAAAAAAATTATGGCTTTGATGCCGGGCAGCAGATTAAGCGAAGTAAAAAAATTATTGCCTTTGTTTAAATCGGTTGTGGAAAAAACAGGCGATAACAAATATGAATTTGTTATACCAACCGTTGAAACAACGAAACAATATATTTCGGATTATACAAAAAATTGGACAATCCGCCCCACTTTGATTTCTGCGAAAGACAGGTATGATTTGTATTCAAATACTTTTGTTGCAATCGCCGCCAGCGGTACGGTTACGGCTGAATTGGCGATGATGCATATCCCAACCGTGGTTGTTTATAAAATGAATAAAATTACAACATTTTTGGCCAAACGTGTAATTAAAACAAAATGGGTTTCATTGGTAAATATTTTATTACAAAAAACGGTATATCCAGAATTATTGGGTGAATTGGCGACCGATAAAAATATTTTAAATGAAATAAACAAATTCGAAGACGCGGGTCATCGACAAAAAATAATAGCCGAATTGACGGTTGCGGATAAAATGTGGTGTCATGATAATAAAACGCCGCCCAGCAAAAAAATAGCAATTGATATATTGAAAAATTTAAAATAAAAAAAACGTCATTTTGACGTTTTTTTATTTATTATGTTCCTTCTGGAATTAATGATTCTTGGATGGATGTCAAGCTTCCACCGGTACATTTCTTTGCGTCTTCATCATAGGATGTTCCCAATGGGCATACTTGATTCTTTTCAAGGTTTTCAATGCTCTGGATACACCAATCTGCCTCGTCTGGGGTTGATGTTTTTATTGTGTCTGTATTGGTGCATGCACGGTTATTTGGCTGGGTTGGATTGCCGTTAATAGGCATTGCAGACACGCATTTAACAGAAGTTCCGTTTATGCTGCGTCTGGCGCCATTTTCCCAACACAAGCATGCGCCCCAGCTGGCTGTATCTATGCTGGCTGAATAATTGCGTGGACACATATTTTCGCCATCGAATACCCCGTATATGGACGCCAAATCAACATAATTTGCCAAACGGACTTCTTGGGGTGCCGAAGCGAACATAGGGTTATTAAAATTCGCAGAACATATATCTGAAGTTTGATATGATAATTCTTTAAGATTTTTTAACTGTGTAAAGCGGCCTTGTAATGTTGCGCATTGTGCGGTTAATATATCCAATATTTGATTGTATACTTCCGTTGCGATTCCTGTGTCGCGTATTTTATGTTCTTCAAAAGTATTTGTATTATTTGTTATTCCGTATTCTGCGTTTGAACCGATTACGTTTTTATCAAATCCACCGAATACTTCTTCTATTATTTCTGGTGCGGAACATGCATCAATTGTTGCCAATTGATTTGCACATTCTGATGTGTATGTGCCAGATTCCACGCCGTCGGTAGTCCTTCTTAATGAAAACCAATCCAGAGCGTGCCCACCAGTAAACAGACCGCTGTATGGATAATAAAAGTTTTGGTACCCTGTTCCGCCATATTTATCAAAGCATTGTTGTGCAACTGCGCGACATGCGGAAATTGTGTCGGTTTTTTCCAAATTATCTACGTACATTTCCAATATATTATTATCAAACATATTGTTACAAGAATCAACGTACTCTTGGCATACGGCAGAATTTAATGCGATTTTATTTGGTTGTAATAATGTATTGCTTTCGGTTGATAATTCAGACATAGCGGCGTCCAGAATGCTTTCATTGTTTGCATAGCACGATGAAATGAAATCAAAACATCCGCCTTTGATTTCTTGGACTTTTGATTTTTGTGCATAAAATATATCCAGCATAGCTTTATCCAGATAATCTGACCAGACTTCGTCCGCATTTTCTACGCATTTGTTTAGTGCAGGTTCAGCAAACTTTTTTACACGATTTTCAAAATTATTTACAAAATCTTGATTGTTAGAATTTTGAGACAGCTTTTGTTCAGACATATTTTCGCCGTATGTAAAGCTTAATAAACTTTCTAATTCATAAAAACGAACGACGCCCGCAATTGGTTCGCCCGTTGTTAAATCGATAAATTCTCCGTTGTCCAAACATTTTCTGTAATCTGTGCCGCAAACTTCTTCGCTGAGCACTGCGGATTCAACGTTCGCCAGACAAGTTGCAAAATCATCTGAATTTAATTTTTGACGATTTTCTATTCGTGCTAAATCCAATAATGCGCTGCTTTCGTAAACACCGGCTGTTAATTTTTTTTGATTTTCTTTTAATGCGGATTCAACCGTATTGCAATCTTGTTCCACCGCCATTAAATATGCGGTTACTGCGCGTTGCAGGGATGCGTCATTGCAATCTGCGCGTACAGCGTCGCGACATTGTGGATATACGGCGGTGTATAAATTTTGGCCGTTATAAGCCGCAATTGTTTGACCCGTGTCTGCGGTTCCAAATGAATTTGCGGTATCAAAAGACAAATCAATGTAATTTAAATCTGAATAATTGCCGCTGACGTTTGTATCTTCGCCACGGATAGAATTCATAATAGCTTGTAACAAAGCCTTGGAATCTGAACCATCTTCGGTCAATGCGTTTTCGCCGTCGGACGCTGTTTTCATAGCCAATGCTTGTTCTGTGGTTAAACCAACTGCGTCTAAATTTTCTACGAATACGGTTAATTGTTCGCTGGCTTCTTCCATGATGGACTGTGCTTCTGTCATATCAAACACGCGGTCGCTGCAAGAACAGCGGCGAAAAGTGTCATTTTTAAATTCGCAGAATTGATCCATGCATGTAAAGTATGCGGTTCTGCATTGTTCGTATTCTAATCCTGTGTTTGTTTGTGTGGCAGAACGTGATACAATTGATTTGTTTGGTGTATTTGTTGAAACCGCAGAATTTCTGGCCGTTATGCTTTGTTGGGCAATAGGTGTGGTGTTTGTTCGTGTATTGATTGTTGCCGAACGAGCAGAAGACGCAACATTGTTTGCTGTGCGTGTGGGGGCAGATGTTGTGCGAGTTGTTGTTTTGACCGCGCTGCGATTTATTGATGTATTTATGTTATTAGACTCGACAGATGATCTGGATATTGTATTTGTATCGCGTGTTGCAGCGTCCGCAAAGTGCGTAAATATTAAAATTGGCAATACAAATATTAGATTCTTTTTCATCATTGGTTTAATCATAGCAAATTTACGATTTTTTACGCAAGCGATATTTTACAAATAGTCCAATAAAAAAAAGGCATAAAAATATGCCTTTTGAAATTATTTCGTTTTGTATACTTGGTTTACTTTTAATTCGACCAATCTTTGATATCTGTGAATACCTAAAATGTTCGTAATATCAAATTCTTTCAAAGATTTTTTATCTATATCCGATAAAACATTGAATAAAATTTTTCTGGCTTTTGATGAAAAAAACAAATGTGATTGTATTCCATCCATTTTTAACACGCTGTTTAATACACTGAACAATATTTGTTTTGTGTGTTTTGGGGACGATTTGATATTGTCAATAGCGGTCAAAACAAATAATTCTTTTTTATTTTGGTTTGATTCATTATATCTGGCGGACAACAAAGGAATTAAATGTTTTTTTAATGAATCTGTCGCCATCCATGCGTTAACGGATGAAGTTGGGTTTAAATCAATATTGTTAAGATGTGGAAATTGCCAAGATGTTTCGATTGATTTTTCATCTTTTGTGAAATCATTGAACAGGTCTTTCAAATCTGATGCAGTTTCAAGTGTTTTTTTGTCTGCGAAATTTATCATTCTATATTCCTTTATTAAATACTGTACAGAATTATAGCCGGTTGTCTTGTTTTGTCAAGTTATTAATGTGTAAAAAAAGCCCCCTTGTCGGGGGATTTTTATTTTTGAACAGAATAAACTAAATCGGTAATACCATTGTAATTTTCAGATTTTATTAATTTTAAATTTATTGTTTTATCGCGTTCGTTAAATAATCGGACCCCGCCCCCCAATATTTTTGGCATTACGCTGATATGAACGATGTCTATTAATCCTGCATTTAAAAATTCATTTGCAACAAATGCGCCGCCACAAATCCATATGTCTTTTCCCGATTTTTCTTTGATTTGTTCTATCAATTTTTCAGGAGTTTTATTTGTAAACGTAATATCGGCGTTATCTGATCCCCAGTCTTGGTTGGTTAATACATAGCTGTGTTTGCCGGTGTACGGCCAATTGTTTGGTGATAATTCAGTTTCAATTTGGTCATACGTTGTTTTTCCCAATATAACGGTATCTATTTTGCTGTAAAATTTGTCGTAAAATCCCATGTTTTCAGGATCTGAGCCGTCCCCGCCCAACCATTCAACAGACCTGTTTTTGTCTGCGACATATCCATCCAGACTGGTTGCGATGTATAAAATAACTTTTCTATCCATATTTTCTCCCTTTTTTTCGTATTAATTATATCATATAAAACAATCAAATCAAAAGGATTGAAGTCATTAAAAATTTTTTGATTGAAAAGATATAAATATTTATATAGTATGTGGGTGTATGGCGGACTATGAAATGCCCGCGGGTACAACTGAAAATATATGGGTGTATGGCGGAATTGGTAGACGCGCTAGTTTCAGGTACTAGTGGAGCAATCCATGGAAGTTCGAGTCTTCTTATACCCACCATTTATTTTTTTGAATTTTATGCTTGTAAAATATAAAAAAATAAATATAATGTATATTGCAAATTAAATTTTGCGGTGGTTTGGGTCTTGTGGCGGAATGGTAGACGCTGTGGACTTAAAATCCATTGATTATTGCAATCGTGCGGGTTCAAGTCCCGCCAAGACCACCAAAATAAAACGCCGCATTCGCGGTGTTTTTATTTGATGGTGCGGGAACTAAACGTTCTTGCTGCGTATGGTGCGAGTGGCGCACCAACTGCGCTTCGGTCAACCAATTTGTAACATTTATTTTCATTGCGCTGTCGCTTATTAAATAAATTAACAAATATGATTCCTTGTGTTTCAAAAAACAATTGTCAATTGTTTTTTGAAAACAAGCGCCAAGACCACCAAAATAAAACGCCGCATTCGCGGTGTTTTTATTTTAAAAATTAATATAAAAATTATAAGGACAAAATATGAACAATACAAAAATGAAATTATTAACCAAACACGGGGCAATTGAAATGGAAATGTACGATGATGTTGCACCAAAACATATCGCAAGAATTTCTGAATTGGTAAAATCTGGTTTTTATAATGGTTTGAATTTTCATCGTGTTATCCCAGGGTTCGTTGCCCAATGTGGTTGCCCGGACGGCACAGGCGCCGGTCGCAGTGGCGTATCTATTGATGCAGAATTCAGCGATAAAAGCTTTGTTCGTGGAACGGTCGGAATGGCGCGTGCGTATGATAAAAATTCAGCCGACTGTCAATTTTTTATCTGTTTAGATGATGCGACATTTTTAGATAATAATTATACCGTTTTGGGTCACGTTACATCCGGTATGGAATTTGTTGATATGATAAAAGCCGGAAAAGATTCCAGCGGTTCTGTCGTTGATCCAGATAAAATATTGGAAATGACAATTATATAAATAAACGCCCGATTGGGCGTTTGTTTTTTTATCTGGTTTTTTGTATCAAATTTGTATGGAAAGCTTGTTTTCGGACAAAGTCCTCTTTTCTATAAGGTTGTGGTGTTGCTGTCGCCAATTCTTTGGCTGTTTCCTCATAACTTTTTCTGTTTTTATCCGCAGTCCGAGGAAGATTTGCAAAATGATTAACTCTTTCTGCGTTTTTATCTTCGGCCTGATTAAGCTCTTCAAGACAATAAACTTTTTCCATGTTTTTTCCTTTGTTATCTTAAACCTTTTGCGCGACAGCAACCTGTTGCCGCCTTTTGCCAGCTGGAATATTTTTGTGTTGGATTGCGCAAATCATTCCATTGTTGCCAACCGGAACATTTTTTGCTGGTGCCGGATCCTGTGCATTTAACGTAACGACGTAAATTACATGTTTGATTTGAAATTTCACCCGTGGATGTTGTGCATTTTACGACTACGTTTTGGTTTTTTGCTTCCCCCGATCCCAATTCTTTTGATGATAGTATTTGATAAGCATTTGCGTTAAAGCATAAAACTGTAAATAAAATAAAGAAAACTTTTTTCATTTGTAACCTCTTTGTAATTTAATTATAAAAGAATTTATTAATAAATACAATGGGAATTTATTGTTCAGGAGAAATCCAAGGATAATCGTTCATAACCAAATAATAAATATCTGCATTGCCATCGCCATGATGGTATAAAACCGGTCGCACGACATAAATATCAACGTTGCAATTATCCCCGCGTGACGATTGGATTTCATTTAAATCTTCCGCGAATTTTGCGGCAAAATCCATAGATTGTAAATATGCGGCGTCATCATCGGCAGCCGACGTTGAATTTCCCGACCACATTAACCACATGCCGTGATTGACTTGTTTTTCTTGGCCTTGCAAATCGTCCGCTGACAATAAGCCCAATGGTTTGAAATCTATGTTATTTGTAAATTCGGCAGTAGAGGTTGCAGACCAATCGTACATATCGCCAACAAAATTTAATACGCCGTATAACATTCCAACATTGCGTGTGAATTTAGAAACTGCGCCGATGTTTTTCAATGTGCTGTGGAATAACCAATCGCGTGTTTTTCCGGATTTCATACTGGCTCGCCCTGCTTTGGCGGCTTTTGAAATTGCGGATGTGTTCATAGACGCACGTACAGATTTTGTCACGCGTGCAATTACGTTCCCGCGTTGTGGTACGCGCCACGCGCTTAAAGAATTTCGAAGACGCATAACGTCGTCCAGATTTTTTGTGGCGTCTTTATATTTTGAAACGTCCGTTATTTTTTCCAAATTTTTTATTTCTGTATTTATGTTCGCGATGTCTTTTTTCTTGTTTGCGATTTGTTTTGTGTCTTTTAATTTTTCTAATTTTTTTAATTCATCGCTTGCCGTTTTTAATCTTTTTAATGCTGCGTTATAATTTTTAACATCTGGGATGTCTTGCAGGCCTTTAATCGTTGTAACCAAATTTTTCGCGGCACGTGATGCGCGTGCGGATTTTGTAGCACCCAAAACGGCTGTGCCCGCCCCCATTGTTGCAACCGTTATTGTTGCGTCCAATGCAACCTGGCCCCATGTTATCCATTGCAAATTGGCGTCGCCCGCCACATAATAATCGTTGGTGTCATCTTCTATATTTACAGTTTCGTGCATTGCCAAATTTATATTATTCATATCATTTGATAGCGCGCTTTTGCTGGTACATAAATTTCCGCGTGGATGAATTGAATCTATGTTTTGTTCGATGTATTTCAAAGATACGGTATTGTTTTTGTCCGGTCCGATAAATTCGGATAAACTGTCATGTTGTACAACCAAAATCGCATACCAAGCGGGATCTGTATTCGTCCAAAATCCACCCGTATCCAATTCCCCGATTTGTGGATTTGGGTTGTTGTTTGGTAATGCTTTTTTTTCGGATAGATTTAATTTTTCTGTCAGATTTTTTTTGCTGGTTTTATAATTGATTATTAATTGGCGTTCCGATGGGAATACGTATTCAACGGGACCCGTTGTAATTGTTTCGGTATATGTTGCGTTTACAAATTCTGGACATTGTAAAATTTGTTTTATTGTATCGGGGCGTTCGTATGTTTGATATATCCAAGCACGCACAGTGTCTTCGGCATCTGTTTCGAAAATTTGATTTTGCGCATCAAACAGCGCGTTTGCAAAAATTTGATTTGAACATTGCACATTTGTTTGCGCATAAAGATTATTTATAAATCCAATTAATATAAAAAATCCGATTAAATGTTTCATCTATTTCATTAAAAGTATCGTATTATACGCATTGCCAATTTCTTTGTTGGTTTGCTGTGCGGATATTTCCATTTGTTTTAAAGTTTGTTGTGCTTTTTCACCGCCCGATAATGGTACAGATAAAGGCGTGTCATTCATAATTAAATAATAGACTTCGTTTTTACCGTTATCGTTTTTCTTCATCAAAGATCGTACGATAAATACGTCTACGTCGCACAATCTGTCCGCGGGTCTACCTTCGTTATGTTCGCGAGAATTAACATTGTTCATCGCCAATCCGAATTTTTCCGCGAATTCAAGCGCATCTATCATGGCATCGACGTCTGCTTCTGCATCTGTTGCGCTGCCGTCCCATTTTAACCACATTCCGTGGGATGCGATATTTGTTAAATCGCCACCTGTGTATCCCGCGATTTGTGATGTTCCGTCCGGATTAATATAATCATTATTTAAATCGTCTGCGGATAATAATCCAAAAGAATTAAATTCGGCACCATCTGTATAAATGTCTGTGTTTGCAAAAGACACGTCATACATATCGTTAAAAAATCCTACTATCCATGGTGCAGATGCTGTTGCCGCCGGTGTAATTGTGGACAGTGTTCCTAATGTTTTATTTAATGTTTTTTGCCAACGGTTCATAGCCTTTTGAGAAAGCTGTATGGCGTCCGTAGACGCATTTGCGTATCGTGTGCTTGCAACTGTTGGATTTAATTTAGAAGTGCCAAAAAAACGTCCCAGTTTCGGTTTAAGTGTTAAAATTTCTTTCCAGTCTGGCGCAGAAGCTTTTGCGGTATTTAAAGAATCTTTAATTTTATCGACAGAGTTTGTGCTTGCCAATACTTTTACTTGTTCGGTTGTTAATTTGAAATTTTTTGCGACATCGTCTATTGTTGTGCCACGGACGCGCAAAGCTCTACGTATATCGTTTGACATGTCTGTAGCTTTTGTGCCAGAAGAAATGGCTTTTGCAGCCTGTGCGGCTTGCGCGCCTTTTAACGCGCCTTGTGCTGCGGCGGAAGCACCGAATGTTGCAACTGTTAATGCGATGTCCATTGTTATTGTTGCGACGCCCCAATACATTTCTGATCCGTCAAATACATAATAATCATTTCCAGACCACCAAGAATCTTTTTCGTTTTGAGCAATGTGCGCCGCCATATTTACAATGTCTTTATCGTGCGCGGTATGTGCGCCATGTGTGCATTTGCCCAATGCGCCCCCCAGAAAAGAATCTGAATTATGCGGAAAATAATGATGTTTGTTTGCCGCCAAAAAATTTGATGATATAACCGGATCTTCTTGTTGCAAAACTTCGTCCAAAGATCCGCTTTGTACGACCAATATTCCATAGAACGGCGTGCTTAAATCTGAAAATCCATCCGGCGTATTTTCTAATACAGGCGGGATATATGTGCCACATTGGGAAAAATCACAATATCCATTTACGCATTTTCCAAAAGATTCCAAACTGCCCGCGGGACATGGGCAATCCGTGTCGGATTTACATTGTTTGGTATTGTAATTCGAATTGTCTGAATATACAACGTCTATTTCATGGTAAATTTTTGCGTCTTTATATGGTTCGTACCCTGCTTTTAAATTGGCCATACGGTCGCCGAATTCTACGTCGTCAATTGTGCCCGGCATAGAGTTTTTTTTTAAAGATGTGTCAATCGCGGTTTTAGATTGCAGGTTTTTTAATTCTGCTTCGCGTTTTAATTCTTCTTGTTTCCAGACGGGTAAACCGGAATCAATTGACGGTGTGTTTGCGCTTGGAAATTCTTGATAATTTGTACCGGTTGGGAAAGATGTTGGCATTACATTGTTTGTGTTGTTTTTAATGTAAGAATCAAAAGCAGAATCAATAAAGCCCAAACATGATGTTACGTAATTATTGTCTTTTAATTGAGACAATTGGACCATTATATCTGCCTTTACATCATTGGCGTTCATGCCGATACAATTATTTTTTGTTGCGCATACAACGGGCAAAAATGCGGTAATAACATTTGTGCAATCTGTGCCTGATAAATCGGGTCCGTATACCGGTATAACCTGTGGGACCATACGCATATTGTACGAGCTGTCCACGTTCCAATACGGGTGCATTGAATAATTTTGCACATTTTGAATTGTGCCGTAATTCGAAGGTGTTGGAAAGCTGACAGAATGTGCCGCTGTGACCATTGATAAAATAGTCGCAAAAGATAATACAGTTTTTTTCATTTTCTCTCTCTTTCCATTTGTTGTTATTTATTATATCAAAAAAGTAAATATAATAAAAGCAATAATTGACCCAAATATAAAGAATGGCGCAAACGGAACAAAGTCTTGTTTTTTGCGTGTTCCCCAAATGCGTGCGATTACGCACGCGATAATCAATGCAATTGGAAATACAGATGTCCCAAGCCATATTCCGCCGGCGGCTAATAATTTTACGTCTCCAAATCCGATTGGGGTTATGTCTTTGTTTTTTTTAACCGTTTTAGAGAATACAAAACCTGTTAAAATTGTTAATAAATATCCAAATGTTCCAGCCAAAACAGAGTCCATTATGGTTATAGGCCAAATGTCTCCAAAAAATACAGGTAAAATCAATCCGATTAACAAGAATGGAAACAGGTATACGTCCGGGATTATTCTGCGTTTCAGGTCTATCGCAGACATTTGGTATGCGCAAAATAATGCGATTAATATTAATATTGAAAAAATTAAGTAAAAAAACATATTTTTATCCTTGGCATTCGATTCGATTTTATGATACAATTATATCATATAAGATAACAAGAGGAAATAAATATGAGCACAAGTTGGGATAACGCAACGCTTAAAAAATTAAAATCTTTGGTGGGCAAAGGTTTGTCGACTGCTGAAATCGGTAAAAAATTGGGTGTTTCAAAAAATGCGGTTGTGGGAAAATTGAACCGTTTGGGTTGGAATCCAAAGGCCGGTGGCGTAGATGTTAAAACAGAAATTAAACCTGTTAAAACGCCAAAGTCTGCAAAAAAAACTGTGGTGGAAACATCCGTCAAAAAAGATGTGTCAAAACCTGTGGTTAAAACAACCGTTAAAAAAGTTGCTGAAAAAAAATCCGCACAAGAACCTGCGCCAGAAGTAAAAGCCGATACAAAAACAAAAGTGTCGACAAAAAGTTTGGCGGCTCATCAACGTATCATTCAACATCCTTTGGGGTTGGCTAATTTGAAAAAAGACCAATGTCGTTGGCCAATCGGTGATCCGGATTCAGAAGATTTCCATTTTTGTGGTAAAAAAGTTTTTGCCGGAAAACCATATTGCTTTGAACATTGTAAACAAGCATATCAATAAACAACGACCATAAAAGAAGAGAGATAATATGTTGTCCGAAAAAATATATAATATATCAGAAAATGAATTCACCGCTTATTATGATAATGAACATAATTTGATTTTCGTTATTGATAATACAGTCGACACCAGAAAACCGAACGTATTATTGGTTATTGATAATAAAAATGATCGCAAATGGGATGATATATTGTCTAATGATTATGGTGTTGAATTGGAAACTGTTCGTCCAAAACGCGACAACAAATATCAAAAATTGGATATAGAATACAGCGGCTTGGTTGTTTATTCTAAATTAATTAATGATTATGAATCCGGCGAAGATTTGGCAACGGCAATGGCGGGATTATCTGCATTCCGTAATATGTCCGCACGTCGTGCAGCTGCCGACAGATTGACTGCGTCCACAGATGTTATTTTGAAATCCCAAGAAACTGTTACGAAAACAGAACAAACAATGTTGGGGTTGCAAGAGAAAATCTTGGTTTTACGTGAAAAACGCGCCACTCAAAAAAAACAAGTCGGACGTGAACCTACAAAACAATCTGCTGCAAAAATTTTAAAAACAGAATCTCAAATTGAATCTACAAATGAAAAATTAAAACGTGCAAAAAAAAGATTAAAAAATGCTAAACGCAGAATTGAAATCGCAGAAGATGATGCGCGTGCCGCTACGGAAATTTTAAAAAGCAAAGAATATTTTGAAATGTTACATGAACAGGTTCCAAACGATTTTGTCGAAGCGGCTCCTGTAATTGTGTCAGATGTTAAACCATTGGTGACAGAAGATCCAAATATTATGGATGAATCAAAAGCATTTCAACCAATTCAATTCGAAAATGTTCAAGATGATGCAGAAGAACCAGAAGAAAAATTCATTCTTCCAGAAATAGAAGAACCAGAAGACGATTTAGATGAAGATATCGTTTATGAAGAGCCAGCATCAGAAATAGAAGCGCCGTCAGAAATAAGCTTTGCTCCGATTGATTTTGCCCCGATTCCATTCAGTGAACCAGAACCGGTTGTCCAAGAAGAAATTCCATTGATTGCAGAAGAACCAATTGCCCAAGAAGAAATTCCATTGAT
>CAYJKO010000001.1:160619-208943 GCA_964371145.1 uncultured Muribaculaceae bacterium
ATTGTCCAAGAAGAAATTCCATTGTTGACGGGGCCGGTTGCAGAGCCAATGCCTGAACCTGAAATTGAACGCCCCGTGTCACCTTTGACCGGTATGGCGCCGGCGCCGGATTTGCAAATGCATGCACCGGTTCGTCGTAATCCTTCGCCTTTGTATTATATGACTTTGTTGGCGTTAATTGCGTTATCAGTATTTACGTTGTGGTTATATCAAAGCAAAAATGCAATGCAAGCCGATGTTGTTCCAAATTTGATGCCCGAAAAAGAGATCATACAAGTCAAAGAGCCTGTTAAAGAAATTGTTGTAACAACGGTTACCCAGCCAACTGTTGCGCCAAAGCCTGCCAATGTAAAAACATTTACTGTTGTAAAACCGGTAGAATCAAATGCGGGGGTGCGCCCTGCGTCTGTTAAAGCTGTTACTGTTGCGCCTGCGCCTGCGCCGCGTCCTGAGATTGCGGAAGTAGTTCAGCCTGTGACTTTGCCATTGGTTCAAGACGAATTGGTTGTAGAGCCGAAGCCAGAGGTTGTCATCCAGCCCGTGCAACAGGAAGTTGTTTATTATCCGCCAACACAACCAGAGGTTGTAGTTGACGATATGGTTGGTAAGCCGCAATATAATGTATCGCGCGAAAAAGACATAATTGTTGCACCGGAACCAAGACCTGTTACAGTAGATGAAGGTTATTATTATTAAAAAAAACGCCCGATTGGGCGTTTTTTAATTTTCGATTACAACAACTGCGGCCGACATTTCGCCTTGGTCTGTTATTGAAATATGTGTTTTTGCGTCTTTACCTGCAATTTCTTTTAATTTTGCTTTTGCTCCGCCCGCTAAAATAATGCCTGGTTTTCCATTTTCGTCATGCGTCACAGAAACGTCGGTGAAAGATATGTCTTCGCCGAATCCAATGCCGATGGCTTTTAAAAAGGCTTCGCGTGCCGCCCAAAAATTTGCAAGATGTTTTTCAGAATTCGCATGATCGTTTTCTGCGTATTCCAATTCTTTTTTTGTAAAAATGCGTTGTTTTTTAAAACCAGACCAATCAAGGAATCTGCTGGTTTCAACTATATCCAATCCAATGCCTATAATCATGAATACTTTCCTTTGGTTTTGTATTACCTTTTACATAGTAAACAAATTGAGCCGATTCGTGCAAGTGGAAATATTGCATAAATAAAAAACGGCTTTTTTTAAGCCGTTCTTTTGTTTTGTTGTCGCATTTTTAAAGCTCTGAAAACTTGCGCAATGTTTTCTTCTATGCTTAATTTTCCGTTAATGCGATGGAAATTGACGGATTTGGCGTGTTCCAATATTTCCAATGCTGGGACTGTTTTTGTGTAAAAAGAATTCAAGCGTTTTTTTACAGAATCCATATCAACGTCGTCTGATCGAACGTTTTTAGATGTCTTTGTTCTGTTTTCAATTCTTTGTAATAAAATTTTTTCTGGTACGTCTAAAAATAATACAGATATGTCATATTGGTCGGAATAATTTTCAATCAACCATTTTGCTTGTGGTGCGGTTCTTGGGAATCCATCCAATAAATTTGGTTTTTCTAATGTTATTTTTGAATCCATTAAATCAAATAACTTTTCATCTGGAACCAAATTGCCACTTGCGATTAATTTGCCGATTTCTGAATCAGTCGGCATTTGACGGAAAATGTTTCCTGTTTCAATATAATTTAAATCACGGACGGATAATAATCTGTTTGAAATTGTACCTTTGCCGGCACCTTGTCCGCCTGCAATTATTATTAATTCTTGTTCATAAGATATTTTCATTTTTTTTCTTTTCCCTGATATACACGAAAAAATTACCGAAGATTATATTTCAAAGCTCCGGTAATTTTTTGTCCGTGCGAAGTGCACAGATTTTTTTTATTGTTTGCTGTTTTGGATAGCAGCGCCCAAGATGTCGCCCAACACAGAGCCGCTGTCGGCTTGGTTAGAGAATTCTTTTACAGCTTGTTTTTCCAATGTAGCTTGTAACGCACGTACAGACAATTTAGCAACGCCATCTTCTATGGAAACAACAGATGCTTCGATAGATTCACCGATTGTAAATTTAGATGTGTTTTGTTCTGTTTTTTCACGTGACAAATCGTTACGACGGATTACACCTTTTGTTCCATCTTCTAAATCAACGAATAATTCGTCGTCAGAGATTTCTGCAACAGTTCCACGTACAACTGAACCTTTTTTCAAAGATGTATTTGTACCTGGGTTTGTGTTTTCTGTCATTTGTTTAATGCCCAAAGTTACGCGTTCTTTTTCTGGATTGATATCCAAGATTTTTGCTGTAACTTCTTGTCCACGAACGAATTTTTTCAATTCTTCTTCGTCCAATTTGTTCCAAGACAAATCAGAGATATGAACCATACCGTCTAATTCTGGATTCAATGCAACGAACAAGCCGAATTCGGTTGTGTTTTTAATTGGACCTGTAACTGTGTCGCCAACTTTATGAGTTTCTGCGAACAATTTCCATGGGTTTGGTTGTAATTGTTTGTAACCCAATGAAATGCGACGTTTGTCTTGGTCGATGCCCAAAACAGAAACGTTGATTTCTTGACCGTTTTGCAATACTTTGCTTGGGTGGATGTTTTTGTTTGTCCAAGACAATTCAGACATATGTACCAAGCCTTCGATATTGTTACCCAAATCAATGAATGCACCGTAATCAGTCAAAGAAGAAACTTTACCTGTGATTGTGTCGCCAACGTTAAATGCGCGGCTTGCTGTATCCCATGGATCTTCTTCTAATTGTTTTGCACCCAATGAAATGCGATGTGATTCTGGGTCAAATTGGATAACTTTAACTTGGATTTTTTGGCCAACGGATACCAATTCACGTGGATGGTTTACGCGTTTCCAAGACAAATCTGTTACGTGTAACAAACCGTCAATTCCGCCCAAGTCAATAAATACACCATAATCTGTGATGTTTTTAACTGTACCTTCTACAACTGCACCTAATTCAATGTTTTTCATTGCTTCTTTTTGAGCCGCTGCGATAGTGTCAGACAAGATAGCACGACGAGATACAATTGCGTTTGTGCGCAAAGCATCCATTTTCAAAACGCGGAATTTGTCTTGCAAACCAATCAAAGATTTTGCATCGCGAACTGGGCGATGGTCAACTTGTGAAGATGGCATAAATGCAAACACACCGTTGATATCAACAGTATATCCGCCACGTACTACGTCAATAATAGTTCCCATTGGATCAATGCCTTCGGCAACTGTTTTTTCCAAATCTTTCCATGCTTTTTCAGCACGAGCTTTGGTATAAGACAAGATTGCTGTACCTTCGCGGGATTCGTATCTTTCTACGAACACGTCAATGATGTCATTAACGGCTGGCACAGATGCACCAAATTCTTTTAATGGTACGCGACCTTCGGATTTCAAACCAACATCAACCAATACGAAATCGCCACGGATATCTTTTACAGTACCCTTGGTTGCGTATCCTTGTAATGTTTCTTGGGATCCATAGTTTTGATCAAACATCTGAACGAAATCTTCGCCAGATAATGGGTTAAATAATTCTTTGGATAAATCTTTCATAATAAATTTTCATTCAAAGTTTGCCGTCGTAAATGTTACGAGGTCTTGTGGGGTTAATCGATTGTTTATGCGCCCACCCGCAAAAAACAAATGTATTATAGATAGTTTAGTCAGAAAAATCAAGTCTTTTTTATTGTTTTTATATGTTTTTTGATAAGTAGTTTTCTTGACAATGTTTTTATTTGTAATACAATATTGTATATATAAAATAAAGAGACGAAATATGGATGATAAAAATGTAAGGCTTGATTCCCGTTTGTTGGAGGTTATTAAAAACGGATGGGTGCCATTTACTGAATATGACGACAACGAAGGCACATGGTATTTTGATTTGTTCGCCGGGTGTTTGGAGCTAACAAAATATCAATCGGAAGACGCAAAAAAATTATATTCTGTTTTATACGATGAATTTTATTATGCAAAAGACATATATTTGGGATTGTGTGAGGATTATGATTTAGAATTATTGGCGGATGATAATCAGATTTTAAAAATAGAAGTTCAAAGGTCTGGATTATATATGAATTCTTTGCATTTGCGGAATGCGGTAAAGTTACCGGCTGAATTTTTATTTAATGACGAACATTTAAAGCATTTTTCTGCACCGAAATTACGGCGCATGGGGGACAAATCTTTTTTTAATAATAAAAAATTATCTGACATAAAATTATTAGAATTACAATATATGGGTGATTTTTGTTTCGGAACAAATAAAAAAATAAAATCTGCAATATTTTTAGAATTAAAATCTATGGGGAAATTTTGTTTCGGTAATACAAAAATAAAAACTTTTATCAGCCCTGTTCAAGAAAGCATAGAAAATACAAATTTTTTGGAAAGTGCGAACAGAATATATATGCCTAATTTAAAAATTGCAGAAGGGTCTGTTAAAAAAGATTTTGTTGCAAAATTTTACGATTATACAAAACGGAAAATGAAATAAAATGTCTGAATATTATTTTATAAAATATCCTTTTAAAAATTATTATTTGCGCGGCACGGACGGTATGATGTGGACTATGTTTTCTGTGCCGGTGCGTTTGCAAATTGAAATGTATGTTAAACGAATTGGTGTTCCGCCCCGCTCTTTTTTCGATATAGGTTGCGCGACCGGCGAAATAATGTCAGAAGCATACGATTTGGGATTAAAAGTTGGCGGCGTAGATATCGCGAAATATCCATCTGTTCCAGAAAAGAATCAACATTTATTCGATGGCGGTAATGTTCAAATAAAATCAATTTTAGATTGCGGTGATATAGAATATGATATTGTTTTTTCAAACGGATCGTTATTATATTTAGAAAAAGATGAATTGGATACAGTTTTGCGAAAATTAAAAAAATCAAAAATGTTAATTGCAATACATAATACAAAAGAAGATATAGCGGAATCTATAAAAATGGATTCAAAGATAATAATGAGAAATTCTAAAATTATAGAATCCAAACAATGGTGGTTAGATAAATTATCGGCATCGGGATTCTATGCGGATTTCGATAAAAAATACGGTTGTTTTTGCGCCGTGCCCCATAAAACAAAATAAGGAATAAAAATGTCATATTATTTTTTCGAAAAATACCCTTATAAACATTATCCTCTGGTCGGTACAGATGGAAAATTTTGGACTATGTTCAGTTTGCCGATAGAGGCACAAATTGAAATGTATAAAGAAAGATTGGGCGAATATCCGACATCTTTTTTTGATTTTGGCTGTGCGACGGCCGAAATAATGACAGAAGCATATGATTTGGGATTATGGGTAAAAGGAATAGATATCGAAAAATATCCCGTCATACCCGTTAAAAATCAACATTTATTTGATAATGGTAATGTTCAAATTAAATCTATTTTGGAATATGAAAATGTGGCGGCCGATTTGTCTTTTGCAAATGGTTCTTTTACTTATTTAAAAGAGCGGGATTTGAATAATGCTTTGGATAAATTCGTAAATACCAAAATGTTGGTCGCGATACACATTACAACAGAAGATATTTTGGCTGCTAAAAATAAACGTCATTGCAAAATAAAAAATATGGAAAATCGTTTAATTAAACCAAAAGATTGGTGGTTGGAAAAATTTGACTCTTCTGGGTTTGAAACAAATTTTAATGAAAAATATGGTTGTTTTTGTGCTATTCCAAAAAAATATATGGGAAAAATAATCGGTAAAACAAAATAAAGAATTTAATATGAAATGTTATTATGATACAAAATATTCAAAAACGTACGATATGGGCGACAGTGTTATGTACACTATTGATATAAAAAACATATTTAAAATGTATCAAACACGTTTGAAATCTGACCCAACCAGTTTGTTTGATGTTGGATGCGGTGCGGGTGATTTTATGATGGATGCGGCGCGCGCGGGATTAAAAGTTTCGGGCGTCGATATAAAAAGATATAAAAAAGAAGAACAACGAAATATCGAATTATTTAAATCGGGAAAAATACAAATAAAATCAATTTTGGATTGCGATGATATAGAGGCAGATATTGTTTATGCGAATGAATCTATGTCAATGTTAACCGAGGCGGAAATAGATATTGTTTTAGAAAAAATCAAAAAATCAAAAATGTTAATTATGGTGCATAATACGACAGAAGATATAAATGGTGCGATTGAATATGGGCACAGTTTTGCTGTTATTTCATACATGCGTTTCAATATAAAAACGTTTGAATCAAATGCGTGGTGGTTAAAAAAATTAAAATCAGCGGGTTTCAAAGCGGATTTTGATAAGAAAAACAAATGTTTTTGCGCAATCCCATTAAAAAATAAAACAAAATAAAAACGCCCAATCGGGCGTTTTTATTTTAAATAATAATAAAATTATTTAGGTTCGGATTGTTTAAACAAATCTTCCGCTTTTACAGATTTTTCTTTTGTTTTAACAATGTCCAACATTGCATCCAATGCTTTGCGTTCGAACAACATTCCGCGCAACATAGAAACCGCATTTTGATTTTGGTTATAGAAATTGAATACTTGTTGTGGGTCTGGATAACGAGAAGCTTCCGCCCAGATTGCTTGTTGCATATCTTCACGTGATACTTCTACTTTGTTTGCTGTGCCCCATTCTGCCAAGATTAATCCCAATTTAACGCGACGTTCTGCAGATTTACGTTCTTTCTTTTCGTCGAATTTTTCGTCTGCGGATTTGCGTTCGGATTCGGCTTTTGCCATATTGAATTCTTGTTCAACCAAAGTTTCTGGTAAATCCAATTTTACTTTGTCGCCCAAAATTTCCAACAATTCATCGCGCATTTCGCGTTTTGCGGCCTCGTTATATTGTTCGCCCAAGATTTTACGGATGTGTTCTTTTAATGCGTCAACAGATTCTTGACCGACTTCTTTTGCCAATTCGTCGTTTAATTCTGGTAATACCGGGGAACGCACTTCGTGTAATACGATTTCAAAGCGTGCGTCTTTACCCGCCAAATTTTCTGCATGGTATTGTTCTGGGAATTTTACATTTACATCAAATTTGTCGCCAGCTTTGTGTCCAACAACTTGATCTTCGAATCCTGGGATAAAAGAGTTTGAACCCAAATGCAGATGGTGTTTTTTACCTTCTCCGCCTTCGAAAGCGTCGTCGCCAACAAAGCCTTTGAAATCGATAACTGCAACGTCACCGTTTTTTGCTGCGTATTTGTCGTCTTGTTTTTCTGCAACAGAACGGCTTTTACGTAAATTTTCCAAAGATTTTTCAACCTCACCTTCTTCAATTTTTGCAACTTTTTTAGTCACAGTAAATTTTTCCAAATCAATAGTCGGTAATGTTGGCAAAATATCGAAATCCAATGTGTATTCAACGTCTGCGCCTTCTTCCCATTTACCCAAGTCGGCTTTTGGTGCAGCGGCCAAGCGAACTTTTTTAGATGTGATAAAATCATTCAAATCTTTGTTCATTAATTTATCAACTGCTTCGTTTAATGCAGATGGATTGTATTTTTGGCGCAAGATATTCAATGGAATGTGTCCTGCACGGAATCCTGGCATTTTAGCCTTTTTTCCATATTCTAATAAGATTTCATCAGCAGCATTTTGCAATTCGTCTTTGGTGATTAAACCAGATACGGTATAGTGTAAATCTTTAATTTTTTCTTTTTTAAACATTATATTTCCTTTATATCAATAAAAGTTAGCGAATGGATTATTGCACTTAATTTGTACGAAATCAACACAAATTTATAAAAGAAAACCGCCATATGGCGGAAATCTTTTTGAATGTCGCAAAATTAACGTTTGCTGAACTGTGTAGAACGACGAGCTTTACGTTTACCGTAATGTTTACGTTCAACAACACGAGAGTCACGTGTCAAGAATCCAGCAGCTTTTAAATCGCCACGTAATTCAGGTTCAATCAAAATCAATGCTTTTGAAATACCGTGTTTAACAGCGCCTGCTTGACCGGATAATCCGCCACCTGCAACGTATGCACAAACATCATATCCACCGTCACGTTTTGCAACGCCGAATGGTTGGTTGATAATCATTTGCAATACTGCGCGTCTGAAATATTCAGAAATTGGTTTGTCGTTAACGATAATGTTACCTTTACCTGGTGCCAAATAAACGCGAGCAACAGAATCTTTACGTTTTCCAGTTGCATAAACAGTAGTTGATAATTTTGTAATTTTTTCAGTTACAATAGCTTTTTTAGCTGTCGCCGCTTTTTTAGGTGCAGCTTTTTTTGCTTCTGTCATTATTCGCCCCTTTTATTTTTGCGGTTCAAGCTTGCAAAATCAACAACTGTTGGTTTTTGAGCTTCGTGTTTGTGTGTTTCGCCTGCGTATACGTGTAATTTAGTCAAACGTTGGTTTGCCAAAGCAACCGCAGTACGACGTCCCATCATACGTTTTACAGCATTGAAAACCAATTTAACAGGTTTTTCTTCGCGTAATTGACCCAATGTTCTTGAATGGATGCTTCCTGTCCAGCCTGTGTGCCAGAAGAATTTTGTTTTGTCTGCTTTTTTACCAGACAAAGCAACTTTGTCAGCATTAATAATGATTACGTGGTCGCCACAGTCCATATTTGGTGTCCAAACAGCTTTGTGTTTTCCACGCAAAATATTTGCAGTATATGCAGCCAAACGACCCAATGTGCAATCTGTCGCGTCAATTAAAATCCAATTGGCTTCTAATTCACTTTTTTTCAACGATTTTGTCGCTTTCATATTTGTTATACCTTAAGTTTTATATTAAACGATAGGTATTATGCGGGAATCGTGCGGAAAAGTCAAGAAAAAAACATATGGTATTATAATACCGTGATTAAATCGGTAATATAATACGAACTTTTAACCCACCCATATCGCTGTTTTCTAAAAACATTTGCCCGCCGTGGTTTTCAAACACGGTTTGTGCAATGGATAATCCCAACCCTGTTCCGCCGGTATCGTCGCTGCGTGCGTTGTCCAATCGAACGAATGGGCGCAATGCGTCAGATTTCAAATTGTCTGGAATTCCGCGACCGTTGTCTTCTATTAATATTTCAATGTTTTCTTCAGAATCTATTTCAGTTATTTTAATTTTAGATTTTGCATGACGTGCGGCATTTTCAATTATATTGCTGAACGCGCGCGCCAAAGCCATAGGGCGTGCATAAAATTGTATCGGATTTTCAGGATAATTAAATTCTATCTTTTTTTTGCCCGCGCTGTCACGTGCAATACGTGTTAACATGGGTGGCAATTCGGTTGCTTGTTCTATTTCTGGCGTTTCTCCGCGGGCAAATGCCAAATATCCATTAATCATATCAGACATACGGTCTATATCATTGATTAAATCTGTTTTTGACAAGCTGTCTGTTTCTATGCCAAGACGCATACGAGTAAGCGGAGATTTCAAATCATGACTGACCGCGTTTAACATATCTGTACGTGTACGGTTGTATCTGTTCAATCTTTCTTTCATTTTTAACATAGCATTCGCGGCTTCGCGAATTTCTTTTGAACCACTGGGTTTAAAACCCGGCGCGTCCAATCCGCGTCCAAAATGGCTGGCGGCTTTTGCAATGCGGCGTATGCTGCGCGTATGTATGATAATAAATGGTGTTACCAACATTCCAACAATTAAGATAGATGCGATTAACCATATTATAAATACTTCGGTACTGGTTGAATATACGCGGTGAAGAGATGTTCCAAATCGTGCAATACGGTTGTCCGATAAAGGAATGTCTACGAATAGCAAACGTTTTGGTTTATCAACAAATATGTCGGCAGGACGTTTTAATTTTTTTGATAATTCAGATGACAATGTCCCGACTTCGTTATAATCGTTATGGTTTTTTTCTGGGCGATTTAATTTTGCATGAACAGATGCGTTAATAGACAAATTTTTAGCCATAGCTTCCAATCCAACTTGGTTACCATCTTCTATTAAATCAACCATAGTTGTTATGTCGCCGGCAAGATTGCTGGCCAATGTGTTATGTACTCGGCTCCAATGATTCCCAAAGAAAGCATTAGCAATAATAAGCAAAGATATAACCAATGGCACCAATATTAATAATATTGTTCTCCATAAAAAGCTGGTTGGCATTAATTTCATTGTTATGCTCCTTTTGTTAATTCTATAATTTTATACCCTGCACCACGTACAGTTATAATGTCTATATTTGATAATACACCATTTATTTTAGTTCGCAAGCGTTTTGCAACCATTGGTTGCGCGACGGCTGTATTCCCCACAGGTGATGTTAATAAAACCAATAATCTTTTTTCTTCGCCTGATAATCCCAATACTTTTGATTCTCCGTTTTTGTCGGTTATAAAAAATTCATCGTCTGTGAAATTTAAACCTGTTGGCATTTTGTTGGTATTTGTAATATTTGATTTTATAATATTTTGTAATCTTAATATCAATTCTTGTAATTGAAACGGTTTGGCCAAATAATCATTCGCGCCACCAGACAGCCCATCAATAGTGTTTTCTGCCCCCGCCATAGCCGTCAACATTAAAACAGGCGTGTTATTTCCGCGGGAACGAATTTTTTTCAAAAAAGTCAATCCATCTTCGCCGGTCATCATTCTGTCCAAAACGATTGCATCAAATTTGATTTTTTGTAAAATTTGTTTTGCTGTTTCTGCGCTGGCTGCATCCAATACGGTAAAGCCCGCATTTGTCAGGCCTTTGACCAAAGATTGGCGCAACGCATTATCGTCATCAATAATTAAAATAGTGTTATTCATAATTATATTATAAGAACAAAGATGATTAAAACACAATCTTTATTTTTATTAATTCAAAGGTTCAACCGCATATTCGCCAGGTTTAATGGTTTTGACGCCCATACCGTTTGATCCAGAAGATGAAAAAGAATCACCCGTTGCGGCTTGGAAATTTAAACCGCGGTTCGCGTATTCTGTTTTAAATAATACGTAACCTGTTCCGCCGCCAGATGTCGGGCCTTGCATTCCCAAAGAATAATATCCGCCCAAAATACCATAATCTAAATCAATATAATCAATATTCACCATGACAGATACGTTGGATAAACCGTCGCTGGTCATATTGCATGTAAATTCACGGGTCGCCAAAGTTGCTTGGGAATTAACAGGGATAATAATGTCCATAATTGTTGGTTCGCATCTGCGATCAATTCCATTTACCAAAAATTCATATGTTATTCCAACAGTTGCTTTGGACATACCGGTTGAAACGTTTACTTGTGATAATGTTGCTTTTGGTATTTTTACCATTGCATTTGCGATGCCCGCACGAACTGGGAAAGAAATTCCAGATTGCAAGCAGCTGCGGCTGAAAGGGTCTGCTTCGCATATATTTAATCTGGTTTCAGAATTCAACATAAACATATTTGCCAAACTGTTGAATAAAAATGTTCTGGTGATTTTATCATTCAAAGTTGTACATGCAAAATCACGGCATATAACCATTGGTTTGTTCGCAAACATAACGCCGGGATGTTGATTAAATTCCATTTGGCGTGCGGCTTCGATATTCATATCGTAATTCAAGCTGTCGGCACGTTCCATAAAATTAGTTTCTGGGATAAAATTTGGGTCGTCTGGGTATGCATAATAAGATTGCACAGGTGTTTCAGTGTACACAACCTGTTCTTGTGGGTACATCATCATATCTGCTGGATACATATTTGCATCCATTGGCATTTGGTTCGCATACATTGCGTTCGCAGCGCCAAATATTAAAAATCCGCATAATCCTGATAAAAAAGAGTTTTTCATATCCCAACCTTCTTGTCTTTATTTATAAATCTTATAACATTCGAGGGCGCTGTGTCAAAACAAAAATATTTTTATTGAAATATGTGATACAAATGTTCTATAAATACAAAAGAAATAAAAAGAAAGGCTTTATAAATGGTAGATATTATAATCGGTGGCGATTCCGGAAAATTACATGCGGTGTATCATAAATCATCGGATCCATATGCTCCGTTGGCGGTTGTGTTGCCGGGAAATCCGCGTCAAAAACATCATATGAATGATCGTGTTTCTTATGCGACTTTTCGCGCGTTTATGGATATTGGGTTTTCTGTGGTGCGTTTTAATTACCGTGGCGTTGGGTTGTCAGAAGGTACAATTGGAACGACGGCTGAAAATTTATTAGACGTTGCAACGGTCATAGATTGGATTCAAAACCAAAACGAAGATTCTGAAAAAATATGGTTGGCCGGCAATCAATTGGGGGCTTGGTACGTTATGCAAGTTTTAATGCGCAGACCAGAAGTTTCTGGATTTGCATTAATTTCACCGGATACATCTATTTCTGATTTTTCATATTTGTCCCCTCGTCCGAATCGCGGATTGTTAATCCAGGGGACCAATGAAATCGAAGATGCAAAAGCATATGGTACACATTTAACGCAAGTATTAAAAAAACAGGCTCAAATAGATTTGGAAACAATTCGCGTGCGTGGTGCAGATGAAAATTATTCTGGTGCGCCGGAATTACGCCAATTGTACAATGATTTAAAAGCGTATGTAGGACGTGAAAAAGAAGATAACAGGTTGTTGTAATCATGCAAGAAAATAACAGATTTATAGACCCAAATATCCCAGACGAATTGGCGGCGGGTATTCGACCAAAGAAAATGAATGATTTTGTTGGTCAAACCGGATTGAAACAAAATTTGTCTGTTTTTATCACGGGTGCAAAATCACGCGGCGAGGCCATGGATCACGTTTTATTGTATGGTCCCCCTGGGTTGGGTAAAACGACTTTGGCACATATCGTAGCCAATGAATTGGGGACGAATTTTCGTGCCACAGCCGCGCCTATGTTAACCAAACAAGGTGATTTGGCGGCTATTTTAACTTCATTAGAACCTATGGACGTTTTGTTTATAGATGAAATACACAGATTGCCAACCGCAATAGAAGAAGTGTTATATTCTGCTATGGAAGATTTCAAATTGGATATTATGTTGGGCGAAGGTGCGTCCGCCAAAAGCGTTCGTATTGATTTACCACCATTTACTTTGGTTGGTGCGACAACGCGCACAGGATTGTTGTCCAACCCATTACGCGATAGATTTGGTATTGATTTGAAATTATCATTTTATCCCGCAGAAGATTTGGCGAACATCATCGTTCGTAATGCGGCGATTTTGGGAACAGATATAGATGCAGACGGCGCATATGCTTTGGCGACCAGTTCACGCGGAACGCCACGTATCGCAAACAGATTGTTAAAACGTGCCCGAGATTTCGCGGCTGCGATGAACAGTTCTGTTATCACACTGGATACTATCAAAACCACCCTGCACCAATTAGATATAGATTCTCGTGGGTTGGACAAGATTGATCGTGAATATATGACGGCGATTGTAAAACATTATGCGGGCGGTCCCGTTGGTATTGAAAATTTGGCGGCCGTTTTGGCAGAACCAACAGACACCATAGAAGACGTTATAGAACCGTTTTTAATGCAACAAGGATTTATTCAAAGAACACCACGTGGGCGTATATTAACGGACGCAGGATATGAACATTTAGGATTGGTAAAATAATATGTCATTAATGAAGCATACTTTTAATTTCAAAATTGCATACGCAGATACAGATGCCGGTGGTATAGTGTATCATGCCAGATATCTGGAAATAGCAGAACGTGCCAGAATGGAATGGATGGATTTCACAATCCCTGAAAACGGGGATGTCGGATTTGTTTTGCATAAAATAACTATGAAATATGTGCGTCCGTTGCGATTGGGTGATGCGTTTACGGTTGAAACAGAAATATTGAAAATCCGTGGTGCGTCTTTCGAAGTCGAACAAAAATTTGTAAAAGATGGCGAAATATACGGTGTCTTGAACGGAACGGTTGCGTATTTGGGGGCTGATTTGAAACCAAAACGTATAACAGAAGAATTAATATCTATAAAAAAATAAAAGGAAAAATAAAATGACTAATAACTTTTCATTATTAAACTTATTCACAGGCGGAGATTTAATGACTTTGTTTGTATCTATCGTATTGTTAATATCCAGCATATTTTCATGGTATATAATCGTGGAAAAATTCAGATTATGGAAAATGGAGGCTAAAAACCCAATTAAAATCAAGCCATCTGATAATATGGCTTTGAAGATTGAAAAAACTTTGCGTCCATTTGATCATAATTTATGGTTTTTATCTATGTTGGCATATGTTGCCCCATTCGTTGGTTTGTTTGGTACAATTTGGGGTGTTATGGATTCTTTTGCGTCAATTGGCGTTAATCAATCTGTCAGCATTGGTGTTATTGCGCCTGGTTTGGCAACCGCATTGGGTACTACTGCGCTGGCTTTGATAGCGGCGGTTCCGGCTGCGATTGCATATCGTTATTTTATTAAAAAATCAGACGATTTATTCGATAGATTAGAAGACGCACGCAAAGAATACAAAGGCGGAAAATAATGACCAGAAGAAAACAAAACAGACACGCAGCATCGCTTTCTTTGACGCCGATGATTGACGTTATGACGGTGTTATTGGCGGTGTTTATGGTTACAACCCCGTTGATGACAACCGGAATTGATTTGGATTTGCCGAATGCGGGAAAAACAGTCATTTCTGGGAATGATCATGCGGTTCAGGTCAGCGTGGATGCACGCGGAAATTATTATTTGGGCGAAGTTAAAATGAGCCGGGATAATTTAATTAAAAAAATTATTGCTATGAAAAATGAAAATACAGATTTATCCATTATGATAAACGGTGATTCTTCTGCCGATTATGGCGCGGTTATGTCTGTTATGGGCGGATTAAAGGCGGTCGGTTTTCAAAAAGTTGGATTGCGCACAAAATTGACGGATTAAGTTTTGAGAAAAGATAAATATTTTTCATGGGAAAATTTGTCGATTGCAATATCGGGTCATTTAATCATAGTTTTGATTATGATTGTTTCGTTTGTATTTGTGATAGATCGCGCTAAATTAGTGACGCCTGACAGAATTCAAATAACAGAAATAGATTTATCAAACGTTAAAATAACGGCAAAAGATACAAAATTATTTAACACAGCGGCGGCAGAAAAACAAGCCGAGCAAAAAAAAGAAGAAAAACCGGTTGAAGATCCTGTGGAAAAACCACAAGAATTAAAAACAACACAAATGGTCGACGATAAAAAAGATGTCCCGAAAAAAGTCGCACCGGTTAAAAGACAAATCGTACGTGTAAATCGCGAAGTTATGTCAATAGATCGTACTATGACGGTATCGGTTGTGGATGCTTTGCGCGTCGCCCTGACCCGTTGTTGGACGATTGATACAAAAAAATCGGGTTTAGAAGACATCAGAATTGTTGCGCATTTGACTATGTTAAATACGGGCGTTGTACATCGCGTGTGGTTTGAATCAGAATCTCGCGCACAAACAGATCCTGTGTTCGCATATGCTTTGGATACGATAAAGGATGCAATTGATGCGTGTGACCCGTTTCAAATGTTGCCGCGTTCCGAATTCGAACATTGGGAAAAAATTCAATTAGTGTTTTATCCAACAAAGGGGCAAATTTTATAATTTGTGGGGCTTGTTTATAAAAAAAATCGCACTATATGAAGTTACAGGAAAAAGAAAGTTATAAGGAAAAAAAGTAATGATAAAAAGTATATTAACAAAAATTATGGGCTCTGCCAACGACAGATTGGTTAAATCTTATGATAAAAACGTTTCAATTATTAATGATTTAGAACAAAAATTTCACGCAATGACAGACGAACAATTGCGCGAAGTCACAACCCAATTAAAAAATAAAATTGCAAATGGTGAACGCGAAAAAGATATTTTGCCAGAAGCTTTTGCGGTTGTCCGTGAAGCGTCTATTCGTACAACCGGTATGCGTCATTTTAATGTGCAATTAATCGGTGGTATGGTTTTAACAAATGGTCAAATCGCAGAAATGAGAACCGGAGAAGGAAAAACTTTGGTTGCTACATTGGCGTTATTTACAAAAGCTTTGCATGGCAAAGGTGCGCATTTGATTACTGTGAATGATTATTTGGCGTCTCGTGACGCAGAATGGATGGGCGAAATATTTAAATTTTTGGGATTATCCATCGGTATAATTCAACACGATATGACGGATGATGAAAGACGTGCGGCATATGCGTGCGATATTACATACGTCACAAATTCAGAATTAGGATTTGATTATTTGCGCGACAATATGAAATTTGTTAAAGAACAACAGGTTTTGCGCCCTCTGTTCTATGCCATCGTTGACGAAGTCGACAGTATTTTAATTGACGAAGCCCGTACCCCGCTGATTATTTCGGGTCCGGCCGAAGATACGTCTGAATTATATGCGGGCGTTAACGCGGTCGTTGCAAAATTGGGCGTCAACGATTTCAAAAAAGACGAAAAAGACAGACACGTTACATTAACCGAAGCCGGAGTTGATACCGTCACAGGTTTATTGAAAGATGCCGGATTGTTGGTTGGTGATAATTTGTATGCGTCTGAAAATGCGTCGTTGGTTATGCATATTCAACAATCTTTGTTGGCACATAATTTGTATCAAAAAGACGTGAATTACGTTGTGCGTGATGGTGAAATATTAATCGTGGATGAATTTACAGGTCGCGTTATGGCCGGCCGCAGATTTGGCCGCGGATTGCACCAAGCGATAGAGGCCAAAGAATTGGTTCGCGTTCAACCTGAAAATCAAACGGTATCTTCTATATCGTATCAAAATTTGTTCAGATTATACCCTATGTTATCCGGTATGACCGGGACGGCTATGACCGAAGCGGCAGAATTTGATGAAATTTATAAATTGCGAGTGGTGTCTATCCCAACAAATCGCCCTGTGTCCAGAATCGATCATCAGGATGAAATTTATAAAAATAAAGCCGAAAAATTCGAAGCCATCGTAAAACAAATCAAAGAATGCGTTGAACGTAAACAACCCGTGTTGGTTGGGACGGTATCTATTGAAAGTTCCGAAGAATTGGCGGCGTATGTTCGTCAAAATTTGGGGATTAATCCAGCCGTTTTAAATGCGAAACAACACGAATCCGAAGCCAGAATAGTTGCACAAGCCGGTCGTCCAGGCGCGGTTACAATTGCGACCAATATGGCGGGACGCGGGACAGACATTAAATTGGGCGGGAATGCCGAAGATTTAATTGCTGATTTAGATGAATCTGCCGCAGATTATAACGACAAAAAGAATGAAATTTATGATACGGTCGAAAAGAACAAAAAATTCGTTTTGGATGCTGGTGGTTTATATGTAATCGGTACAGAAAGACACGAATCCCGTCGTATTGATAACCAGTTGCGCGGACGTTCCGGTCGCCAGGGTGATCCGGGTGATTCTAAATTCTTTTTGGCATTGGATGACGATTTAATGCGTATATTTGGCGCCGCCAGATTACAAGGTATGTTGTCCGCGTTGGGATTGAAAACCGGCGAAGCGATTACACACCCTTGGATTACAAAAGCTTTGGAAAAAGCGCAAAAACGCGTAGAAGCCAGATATTTCGAATCCAGAAAAGAATTGTTGAAATATGATGATGTTATGAATGATCAACGTGGCGTAATTTATAAACAACGCGATGAATTAATGACATCAAATGATTTTAAAGATTTGGTCGATGAATTAATGATGGACGTGGTTGAATATATTTGCGAAACAAATATTCCTGAAAAAGCGAATCCGGCGGATTGGAATTTGGCGGGAATCCGTCAATCTATGAAACAAGTTTTCGCATTGGATATCACAGATATCGAAAAATGGAAAACCGATGAAAAAATTAACGAAGTCGCAGCATTTGATACTTTGTTGAAATTGGGACGTGCCAGATATGCGTTTCAATCTGAAAAATATGGCGCAGATATGATGTTAATGGCGCAACGTCAAATGATGTTGGGTGCGTTGGATTCTGTATGGAAAAGACATTTGCAAAAAATGGATCATCTGCAAACTGGAATCGGGTTGCGCGGATATGGTCAAAAAAATCCATTATATGAATACAAACGCGAAGCATTAGAATTGTTTAAAAATACAATTACAGATTTTAAATTATTGTCTGTATCTTATATTTGCCGTATGGAATTAACCAAACAAGATGTGGAAAATAAAGCAGATGAATATGCAAAACGCGACGCAGAGTTAAATCAATCTGGCGATAAATCCAGAAATTCTTTGTGCGAATGTGGTTCAGGACAAAAATTCAAACATTGTTGCGGTAAATTAAAATAAAAAATGGCGGGATTCCGCCATTTTTTTTGTGCGAAAAAAAATCCATTTTTTTGATTTTCTTACTTGCACAATGGGTCGTAAATTTGCTATGTTGCATTTATGCAAAATGCGTTTATTCATCTTCGTAATCATACCAGTTTTTCAGTGGGCAGCAGTACCCTGAAAATCAAGGAAATTCCAAAATTATGTCAAAAATTTGGTATGTTTGCCTGCGCTATTACCGATACTAATTTAATGTCGGGGACGGCTGAATTTTCTGATGTTATGCCAAAAAATAAATTATTGCCAATTATCGGGATTGAAATATCTTTGAATCATCATAACGCAGACCCAAAAACTTTGCGATCAGAATCTTTGTCCAAAATTGTTTTGTTGGCTCAAAATCAATCGGGGTATGAAAATTTATGCACCCTGACCCGTTTGATGTATATGCGCGGTGAAAATAATCATTTGGGCGCATATGTTACATTTTCTGAATTAAAAGATAATTCTGAAAATTTAATTTGTTTATCTGGCGGTCATCTGGGGCCAATTGGTATGTGTTTATTACAAAGATTAGATTCAACCGCATTGGACATTGCAAATGATTTCAAAGATTTATTTGGTGACAGATTTTATATGGAAATCCAAAGACATGGGTTGGCGGACGAAATTAAAACAGAACCGGATTTTTTACGTATAGCAAAAGATTTAAATATTCCAATTGTTGCAACGAACGATGTTTGTTTTGCGGAAACAAAAAATTACGAAGCCCAAGATGTTTTGATGTGTGTTTTGAATCAAAGAAAAGTAATTGATCCAGAACGACCAAGAAAATCATCCCAACAATATTTTAAATCTGGGGCCGAGATGGCGGAAATTTTTTCCGATTTACCAGAGGCAATTGAAAATACAGTTATTATCGCAAAGCGCTGTTCTTATATGGTGAACGTTAAACAAAAACCTTTGTTGCCGAAAATCGATAAAAGAAAATCGTCCGATGCCGAAGAACAAGAATTAAAAGACAAAGTGTTCGCAGGATTGGAAAAAAGATTGAATGTTGAAAAAATTACAGACAAAGACGTGTATGTAAATCAGGCGCATTTTGAATTGGAAGTTATTATAAATTCTAAATTCGCGGGATATTTTTTAATTGTTGCAGATTATATCGAATGGTGCCGTAAAAACGATATTTTGGTGGGACCTGGTCGTGGTTCTGGCGCGGGTTCTATTGTTGCGTGGGCATTGGGGATTACAAATGTTAATCCGTTGAAATATGGTTTGTTGTTTGAAAGATTTTTAAATCCGGATCGTGTGTCTATGCCCGATTTTGACGTGGATTTTGAACCATCCAGATTGGAAGACGTGTGGCGTTATGTTCGCAATAAATATGGCGAAGATTCCGTTTGTCGTATTATTACATTTGGAACGCTGCAAGCGCGTGGCGCAATTCGTGACGTGGGACGTGTTTATGGAATCCCGTATCCGAAAACAGACAGATTATCTAAATTAATTCCGGGGGATGCAAAAAACTTACAAACAGCATTGGATGCGTCTGCAGAAATTCGTGGTATTTTACATAATGACAAAGATTTAAAAAAAGTCGTCGATATCGCACAAGAATTAGAAGGTGCGCTGCGAAATTTGGGACAACACGCGTGCGGCGTTGTTATTGGTGACAGACCAACCGCAGAAATTGCGCCCGTTTATCGTGATCCAAACAATGATATGCCGTCTTCCCAATTTGATGGTCATTATTTAGAAGCGACCGGATTAATCAAATTTGACTTTTTGGGATTAGAAACTTTGGCGATATTAAAATACGCATGCCAATTAATTTTACAAAACCGTGGAATCAAAGTCGATTTAGATGCTATTCCTACGGACGACAAAAAAACTATGGAATTGTGGCAACGTGGATTAACCGAAGGCATATTTCAATTCGATGCGGATTTCGTACAACAAACTTTGCGTAAAATGAAACCGACCAGTTTCTTAGAAATATCTGCGTTAAATGCGTTAAATCGCCCTGGCCCGATTGCAAATATCCCAAGCTTTATCGCACGTATGCACGGGGATGAAAAAATCGAATATGTGCACGAACGCGCAGAAAGTGTTTTAAAAGAAACATATGGAATTATCGTTTACCAAGAACAAGTTATGCAATTGGTGCGTGAATTGGCGGGATTTACCCGCGGTGAATCTGACACTGTACGTAAAGCTATGGGTAAAAAAATCATCGAATTGATGAATGAAATGGAATTAAAATTTATCGAAGGCTGTAAAACAGAAGGGACCTTGAAACCGGATGTCGCAAAAAAATTATGGGAACAATTTAAAGAATTTGCAAAATATGCGTTTAATAAATCACATGCTATTGCATATTCTTTGGTTGCAAATCAATCTGCGTATTTAAAAGCATTATATACACCAGAATTCTTGGCTGCCGCCATGTCCAGTAATTTGTCCAATACAGAACAATTGGCGATTTTAATTGATGACGCGAAAAACAATTTTGGAATCGAAGTCATCGCCCCCGACATTAATACTGGGGATACTTTGTTTACGGTAAAAAACGGTAAAATTGTATACGGTTTGGCCGCTATCAAAGGGGTTGGTAAAGAAGTCACGCGCGCAATTATAAATATCCGTGAAGAAGGTAAATTTAAAAACATTACAGATTTTGCTAAACGATGTGCGGGCGTTTTAAACAAACGCGTGTTAGAGGCTTTTATAAAAGTTGGCGCATTGGATTGTTTAGAAAAAAATCGTGGTAAATTATATATGAATGCGGATGCGATATTGGCATATTCTGCCCAGGCAAAATCTGGCGCGAACCAAGCTTCTTTGTTTGAAGTGTCCGTCGAAGATGATGTTGTGGCAAACAGATTGTCTAAAAATATGGTGAATGGAACATCTTGGACTTTTGAAGAAAAAATGGCGGGCGAACTATCGGCGTTGGGTTTTTATATTTCTGCGCATCCGTTGGATAAATACAAACCATTATTGGCACGCAGAAAAATATCTTCCAGTGCGGATTTAAATAAAAAGAAAGATAGAGAAATAGTTGAAATAGCCGTTAATGTAAATTCTTTTTCAAAACGCAGAACAAAGGCCGGCAAAGACATGATAACTATTAATGCGTCCGACAGCTTTGGTAACGTCGATATTGTCGCGTTCGGTGACAATGCATCCGAATTTAACGAATTTTTAAAAGCCAGCGACAAATTGGTAATCATTACGGGACGCATCAGCAATCGTGACGACAGTGTTTCTATTTTTGCAGACGCAATTACGGATTTGACCGCTTGGGCGCGCCGGGTCGCAGATAAAATGACATTGGTGGTCAAAGACAAGGCGGCTTTACCAAAAATTAAAGATATTTTGGATAAACAAATTCGCGGAAAAACAAAAGTTGTTTTAAAAATATTTGGCGATAAAAATAATGTTTTAATGCCAACAGGACATAAAATTGAAATTTCAGAAAATACGACTATGGCGTTTTCTGATATCGGGGTAAAGGCGGAAATAGAATAATGGAAAAACATATACCTGTTTTATTGGGGCGCGTTTTGGATACTTTGGGCGATATTCGTGGCAAAACAATTGTTGATGGTACATTTGGTGCGGGTGGATACAGTCGCGCTTTTTTAGAACGTGGCGCAAAAGTAATTGCATTTGATCGTGATCCAAATGTTATGGCGGATGTAGAAAAAATTAGTTCGCAATATCCGGATTCTTTTGAATTTATTGCGTCTCCTTTTTCTGAAATATTGAATAAATTAACTGTGCCTGTTGACGCGGTCGTTTTTGATTTTGGTATATCTTCTATGCAAATAGACCAAGGGCCACGTGGATTTTCTTTCAGATTTGATGGTCCATTGGATATGAGAATGGAATGTGAAGGTCAAACGGCCGCAGAATTAATTGAAGCTTTGTCCGTTTCAGAATTAGCACGAATTTTGGCGAAATATGGTGATGTTAAACGCCCTGCTATGTTTGCAGATATTATTAAAAAATCCGCCCCAAAAACGACTTTTGAATTAAAAGGTTTGTTGCATAATCCAAAAGACGTCGCGCCCGTGTTCCAGGCTTTGCGTATTGCGGTAAATGATGAATTGGGCGAAATAGAAACGGCTTTATCTGCGATGGATAAAATTTTAACATCGGGGGGTCAATGTATTTGCGTGACGTTTCATTCATTAGAAGACAGATTGGTAAAGGCGACTTTTAACGAATGGACAAAGACGATTGGCGACCCGCGATTGCCGGTTTTAGCCGAAGCTCCGTTTTCGTTATTAAAATCATTTCGTCCAGATGCGGCGGAATTAGAAAATAATTCGCGTGCGCGTTCTGCACATATGCGGGCAGTATTGAAAAATTAACCCCTTGACGAAGGTCTGGATTTTTCAGTATCATAAAAACAAAGAAAGGAAAAATATATGAAAAATTTATTCAAAATTGCATTTGGTGCATTGTGTGCAATCATTCCAACCGCTGGGTTTTCCGCGGTTTGTCCAGTATGTGTTGTTGGTGTTGGTGCGGGATTGGCGTTTGCAGATGCATTGGGCGTTGATTATTCTATTATCGGTTTATGGTCGGGCGGATTGATGTTGGCTTTGACTTTTTGGACGGCCGGTTGGTTGAAAAAACGTGGTGTTGATAATATCTGGTTGTATTTGGTGTTGCCGTTTGTTTTGTATTATGGAATGTTGTATTCCGTATATGCTTTTCCAGACGTTATTGTGTATGGCGCTCAATCTATGTTCGGTATTGATAAATTATTATTGGGTTCTATTATCGGTACAATTGTATTTTATTTTGGCGAACGTCATTATTCTAAAATCAGCAAAGCAAATGGCGGAAAATCACAATATCCGTTTCAAAAAGTTTTATTGCCAATCGAATATTTGGCGGTTTCAAACATAGCGTTATGGTTATTAATTCGTTATGTGTTTTAATTAATTAAATAAAAGAAAGGAAGTAAAAAAAATGGCAAATAAAAAATTAAAAAAATTATCAATGGATGAAATGATTGAACAATTGGACGCGGCAAAGAAAATCAATCCGTTGGATTTGTCGTCTGACCAAGATTTGTCTATCGCTTTGATGAATTTGGTGTCTTTGGAAGAACATTTCTTTTTCAGCGGGGCAAAAACAGGAAAAGATGGGTTTTACGATTTAATCAATATCGTTCGCGAAATGAGAAAAGATTTAATGGGGCGTATTGTAAAAAAAACAACCGCAGAGCATGGCGAAGTTTGGTGTATATCTAAACATTTGTTGGCGGCTTCTATGCGATTGATGGAAGTTGGAACAAAAGCAATCGGTGTTGGAAATACAGCGGACGCCAAAGAAATGTTTGGCAAAGCATATGATTTGTATTCTTTGTTCTGGGGATTAAATATGGATTTGATTGATTTGTCGGACACAAAAAAAACAGCATTAGATGTTGTGGGTAAATCTTTCGAGACAGCTATGAGCGACACCAAGCCTGCAAAAACAAAAGAATTAAAAGTTTCAAAGCCTGTTGCGGGGGTTGAAAAAAAATCGACCGTTAAACAATTGGGCGTTTGGGTTAAAAATGCGGTAAATTGCTGTATTGAATAATGGCTTGTATTAATTTTGGAATTTTGATATAATTATAATAGTAGAAGGTAGAAAAAAGTGAAGAAAACATTAAATATTTTGAATACATTGTCGTTTGCGACAGTGGCTTGTATGCTTGGTGGTTCTGTCTTTGCGGCGCCTGCAACAAATTCCAGAGCTTCATCAAATACGACTGTTCGTGCGGATGACGCAACTGTTAATTCAGATGTTGTAAACAGATCTGCGAAAACCGTTTTGTCTGCACCCGTATCAAACAGAACAGAGTCAGATACCAAAATTATCAACCGTGGCACAACCACTGCGACTTCAAGTTCTCGCGTCAATGCTACTGCTGCTCGCAGCGCGACAACATCAAATGTTTCACGCAGCGCAACTTTGAATGTTTCTCGCAGTGCTGTGACACCGAATACTTCACGTGCAGCAGTAAATCCAAATGTTTCTCGTTCTGCCACAACAAATATTTCTCGCAGCGCGACTGCCCCTAATTCCGCACGCAGTGCGACAACACCAAATGTTTCACGCGCGACCGCAATTTATTCCGATGTTTCTGCGATTGGCGGCGGATATGCCGCGTGCAGCACTTCTTATAATACATGTATGGATCAATTTTGCGCGGTTGCAAACGATACCTATCGTCGTTGTTTTTGCAGCTCTAAAATCACAGATTTCAGAAATACCGAGGCTGCATTAGATGAAGCACGCGATTTGTTGGTTCAATTCCAAGATACTAATTTATCCGCTGTTGATAAAACCGCAGCCGAAGTAAATGCAATGTATACCGCAACAATCGGCGAATCCGCAATTAAAGATGACGTGTCGGGTGCACAAGAAACTTTGTCTATGATTGGTGATTTGTTGTCTGGCAGAACACCTGCAACCAACAATAATACAAGCACCAGTTTGGGTGTATTAGATTTATCTTTTACAGATTTTTCTGTTAATATTGATGATGTGTTCGGCGGGTCAGATGGCGGATTATTTGGCAATAATGATAGCGCTCCGAATTTATCTGAAATGGAAGGCCAAGAATTATATACCCAGGCTCATAATAATTGTATTGAATTGACACGTGGAAATTGTGATTCTGATGCGGTTATGACTATGGCGTCCAGCGCGTATGGTATTTTAATTACTCAAGATTGTAATTTATACGAAAAAAGCATAGATACAAAAAAACAAGCCGTCGAAACGGCCGTGGCAGATGCAGAAAGAATTTTACGCGAAGCGCGTTTGGAAGAATATCAAAGCAATAATTCAGCAGACGTTAATGAATGTATGACAGCTGTTAAAGAAGCGATAACAACAGACGTTGCGTGTGGAGAAGATTATTATAGATGTTTGGATTATACAGGCCGTTATATGAGCATCACAACGGGTGAACCGATTTATTCTCCGATGTTATTTGAATTGGTGGAAAGTATTAATTTATATGCAGATGGCGATATTTTGCAAAATAATACAGAATTCAATGCGTTTTTAGAAGATAAAAAAATGTTTGCAGAAACCGCTCTGGGAACTTGTACGGATATTTCAGAATTGGTGTGGACAGAATTTAAACGTACCGCTATGATTGAAATTGCACAAGCGCAAGATGCGGCGATTGAAGAAATAAAATCGACTTGTATTTCAACAATTGGCGAATGTTATGATACTCAAACAGGCGCTATGCTTGATTTAAATACGGTCAGCTCTTCTACTGCGGATTTGGCGGGAATTTATGCGGCCGAAGCATTGTGTGTTGATAAAGTGTCCGCATGTGCCGCGTTGTACGGCAGTCCGTCTAACCATGAAACATGTAATTTCGATACCCAAGGTCGTTTAACGAATGCGTCTGCATGTGGATTGACAGCTTTGGTTTCATTTATCGATACCGTTAACGAAGTAAAAGTATCCGAAGGATGCGCAACAATTATAAATGAATACACAGAAGAATTATGTGGAACAAATACCGGTGATTCATACGGGTATCCATGGGGTTGCCGTAATCGTGAATTGGGTGCAGTAGATAATATTGCTGAATTGGCAAATGTTACCGCTTCCAGCACAAATGGCGAGGTTGCCGCAAATTCAATTACAGGTATGTTGGCATTAAAAGCGGTTCAGGCGTGTTCAGACCCAAGTGTGGAAACACAAAATTTTGCGGCTTTACCGATGGATATTCAAAATCAGGTTGTTGCATTAATTGATTATATTCAAATTGAATTAGATTATCAATTAAATGAAACGTGTGAAAATATGAATGGTTTATGGGCAACGTCTCAATTAAGTAATTATAATGAATTTGAAGACGGTACAACTATGAACACATTCTATTCATCTGTTTATGCAACCGGTAAAACGGACGTCGCGACCAGTTGGGGTGTATGTTTAGAAAACACAACGTTTGTTCAATGTGATGCCCAGGGCGCGACATATGATGCGACAACAGATTCTTGTGTATTTGATGATGATTGGTATCAAACACGTTGCGAAATGTTGCCGGCCGCATTCTGGCGTGATGGTTTTTGTTACAGTGCGAATTAAAAAAGGGATATAAAAAATGAAATTAAGATTATTAACCGCTGTTTTATTGTCTGCTGTGTTCGCGACCCCTGCTTCTGCATTGTGGGATTATGAATGGGATGGAAGTCACGATAAAGGTTCCGCCAATGTGGAACAAATGATTATGGCGGGTTGTGGTGCAACCGAAGACGCAAAAAATGATAATGTTGATAAAACTGCGTGTCACGGATATGTTGACGGTTCCGGTGAAAAAAATGTGGCTGCGGTTGCAATGGTTGCACAAAAAATAGTTGCACATGGTGGGTATTTTTGCCCAACACAAATCCAGGCTTTGCGCGGGAATTGGTTCAGTCAACCTTGGATAACATATTCGCGCCCTGCCGGTTTTAATGAATGCGTTTGGTTGTGTGAAGATGGGTATGAAGGTGAAAATTGTGATCCATGGAATTCAGAACCACAATTGTGTACGTCGGTTGATATGTCCGGATATTCTGTTAATAAAACAAAAACGGGTCAATTTAATGCTCAAACTTTGCATACTGTAAACCAAAGTAAAATGGTTATAGTTGCTTTGACACAAAGAAATGATTTCGGTGGGGTTGGTAAAATAATATATTTAGATGTCGATGATGCAACAAATGGGGCCTTTTTCAGAGAAATGCATATTATTTCAGGAACAACATCAAAAACATTGTGTGCTGAAGGTTATCAGTCTTCTGGCACAGATTGCGTTGCCCGTAATTCAAGTTTTTGCCAAGCGGCGCCCGAATATTGTGCAGGATATGGTGATAACAGATTTGTGCCCGATATGCACGAAGAATACACTGTTGGTAGCTGTATAGAATTTAAATGTTCCGACGAAACAAAGGGCTTTGTTTCAAATACTGATAAATCATGTGTGACTTGTGCGCCGGACGGGACACCATCAACACAAAGCGGTGTTGATACAGATACCGGATTATGTGTTGTGTGCACCGGAAACCAAGTTTTTGATTCTGCCCAAAATGGTTGCCGTGAACCCGCACAAATTTTATCAAAAGATGATTTGCAATATGGCGTAGGAAATACAAGAAACAGCGCTGATTCAGATGTAGGTAACCAATGTTGGACATTTATGTCACCAAATGATTATGCAGTATGTATGGGAATGGCGACATCCACAAATTCCAGTTCTGTGGGCGTGGTACAAACAAATTTACCGACATTAATTGGGGGAACGACTTATAATTATACGGCTGTCAGTGCGCCTGTGGTATCAGGAAATGCGGGAACAACAATGGTGACCAGCCCGACAGCGCAATCGTCAATGATTCAATAATAAAAAAATCCCGTTTTTGGGATTTTTTTATTGCGATTTTATGCTTGTTTTATTTTTATAAATTTTCTAAAATTAAATAAAAGGTAAAGGTGGAAATTGAAGAAAAATATAATGAATCTTTGGAATTCGTTGTTGTTCGCAATGTTGGGGGGTGTTATTGTCGTACCCGGTTTTTGCAATGTTGCGCCAAATTCCCGTGCAAATAATACAGATGTGATTTCCAGTCCGCGAAATGTTAATATTTCAAATAATTCCGATGTCGTCAGTCGCAGCGCCACGACAAATTCTGTGCGCAACAATAATTCATCAATTATAAACCGTGACGTCCCCGCCTCTGTTTCAAATGTTAATACGTCACGCAGCGCTATTACAACACCCGCCACATCTCGCGCCGGTACCGCGAATGTATCACGCGCAGCGGCGACCCCAAATGTTTCAAGAACTGCTACAAATGTGTCACGCAGCGCCACAAACGTTTCACGCAGTGCGACAACGCCAAACGTTTCACGCAGCGCAACATCTGTTGTTGATTCTCCGTCAATTTCACGCAGTCAATCGGTGTCGCGCGCAAATACAAATTATACATCCATATCGGATGTCGGTGAATATTCAGGATGTGCCAACAGTTATAACGATTGTATGGATCAATTTTGTGCCACCGCAAATGATTCTTATCGCCGTTGTTTTTGCAGTTCAAAAATTACTGAATTTAAAAAATTAGAATCCGCATTGGACCAAGTATCAGATTTATTGGTTCAATATGAAACCAGATATGAAAATTCAAATTTTATGATTGTTGATCGCGATAATATTGCGTTAACAGATACGTATTCCCAAAATATCGGTGAATCTTTGATTAATTACGATGTTGAAGCCGCACAAGATACTTTGGTTATGATATCTGAATTAATGTCGGGACAAAAGCCTGCGGCTGCGACCAGCACATCTGGAACTTTGGGTATTGCAGAAATCGAATTGTCAGGATTCGCATCTGATATTGGCGCTGTATTTACGGGTGGAAAATCTTCGGGCAGTTTATTAAGTCAAACAGATATCACAGAATTAGAAGGTACAGATTTATATATCCAGGCTCATAATCAATGTTTGGAATTAAGTCGCGGAGATTGTGCGTCTGATACCGTTACCACAATGGCGACCAGCGCGTACAATATTTTAATAACAAAAGATTGTGATGTTTACGAAGACAGTTTAGACGCCAAACAAGACGCGGTTGAAACGGCTGTGCGGGACGCTTCGAAAATATTGTCAAATGCCCGTTTGGCGGAATCGGCGGCCGATAATTCAATCGATACAAATGAATGTTTGAAACGTGTGCAAAATGCTATGCAATCCGATGATGCATGTGGTGTGAATTACGTAAAATGTTTGGATCCATCTGGTAGATATATAAATCCGAATACAGGTGCGGCGATATATTCTCCGAATTTGTTTGATTTGACATCCACGATTAATTTATATGTGGATTACGATTATATTTTGGGCGAAAATCCAGAATACAGCCAATGGTTAGAAGATAAAAAAACAGCAGCCGAGGTGGCATTAGCGACTTGTTTAGATATATCAGACTTGGTTTGGGCAGAATTTAAAAAATCAGCCGTTTTTGAAATAGAACAACAACAAACAAATTTAATCCAAAATATAAAAAATACATGTGTCGATACAGTGTCTGAATGTTATAACACGGATACAAACACTTTAAAAATAATTGATCAATCAGAAAGCTTTGCAATATGCCAAGAAAAGATTGCAGCGTGCGCCGCATTATACGCGGATGTAAATGGCGCAATTTGTAATTTCGATGCCCAGGGACGATTAACAAATGCGGCAGAGTGTGGATTGGAAAAATTAACAAAATTTACGGAAACTGAAACAGATATGAAAATCGCAGAAAATTGCGTTTCTGCCATTACTTATTACGCGGAACAATTGTGCGCAACCGCGGAAGCAGATAGCCATGCGTACCCGTGGGGGTGCAGATTCAAAGCCGCCGGTGATTTAGACGAAGACCCAAGCGCCGCCCCAACCGCTTCTATGATTGCAAATATTAAACAAATGGCAATGGACAGTTGTTTAACTTCAAATCAAATTAATCAATCATATGAAAATTTACCTGCAACCGTTCAACAACAGGTGGCAATATTAATTAATAATATTCAAAGCGAAATGGATATATATTTTGCAAAAGAATGCGATAAACATAATGGGTTGTGGACTGCGGATAATTATGGAACTTTGGTAGATTCTTTTTATGACGATGTGTTCGGTGAAGTCATAAATTCTGAAAAATATAATTCTTGGGGACGTTGTGTTCAAAATACGACTTTTGTTAAATGTGAAGAAAAGAACACTACGTTAAGAAAAGTCGCATCATTTGATGGTGTATCAAATACTTGTACATTCACGGAAGAATGGTTCATAGACAGATGTAGAATGTTAAACAACAGCTATTATGATGATGGCGTATGCTATGTTAAATAAAGGTATAAAATGAAATTAAAATTATTTGGATTTTTAATAGGTATTTTTATTACAACTGCATCTTTTGGTGACCCGTATATTAATTCTCCTATGCGTGAACATTGGGGTAATCCGTCGCGCGATATTGATGCAAATACATCTATTCCAATGGGTTTCATTTTGGACGGCGGCATTGGTAATAGCTCGGCCTATTACGGTATTGGTGCCCGCCAAGGCGCAGTCGTCGGAATGGTTGCAAAGCAAATTGTAAAAAATGGTGGATATTTTTGTCCGACTCAAATTCAATGTATGGCAGAAAATAATGAATTGTATGATACTTGGACGAATTATTTTACACCGACCGGTTTTGAAAAATCTGGTGGGTGTGTTTGGTTGTGCGCCAACAATTATTATGGTGATGGATGCGAAAAAATATTAAAAGTAGATCCAAATCACTGTGAAGAAATGGCTTTGGGTAATGTAAAAGTTTCCAAAAAAAATACAGGCGATATCAAAGATGATTACGAAATGTTTGATGCATATTTTACAGATTTCAATGAATTTTATTCCGAAGATGAAATGTCAGAACATAATATTATTTTGGGAATCAGAAAATATGGTAATTATGGATTTGTCGCGGGACCCATTCATATTAAATGTGCGCGTGATTATGTTGTCGAAACAAAAAGAACGGCTTGGGTTGATGAAATGACGACGACAGGTACGACAAAATTATTATGTGCATATGGATATAAACCAAATGCAAATAAAACAGATTGCGAACCGGTTGACGCAACAATTTGTAATAATACAGATTATGGTGAATTTTGTGAAGATTATGATGGAACACAATTTAACCCAGATGTCCATAAAGTCGTGCCAGAAGGTGTATGTGTAAATTTTTTATGTAAAGACGAAAGTTTAGGATTTGCGTCAGACACAGATTTTTCATGTGTACCATGTTTTTCTGAATTCCGCAGCGCAGGCAGAAATTCTGTCACCGGTTTTTGTATGGTATGTGATATGGGTGAAATATTTGATGTGCATAAAGACGAATGTGTAAATGCTACGAAAACATTGTCGTTTGACGATTTGCAATACGGTTATAAAAAAGATAATAGCATAAGTATAGAAGATCAATGTTGGACGAAATCGTCAGAATCAGAATATAAAAAATGTGTATTGGGTTCGGACGTATCTGTAACCGAATACAATTCACGTGGAAATTCAGCCAGATAAAATAAAAATCCCAATTTGGGATTTTTATTATTTTGTACCGTTTAATGATTTTAACATTTTCATTACAACTTCTCTTTGTTGGTCGTTTGGTAATTTCCAATATAATTTTATTAATGTTAAAGATTCATTTTTTCCCAATGGATCTTCTTGTTCTGGTTCGCCCAATCGTCCTATACGTGCTTTATGTCCTTCTGCTATATTTCCTGGCAATCCTGAAAAGAAAAATGATACGGGTGTTTCCAAAGCGCGGCTGACATTAAATAATCTGGATGCCGAAATTTTATTTCCCGCAGCTTCGTATTTTTGAATTTGTTGAAATGTTACCCCGCATTTATCAGCCAAATCTTTTTGTGACAAACCCATCAAATTTCTGCGAATTTGCATGCGTTGTCCAATATGCTGGTCAACAATCGTAACAGGGTTTGGTTTAACTGGCATTATTTTTCTCCGATTGATTTTATGAAAAACTTCCTATGAATCATATAATATATCTTTTCTTTTGGTTTTGCAATAAAAAAGGGTTATAATGTACAATAATAAATTAAAGATTAAAAGGAATTGTGATGGTAAAACCAATAGTTTTATGTATTTTAGATGGTGTTGGGAATAATGAAGACAAAAGATTCAACGGTGTTTTAAACGCAAATACACCTTTTTTAAATGAATTATTTTTAAAATATCCACATACAAATTTAAAAGCATCGGGCGTGGCTGTTGGGTTGCCAATTGGTACAATTGGAAATTCAGAAGTCGGTCATAAAACCATGGGTCTGGGGCGCATTGTTCCACAATTTTTAGAAAGATTCGATATGGAAAATTGGAATGAAAACGTGGCTTTGGCACAATTTATTGAAAAATTAAAGTCGTCCGGTGGAATGGCTCATATTGTTGGGTTAATGTCGGATGGGCGTGTGCATTCTGATATAGAAAAGACTTTGTTTATTGTGAAAAGAATTTTAAAGTCTGGAATAAAAGCCTGTATTCATTTTGTGTCTGATGGGCGCGACGTTATGCCAAAATCTTCTATAAAATACGCGAATCAAATAAAAGAAGAATTGGGTGTTGAGAAAGATAACGTTTGTTTTGCAACTTTGCAGGGGCGTTATTGGGCGATGGACAGAAATAACAATGACGACCGCACAGAACGCGCCGCAGACCTTATTATAAATGGTGTGGCTGAATTCACGGCCGGTGATATTATCACCGCAATCTATGATGCATATAATCGCGGTGAAACAGATGAATTTATAAAACCGACCGTTATCAATTCGTGCCCAATACAAAAAAATGACGGGATTTTGTTTGCCAATTACCGTGGAGACCGCGCACGTCAAATTTTGCGGGCTTTGATAAAGGCGTCAGACAACATTTTGAGTTTTTCTCAATATGGTGAAGAATTAAATGATTTGTGCCCTGCTTTATTAACTGATATCAAAATGGATAATTCGTTGGGACGTGTTTTGGCGGATAATGGAAAGACTCAATTACGTATTGCAGAAACAGAAAAATATAATCACGTAACATATTTCTTTGATGGCGAAAAAAACGAAGATTTTATTGGCGCCGACAAAATATTAATCCCAAGCCCCGATGTCGCAACGTTTGATATGGCGCCTGAAATGTCTGCGAATGAAATAACGGCGGCGTTATTGCCGGTATTGCCAAAATATGATGTTGTTATTTTAAATTATGCAAACGGGGATATGGTTGGACATACGGCAAATATGGATGCGGCGGTCCAAGCAATGGAATCATTGGATAGGCAATTGTCGAAAATTGTGCCGGCGGTTTTGGATTTGGGCGGAGCGCTGTTAATTACAGCGGATCATGGCAATGTTGAACAATTATGGGATTTTGAAAATGATTCACCATGGACGGCGCATACTGCGAATACCGTTCCATTAATTGTTGTGTCCGATAAATATAATATCATCGCCAGCGGCGGATTATCAGACATCGCGCCCACGATTTTAAATATGTTGGGGATAGATAAGCCGGACGAGATGACCGGAAAAAATCTGGTTGCATAAAAACATACCGCCAATTTGGCGGTTTATTTTTTTCGCTTAGATTTAAAAAAATCTTTTAACATATTTGCAGATTCTTCGGCGAATTCTGGCAATTGATGTATTTTTGGTTTCCATAAATGATTATCTGTTTCAAATATTTTTGCATTATGTAATATTCCGCCGCCCTTTTCATCGGTGGCCGCAAAATATATATTATTTATGCGTGCGTATGATATGGCGACCGCGCACATAGCGCATGGTTCCAATGTTACATATATATCGCAATCATCCAGAAATTTAGCACCCAATTTTTTAGTCGCACGATTTATCGCAACGATTTCAGCGTGCAAAGTTGGGTTTTTCTTTAATTGCACCATATTTTCACCACGTGCAATAATTTCGCCATTACGAACAATAACCGCGCCAATTGGCACATCATCATGCGATAATGCACGTTTTGCAGAAATAAAAGCTTGCTTCATTTGATTCATACTTTATACTTTACAATTATGAATTCAAATTTGCAAATTATTTCTGGAAAATTGCGTGGTAAAAAATTATTTTTGCCGGCAAACGCTCGTCCCACCCAAAACAAAGCCCGAATTGCTATCTTTAATATGTTGATGTCGGGGATTTTCGATTTTACAAAAGATTTCAAAGTGTGGGATGTTTTTGCAGGCTCCGGTGCGGTCGGATGCGAATTTTTATCCAGATTTGAAAACGCAAATGTTTTATTTACCGACCTGTCTTCGGATTCCATTAAAACAATTCAAAAAAATGTGGATAATCTGCCAAATGCGAAAATTGTTCGCACAGACGCCAATTCAGATGTTGCAAAATACGGCGCGGACATTGATATAGTTTTTATCGATCCGCCATACGAATTACATCATTTGGGTTCAAAATTTATGGCAAGCTTTGAAAAAATAGCAAAATCTGGCGCAATTGTTGTATGGGAATCGGAAAGCGATAAAGATGTAAAAATTTCGGACAGATGGGAAATATTGCGCGATAAAAAATACGGACGCGCAAGATTTGTTGTAATAAAGCTTAAATAATACTTGATTTTTTAAATGTTTTAATAGATAATATATCCGCCGACACCCTTGGAGGTCGGTTTTAATGCTGTAATAAAAGGATTTAAAATGGCAATACAATTAAACGCAGAAATTCGCAACGTCGCTGGCAAGGGGGCCGCACGTGCAGTTCGTAAAAATAAAAACATCCCTGCTGTAATCTATGGCGACAACAAAACCCCTGTATCAATTGAATTAGACGGACGTTCTTTTGAAATGTTGATTAAAAAACCAGGATTACGTACAAAATTATTTGAAATTACAACGTCAGCTGGTTTGGAAAACGCTATGTTAGTAGACATCCAATATCACCCAGTATCTGATGCAGTTGTTCACGTTGACTTTAAACGTATCGACGTTAAAACACCTGTAAACGTTGTGGTTCCTGTAGAATTGGTAAACCAAGAAATTTCAAAAGGATTGAAAATGGGCGGAAACTTGAATTTCGCAAATCGTTCAGTTGCTTTGACAGGATTGGTTGAAAATATCCCAGAAAAAATCGAAATCGATTTGGCAAATATGAATATCGGTGATTCAGTTCACGGTTCTGGTTTGAAATTGCCAAACGGTGTTCAATTGGGATTACGTCAAGAAGAATTGGCATTCGTTGTTATCGTTGGTAAAGTTGCAGAAGAAGCACCAGCTGCTGCATAATAACAAATGTTTTACATTGATAGGAAAAAGCACCGATAATTTTTCGGTGTTTTTTTTATTCTTTATCTCTTGAAATTTGTTTTTGATGCCCTATATGGTGTTTAGATTAATAAAAACAACAGGAGTATATTATGGCAAAAGTAATCGGTATTGATCTTGGTACTACCAATTCCGCTATGGCATTTATGGACGGGAATGAACCAAAAATCATCGAAAATTCAGAAGGTCAAAGAACAACGCCTTCTATCGTGGCTATTACAAATGGCGGCGAACAATTGGTCGGTATTACTGCGAAAAACCAAGCAGTAACAAATCCGGCAAATACAATTTATGAAATCAAACGTTTGATGGGTTTGCGTTTCGACAGCCCGATCGTTAAAGAAATTGAAAAACGTATTCCGTACAAAATCGTCGCTGGCGACAATGGGGATGCGTGGGTTGAAGTTGATGGTAAAAAATACGCACCATCACAAGTATCCGCAATGGTTTTGGCTAAATTGAAAAAAGATGCCGAAAGCTATTTGGGTGAAACTGTGACAGATGCGGTTATTACCGTGCCTGCATATTTTAACGATTCTCAACGCCAGGCAACAAAAGACGCCGGTCGTATCGCAGGATTAAATGTTTTGCGTATTGTGAATGAACCAACGGCTGCGGCTTTGGCATATGGTATGGATAAAAATAAAAATGGCACTGTTGCAGTTTATGACTTGGGCGGCGGTACATTTGACGTATCTATTTTGGAAATCGTAGACGGCGTTTTCGAAGTAAAATCAACAAACGGTGATACTGAATTGGGTGGATCTGATTTTGACGCAAGAATTTTAGAATATTTGGTTGCTGAATTTAAATCTTCTAATGGCGTTGATTTGACAGCCGACAAATTGGCTTTGCAAAGATTAAAAGAAGCCGCAGAAAAAGCAAAAATTGAATTGTCTTCTAAAACAACAACAGATATTAATTTGCCATATTTGACTGCAAATGCATCTGGACCTGTTCATTTCAATATTTCATTAAGCCGCGCTAAATTAGAATCTTTGGTTGCTGAATTAATTGAAAGAACAATCGAACCATGTAAACGCGCTTTAAAAGATGCGGGATTGGATAAATCCGGTATCGGCGAAGTTATCTTGGTTGGTGGTCAAACACGTATGCCAAAAGTATTCGATATGGTAAAAGAATTCTTTGGTCGCGAACCACACAAAGGCGTGAATCCAGACGAAGTTGTGGCTTTGGGCGCAGCTGTGCAAGGTGGCGTTTTAAAAGGCGACGTAAAAGACGTTTTATTATTGGATGTGACACCTTTGTCATTGGGTATTGAAACTTTGGGTGGCGTATTTACACGTTTAATCGACAGAAATACAACAATCCCAACAAAAAAATCACAAGTGTTCAGTACAGCCGAAGATAATCAATCTGCTGTGACTATTCGCGTGTTCCAAGGTGAACGTGATATGGCGGCTGATAACAAATTATTGGGTCAATTTAATTTGGAAGGTATCGCACCTGCCCCACGTGGTATGCCACAAATCGAAGTGTCTTTTGACATTGACGCAAATGGTATCGTACACGTGTCTGCAACAGATAAAGGTACCGGTAAAGAACAAAAGATTTCTATTAAATCTGATGGTGGTTTGTCCGAAGAAGATATCCAAAAAATGGTTAATGAGGCGGCTGCAAACGCAGAATCAGATAAAAAGAAACGCGAATTGGTAGAAGCTAAAAATCACGCCGAAGCCGCTGTATTTTCAATTGAAAAATCTTTGAAAGAACATGGCGATAAAATTTCTGATGAGGAAAAATCTGCGATTGAAACTGCAAAACAAGAATTGGTTGATGAAATCGCAAATATGGACGCAACGGCTGACAGCTTGAAAGCAAAAACAGATGCTTTGACAGAAAAATCTATGAAATTGGGTGAAGCTGTGTACAAAGCGTCCCAAGAATCCGCCGCGGCAGATGCAAATCCAGACGCAAATGCGGATGCAAACACAAAAGATGCAGATTTTTCTGAAAAAGAATAATAATCTGTAATAAAAACAAGTGCCCCCGATTATTCGGGGGTATGTTTTTTTATTAAAAAATTGACAATGTGTAATTTTTGTATTAAAATTATTTTAATATTTAATCGATATAAGGATAAGTTATGCCAAAATTAAGCTATGTTTTACAAAATTATAAATCATATTACCTGTCAGAAGTTTTGCATTGTATTTCAGAAACGGCGCCAGAAGATATTACTGGGGACAATTTAAATGAAGCCTTTAAAACGGGATATGCTGTTATAGTGGGTTGTGTTGTAGCTAAAATAAACCCAAAGCTGATAACAGGTGATCATTTGACAACTGCAATTGAAACTGTTGGGTGTAAATATGTTGCAGAAGAAATAAATCCGGAATTGATAACAGGAAATCATTTGACTTTGGGAATAAAAAATAAGTCCCCTTTTACAGTTGGTGCTAAACTGATTGCGGAAAACATAAATCCAAAACATTTAACAGAAAAACATTATTTGGCTGCTTTGGCTTCTGAACATGAAATTTTGGCTGATATAATAAAAAGAAATATGCCTGTAAAAGTAAAATTGAAGAATAAATTTCAAGAAATAACTGCGAATGTAAAAAATGCGTTTTCCAGACAAAGATAAAAAAAATCCCACAAATGTGGGATTTTTTTTATTTTAATTCTCCGATATATATGCCCAGATTGTCGGCAATTGATAATAATGGGTCGTCTGGTTCTATGTATGCGTTGGATATATTTGTGTCTGGCAAATTTGGATCTGGTTCTATTATGCCCGCGTCAAAGAATTCTTTTAATCCAACTGTTTCAAAAACGCCGTCGGTCAATGCGGTTATTACATTTGTTTCATTGTTTTCTATCGCAGATATCGCGCAATCAACCATACCGGCCGCCAATAATCTGTCGGACACAGATGTGTCGCCCGCACGTTGAATATGTTCTGGGAAAACCGCGCGGTTTTGTATGTCGGCCGCGGTTAATTTTCTGGAAATCATATCCCCCGCCCGACCCGAATGTCCGCGCAGTGAGATTCCTTCGGATACCAAAATAATTCCATAATCTTTGTTTTGATTTTGTATGTGATTCACCAAAGAATCTATGTCGAATTTAATTTCAGGAATTAAAATTGCATCTGCGCCCATTGCAACACCCGCGTTCAATGCCAATGCACCCGTTGCGCGCCCCATTGTTTGAACAACAAACCAACGGTGGTGGCTGTGGGCTGTGAATAATAATTGATCACAAAAAGAAACCAATTGTTGGGATGCGGTTGAAAAACCAATAGTGTTTTCGGTTAGCGGGATATCTTTATCAATTGTTTTTGGAATGCATATCAATTGCACGTCTGAATAAATTTCAGAATATTTATGCGCCAAAGAAATACTGCCGTTGCCGCCCAATAAAACCAGAGCATCCAATTTCAAATCTTTTATAGATTTTTTAATTCTGTTATTAAATTCTGAAACCCCGCCATCTTGTATCGCAGATCTGAAATGTTCGATATTTGCATTGCCGTTCCCCAAAAAACTGCCCGCGTTACGCGCATATTCAATCGGAAATACGGTGTTGTTTAATTCGATAATGTTTGGGGTGTCGGATACCAGTCCATCTGTGCCGTCTTTTATCCCAATAATATCCCAACCGCGTAATTTTGCCGCCGTCATTAATTTATAAATTACTGTGTTTAAACCAGAACAATCGCCGCCGGTTGTCATTACGCCTATTTTTTTCATATTTTCTCCTGTTATTTTTTTTCATATTATATCATAAATAAGTTGACAAAGAAAGTGTTTAGTAGTATCGTTTGTCTAAATCTTTATAAAACATTATTCAAATGGGAGTTATGACATGGTAAAAAAAATAACCAGAGACACATCAATTGGTAAAACCAAAAGAACAACAGACGTTATAATCGCCGAAGCTGTTGCACGTCAAAATGCTTGGTTAGAAAATCGTCGTGATTTTACGACTAAATTCTTACGTCAAATGAATTGGTTTAATAAAAAGCCGACAGAAATTAAATCTTCTAAAAATACGGTAACTGTTAATAATGATGATTGTGTAAAAGAAAAATCGTCTTCTGGCTTGTCTGCTTATTGGTTCCCTGCTTTGTGTGTGGTTTTGGTTTTGGGTATTTTGGTGTTTGGTTTTATGCCAAATGGAAAAGAATCTGTTGTCACAAAAACAGAAGTCGTAAAAACAGAAAAAACAACTGAAATTACAAATGAAGAAGCGGGTTTAGAATTTGATATTGTCAGAATTGCACCAGACGGAGATTTGGTTGTAGGTGCGCGTTGGGCACCATATAAAAAAGTATCATTGGTTATTAATGGCGAGGTTGTTGCAACAGAATTGACCGATGAAAATGGTGAATTTGTTTATGCTCCATCTGAAAAATTGGAACCGGGAAACTATACAATTGAATTAATTTCTGCGAACACAGACGAAAAATCAAAAAACAAAGTATTTTTATATGTATCAGAACAAGGTGCGGAAAAATCATTGTCTTTGTTAATGACAGAAGACGGCAGCACTTTGTTGCAATCCCCAAAAGCAGAAGCGTCCGATTTTGTTGTGTCAAAAATTGATTATTTGGAATCTGGTCGTATCGTTGTGTCCGGTAAAGCATTACCAAGATTACGCGTTTCCATGTATTTAAACAAAAAATCTTTGGGATTTGCACGTGTATCCGATTATCAAAACTTTGGTTTCGGCGCAGATGTTGAAAAATTAATCCCGGGTGAAGAATATAAATTGACTTTGCGTCTTCATGATGGCGACGGTAAAGCGGTTCGTACTTTTTCTCATAAATTCGTAATGCCGGCACAAACAGGCGCGGATGATACTTTCTATTCCGTTCGCCAGGGGGACTGTTTATGGATTATCGCTCGCAATTTCTTGCGCAAAGGTATATTGTTTTCAATCATATCAGATGCAAATCATATCGAAAATCCAGATTTAATTTTTCCAGAACAAAAATTATTAATACCGGTTGAAAAATAATATGAATAAATATTCTATTGCATTGAAAATCACAAATTGGTGTAATGCTAATTGCGCCCATTGTTGCGATTCTTGTGGGCCAGAACCTATGGATCTAATGTTGGTTGAAGATATGGATAAATATTTATCCGCGTTTAAAAAAATGAATGTCAATAAATGGGATTCTTTGGTTTTTTCGGGTGGCGAAACTATGGCACCATATATCATCGGTAACAATGAATATGTCCCGCAATGTATGGAAATTGCATTTAAAAACGGATTTGCACCTTTCTTTAAAACCAATGGTTTGTGGGGAAAATCAGACGCTATGCGTAATAGAATTTTAACAGATTTTGCAAAAACTGCGTTAAAACATAAAAAATTGACATCTATGGATATTTCAGTTGATGAATTTCATGATAATTTGGACCCGGTTGCAAATATTATTATGGAAACGGCCAAAAGTCCTGTTTTCTCTTATGCTGTTCGTTTGTCTTTGGTTGGATTGGATACTCCGAAATCTTTGGATAATTTTAGAATATTGAAACAAACATTATCTGCACGTGGATTGAAAATGTTTGAAAAAGACGAAACGTTGTTTGTTGAATCGCCTGTTGCTTTCTATCCGGTGTTTTATAATTTTAATACGCCTGTTTTTAAAATGGGACGAGCAAAAGAAAATAATATAGGATGTGATATTGTGTTAGACGGCGCGCCAGACCCAGATGTCGGCAATTGTTTACGAATAGATAATCGTGGTGAATTATTATTGAATGATGGATTTAAATGTTCTGTAAATCCGGACAGCTTTACGTCTTCTGCGGAAAGATTAATAAATCAAATGCGAAAATCATTGCGATTAAACAATAAAATCAAATAGTTATAAGACCCCAAATTGGGGTCTTGTTTTTTTATTTGTGTTTTTGGTTTTTGGGGTATATACTTTGCAATTGTTATAAGGAGATAAAATATGACAAATGAAAATATGAACCCATTAATCGCAGCCCAAGGTCAAATTAAAAAGGCTTGTGATAAATTGGGATTAAAACCACAAATTTATGAAATTTTGAAAAACCCTATGCGTATATTGGAAGTATCTATCCCGGTTAAAATGGATGATGGTTCTATTCGTACGTTCAAAGGTTTTCGTTCACAACACAATACTGCAATCGGTCCATCAAAAGGCGGAATTCGTTTCCATACGGACGTAACCCGTGATGAAGTTGCAGCGTTATCTATTTGGATGACTTTTAAATGTTCTGTGACCGGAATTCCATACGGCGGCGGAAAGGGAGGAATTATCGTAGATCCAAAAACATTGTCCATCGGCGAATTAGAAAGATTGTCACGCGGATATGTTAATGCGATATACCCTATTTTGGGCGAAAAGAGCGATGTGCCAGCACCAGACGTTAATACAAACGGTCAAATTATGGGTTGGATGATTGATGAATATATTAAATTATCCGGCGATAATTCTTTTGGTACATTTACCGGCAAACCGGTTGAATTAAACGGTTCAAAAGGACGTACAAAAGCGACCGGATTGGGTGTTGCAATTACATTAAGAGAAGCTTTGAAAACGCAAAATAAAGATATTGCAAATTCAAAAATCGCAATCCAAGGTTTCGGTAATGTGGGCAGCTTTACAGCTAAATGTGCATCCGATTTCGGCGCAAAAGTTGTTGCAATCGCGGAATGGAACGGTGTTTTATTCAACGAAGATGGAATTGATATCGACGCTTTGATGGCATATGTTGCCGAAAACAGAACTGTTGTTGGATTTGGTGGTGCAAAAACTATATCTGCTGACGAATTCTGGGCATTGGATGTTGATGCAATTTTGCCATGTGCTTTGGAAAATTCAATCACAGCCGACATTGCAAAAAATTTGAAAACAACATTGATAGTCGAAGGTGCAAATGGTCCAACGACTTTGGATGCGGACGAAATTTGTAAAGATCGCGGCATTATGGTTGCGCCAGATATTTTGGCAAATGCGGGCGGCGTTACGGTGTCTTATTTCGAATGGGTACAAAATCGTTACGGATATTATTGGTCAGAATCAGAGGTTGAATCCAAAGAAGAAGTCGCAATGAAAGATGCGTTTGACGCAATTTATGCAATTAAATGCGAATACAATGTTTCTATGAGAGAAGCTGCATATATGTATTCTATTAAACGTATTGCGGACGCCATGGAAATACGTGGTTGGTGTTAATCAATAAAATAAAACGCCCAAACGGGCGTTTTATTTTATATTTTTTTTTACCAAGAAATTTTATTCCCGTCTTTATCTGTAAATGCGCCGCACGCAATTATAATCATATCAACCACAGACCAGATGGCTGTGATTAAAATACCGTATAATGTTAATGTTAAAAATAACATTAATAACGCAGTTCCGGTTTTTCCCGCATAAAAACGATGTGCGCCAAAAATCCCAAAAAACCACGCCAATAAAAATGCAGGTAAAGCCTTTTTTTGGGATGGGTCGGTGTATCGCGCGCCACAATGTGGGCAAGATGTTGCGGTGTCGCTGATTTTTTTTGCCACATTCAAAACAAATAATCATAGCCATAATAGAATCCTTTTTTACCTTGGTATTATATCATGTTTTATTTGATATTTACATTGTTTTTTAAGAAATTAACAACGTTTATATTTTTTGCATTTTGAATTTTTGATATTTTTTTCAAAGTTTCCATATTTTCTGTGATTTTTTGTTCGGGTGCGTCCATTGTGATAAAATCATCCACGTAAAAAGGTATGTTTGTTTTTGCAAGATTTGGCAAATGTTTAATCAAATTATGATTTTTGCCGTGTTGGGATAAATGTTTTATCAAATTAATAAATTCATTTTGTTCGCAATAATCCAATGGGGATGCGCCTGTTATTGTGTCTTTTAACAAAGACGGCATAATTTTTGCGATTTCATCGAATGCCGCATCTTGTTTTTTATAAATTGGGTGCAAATCACACAATAAATTTGCAAATACAGATTTAATGGTTTTAACGTCCGCGTGCTTTATGATTTGTGATAACATATTTATCAGGCCTTTGTTGTTTGCAACCTGTATTAAATTTTTAATCATACGGATGTATAAAATGTCATCTTTGTATATTTCGTTATATCTTATAGAATCTGCCAATTTTAATCGAAAAGCCCCATTTTTTGCTATGCTTGTAATATCGGCGATTAAACGCAATATCGGCAAATCCAAATCGTGCAAATGTTGCGGGATTTCGCGTAATTCGGGATTGTCATAACTGATTACAAACAGCTTGGCAATTATTTCTGATTTTGTGCGAGTGTCGATATGGTCTTTGGTTTCGGGTGTGTTTGAAATCCATCCGTCCATTTGTATATTTGATAATTTAATATTTGTTTTTTTCATTTTATTCCTGTTGTGTTTATAATGTAAATATAATACGTGTGATTAATTTTGTCAAGATTTCTATTAAAGTCTTGACTTTCAAAAAAGTATTCTATATAATACCCATGCAAATCCCCTTAAATGATTGCTATTATCGGAAATCTGGACACGGTATGTGTGTGGAACATCAACTGGCGAAGTTTTCGCTCTTGATGCCGGTTTTCTTTTATAGTTTTGGGTTTTGCAAAATAAATTAAACAAGATTCTTCGGCCCTGACCCACAGGGTTGGGAACGACAAAAAAAGGTAGAAAAAAATGGCAACAGTTATAAGATTGGCACGTCACGGTGCTAAAAAACGCCCATATTATCACATCGTTGTGATTGATTCCAGACAAGCTCGTAATTCCGGTAATGTTTTGGAAGTTGTTGGTAAATACGACCCAATGCAACCAAAAGGCAGCGAAAAACGCGTTACTTTGAAAGTAGATCAAATCAAAGCTTGGTTGGCAAAAGGTGCAAAAGCATCTGACCGTGTTTATAAATTCTTGGCAAATGCTGAATTGGTTGCAAAACGTGCATATCCTGTTCAAACTAAAAAACATTTGCAATCTGAAAAAACACAAATGAAAATCAAAGATAAAGCAGACAAAGTTGCAAAAGCAGCCGAAGAAGCAGCCGCTAAAGAAGCGGAAGAAGCAGCAAAAGCAGCAGAAGCAGCAAAAGCAGCAGAAGCCGCAGCGCCAGCTGAAGAAGTTGTTGCAGAAGAAACTCCAGCAGTTGAAGAAACTGTTGAAGAAGTTGCTGCAGAAGAAGCGCCAGCTGCTGAATAATCTTGTTGATATAATTTTGGCTCGGGAAACTGGGCCAAAATATGTTTACATAAAACAAAGTATAAATTATGTCTGATAATTCTAAAATTTTAATCGGCAAAATTGTGGCTGCCCAAGGTTTGCGTGGCGAAGTTCGTGTGCAAACATATACCCAAAACCCAGATGATTTGAAAAATTTACCTGTTATCGATATGAAATTAAATTTCATACGTGCAAAAGGACACGATACCGCAATTATTAAAATTGATGGTGTTAATGATCGCACATCGGCGGAAAATTTACGCGGTACAGAATTGTATGTGTTGCGCGATGATTTGCCAAAATTGAATGACGGTGAATATTATCATATTGATTTAATCGGTATGAAAGTCGTGCGTGGCGAAGATGTATTGGGTGTGGTTACTGAATTGCATAATTTCGGTGCCGGCGATATATTAGAATTAGAAAACGGCGAAATGATTTCATTCGCCCGTGCAGAAACAGATTTTGAAAACAAAGTTATTTTTGTGAAATAAAATGCATTTTAACGTATTGACTATTTTTCCAGAAATGTTCCCAGGTACCCTGTCGGGTGGCGTTGTTGGACGTGGATTGGATAAAAATATGTGGTCAATGAACGTTATCAATATTCGCGATTTCGCAACGGATTCTTATAAATCTGTTGATGATACTCAATTCGGGGGCGGTGCCGGTTTGGTAATGCGCGCCGATGTTTTGGGCGCGGCTTTGGATTCTGTTAAAAAACGTGGAAAAATAATTTATTTTTCACCACGTGGTCGCGTTTTAAACCAAGAATTGGTTCGTGAATTTTCAAAAACAGATAATTTTACTTTGATATGTGGCAGATACGAAGGCATCGATGAAAGAATTATCGAAGAATATGATATTGTCGAGATATCTATCGGAGATTACATTTTGTCAGGCGGTGAAATTGCCGCGCAAGTTTTTATTGACAGTGCCGTTCGTCTGTTAGATAATATAGTTGGTGGTGGCGATGCTGCGACCAAAAACGAAAGTTTTGAAATCGGGGGGTTGGAATGGCCATTATACACCCGCCCGTCAGTATGGCGTGGACGAAGCGTCCCAGAAGTCCTGCTGTCCGGTCATCATGGCAATATAGAACGATGGCGGGAACAACAATCGGACATAATTACAAAACAAAGACGTCCAGATTTAATAAAGGAAAAAAAATGAATATCATTAAAAAAATAGAAGCTAAACAAACTGCTAAATTGAAAGAAGGTAAAATTATCCCTAATTTCAAAGCGGGAGACACATTGAAAGTTCACGTGAAAATTAAAGACGGCGAAAAATTCCGTATCCAAATTTTCGAAGGTGTTGTAATCGCACGTGATGGCGGAGAAACAACAAAAGGTTCTTTCACAGTTCGTCGTGAATCTTATGGAATCGGCGTTGAACGTAAATTCCCATTGTTCAGCCCTTCTATCGAAAAAATCGAAAAAATCCGTATCGGTAAAGTTCGCCGTTCAAAATTATTCTTCTTGCGCGCGTTGTCTGGTAAAAAAGCACGTATCGTTGAAGATTTGGCTGCAACTTCTGCTGAAAAAGCTGCAAACAAAGCTGCTGCTGCAAAATAAAAAATATTAACAAAGGTACATTAATCTATGAAAAATTTAAAATTTTTATCTTTTTTGATTGCTGTGCCTTTGTTTGTTTTGTCAGCTTTTAACGCAAACGCATATATTGATAAAGAATACGCCGTTGTTAATGTGTTAAACAAAGCCGCAGGTAAAGTTCAAACAATTCAAGTTCCCGTGGGTTACGCGGTTGAATATGAAAAATTGGACATAACCGTTCAAACATGTAAGCAAACCGACCCTTTTGACGCAAAAAATTTCTTTATGTTTATCGAAATTTCAAAATTGGGCGACGGTGAAATTTTCAGCGGTTGGATGAACCGTAACGAACCGGGCGAAAACCCATTACAAAATGAAGACTATGATTTATGGTTGGTAGAGTGTGAATAAAATGAAAAGAATAAAAAAACGAATTAAAATAATTATTGCAATATTTATATTGATGTTTTTAACAGGGTTTGTTTTTTTATTTTTTAAAACAACCGATTTTTCTAATAAAACTATGAATAATTGGAATGGGTATTCAGAATCCAGAAAAAATCACATTATCGCCGGATTAATTAATGACGAACAGGCACGCGGCGATATATTGAAATGTATGGATTTGCAGGCAGAATCAAATTCTGTTGCAAACATAAAAATAAAAGAATCTGTATCCATTTGTTATTTAAGCAGCCAATTAAAGAATTATATATAAAATTATGAATAAAAAAATATTATGTTTAGGGATTGAATCTTCTTGTGACGAAACCGCGGTCGCAATAGTCGACAGCAACCGTAATATTTTATCCCATGTTATATATTCATCCGTTCCCGAACATCAAAAATTTGGTGGAGTCGTGCCAGAATTGGCGGCTCGTTCTCATATTTTGGTTATAGATGATGTTATTAAAAAAGCCTTAAACGACGCAAATAAAACAATGAATGATATTGATGTTATTGCCGCAACGGCGGGGCCCGGATTAATCGGTGGGGTTTTGGTCGGATGGATGGCTGCCGTTGGGTTGGCTCAATCAACCGGCAAACCATTGGTTGCGGTTAATCATCTGGAAGGTCACGCATTGGTGCCACGTTTATGCCCATCTTCTGCAAATGATTCTGTTGCGACCGATGAATTAGAATTCCCATATTTATTATTATTGGCCAGCGGTGGTCACACTATGATTTTATTGGCACGTGGTGTTGGTCAATATGAAATGATAGGTCAAACATTGGATGACAGCGCGGGAGAGGCTTTTGATAAAGTCGCAAAAATGTTGGGGTTGCCATATCCGGGCGGGCCTGAAATAGATTCTCGCGCAAAATTTGGTGATAATACGGCATTTAAATTGCCCCGCCCTTTGTGCGGACAGCCGAATTGTGATTTCTCGTTTTCTGGTATTAAAACTGCCGCACGTACTTTGATTTCAAAAACAGATGGTAATTTATCGGACGAATATATAAATGATTTTTGTGCTTCTTTCCAAACGTCCGTATCGGATTGCATTATAAACAGATTACAAAACGCTATAAATACAGATATCGTACGCAATGCAGCGCCAAAAACTTTGGTCGTTGCTGGCGGTGTTGCAAAGAATTCTGAAATTCGAGCCAGATTGGAAAAATTTGCATCAAATAACGATATTATGTTTGCTGCCCCGCCCTTGAATTTATGCACAGATAATGGTGCTATGATTGCGTGGGCTGGGATAGAAAATTATTTAATGGGTAACGTTGTGACAGAGCCGATTGCTCCGCGTCCGCGTTGGCCTTTGACAGATATGGGGTAAAATAAAATGATGCAACAATATGATTTAAATACAGAAAAATTAATGACATCTGCGTATTATTTCAATGCGGAAATGAAATATGATTATAATTTAATGGAAACAGTTTGTTTGTTGCGCGAATCTTTTAAAAATGAAAAATTTAAAAAATATTTTTTCACAGAATATAATCCAGAAATGCATAGATTCCCATCCGCAGGTTTTTGTTTTTATTCCAGTTATTTTATTATGAAACACACAAAACAAAAAGATTTTTGGGAAATCAAAAGATTAAAAGACAGAAATCATTGGTTTTTGGCAGAAAAATCAACAGGTCGGATTTTGGATATAACATTTGATCAATTTAAAGAGGTTCCTTTTTATGAATCTTGTTTCCAAGAAACGTTGCACGAAAAAGAAGAAGATTGGGCGAAAAAATTCAATACAAAAGCATATTTATTAGGCAAAAATGCGGGATTGTTGCGTTAAACAAAAAGGTTTTCGAAAATGAAAAATTATGATAAAAACACAGATAGATTAATTTTGGCGTCTTTATCGTTTGATGCGGAATTAAAAAATGATTTTTCTTTGCCTGAAATTATATACCTGGCGCGTGAATCCTTTAAAGATATGGATTTTAAAAAAC
>CAYJKO010000002.1:0-3946 GCA_964371145.1 uncultured Muribaculaceae bacterium
AAATTTCACCCGCCCACAATTTAAAACAAAAGCCCCAACCGGGGCTTTTTTCCTTTCCTTTGCAGATATTATCTGCAAATTTCAATCATCTGGGAAATTTGTGCGGATATAATTAAATCTGATGTTTGTAATTTTTTAATTTGAGAAATTGCATATAAAACTGTTGCATGATCGCGATCGCCACACAAACGACCAATTTCAGACAAAGACAATGTTGTACCAGATTTTAATGCAAACATCATAATTTGACGCGCACGAACCAAAGTTTTTGAACGACCCTTGCCACACATTTCATCAAAAGACACGCCCAACATTTCGCACATTTTTTGAACAGATGCCAATGGTGTTTTTTGTTTTTCCAAAGAATCTGACAATAATTTTTCTGCCACTTGCATTGTTACTTTTTCGCCCATCAATTCTGCATAAGTATTGATTTTCTTTGCGACACCCGCAATCAAATGACCATTGCCGTTTAATCTTTGCGCCAAATTTTCGGCAACATTCAATGCAACACCGCTGCGAACCAACATTGTTTTTTTAACGTTCATCGTTGGGGACGCGATGTCTGCGGTCAAACCAGACGCCAACATTGACAATAATCTTTTATCAAACCCGGACAAATTAGATGGTGATGTATTGGATGTGATTAAAATATCTGTTCCACGTTCGCGCAAATCCAACATTAATTGTAAAAATTCTTCACAAGATTTACGTTTCCCCGCCAATTCTTGGATATTATCCAAGATAAAAGTATCACAATTACGGCAAAAATCTTTGAATGCGAAAACTGAACCTTCTTTCATAGCGCGAACGAATTCTGATACAAATGTTGCGCCTGTCATAAATACTGTTTTGCCATTTGCGTCTTCGTTAACGCAATTGGCCAACAATGTTTTACCACAACCAACCGGTCCATAGATAAATAATGGTGAAAAAGACGCACCGCCTGCGGCCAATTTTTTAATAGCTGAAAAAGCAAACGCGTTTTCATCGCATACTACGAATTTATTAAATGCAACAGATGCAGGTTTTGGGGCGGTTTGTAATTGAAAAGTTTGATTTTTATTATCGTTTGCAGATACAACAGGTTTCGCAGCAATTTTTTTAGAGAAATTAATATTTAATCCAAATTCTTCAGCAACAGAGTTAAAGACAGATGAATAAACAGATTTGATATAATCAACGCAGAATTGGTTTTGAGCAACAACATTTAAAGAATTTCCATCGATATTCATTTCCAGCGGCGCAATCCAAGACTTAAATTCTGCGGAATTCATTTTTGACGCTATTGCGTTATTGATACCTTCCAAATTTAACACTTGTATTTTCGCTGTAACCTGCATGCTGTTTCTCCTTTCCTTCCTTTAAAAGAGTTTCCTGCCATACGAATTATTTCACAACTTTCAAAAGGCTGTAAAAATCACCCGCACATAAATAGTAAATTCAACCGTTGCCGATAAAATTAACCATTTCTGTGACACCCATTTTTATTTCGAACATCTTAAATTTTTAAAGATACCGAAACTATATTTTTGATTGTTAATTTTCTGATAATAACAATCGCTTGGATACATAGAATAAGTTATAACATATAATCAAATTTACAAGAAAAACTTCTATCGATTTTCAACATTTTTTTTTGACAACGATTCGTTTTTTAACCGTTTTTCAACACCTGTATATACAAGAATTAAATCACAATCTGACGTACCCGCCATCAACTTTCCTTATTTTTCCTTGCAATTCAAGGATGACCAATTCGGATTTAATTTCCGAAATATTTTTTTTGACAAGTTCTGACAATACAGATTCTGACATCGGTATGATACCAATCTTATCCAATAAATCATCTGCATCGTCATTATTTTTTTTCTTTTTTGACGATTGCGGTTTATTTTGGAAAAAATCCTGTAAACCGAGACATAATTTCGCATTCCCATTCCGAATCATTTCATTTGGGCCAGAAGCCCGAGCATCCGCGGGATGCGAAGGCACAGCGTATATATTTTTGCCAAAATTATGTGCAAATCGCGCGGTTGACATAGAACCGGACTTCGAATCGGCCTCGCCCAGAATCAAAGTATCACAAATCCCTGCAACTATTGCATTTCTGGCAACAAACAGCCCACGATTGGGTTTCATACCTAACGGCATATCGCCAATTACGCAACCGCGTTCTATGATTTCGTAATATAATCTCTCATTTTCTGTTGGCCATATATAATCCACCCCACCCGCCAAAACCGCAATAGTTTGAGTATTGCCATCCGCGCGCAACGCACCATGATGCGCGGCCGTATCTGTACCGATTGCCATCCCCGACACAATGGCGACATTATTTTGTGCCAATCCATGCGCCAATTCGGACGTAAATTTTATACCCGTCCCGCTGGCATGACGTGTACCGACTATTGATATTTTACGTTTTAACAACGTATCAACATTTCCGCGAACAGATATAATCGGAGGATATCTTTCGCATTGTTTTAATTCTGATGGATATCTTGGATCATCCGCACAAATAAAACAAATGCCCATTTTCGCGGCCATATCCATTTCGCGACGCACAGAATCAACCAAATTTTGGTTTACCATTAACGATTCGGCCGCATTCGCTGGACTGTTGAATTGTTCCATAATGTTTTGAAATTTTGTTGCACCGATTCCAGAACTTCTGATTATTAATAATTTATAAAATATGTCTTCCATACAAAACATTATAAATCTTTTTGCATTTTTACAAAAGACAAAAATAAAACCGCCTATCGGCGGTTGTAAATTATTTAATTTCTGCGCTTTCAACTTGTGAAATAACCGAATTGTAATCTATATTACATTGTTCTGGTTTGCCAGTTGGCCATGTTTTTGCACATTCAGCAGCCAAAGATTTCAAAATTCCCAATGATTGGTTATATTGATTTGAATCTTTTCTTTTCAATTCCAAAATTTGAGATGCCAAAACTTGTTCGTCTGACAAATTTTTATTGTTTTGCCCTTCGACTTTACCGCCGATTAATTCATTACCAAATAATTCCATCGCACCAACGCCAATTCCCGCGCCACCGATGGCCGCTCCGGCAATCGCCCAACCACGTGTTGATTTCCCGGCTTTTAATATACGTTGTTCTAAATCTTCTTCGTCCGCCCATTCGCCACACGTGATATTGCGACCCATTTCATAATATACAGGTTCTATATCAGACAAATCTACTTTTGCATTGCTTGTATCCAATTCAACGCGTACGAAACAAGTATTATTTTCAGGGTTTTCAGTATCTTCTACCATTGAATAATAAGACGAAGTATCACTGTCGATAGCCGCCCATACAAAAACGTTACCAATTCCAACGTTATTTGCCAAACAAGCCTCTTTGGCTGCTTCTAACTCTTCTAATAATTCATCATCTAAACCTTCTTCTTCATCATCGTATACAATCGGTGTTGATCCAATTTGAATTTGTGACGGAGACAACACAATATGTCCACTGCGAGACGCACCAACACGAGATGTCGATGCACCCGTTGAACGTGCAGACATCGCAAATCCCGGAGCGATAACCGCCATCACAGCGATAAAGGTTAATAATTTATTCATGGTTTTTCTCCCTGTTTATAATTCTTTATTAAAATGTCATTCCGACAACAAATTCATCCGCGTATCCCGCAACTGGTTGACCACCAACAGCGCATCCTACATCTTCGAATCCAGTTTTAACTTGATTTTTCTTTACAACAGAACCCGTAATCAATGCGCCTGTTGTTCCCAATACAACACCCGCAATGGAATCAGACAAAAGACGCGTTGTATTAAATCCACCAGTTTCATTTACCCAATCGGATTTTTTACCGATGAAACCACCCAAAGTTGTCATATAATTATTGATAATTGTGATATTTCCATTATTAATTTCCACATCTCCACCTGGGTTTTCACCGCTACCCGGAT
>CAYJKO010000002.1:4046-90798 GCA_964371145.1 uncultured Muribaculaceae bacterium
CCGGATCAGTTTTAATCGGTTCTGATCCCCAAATCGGATATTCCCCATTCAATTTATTCCAAACAGATCCATTTGATCTGTATTGATGGGCCATCCCAGCAGTTGCAACACCATTTTGTTTAATAGCATTATAATAATACGGTGTATTGTTTTTTCCGACTTGGATATCTGTGAAGCCTGATTTTGTACAAGCTTTTGCATCCCAACCGATTTTATTATTCCAATTAGATTCATTTGTAAATATGAATCGGCCGCCGTCTTTTGCAACACTGTACCCTTCTACTTTTGCAGCAGCGCAAGATTTCGCCACCGGTATTTCATCACCCGGATTAATTTTCTTTTCATCATCAGATTCAGATTTTTTAGGATCCCATAAACCATTCGCGCCACAAGTATATTCGCCGGCATAAAGTTGGCTGGCACCCAAATACAAATGCCCCTTATCCATTTTTACATTTTTACCAATACATGCTGAATTGCCACAATCCCAAGCAGTATTAGATGAAAAAGCCATATTATCTTTGAATATAAATCTGGACGTGTTTTTTGCGGTTGCAGTCATATTAAACACAACACGTTCTTCACAAACATTAGGTTCCACAGGAGTCGGATTTGGTGTCGCAACCGTATCCGCACCATCAATTTCTTTCCAAGTTGGCATACCAAACGTTAAAGAACATTCATAATTTTGCTCTTTTAAAATTAAATTTGATTTGAAATAATGGTTTGCCGGCATAGTAATTTGTGTTAAAGCGCTGGCTAAAAAAGGAGACTTCCCGCATTCAAACGCAGAAGTATCGCCGGATTTTAAGAATAAAAATTGTGATGCGTTTGCGTCTGTGCTGCGTTCTATACCGGATACATTCGGCTGTACAGGGAACCCAGATATCATATTTCGGGCGGTATCCGCGGCGTTAGCAACACCACATATTGCCAATAAAAGACCGGAAATCATAAATATTTTTTTCATATTTTCTCTCTTTTTGTATATTTAGATAAAAACATTATATCACAAATCGGGGCGAAATAAAAATAAAAAAATCCCGAAATGTTCGGGATTTAAATATTATTTTTTCTTTTTCCATTTTATTTTGGATTCTGTCCCCGATAATAAACGACGAATGTTTTCGCGATGTTGATATAAACATAAAACAGATACCGCGATAAATATAACGCCCGTCCAAAATCCAATCGTTGCAAATCCCAATACCGGCAATATAAACATAGACACAATCGCACCCAAAGACGAATATCCAAATGTTAACGCAACAAATAACCAAATAATTCCCAATATCACAAATAACGCCGGATTAATTGCCAATAACGTTCCAAAAAAACATGATACACCCTTGCCTCCGCGGAATTTTAACCATACCGGGAAACAATGACCAACGATTGCAAAAAAACCACACAACGCGCCAAAGGACACAGAATTTGTAAACCCAATCCCGATTAAAACAGCCATGGACGCCTTTGCCATATCCAACGCCCAAACGGACAGCGCCATTTTCATACCACCCGCACGATTTACGTTTGTCGCCCCCGTACCACCGGATCCGATTTTTCTGATATCGCCATGTCCTGCAAACTTTATCAATAAAAACCCGAACGGAATTGAACCCAATAAATACGCAATTAAAATTAAATATATGTATAACATTTTATTTTTCCTTGATTTTTTAATTAATTTATATAAAATATCCCATGAACAAAGATGATAATTTAAATAAAATATCATTTTGCAACGGATAAATTATACCAGAAATGCGTTTTTTATCCAAGCCATATATTCGACCAGACTGCAAATAAAAGACTGGACATATATATTGGAATGTTGCCCGATTACGGTGTGGTTTTTAATTAATGCCTGTAAAATCTGCGGATTTTTGGCAAATAAATCCCACAAAAATGAATATTTTTAATATTGTTATCATCCAGGTGAATAAATAAATATTACAAGGAAATAAAGATGGCAAACCATAAATCCGCCAAGAAAAGAATCTTGGTTACTAAAAAAAGAAACATTGTAAACACAGCACGCAAATCTGCGGTTAAAACTGTTACTAAAAAAGCTATTGTTGCAATTGAATCTGGCGACAAAGCAGCCGCAATCGAAGCATTGCGTAACGCAGAAAGCAAAATAATGAAAGCAGCAGGCAAAACAATGCCAAAAAAACGTGCATCTCGTAAAGTTTCTCGTTTAACTAAAAAAATTGCAGCTATGTAAATTTATTGTTTTAATTTAAAAAGCGCCCGATTGGGCGTTTTTTAGATGTTAATTTTAAGGAAAATAAAATAATGAAAAAACGTCAAACAACAAACATAAAAACTGTGGGTCAAAATAAAGAAGGATACCCGCCTTTTCACGAAGATTATTTTACTATAAACCTTGGTTTGTACGAAAAGATGCACGGTATATATAGAAAATATGATTTAAATTGGAATCTTTTGGAAAAAACAACATATAAATATGGAAAAAAACATGGGACATCCATTTTATACCATTCAAATTCTGTAATTGCAGAAAAATCTGAATATAAATACAACGTATTAAATGGCGTATCAATAAAATATGACGAACAAGGTGTTGAAATAGAAAGAAAAATATTTAAATCCGGAAAAGAAATCAAATTCGAAAAAACATCCCAATTGAAAAAGATAATATATTTTTTAAACAGACAAATTAAAAGCAAATAAAAAACGCCCGATTGGGCGTTTTTTTTATCTTAATTCAATGGAGCACCCCAATGTTGTTGAATGCTGCGTTCTGCATCCATCGGACTGACCAAAACTTGTGGGGTCAATATCACAACCAACACATCACGTTGAGCATTAGATTCACGAGAACCGGACAATGCCATAAAGTCTGCTTCGCCCAACCCATAACGCGTATCGTTATTTGTTTGTTTTTCAAAACCGGACACAACCAACATTTGACCTGATTCCATTATAACTTCTTGCATAAAGCTGCGTTCTTCAACTTCTGGCAATTGCAATGTAACCTCGCCTATTGTTTGAGTAGACATTTTCAACAATTCTCTAATTGACATTTTAAACATCAATAATATTTTTCCATTTTCCAAAACATTCGGCAATAATTGCATTGAAAAACCGGTTTCTAAATCGTCTTGGTCAACGGTGGATGATTCAACCGTTGTGAAATTTCTGGATTCAAAACGTTTGATGTATCCCGTTGTTTTTGTATTGGACACCGGCGCAACGCGATTATTACGTGTTGTAACACCAACGTTTGTCACCAATGACACCTTGCCCTGTTTCGCCAAAGCTTGAATCAAAGCCGAACTACCTGCGATACCGGACAATGAACCATCTGCAATTTGATCCGCGGTATATGCACCCGCAACCGTTTGGCCGGTGCTATCAACGTGAGTCGCGCCTGTCAAAGCAGATACAGTATTTGACAAAACCGCAATGTTCATTGAACTGGCCTCGGTTGATGTAATATTATTTTTTGGATTTGCAACAATATCCAATCCGCTGGCTGAATTTATGGCTGCTGCCAAATTCAATCCGAACACAGAATCGTTTGTGATGGATACTTGCAAAACTTTTACATCAATTGTAACCAATTGAGACAATCTTTTATTTTGACGGTTAATATAATCGGAAACGCGTGTTAAAACAGATGGAGGCGCCGTCACAGTAATTGTACCCAAGCTTTGAGATACTGTAAAATCAGCATTTTCTGTGTTTCCAACAATAGATGAAATTGTTTCTTCAACTTCTTCCCATTCTTTTAACATAGACTCCAAAGACACATGGTTTCCATCATCTGTTCTGACGGATGATTGATAAGATATATCTGTACCCAACGCATATAAAGTAAATGTTTTTGTTTCTGTTTCATAAAAAACAATGGATGATTTATCGTAATACCACAATAAATCTAAATCTGTTGCAACCTGCGATAACAATCCGGACAATTTACCGGTATATGCAATATTCATAGCATTTTTTAATTTTTCGCTGTTGATTTTACTGTCTATTTTAACGGGAATCCCAACCATAGACGTAATATTATTTGCCAAAACCTGTAAATTTACGGGTTCATTCAACAAAATTGTAACACCTGTATCTGTTTCAAATTCTGACGGCAAATTGTTTTTATGTTCCAACACGGTTGATTTATTGCCCAACCACACGCCTTCGGACATAGAAACAGTGTCGCTGCTTGCGACTTTTGCGCGTGGATTTTTAGCCATTTCAAACGCGTCATACGCATTGATAAAATCATGATCAACTTCGGCGGCGACCTTTGCGGATTGTTCTGTTGTACATCCAGACAACATCAAAGGCGCGATTAAAACCAGCGCACAAAGTTTCATAAAAGTTTTAGATATTGTTTTCATATTTACTTCCTTAAATCAATTATTTTATTCCATCGTAGAAATAACCAACACACGATTACCTTTATAGAATTTAGCATAAGGCACAGGAGTTGCGCGCCCAAAATTACGAACCAATGCGGACGCAACGTCTGTAAAACGACCTTTGAATACGGCACTTGCCTCTATCGGATATTCGCGAGATGTCGCCCAAACCAAATCCCAACCTTCACGGGTCGCCCAATCTTGCAAAACGGAACGCAACGTAGAACCAGATTCCACAACCCAAGATTTAATTTGGTTTTTCACCATATGCGTATTTTCCATATCAGACATAGTATCTGATTCAACCATCATTTCCGCATCAACATCATCCGGGAACAAAGCTTTTGCGTTTTCAGCCATTTTTTGTTTCACATAATATACGTCATCTTCTGGATTATTACATTTTTTACGACCGCTGCGAGAAATTGCCAAAACAGAACCACCATCATCTTCCAACATTTCCATCGCCATCAAAGGCATTTCTGCCTGGGTCGCGCATTCATTCATAAAACCGGCCGGCATTTGACGACCGTGCATCATGTTTGCACCGCCAGACCAACCGTCTCCACCCAAAACCAAACCACCATCTGTCATACCAGAAATATCACTGTCTATTACCAATTCATCACCAATGGTTGATACTATTCTTATATTATCATGCCCTTTGACGCACCCTTCTAATGAATTTTCATCACAAGAAACATTAACGTCTGCGTCAGACCCAACCAATGGCCAAACAGGAACCTGATTAATTATCATATTTTCATTGATTTCTGACTCAACAATGACTTGATTTTGCGAATTATTTTCTAAATTAAAAGTTTCATAATCTTGAAAATATACCTGTGGTGTTAAATTTTGAGCATCATAATCTGACGCATATGCCGGCGTGGACAATACAAAAACACACAGTGTTATCAACAACTTATTAAACATATTGGCTTCCTTTCCTGTATACGTTTACTATATATATATAATCTATTATAACAATTGATACGAATCAGCGCAAGAGCTAAAAATTAGAACGAATCGCAAAAAGATGTTATACTGGTCATCATAACGAAATAAAAACAGGAGCAAAAACATTATGACCATTATTATTTTAATCTTTTTATCAATACTAATTTTATTCGGTATCGCAAACATCTTATATTTAAAAGCCGTGCACACAAAAACGCAATCTTTATACAAAGCATTGGCGTACCAACAAACTGTATTGGTTAATATAAAAGGAACATTAAACACGAAACACGCAACAAATGTCATAACAGAAAATTCTGAAATGATATACCAAGACCTGCTGCAAAACATGATACCCATTATGGCATCATTGGATATTATGCCACGCGCAACATCTGAACATTCTTTGTGGCGTTCGGTTGGCGGAATGTTGGATGAATATGCAAAAAATCCATATACTTTGGAAAAATTACGTCGCGCAATTAAACGAGACACAGATGTTGCATCATCGGTTAACAAATACATTAATCGCGCCAATTCTTTTCTTTCTCATTTACAAGCGGTTGAACCAGACGGTATTTTAACATCGACATTTACTAATGGGATTTTGGGACAATCTATAAAATTCTTTGAACACGCAAAAGAAATGGCATCCCAAGATTTATAATATATGAAAAAATTATCTGAAAATCTTATACGAGAAATATCCAAAATACGAGATGAACCCGATTGGTTGCTGCAATGGCGCCTGTCGGCATTTGATGCTTGGAAAAAAATGATCGAGCCAAAATGGGCAGAAATTGAATACGACCCAATTGATTATGACGAATTAAATTATTACAACGAAGTAAAACCAATTGATAATTCCGATTTAAAAGAAACGTATGATAAAATGGGTCTGCCTGAAATAGAACAACGCGCCTTGCTGGGCATGGCAACAGACGTTGTAATTGACAGCCGATCTGTTCACACGTCATATTCCGCAGAATTGGAAAAACACGGAATTATATTTTTACCGTTTTCGGACGCTATAAAACAATACCCCGATTTGGTTAAAAAATATCTGGGTACGGTGGTATCCGCGACGGACAACTATTTTGCAACATTAAATGCGGCCGTGTTTTCAGACGGCACGTTTATATATATCCCGCGCGGCGTTAAATGCCCAATAGAATTGGCCAGCTATTTCAGAATTGAAACTGCGAAAATCGGACAATTCGAACGGACTTTGATTGTTGCGGATACGGGGTCTGAATTATCATATTTGGAAGGCTGCAGCGCGCCACGCAGACCAAACCACCAATTACACAGCGGAGTCGTCGAAGTGGTCGTCAAAGATGATGCGATCGTTAAATATTCAACCGTTCAAAACTGGTTTTCAGGCAATTATGACAAAGACACAAAAAACGCATCTGGGGGCATATTAAATTTTGTGACCAAACGTGGTGTATGCGGCGCAAACGCCCGTTTACACTGGACACAGATAGAGGTCGGATCTGCAATTACTTGGAAATACCCATCCACCGTTTTACATGGCGATAATTCTTTTTCTGATTTTTATTCATTATCTATTACAACCGGCGCGCAACAGGCGGACACCGGTACAAATATGATACATATCGGCAACAACTCTAAATCGAATATATTGTCATACGGGGTTGCAACAGACGCATCCCGCCAAACATTTCGCAGTCTGGTTAAATTCATCGGGGACAAATGCGTGAACACTTGCAAATGCGACAGCAAATTAATCGGAACAGACGCCGTTGCAAATACTATACCACGGATTATTCACACAAATTCAACATGCGATCAATCACACGAGGCTAAAACAGGTTCTATTAATCCAGAGGCTTTATTTTATTTAACCCAATCCGGATTAAACGAAGACGAAGCAATCGCTTTAATAGTCGGCGCAAACGCATCCCCTATTATCCAAAGATTGCCTATGGAATTTTTGGTTGAATCAAAACAATTAATTAAAATGGCTTTATCAAAAGAGTAAAAAAATGATATTAAAAATAAAAAATCTTTGCGTGTCATTGGGCGAAAAAAAGATATTAGAAAATGTGGGGCTGGAAATATCTGAAAATGCGCACCATTTATTAACCGGACATAACGGCAGCGGCAAATCCAGCCTGGTACAAACAATTGCCGGCAATCCCGAATACGAAATTACGTCGGGCGAAATTGAATTTATGGGTGCGAATATTACAAATGAAAACACGACCCGTCGTGCTTTATTGGGTATATTTTTAGGCGCTCAAAACGTTCCTGAAATACCAGGATTGACGGTTATCAGTTTTTTGAAAAATTTAAAAACTGCGCACACAAATTTTGAAACCGGAAAAGATATGTCTATGGCGGATTTTATGGCGCAGATTGAATCTGCTCGCACAAAATTAAACATCCCGAAAGAATGGTTATCGCGCAGTATTAATGTTGGTTTTTCAGGCGGGGAAAGAAAAAAATTAATGTTATTACGTTTGGTTTTAACAAATCCTAAATTGGCGATATTGGACGAACCCGATTCTGGCGCAGACGCAGACGTTCAAAAATTAATAATAGACACAATCAACGAAATGCCAAACACTACATTTTTAATAATCAGTCACCAGGATAAATTTAAAGATATGTACAATGCGTCAAATGTAACAACTTTGTCCGCAGGTCAAAATATGATATAATGTAAAACATATAAAAGGATAAAAAATGAAAAACCTAATTATTTTTGCCGGCACAGTATTTTTGTTTTGGATAGGCCGAGACATATTTATTCCGGTTCTGGTTGCAGTATTTATGTGGTATTTAATAAATGCAATCGCGTCATATTATCGCAAAATTATGCCGGCTCAATATGAAAAAGAAGACAAAACAATTACTTTGAAATCAAAAATATATGACATTGTTGCATATACTTTATCTGGGATGACAGCATTGCTGTTCGTTGTTTTATTCAGCACCCAAATCCAACCTATGTTTATGGAATTGGTAGCGGTTCTGCCCGAAATCCAAGAAAGATTAATCAGTTTGGGAAATTATTTCGCAAACGAATTCGGATTTAAATTAGACGCAGACAGCATACCAAACATCAGCAAAATCGCAGCAAACATCGGGGCATCGCTTGCCGGATTTGCAACGTCTTTTGGTATGATTATGATTTATTTGATATTTATGTTCATAGAACAAAGCACTTTTCATAATAAATTCACCGCCCTGTTCCAAAGCAAACGTGAATTAAAAAAATTCCGTTTTATATTAAACAGCATTGATGAAAATATGAAAAAATATTTGTTTATGAAAACTCTTGTATCCGGCATAACTGGTGTGCTGTCTTATTTTTGGATGGCGTATCTGGGATTGGAATTTGCATGGGTTTGGGCGTTCATAGTATTCATCACAAGTTACATCCCGACAATTGGCGCAATCGTTGCATGTACGTTACCGATTTTATATTCATTCGCGACAACCGGATCTATCAATCAACCGATTTTAATTGCAATCGGATTAATCGGATTACAAATTATATTTGGAAATCTAATCGAACCGAAATTAACCGGAAAAAGTTTGAATCTATCCACACTGGCTATATTGATTAACCTGGTTTTCTGGGGTATGATATGGGGCGTTGTCGGTATGTTTTTCAGCGTACCTTTATTGGTTGCAATATTTATTATTACGGCTCAATTTGATTCAACGCGTTGGATTGCGGTTCTATTGTCCGCGAATGGACAAATACCGGACAAAGACGATGACGAATAAAAAACGGGCAAATTGCCCGTTTTTTTTATTTTGGATTGTAATTAAATATGTCGCGTTCGCCCCAATTTAAATCTAATTCACATCTGGTTGGGATAAAATCAAAACATTTTTTCGCAGCCCCCATTAAATTCGAATCTATCAATTTATCCGACAGATAATCTTTTAAAATATGTAAATAAGCAACATCATTTATCGCATATTTCTTTTGGGATGCGGTTAATTCTTTTGTCCAATCTGAACAAGATTCTTCTCCATCCATTGTTATATTAAATACTTCGCGTAACACATTATGCAACGCATGCCCTTTTTTTGGGCGTGCCAACAACGTTCCTATTTTTGTGCAGAACACAGGTGTCGCCCATATTCCCAATCGTTTATATATCATTAAAACATCCATACGCGCATAATGAAAAATCTTTACCGAATTCGGATTAGATAAAACAGCCGCCAAATTTGGATAATCTTTTTCGTCGCGAATTTGTATCAAATAATAATCATCACTGTCGCGATCACGAATTTGAACCAAACACAATTTATCGGACAATACATCCAATCCGGTTAATTCTGTGTCTACGGCCAATTCTTTGGCACACAACAATTTTTCCATTTGATTTTTATTTAAATCATCTGTTAAATAAATAATGTTATTTTTCATTATTTTTTTCCCTTTTTATTTTAGACAATGCATCCTCTAATATAACAGCGGCCGCACACGCATCCAACATATCATCATTTTTTCTTTTGCCTAATTTTTCTGCAGCGTCAATACTGGACAACGTTTCATCCATAAATGCGATTGGCAAATCTATGTTATTTGCAAAAAAATCTGCGAATTTGCGAACTTGTTCCGTCGTATCAGATTCAGATCCGTCTATATACGTTGGTAATCCGATTATTATTGCAACAATATTTTTATCTGCAATGATTTTTTTTAACTCTATCAATAAATATTCATTAGATAAATCGGGCTGATTTTTTTTACCCATTGCATTTTTTACCACAGGTTGTTTTATAACCATGTATGGAAAAGCAAATTCTTGATTTATATCCGACACAGCAACACCCGCACGAACACGACCCCAATCCATCGCAAGGATGACTCCGTGTTCTTTTATATTGGATACAAAATCCTTGAATTTTTGCATAATCATTGTATAATCCTTTAACGTATATAATAATAGGATTTAACATGGCATTTAGCAAGCAACAATTACAAAAATTTGCAAATCTTATCAGATTAGATTTGAATGATGAACAATTAGAACAAATGAATCTGGATTCAATCGTTGGATGGTTGGATAAATTACAACAAATTAATACAGATGGAGTTACCCCGATGTTGACACCGGCCGACCACGAATTTCCAACACGTGAAGACGTTGTAACATCACCAAATATCCGCGAAAATTTATTGAAAAACGCACCAGACACGACCGGTAATGCACGTGGTTATTTCGCGGTCCCAAAAGTAATTGACGAAGAATAAGGCAGGATAAAATGATAAATTTAACAATAACCCAGGCTTTGGAAAAATTGAAATCTGGTGAAATCACAGCTACCGAATTAACAAATGCGTATTTGGACAGAATAGAAGAATTAAATCCTGAATTAAATTGTTATATCACGGTTACGCGTGAACGCGCATTAAAAGACGCAGCAGAATCAGACGCACGTTATGCAGCCGGCAATCCACGCCCACTGGACGGGATTCCAATCGGCATGAAAGATTTGTTTGCAACCAATGGTATCCGTACGACGGCGGCATCCCGTATGTTGGAAAATTTTGTTCCAGAATATGAATCAACAATATCACAAAAATTCATAGACGCGGGCTCTGTATTGTTGGGAAAAACAAATTTGGATGAATTTGCGATGGGAACTTTTTCCAAAACCAGTTTTTTTGGCGCGCCGATAAATCCATATCAAATGGATAAAAAATTAACAGCCGGTGGATCATCCGGTGGCGCAACGTCCGCGATTGCATCTGGTTTGGCTATGGCGGGAACCGGAACGGATACCGGTGGTTCTATTCGTTTCCCGGCCGCAATTACCGGATTGGTCGGAATGAAACCAACGTATGGATTGTGTTCCCGATTTGGATGTATTGCGTTTTCATCTTCTTTGGATACACCGGGGCCGATTGCTCGTACGGTTGATGATACTGCCCTGCTTTTGGCAACTATGGCGGGTTACGATGAAAAAGAATCTACATCTGCAAAATGCGATACGGATTTTTCTAAACCTTTGCAACCTATTTTGGGCGGCAATGACAAAATTAAAATCGGTATCGTACGTGAATTTAATGATATAGAGATATCGGATGATATGAAAAAATTATTTGATTTGCGCATTAATCAATTAATCGACATGGGCGCTGAAATCGTGGACGTTTCTATTCCAAATATTTTGGACGCGTTGGCGGCATATTATATTATCGCCCCGGCCGAGGCATCTTCCAATTTGGCGCGTTATGACGGCATGCGTTATGGTTTGCGCGTTGAAGGCGAAAATTTAATCGATACATACAAAAAAACTCGCTCGGCTGGATTTGGATCAGAAGTACAACGCCGTTTGATGATAGGTACAGCCGTTCTATCTTCTGAAAGTTACGAAGTATATTTTATGAAAGCTGCCCGCGTTCGCCGTTTAATCGCAGACGCATACGCCGCCGCATTCAAAGAATGTGATTTCATCATTTGTCCGTCTGGGGCTGGCACCGCACAACCTTTGGAAAAAGATTTATCGCCATTGGAATATTACGCATTGGATATGTTTACAGTATCTATGAATTTGGCTGGGATCCCTGCGTGCAGCGTTCCGTGCGGATTGGCGACCAATGGATTGCCATTGGGTATGCAAATCGTTGGAAATAAATTCGATGATTACCGCGTTATGCAAATGGCAAAACACATAGAAACTTTGGCAGATTTAGATAATCGCCCAACAACAATTATGGGAAAATAATAAATGTTTGGATTGAAAAAGAAAAAGCCACAGATTACAGAATCCAAGGTGGAAAAAATATTAGAAGAATACATTGACGCAGCGCACAAAGAATTGGATGCGCCGGCGAACCCTGTATTAAACGAATATTACGAAAAAGATAAATCCAGATTTGGTTTTTGGGGGCTGGATGCCGCCAAATTGGTTAAAACGCCGGAAACTTTGTATATTCCGGGCAGTTTTGATGCATATAAATTTACTGCCCTGGGTAATGAATTCAAATTTAAATCAGACGCATATAAAAAATCTATCGAAGAAACTGTATCCGCCGCAACCAAAATAGTAAACTGGACAAATGATTTAAATTTAAATGAATTATTTTTGAAAAATTCTGTATATTCTGCAAAACATCGTTGGCCATTTACTTGTAATATTAATTTCGAAGATATAAATACAGACCGCGATAAAATTTTTAAAGTCATAACCCATATGCATAATATCAATTCTGATGCCGCATTGGTAAAAGCCGGCGCAGGTATGGGATGGGTTGCGCGTAAAAAATTGGATTTAGACCCTCTATTTTATGCTTTTGGGTCAAAATTCTATCAAATCGGAAATAAAAAAACGGGCGCCACACAAACAATTGAACACAGTGGCAAAGCATTGTTTGAAGAGATTTTAAAAACGACCATAGAACACGATTCTAATTTGGAATTAATAAAATCGTATCATATCGGTATGCCGATTACGAAAGAAATTCGTATATTTACAATTGATGGCGCGGTTCAGGCTTTTATACCATATTGGATCGAAGCCGCATTCAAAGGTCAGTCTGTATACGGCATGAAACCGGGAAAAGATTTCAAAACCGCATTTAAAGAAATAAATACATTTGATAAATCCGATTTGGATTATTTACGTTCCCAAACAGAAATTTTGGCTCAATATCCAAAATTCCGTGATTCAAATTGGGCAATTGATTGGGTTACAACTCGTGATGGTGAATGGTATATGACCGATATGCAAATTGCCGAATCGTCATACTTGTCTTATAAAGACGCTATTTTCGCAACGAAAGATTCGGAAAAAGAAATTTATAATTTAATGAATAATTGTTTGCAAAAAATGAAGGCTCAAAAAGCGGCTATGTCTAAATTGGAACACGTTATGTTTGCAATGATGGGTTGTAAAATGACCATAGCAGGCCAGCTGGAACGTTCTGGATACCCAACTCAACGAGAATTGTTGAAAATGGGAAAATTGTTATCAGGGGGGAATCAAAAAACAAAATAAAAATCCCCATACGGGGATTGAAACTGGTGGCTAGGGACGGAATCGAACCGCCGACACAGGGATTTTCAGTCCCTTGCTCTACCAACTGAGCTACCTAGCCGAAACGAAAGTAATAATAAGACAGATTAAATAAAAAATCAAGGGAAAAAGAAAAAATGTTTACAATAAAAGGAAAAACAGGTGATTGGGAATTGGTAATTGGGTTAGAAACTCATATTGAAATCCTGTCAGAATCTAAATTATTCAGCGGCGCAAGCGCGGATTATAACCCAAGCGTATCGCCAAATACCCAAGCTTCTTTCATCGATACCGCAATGCCGGGTATGTTACCTGTTTTAAATAAATATTGCGTAGAACAAGCAATCAAAATGGGACTGGGATTAAATGCTGAAATTTCCAAAGTCAGCAAATTTGCACGTAAACAATATTTCTACCCTGACCTGCCACAAGGTTATCAGATTTCTCAACCCGCAGAAGAACCACCGGTTGTGGGGCGCGGATGGATTGAAATTATGGACGATAACGGCAACCCTAAAAAGATTAATATCGAACGCGCGCATTTGGAACAAGACGCAGGAAAATTAAAACACGATGCTCATCCGACTAAATCTTTTGCGGATTACAACAGAACGGGCGTCGCATTATTGGAAATCGTTACGTTTTTAGATATTAAAAATCCTGAAAACAATTCATATATATCATCCCCGATTGAAGCCGAAAATTATCTGCGTGAAATTCGCGAAATTGCACGCGCACTGGGCGTATCACACGCGAACATGGAAGAAGGTTCAATGCGCGCGGACGTAAATGTGTCAGTTCGCCGCGCGGGTTCAAATGAATTTGGAACCAGAACAGAAACAAAAAATATGGTATCTTTTAAATTTATTAAATCTGCAATTGAATATGAGGCCCGTCGTCAAATCGAAATTATCGAATCGGGTGGCACAGTTTCACAGGACACAATGCGATACAATCAATCAACTGGAGAAACATCCGTTATGCGTTCCAAAGAAGACGCGTTAGATTACAGATATTTCCCAGATCCGGATTTATTACCTTTAATCATCACGGACGAACAAATTGAAAACGTGCGTAAAAATATGCCTGAATTGCCATCTGCTACACGTAAAAGATATATTGAATCATTCGGATTATCTGAATATGATGCAGCGCGTCTGACAGAATCTGTTGCAATATCCAAATGGTACGAAACGTCTGTCGGCGGCGAAATCCGCCGTGCAAAACCGATTGCAAACTGGTTGATTTCCGAATTATTTGCACACCCTGAAAACTGGTCTGTGGACAATAAACCCGAACAAACAGAATTCAGAATTATAACCCCGTCTGATTTGGCCGAATTGGTTGATATGATATCTGCAAATGATATCAACGGTAAGATGGCAAAAGACATATTTATCAAAATGTTGGATGGTGAAATTGGAACACCACGCGAAATTGCCGATAAATTTGGTTTAAAACAAATGTCAGATTCCGGCGCGATTGAGGCAGCCGTTGATGATATAATTGCAAACAACGCATCCCAAGTAGAACAATATAAATCTGGCAAAGTCGGATTGATGGGATTCTTTGTAGGCCAAGTTATGAAAGCAACAGGTGGCGCGGCCAACCCTGGAACGGTTAATGAATTATTAAAGAAAAAATTAGGAGAATAAAATGGCAAAAACAATCAAAATTATAAAAATGTTGAACTATAATATAATCACAGGTACAACATACGGAACTGTTGAAATATCATTGAACGAAACAATTATCCAGAACACCCCAACTGCGCGCGCTTTTGAAATTGCAAAAACAAAATCAAACATTTTGAAAAAACGTAACAGAACTTTAAACATACGAAATAAATAAAATTATGAAACAATTTTTTATACAAACTTTTGGTTGCCAAATGAACGTGTACGATTCAATTCGTATTACGTCTATGTTAATTGACACGGGCTGGGCAAAATGCGACGTGGTCGAAGATGCCGATTTAATCATTTTAAACACCTGCTCTGTTCGCGAAAAAGCAACGAACAAGGTTTTTTCCGCATTGGGACGAATTCGTCGTAAAAAAAAGCCTGACGCATTGTTTGGTATTGTCGGATGTGTTGCCCGCGAAGCCGGCGCAGATGCTTTCCGACGTATCCCTGAATTGAATTTTGTTCTGGGACCACAAAGTTATCATAAATTGCCAACAATTTTGGAAAATCCAGATTCCAGATTATTAAATATCGATCTGGGCGGATTGGAAAAATTTGACGAATTGCCACGGCAAAAAACATCCGACACGGTTGCATTTATTCCAATCCAAGAAGGATGCAATCACGTCTGTACGTATTGCATTGTGCCGTACACACGCGGGCGTGAATTATCACGACCATTCAATGATGTTATGGCAGATACAATGAATGCGATAAATAATGGCGCTATGGAAATATATTTTCTGGGTCAAAATGTCAACGGCTATAAATTCACAGATGAAAATGGAAAATTATTTACTTTGGCAGATTTAATAATCGAAACTGCAAAACAAGAATCCGTTCATCGCATACGTTTTACGTCCAGTTATCCAACCGAAATGACAGACGAATTAATTGATTTATTCCGTACAGAACCAAAATTGATGCCTCTTGTTCATCTGCCAATCCAAAGCGGCAGCGCAGATGTTTTAAAAAGAATGAACAGACCATATTCATTAGAATTATATAAAGATATAATTGATAAATTACGTATCGCAAATCCAAACATCAAAATTTCATCTGATTTTATAGTTGGTTTCCCCGGTGAAACCGACGCAGATTTTGAACAAACGATGGAAATTGTAAAATACGTTGGGTATGTAAATTCTTATTCTTTTAAATACAGCCCTCGTCCGCATACGGCAGCGGCATTGATGACAGATCAGATACCTGAAAAAATAAAAGCAGCTCGTTTGAAAATTTTGGATGATTATTTAAACGTTTTACAACGTGAATTTAATGAATCTTTTATCGACAAAATCATACCTGTTATGTTTGAAAGCATCGACCGTACCGGTAATTATTTAATAACCAGAACGCCCCACGGCCAGCAATGCTTGATACCAAAGCCTGATTTCAAATTACCACCCGTTATAAATGTTAAAATAACATCTGGGAACAAATCTACTTTACGCGGTGAAATTGTTATCGATTAAAACACAGTGTTCGCACCGAAATTAAACCTGTGACCTATTTTGTTATGCGGCATATAATCTGCCGCATACATAAAATTCACACCAAACTTATCCGCAACAGAAAAATAATTATGTTTGACACCAAAAGAATAAATATTATTGGTCTGTAAGATTAAAAACGATTCGTATTTATTTATCGCGCCACCGTATTGCTTTTCGTATTTTAAATTTATACCTGCCCTTGCATAAACATCTTGCTCATTATTATTTAAAATACTATACCGATTAAAACCTGAACCTATAAATGGGTGCAAATCTACATTTCCCGACTTGAAAGAAACGAATCCAAAATCTCCAGACATATAAACAGAATCAGCCGCCACGTTTAAAATCAAATCACCTGAATTGAATACACCATCTGTTTCATATTTTGCATAATTATAACCGATTACACCATCAAACCAATTCGTATCATGCTTATAGCCTAAATGTAATGCGCCACCATAAATATCACCAACATAATCATTATATTCATCCGAATTTTTAAAGCTTCCAAAATGTCCCGATAATCCAATGCTGAAATTTCCGAAATTTAAAAACGATTTTGCGTTTAAAATATTCATATTTATATCATCTGACATTATATAATTTGCGTCCATTTCAAAATCGTCTTTTTCTTTATAATCTTTAAAACCCAAAACCATATTATTATTAAAAGTTTTCAACGGATTCAATAAATTTAAAGGATTAAACAATACTGATTTTGCCATAATTGAATTCATTTCTGTTGTACAACTGGCGTTATCCATCGCATTTATAAAACCGGCATTAACATTTGATGTGCGCATAGAATTCAAAACAGAACCAGTCGTAACACCCAAAACCTTTTTATAATCGGTTTCTCTGACGATATTCAAAACCAAATTTCCGTCCTGTACGACAGATTCCGCCGTATACAACGGATTTAAATTTAAAACATTAATATCTATATCCGCGCCAGACAATGAAACATTTTTAACAATAATTCCGTCTTTTTGTTCGTCCATATTTAATGTTAAATTTCCTTCGATAATTATATTTTTCAGATCCAAAACAACATCCATAAAAAGACTGGTATCTTTTAATATTAATTTATCTGCATTTGTAACATTACCCATTATTTCAGATGTTTTAATATTATTATTTCCCGTGACTTTAACAGAATAATTCAAATCATCATCAACTGAAATGCTTCCCAAAGATTCTTCAGAATCGATTATTTGTATTAAATTCGAATTTGTGTTGCCTGAAAATACAGACCCTATATTTCCATAATTATAAATATTTAAATCACAACCGTCACAAATATGAAAATCGGCGGACGTTATATTTGCAAAGTTCTTTATAGTAATAGAATTTTCAGAATATAAACTTTCCGCTGTAACAATTGAATTTTCTGCTATATCAATAGACCTGTCGAAGCCATATGAAACACCAACGGCATATATAAAAGCATCTGCCGCATGCGCCAAAGTTGACGAAACAATTCCTATAAAAGCTATTATTAATTTGTTATCCATAACGGATAAAATTATAACTCACAGGATTTTATTCACAAGAAATAATTAATAAAAATTCCCGACATTTTTTGTCGGGAATCAAAAACAATAAAGACTGTTTATAAAACCTACATTTTACAAGGTTTAATCATACCCCATGCGGCTTTATATCCGTTATCGCGGGTAAATATGATTTTATTAAATGCGGTATCTTCTAATGTCATATCCTCAATCCATAAATCTTTTGATAATACGCCATGACCATCTGACATAACGGTCGGTGTATCTGCATCAATATATTCTATCTTGCAATCTGATTTATTTGCAGTTTTACATTCATATTCTGCGAATTGAATTTCATATGGCACACCAACTCTCATATCTTTTACGTGGAATTTAGCCATCACACCATTTTTTTCGTTGTGCATTTTAACTGTTCCTATTTCAACAGCTTTGCCGTGTCCGTTTTTAGAATATATCACAGCATGGGTACATTTTACGTCTTTCATATCCATATCTTTCATATCATGATGCATCATTTTTTTATCATGCATATTTTGTTTTGCGTGCATTTCGTGTTTTTGATGATGTTCTGACGCGTGTTTTTTATCACCATGATGGCAAGCCGCCAAAACAAACATTGAAAATAAAACGGATGCGAACAATCCTGTGCGTTTAAATAAATTTTTCATAGATTTCTCCTTTTTTCTTATGAACAATATTATTATATCGCAAAAAAAGCCTGTTTTCGTTAAGTTATACTTCCTAAATCCCTTGTATAAATTCCTATGAACTGGTACAATGGCTTGAAAATAACAAAAGGACTTTTTAATATGTTGCTGGGGATATTGGCCGGTTTTGGAACAACGATTATACATTCTGTATCAAATATATTTGATGCATACATCGTTGAAAAATTTTTCAAAAAAGTTTCAACCGCTGTTTTCTTTAATGGCATTACTAATATTATCGCGATACCGATTATATTGATGTTCGGGATGCCACAGATGCTGACCGTTGAAGCTTTTGTTTTCATAGCTATTGCATCTTTAATAGAGGTTTTTTATCAATTTCCATATTATACCGCACTGAAAAAAACCGATACTTCCGTTGTAGTTGCAATGTTTTCATTGGGCAAATTATCTATCCCGATTATGGCATATTTTATGTTGGGCGAACAATTGGCACCCATGCAATACTTTGGATTTTTTATCGTAATATTTGCAAATTTATTAATGAACCTTACCATTTCAAAAGGCGGGAATAAGAAAAAGCTGTTATTAAATGCAGGATTTATATTAATGCTGATTGTATCCCTTGTCTGTTCTTTCCAGGCCATCGTATCTAAAAAAGGATTAATCGAATCGGATTGGGTTACATTTATGTTTTGGTACACAATAATAACCAGCGGGCTTTCTTTTACATTATTGTTTCCATCATCCAGCAGATCGGACATAAAAAAATCGACTCCCGTATTTTTCAAAAATTGGAAAACATTTTTTGGTATGGAACTGGCGAATCAAACGGCCGGCATGTTGTCAAAATATGCATTGATGGTTTTGCCTGTGATGATTTTAAAATCTTTAACATCGACCCAACCTATTTTCTGTTTGATATCAGGATACATTTTATATAAATTATTTGGCGACAGATTCAAAGAAAATTTTGATAAAAAAAGCATTCGACGAAAATTGATATTTTTCGCAGTAATTATATTTGGCGTATATTTAACATTAGGATAAAAAAATAATGAATATTTTAGGAATGATTGCAAATTTTGGGAAAACAATGATATACGGGGTCGTCAATATATTCGATTCATATATTGTAGGGGACGTTTTCAAACGCAGCGCAACAACCGTATTTTATTACGGATTGACTAATTTAATTGCATTACCCGTTATATTAATGTTTGGCGCACCGTCTATTCCGACATGGCCTATTGCATTATTGATACTGGCATCATGTTTAATCGAAGTATTATATCAATTCCCATATTATCGATCATTAAAAGAAACCGACACATCTATTGTTATTGCGATGTTATCGTTTGGCCAAATATTGTTGCCTGTATTTGCTTATTTTATTCTGGGCGAACAAATCACAAATTTTCAATTAATCGGATTTTTCATAGTTATATTATTCAGCATGATTTTAAATCTTGGGACCGAGGCTAAATCAAATAAAAAAATAAAATTAAATGCAGCTTTCTTTTTAATGTTTATCGTAGCATTTATATTATCGTTTGAAGACGTGATATCTAAAAAAGCATTATTAGAAACCGGTTGGGTTACATTTATGTTTTGGTATGTATTATTAACCAGCTGTCTAAGCGCGGCTGTATATCTGTATCCAAAAAACAGAGCCGAGATAAAAAAATCATCCGTTGTCTTCAAAAAAAGATGGAAAACTTTTATTGGGATAGAAATTTTAAATCAATCCGCCAACATGCTTTCCAGATATGCATTAGCAGTATTGCCAATCATTGCATACAGCGTAATTGACGGATTACAACCATTATTTGTTTTGATATTTGGGATTATAATCAGCCGCCTGAAATTATTCAAAGTGCACGAAAAAATCGATTTTAAAAACATCGGAAAAAAAATCATCTGTTTTGGATTTATATTATTGGGTATTTATTTAACTGTAATATAAGAAACAGTTACCCCTTGCAAATGCCGGTTGATTGAATATAATATATTTATATTTTGGATGCGTAGCTCAGTTGGTAGAGCAACTGACTCTTAATCAGTGGGTCCAGAGTTCGAATCTCTGCGCGTCCACCAAAATAAACAACCGATCTTTATGATCGGTTTTTGTTTTGCCAGGACAAAGCAGATAAGAACGATAAGATTCCGAGCAAATAGTTATTGTTTTTTCGCAACGCGAATAAAATAATTACGATTGCGAAAGGGACCCGCGATTTTTAAATCGTGGGAATTACAATCTCGCAGCAATCACAAAAATAAAACACCGGTCTTTATAATCGGGATTTGTTTTAATTATCGTTGTATATACAGCCTGTATATACAATCGTCCTATTTCTTCATATATGCTGTTGGGTTGTACGCCTTTGATCCTTTGCGGATTTCAAAATGTAATTGCGGCGCGTCCACTTTCCCGGTTTGACCAACCGTTCCTATTTGCTGCCCGACCTTTACCTTGGTACCGCGGCGCACAGACATTTTATCCATATGCGCATACACCGTCATCCAACCCCCAGAGTGCTGTATTATGACCAAATTACCCATACCTTTGACCTCGTTACCTGCATATGCGACCGCTCCGTTTTCTGCCGCACGAACAGCCGTTCCTGATTTGGCAGATATATTTATACCGTCATTAAACAGCCCGCCAGATTTTGCGCCATATCCGGACAATATTTTTCCGCGAACCGGCCACGAGAATTTAGACGATGAACGAGATGCCAATGTCGGAATTTTTTGCGCAGGATTTGATGATATTTTTTTCGGTTCTTCTTTTACCGCGACCGGTGTGGCCGGTGCTTTTACAGCCGGTGTTTTTACAGCCGCCGTTTCTGTTTTTTTAACAGTTGTAACTGTTGTCGTTTTTGTTTCCGGCTTTGCCGCAACAGTCTTTGTATCCGGTTTTGATTCCGACCCATATACGGATGCCGGTTTATCTGCAACCGTTATAACATTCGGATTATATTCGACCGGTTTGATATCAGGCACTTTTATTTTTTGACCAACAGACAAAGTAAAGGGGGCCGTCAACTTATTTAAAACCGCCAAATCATTAACCGGCATTAGATAACGTCTGGACAAAGAATATAACGTATCACCCTTTGCCACAGAAATTTCTTTTAATGAAACGGTCGGCGCCGACACTGTTTGCGGTGTTTTTGCAACATCAACATCCGTGCCCGTTAATTTCAATTTTTGACCAACCGATATTCCATATGGCGCGGATAAATTATTTATTATTGCCAAAGCATCAACGGTCGTATCATATCGTTTTGACAAAGAATACAACGTGTCGCCTTTTTGCACAATAACGTATCCGCCGGTTTTTTTATACCCATCCCCGCCGTACATCGGAACAACCAGATAATCATCTGCAACAATAGTATCAGACGAACCATAAGTCGATTCTGGTGGCAAATAAGTATATTTATCAGACGGTTTATAAACCAAAACCTCGTCTTCGCCCGACACATCAGGGGACGCATAGACCCCATAATCGACCGCGGCCGAATTATATATTTCGGGATTTGTTTCGGGATCCGCCAACAATGCAGGGTATCGTGTCATAATCAAATCTGCAACATTGTCCGGCACAGACGCCAATTTGGGCTGTAAATCACAGGCCAATAACAACACCGCACAAATTAAAAATTTCAAAGCTTTATTAATCATAAAATATATTATATCACAAAAAACGATCAAATAAAAGCAAGACCGGAACGCAAAAAAATCAATCGTCCGACTTCATAAAAAACAAACTGGATTCGAACAAAAACCACATTGGCGCTGCCAACATAATTTGAGAAACGACATCTGGTGGCGTCAAAACCGCAGAGCCAACAAATATAAAGACAACCGCATAACGTCTGGATTTTTTAGCAACCGATTTCGGCAATAACCCAACCCTGTTCAGCAAAATTAAAACCAATGGCAATTGAAAAGCCAATCCGAAAATTTTCAATAATCCTATAGAAAAAGACAAATAATTTTTAACCGCAGGCAACACAACCGATGGCACAGGCGACGATTCGTTTAACGTTATAAAAAATTTAAAAACGACCGGAAACAAAACATAAAAAGCAAATGCCGCGCCAATCAAAAACAATACCGGTGACATAATTACAATTGGCACAACAAATCTTTTTTCATTTGATTTTAACCCCGGCGATACAAATGCCCACAAATGCCACAAGAAAAAAGGCAGAGACACACACAATGCAAATAAAGCGGACAATGAAAAATTTATCATCAACCCATCTGTTATCCCCGTATACAACAAATTACCATTCGCCCAAACATCTAATAATGGGGTCGTTAAAAAATCTTGTAAAAACGGTGCAACAAACCACCCCGCCCCGAACGAGACAACAAAAATCAGGACGCACCATAAAATACGTCTTTTTAATTCAGCAAAATGTTGCATCAATGTCATCTTCATTTTTTTGTCGCTTTTTTGGATTTTTTTGGAATCTTTGTTGAAAAACCGGACAAAATATCATCCGTTGTTTTTTTTACCAATTCATCAATTGGTTTTTCCATATCAATTTGTTCTTTTATATTTTCTGCGCTTTCTGTTATCTTCCATATAATCCCGCGTATACCCTTTACAAGACGCGCGATAAATTTAATAACATCTGGCCACAATCGCGCCGGTATTATTAATACCGCAACCGTCAATATTATTAAAAATTCAGAAAAACTTATACCGAACATTTTAACCCCAATTTTTATTCATAAAACGAATCGCCGCCTGATGTTGAATTTGTTTTATGGCGCTCAATTTGAAAATAATCTTTTGCGAAATTTGTTTTCGTTTTTAAATTATCGAATTCAACAAATGTTTCATTCCCCAAAGCATCGACGACTGTCCAAGAATGCAATTTAACAGGAGAATTTTCGAAATTAACAACCATGTGTCCCGCACCTTCGTTATTTTTCATATACATTTTTAAAGAAAAAATATCGTCTTTTGAAGATGTATCAGACACAACAATATCGCCGCCCGTTAATTTTATGTTTTCACGAACCAAAATTCCAGCCGGAGTCGCAGACACAGGAATTGTCGTAATTTGATCCAGACTTTTATCAAAGAAATATAAATCTGTACCGTCCGAAATTAATTGTATCGGACTGTCTTCGTAATCCAATCTGACCTTTCCCGGGCGTAACATAGAAAATTCGCCATCTTCGGAACCTGCGAAACTGGTTTGTTCAAAATCCCCCGATAATCCGGTTATAGAATTTAAATATTTTTCCGCACGTGATACAGCCGATGAATCAACAGAAGCCGATGCCATAAACGGCATCATTGCGATTAAAACACCCATTATAAATTTCATTACATAAACCTTTTGTTTAATTATATTGCCAAATCATCCAAAATGAATTGAGCAGATATACGTCCTTTGAATTCATTTTCTTTCAATTTTCCCAATAACTTTATTTTAGTGTTGATATTCGCATCGTCCAGCAAAAAATCTCCGATTTTTGTCCCAACCATATTAAACCCAACAAAATTCAATTGTCCGGTATTTGTGTTTACAACCCCGCGCAGATGGTTTCCCGTCCCCATTGTTCCAACCCATGATAATGTTCCACCATTTAAAACCAAAACAGGCTCTGGGTTACCCTGACCAAATGGTTCCAATTGAGACAATTTTTTTATAAAATTCATATTGGCGCCGCCTGCGTCCATTTCTACATCAACACATATTTCGACAGGTTTTTTTTCACCGCCCAATTGCTCTTTTACAGAATTTTCTAAAAATTCAATAAATTCATTTTCTTTGTCCGCCATCAAAGAAAACCCCGCAGCGGCCGCATGACCACCGCCTTCGGTCAATATACCGCGCGCTGACGCTTCGTGTATTATTTTTCCCAAATCCACATCATCAATAGAACGCCCTGACCCGTTTATTTTGCCGTGTACGCGGGATGCAACACAAATTGGCATATTGTATTTTTCTTTTAATCTTCCGGCGATTATTCCCATAATTCCACCGTGCCAATTATCACCAGATATAAATATACTGAATTTATTTTCTTTTGCAATTTGTTCCGCACGTCTGTCGGCGGCCAACATTATCGCATTTTGAATATCAATTCTTTCTTGGTTCATTTTATGTAATTTTTCCGCCAATTCAGACGCGATTAACGGATTGTCGGTCAATAATAATTCTAATGACGGATTTGCAGAATCAATTCTGCCGGACGCATTCAATCGCGGTCCCAATGCAAAACCAACAGAATAAACAGATGGTTTTTTAACACCCGCAACATCCATTAAATTTGCCAATCCCAAATTTTGACGCAATCCCATAATTTTTAATCCGGTATAAACAAAAGCGCGATTTAATTCAACCAAATTCATAGCATCACAAATCGTCCCCAGCGCAACCAAATCCAAATATTGCAAAAGATTTATGTTATTTGCATTTTCTTTTAAAGATGAATTTTCATCGTTTTCTTTTAAATATCTGTTTAATGCAACAATGGTTAAAAACGCAACTCCGACGCCCGCCAGATAAGATAATCCAGACGTATCATCCGCACGTTTTGGATTAACAACCGCATCCGCATTTGGTAAAACAATATCGGGACTGTGGTGATCTGTTACAACAACGGCAATACCTTTTTCTTTTGCGTATTTGACTTCGTCCACCCCACCTATTCCGCAATCGACAGTTATTATTAACTTTACATCTTGGTCAGCCAAAGAATCTATGGCGTCATTATTTAAACCGTACCCCTCGCCGTCTCTGGTTGGCAAATGCCAAACCGTATCCGCACCCAATTCTTTTAAATATTTAATAAATATTGCAGTAGATGTAATTCCATCCACGTCATAATCACCGTACACGGCAATTTTTTGGCCAGAATAAATATATTTTGAAATTATTTTAACCGCGCGTTCCATATCTTGCATCAAATACGGATCTGGCATATATTCTTTAACGGTTGGATTTAAAAATTTTTCTACATCAATTGTTTCGATTCCGCGCGCCTTGATTATGTTTATAATCAACGTGTCTAAATCTATGAATTCGTCATCTTTTAATACGTGCGTAACCCAGGATTTTCCCAGGATCGATTTTTCTACTATTCTTTTCAACTTAATATCTCTTTTTATTATTAAGTATATTATAGCAATTTATTTTTAAAATAGCAAAGGAAGTATGTCATTTAAGATATGACCGGCGGTTGGCGCAGAATTCCAATAAGATGTTTTATAATACCAATCTTCTTTTAAACCTTTTGGCTCGTCTAAAATAACCATAATTGTATATTTTGGTGCTTCAATTGGGAAAGCGGCAGTAAACACGGTTATATTTCTTTTTTTATCAACTTTGCCATCTGTATATTTTTCGGCAGTCCCGGTTTTTCCGCCGATATTCATACCATTCATCTTGGCGGGTTTGCCCGAATGATTTTCAACGACGCGTTGTAATATTGTATTTAATTTTTTTGAAATATCTTTATCCAAAACATTTTCAACATCTATTTCGCCCAAGGCTCTTTTTTTCAAAGTCGGATACACATAAAAACCTGAATTTACCATAGAATTAAACCCAAGGAACAAATGCATGGGCGTTACAGAAATACCGTGCCCATATGATACAGTAGACTTTTCAACAGGTCCCCATTTATATGGCATTAACGGGCTTTCAGTTTTTCCGAATTCCAAATACAATGGTTTATCCATATTAATTCTAGATAAAAATTCTTGCTGGGTCCCATCCGGCAAATCTAAAGCTATTTGCGCACTTCCCGCGTTACAAGACATCGCCATAATTTCTTCAATGTTTAAATTTGGTCTGGGCGGTCTGAAAGACGGAACGTCATTTACATATTTAACAATACGGCCGCGGCTATTTTTAACAGGGAAAGGTTTTTCGATATAATATTCTTTATCTATTCCATTTTCTATGGCCATTGCAGTATTAAATAGTTTGAATACGGACCCCAATTCATAAACACCGCGAGTAATTTTCATCATTCTGTTTGACGCAGGATCCGCATTTAAATTTTCAGGATCAAAATCTGGCAAAGACACCATGGCCAAAATTTCACCTGTTCTGGAATCCATCAACATACCCATCGCACCAATTGCGCTGTATTTTTTTACAGCGTCAGACAATCTTTTGTAAAAAATACTTTGAATTCTTGCGTCCAGCGATAAAATTAGCGGATCCGTATTTTGCGTTAAATAAGAATTAAAAGCACGTTCTGCGCCTTCCAACCCACGATTTTCTTTTCCGACAAAACCAACTGCGTGCGAGAATATGCGCCCCGTCGGATAAACTCGTTTTTGCTTTTTTTCAACCTCTATTCCCGGTATTTTAGCAGCGATAACAGCATCCAATTTTTTTTCATTTGCGTCAATTACAATACGTGTGTATCCAGATTTCGAATTAACGAATTTCAATGCGGATGAATAAGAATATTTATCCGGATATATTTCATGTAATAATTTTGCAACTTTTGATTTATCTTTTATTAATTTTGGTATTAAAACAATATCACCGGACACCAAATTTTTTGCCAAAACTGTGCCATTTCTGTCAACGATATCGGCGCGATCGACAACCCATTGGCTGACAAATTCTGTATTTCTTGTAACATCTTTGCCTATAATCGCATATCGTAACATAACAAAAGAAAAGAATAAGAAAACGTAAAAGATCAAACGCAATATAGTTTTTAATCTGCGTTTTTCAAACGTTTCAGGATTAGATATTTCAAATCCTTTTTTAAAAATGTCTTTTCCTATTTCATACATATTATTTCTTCGTTTTTAAATCTTTTATAGATACGGCTTTATCAAATCCAACAAATTCAGCATTCGGTTGCACATCATTCAATAATTCATCCAAATTATCTATTTCAGCAAATTCAGCCTCTGCTGCTGCAATGTTTTGTTGTGTTTTTTTAAGATTTTGACCTGCCGCATATAATTTGTCATTCTGACGTCTGTTAAAATGCCCCAACATAACGGAAACCACCACAAACAATATCAATAAAAACACACCCCAATTAAAAGCTTTATTTTCATCATTCATAAATTAACACCTATGTCTTTAAATATTTCATATATATATTATCACAAATTTTTCAAAAAACTAATAACAGAATTAATTCCATTAACACGTCCTGCGCCGATATTTAAATCCAGACTGTTAAATTCAGACAAAATATCTATTTCTTTTATTTCATCAATGGATTTATTTTCTATAATATTTAATATTATTGCAATCAAACCACGCACCATTTCCGAATCAGCAAATGCATAAAATCTATTTTCAAAATTACAAATTTTAACCAATGAAGCGCACCCTTTTATTTCTGTACACGTGGCGTTTTCTGGTATTTTATTTAAACTTTTACCCAAATCGATTACAAATTCTAACTTTAAAACGGGATCATCTAAATTCATCAACAAATTTTTTAACGTATTCCAATCCATAATAAATCCTTTTTTTACCAACCCTGCTCTGTTAAATCTAACTCTAATCTGGCTGTTTCCGACATCCTGGACAAATCCCAGGCGGGATCCCAAACCAAATTTATTGAAACATCCAACACTCCGTCTACGGCCGAAACTGCCGATTTGGTCATTTCCAACAATTCTTCCATCATAGGGCACGTCGGGGTTGTAAACGTCATATTTAATGCAACTTTACCATCTTTTATATCTATATCATAGATCAAACCCAAATCCCAAATATTTACAGGAATTTCTGGATCATACACAGTCTTTAACGCGTTTATAATATTGTCTTTCATTTTAAAATCGCCTTTATTGCATTTATAACAGAATCAGCATCTTCGCGTGAATTCCACCAACCAGGAGATATTCTGACGCCGCCCGAATACCCCATTTTGTTGAACGCCCAAGACGCACAACAATTACCAACACGTACACAAATATTATAAGCCGACATAAAAGCACCAAAATCCAAATAATGCATATCATCTATTACAAAAGTAATAAAACAAGAATTTTCATCTGTTAAAAATTTAATTCTTTTTATTTCTGACAATTGATCATAAATATATTTTGTGAGAATTGCAACATCCTTCCATTTATCCATATTGTCTATAACGGATGACAGCCCAGATATTTGAACCAAAGGCAATGTTCCGGCTTCAAATTTATTTGCGCCCATTGCAAAATCAATATTGCTCAAAACATTTGTAACCATTCCGCCACCAAAATTATCGGGCATCCAAACATCTAAATCTTTTACGTACATTATTCCCAAACCGGTATCTCCGCCCATTTTATGAACTGAAAAAACCAAAAAATCGCAATCCCAATCATTCACATCAATTTTACTGTGCACGACGTATTGCGCCGCATCCACAATAACAACAGCATTTGGATTTATTTGTTTTACGCGATTAATCAATTCTTTAATATTTTGTTTTTTACCCAAAACATTCGACATAGCGGTTAAAACAAAAACATCAATTTTTGATATATTGTCTAATACAATATTATAATCAGAATCTAAATCCACAACTTGCAAATCACACAAATTATTATCGTGTGAGATTTGCCAAGGCAATCTTGCACTGTGATGATCTAAATCCGATACGGCAACGTTTGGTTTTTTTATTTTATTTAATACCATTCGCATTATTTGATTGGTTGCCGCCGTTGTTCCAGATGTAAAAACTATATTATCATTTTTTGCGCCAATAAAATCCGCGATTTTTTCTCTGGCATTATTTACCATATTATCAACAAAAACAGAGTTCGCACAAACACCCCGGCCGTGGTTTGCATAATGGTTTTTTATAAAATCCATTTGGGCATCCAGCCCGCTTTTAAATTTCAATGCAGATGCCGCAGCATCCATATATATGATTTTGTTCATCTTGTTATTTTTCCTTGATTTATATAATGATTATACTAAACTTTTATAAAATATCAACCAAGGAGAATAGATATGAGTTTAAAACATTTAAATGATGAAACTTTTGCAGACGCAATAACATCTGGTATAACTCTGGTGGATTTTTGGGCAGATTGGTGTGGACCATGTAAAATGTTCGGACCTATATTTGAAGAAGCCGCAAATAAAAATTCAGACATCAATTTTGCAAAATTTGAATTGGATGAAAAAAATCGTCGAACAGCCGCACAATACGGTATTCGCAGCATACCAAGTGTATTGGCATTTAAAGACGGAAAATTAATAGAAGTCAGAACCGGCGTTATGGACATTGACACTATTTCTGATTGGATAAAAGATTTAAAAGGATAGATTGTTATGGTAAAAACAGACTATAAAACATTAGAATTGTCTCCGAAATATATTCCTAAAAAAACAGAAGAATATATGTGCAAAGAACAAAAGGCTTATTTTTATCAATTATTAAGCCAACAAAAATTGGACCTGGAAAATCAAACTGATCCGGCGTTAAATTCTGTTCGTTTGGCAGAAAAATTGGATAACGCGGGTGTTGGTGACGATTCGGACAAATCAAATTTGGAACAAGAAATGATTAAAGATTTGAAAATTTCCAGCCGTAACAACAATTTATTAAACAAAATTAATATTGCATTGGATCGTTTGGAAAAAGGCACATTTGGTTTAAGCGTTTTATCCGGCGAAGAAATTGGAATCAAAAGAATGTTGGCGCGTCCATTGGCAACTTTGACAATCGAAGAACAAGAAGAACGCGAAAGCAACGAATAAAAAAAACGGGCAAAAATGCCCGTTTCTTATTTTTTCTTTTTAGGTGATTTGCCGGTTTTTTTTACCGGTTTTTTGTCATCCATTTCTTTTTTGAATATATTGATACCGTTTGCAATATTTTTCATTAATCCCGGTATTTTATTATGTCCGAATAAAACGATAACCAACACCAATACTAATAATATTTCTAACCATCCAAATCTCATAATTTATCTCCTATTTTGTTGGGTAACATTCCATACCATCTGATCTTGCATTAGAGCAGAAATTTTTAGCATCTGAAAATGTTTTAAATCCAACGCGTAATCTGTATGTTGTTTTGCCATCTTTTAATTTTGATGGGACAACGATAAAGCTTTTGTCCGACAACAAGCTTTTATGTTTTGTTTTCAAAGTTTTTTCACCAGCATTTGCCAATTTTTGTGTGGAATAAGACCCCAATTGTCCGAACCAAGTAAACCCTGTTGTTTTCGCCACAGTTTTTGCGACCGGCTTAGACACAGGTTTCGCAGGTGTCACAGTTTTCGTTGTAACCGGACGAGGTGCGGGTTTTGCAACCGATTTTACAACAGCGGGTTTCGCGACCGGCTTTGCCACAGGTTTTGCAACAGGCGCCGCTACAACTTTTTCTGTGAATACAACGGCTGGTCTGTCCGCTATTTCACGAACAGTTACACCATTTTCATCAACAGAAACTTTGTTTACAGATTCGGATAAATTAATATCTCCCCCCTGCTGACCATCAACAGACACAACAACAGGTTCGTCTAAATCCACTTCAATAGAAGAACTTTTATCGCCGCCCATAAAACTGATAATTGTTATCAACGCGATAACCAACACAACCGTTGCACCACCGAAAATCATTAAACTCCAAGGCTTTTTAGGTTGCGGATTATTTATAAAAAGATTTGATTCTGCAAAACCTTCTATTTCGACATCTTCGTCCAAATTCAGCATATCTAAATTTTCATTTATTTTATTTTCTTCGTTCATAATTTTCTCCGTGTCAAAGTTTATATATATATTATAACATATAAAGCCGCAATAATCAAAGCGGCTTTATATATTTTTATTTTGGCATCTGTCCAAATGTTTTAGGAACAATTAATTTTTTATTTTGTTCCACAATCGGTTCAGATTCACATTTTTGGCAAGCCCCCACAGACACAGCCAAAACACACAAAGTTAAAACTGTTAATATTTTTTTCATATCCATCTCCCTTTTTTTATTCCAATGGTAATTTGATTTCTTTTGCGATAAATGTCACAAAATCATTCAATTCCATAACATCTTGTTTGTCCGATCCCAAACGTCTGATGGTTACAGATTTATCCATTTGTTCTTTTTCACCCACAACCAAGATAATCGGTGTTTTTGACAAAGACAATTCGCGTATTTTATAATTTACTTTTTCATCACGCATATCTGCCCTTGTTGAAACTCCGGCTGATTTCAAAGATTTTACAACATCCATTGCGTAATCTTTATACTTTATCGACACAGGTACAACCACGACCGGTTCAGGCGACAACCACAACGGCAAATGTCCGCCTGTTGATTCCAATAACACGCCCATAAATCTTTCGATACTGCCCAACATTGCGCGATGCAACATAATTGGTCTGTGATTTTGTCCGTCTTCGCCAACGTAAGACAAATTAAATCTTTCTGGCAAATTCATATCCAATTGTACAGTTCCGCATTGCCAAACGCGCCCGATTGAATCTTTCAAATAACAATCAATTTTTGGCCCATAAAATGCGGCATCTCCCGGTTCAATTTGAAAATCTAAATCATTTTTTTCCAGCGCATTTTGCAAAGCGCCTTCGGCTTTGTCCCAGATTTCGTCTGACCCGATACGGAATTCAGATTCTTTACGTGTCGCCAATTTCATATGAACATTATCAAATCCGAATTTAGAATAAATATCTTTGATAAATTTCAATACTTTTACAACCTCGCCTTCTAATTGATCTGGTGTGCAGAAAATATGAGCATCATCTTGAGTAAATTCACGTACTCGCATTAATCCTGACAATCCGCCTGCGGCTTCATATCTGTTAACTTTTCCGAATTCTGCCACATACATCGGCAATTCTTTATAAGAAGTTATTCCATGACCGAAAACCAACATACCGCCCGGACAAGACATAGGTTTAATACAAAAAGTTTTACCATCTTGTGTTGTGCCTGAATAATTATGTTCACCATATTTTGCCCAATGCCCGGATGTTTCCCATAAAACTTTGTCCATAACGGCCGGAGTTGATATTTCTGTATAACCCGCCATTTCTTGACGAACGCGAACAAATTCAATTAATTTACGATAAATTTTATAACCTTTGTCGTGCCAAAAAACAGACCCCGGTGCATATTCTGGTTCAAAATGGAATAAATCCATGTCGCGTCCCAATTTTCTGTTATCACGTGCGGCGGCTTCTTCCAACATTTTTAAATGTTGATCTAATTCTTCTTTTGTTAAAAAAGCATCAACATAAATTCTTTGCAACATTTTATTGTTTGAATCTCCGCGCCAATAAGCACCCGCAACCGATTTAATTTTAAACGAATCGCGTGGTAATTCTTTAGACGAATCAACATGTGGTCCGCGACATAAATCTGTAAAATCACGGAAACTGTATATAGACAGAGCTTCACCATTTTCGTCATATTCGTTTAACCACTCCATTTTATATGGTTGGTTTGCAAATATTTCTTTTGCATCCGCTGCCGACACTTCTTTTCTGATGAATTTTCCATCTGATTTAATAAGGCTGCGCATTTCTTTTTCTATTAAATCGAAATCCGCATCTGAAAATCTGTATTCAGAATCAAAATCATAATAAAAACCGTTTTCTATATTTGGACCACCGCCAAATTTTACGTCTGGGTGTAATTTCTGAACGGCTGCCGCCATAACATGCGCCAGACTGTGTCTAATTATTTCTATTTCATATTTATTTGACATTATTTCTTTCCTTTAAAAAATACTGTATTAATTTTATAAATTTATTTTATATATATTTCGCAAAAAAAGCGAACAAAAAGTTCTATACCCCCCAAGGGGTCGTTACAGTCGTGTTAAAGATAAAAGACATTTTTTTCATAACAATTATATTATAGTTAAATAATCGTTAAAAATCAAGCCTTTACCCCACATACAAAACCGAACCGAATAAAACCGCGAAAAAGAAACATACCGATCCGCCGATTACGAACAAATGCCAAACCGCGTGAGAAAATTTCAATTTACGCCATAAATAAAACAAAACACCGATTGTATAAGATAATGCGCCCGCCAAAATAAACCACAATCCAACGGGGTGAACCGTTTTAATCATAACAGGCAAAACAAAAATCAAAGCCCAACCCATAATTAAATATAATGCGACCATCCATTTCGGTTGATGTTTTGGACTGCGAATTTTCATATACGCGCCAAATATTGCAATTGCCCACAATATTCCAAACAAAGTCCAACCGACAATCCCGCGCATATTTACCAAACAAAACGGGGTATATGTTCCGGCAATCAAAGCATAAATTGCAACACTGTCCCATACTTCGAAAAAGCTTTCTGATTTTTCGCCTATCATTGCATGACACATTGTGCTGCCGAAATATAATGTAAACATTGTTGTTCCAAATATAGCGGTAGATACAACCGCCCACGGATCACCTTTGATAACGGCATATGCAACCAACAAAGTCAATCCCGCAATTGCCAAACCGATTCCAATACCGTGGGTTATTATATTTAAAACTTCTTCGCCCTTTGTCGCGGGTCTTTCCCATCTGAATAAACCGGTCTTTTGCAAGATTTTTAACAATCCGTTTGCTCGATTATCGGATTTAATATTTTTTAATTTTTGTTTTTTAATTTTTTTCACAGTCGTCATTTTATATCGCCTTTTTAATTCTGGATTCAACCCTGTCTTTTCCCATAACGCACATCACAGAATATAAATCTGGCGCATTTGTACGACCTGTTAAGGCGACCCGTAAATTCATAGCAACGTCACCTGATTTCATATCCATATCAGTTGCGATTGCGACAATTTTTTGCCACCACGTGTCTTTATCATCGGTATCATTATATGTATTTAAAAATGCTTTTAAACAGTCCCCATTAAATTCATATTCAGAATTTGAAACAAATAAATCGTCCCAGAAATAAGAAATTTCATCCATTGTTTGTTTCATGCAAATAAAATCTTTACGGATACGTTTTGGATTGTCACGTTCGATTGCCAATATATTTTTTAAATATTCGTCACACCCAACAATTCTTTGTTTCCATTCATTTCCATAATTTTGAATCCAATTTTTTGCGGCTCCGAATAAATCGCCGATAGACATAGATGCGATATATTCTTTTGCCCACCAATCTAATTTTTGCATATTAAACAAAGCCGGACTGGTCGGAATTTTTTTAATTTTTAATGGAAAATTCCAAATATCTGTATCTGGTTTTTTTAATTTTTCTTCTTCAAATCCACTGCATACAATATTATACAAATAATTTAATACAGCCGTGCGTGGATATCCAGATTCCAAATAAAAAGCAACGTTTGCTTCTGGATCAGTTCTTTTAGATAATTTACGTGAATTACCGGTATTTTCATCCAATTTATTAATTGTTGCAACGTGAATATAATCGGGCGCCACCCATTCCATCATGCGAAATAATTGCAAATGCAAATTCAAAGACGGCAACCATTCTTCGCCACGTTGAACCAGATTGGTTCTCATATAATGATCGTCCACCAAATGCGCAAAATGATATGTTGGCAAACCATCATTTGATTTAATCAAAACGATATCTTCGTTATTTTCTGGCAAAGCCAATCGGCCGCGTGTTTTATCATTGAAAAATATTTTATTATCCGGATTTCCAACGGAATATAATCTGACGCTTGGGATTTCACCGGCGTTTAATCTTTCAGTGATTTCAGATTCTTCGATATTTCTGTATTTTGCAAATTCACCATAAATACCGGTCATTTGACCAGATAATTTTTGCCCCGCGCGAATTTCTTCCATTTCAGAAGACGTTAAAAAGCAAGGATACGCCAAACCACGTTCCAACAAATCGGCGGCAACACTGTGATAAATATCGCGGCGTTCGGATTGAACATATGGTCCATATGCGCCCTGTTCATCTCCATTCAAATTCATACCCTCATCCGGATTTAACTCAAAATAATCGGCAGATTTTAAAATCAAATCAACTGCGCCATCTACTTCGCGTTTGGTGTCTGTATCTTCAATACGCAACATAAACACACCATTTGATTGAGAAGCCAATTTTTTCGCAATCAACATTTGATACAAAGTCCCCAAATGCATTAATCCCGTTGGGCTGGGTGCGACACGTGTTACATATGCACCATCTTCTAAATTGCGCGGCGGATACATCTTTTCCATATCATCCAAAGTCCATTTTGGCTTTGTGCCTAAAATTCTTTCTATTAAATTGCGTGAAATACCTGGTCTCATTTTCATAAATTCCTTGTTTTTATCAAAAATAATTTTATACTAGTGTTTATGAAAATGCAAGAAATAAGAACTTTTGGTCGCGTTCACGGCAAAAAAATATCGAACCGACAACAATATCTGGTCGACAATGTTTTACCAGACGTTTTACCAAACGTAAATTGTGAAAACAATATTTTGGAAATCGGTTTTGGAAACGGAGAACATTTACGCGAAATATCAATTGAATTTCCGAATAATACAGTTATTGGTGCAGAACCTTTTATGAATGGTGTTGCGTCTCTTTTGTCTTCTATATCAAACGAACAAAATGAAATATTGGACGACCATAAAAACATTCGCATATGGGCGGATGACGTTCGTAAAATTTTAAATCCTGAAAATAATGAATTCATAGATATCAAATTTTCAAAGATTTTTGTCCTGCATCCCGATCCTTGGCCAAAGGCTCGTCACGAAAAACGCCGCTTGTTAAATTCTGAATTTTTGAAATTATTATCATCTCGTCTGATGACAGATGGCGAAATTATAATTGGAACAGATCATTGGGGTTATTACGATTGGGTAATAGAACAATTACAAAAAACCGATTTGAAAATTAAATCTGACAAAATGGACATTATCCAAACCAGATACCAACAGAAAAACAAAGCAAAAACAGAAAATCCGAAATATTTGATTTTATCTAAATAACAATATATTTGTGTACGGCAGATTTTATGGTTTTAAAACAAATCTGACTTTGTTTGAAATGTCGGGATTATTTTTATTAATCAACCACCAAACATTTCTGACGCGCGGCGCATCATTACCAACATTAAAATGAATTTCTTTAAAATCATTTGGATTTAATGCGTTCAACAAAGTATATATACGTCCCGCAAATATAGCCTTTTTATTATGCAAACTTTCAAAGCAAATAAAATCTGGGTTTAACACCCCTATTTTTTCCAACAAAGATTCTTTCAAAGCCATAATATCATATTCATCCATTTTTATACACAACCCAAATTCTTTGTTTTTAAAAATATCGTCTTTAATTGGCAAAATCCCAGATATAAAATTATCTAAATTTTTTGCATCAACATTAAATCGAACCGAGTCCGCACCATTTTTAAAACAAGTTATAACATCGCCCAAAACAAAGCTGATATCTGAATCATAATCAAAACAAACCATAATTTTGGTCGAAGATTTTTCTAACCAAGCCCATAAAGATTCCACAAATTCAGGTTTTGATATTATATATTTAATATTATTTTCATTTGCAATCGCAGACAGCCGCATTAAATCCAAGGCTTCTGTATAATACACAGAATCCCATACAATTAAATCTTTTATTTCGGTTAAAATATCATTTTTTTCAATCATTTCCTTTTTACTTTATCATATTTATGATAAAATTAAAAGAAAGAAGGAAAAAAAATATGCATAAATTATTATTAGGAATTTTATGGTTGTCGTCTACATCTTTAATCGGCAGCGCATTATTAAATTATAAATATTCATTTAATGTATTCGAAATCGATCATTGGGTTTATTTGGGTCAAATACAGGCTCAAAATGCAAACGACATTTCAAATGGTTTTTATATAACGCTAATTTCCATCACGATTATTATTTTGTTTGGCTTATATATAATATTACACCACAAACATAAATTACAATCCGCGCCTAAACAAATTATTTTGCCATTACCGCAAACTTATTCAAAAGAAACCGAACAAACAAACAATATAATTCAAATGGAACGCCCACCCAGATTAAACACATCGCCCGGCATGATCCATCAAAGAACCCAACCAATTATGAATGTGTCACCAAAAAACATAGCTGGCGAAATGACAGATATTTTTAAATCTAATAATTATACGGTTAAAACGTCTCCTAAAATTGGGCAATCCCGCCCTGATTTATTTGCAATCGGGTCTAATGAAACTTTATGGATAGGTTTAAATAACGCAACCAATGACACAATGGCCGCAATGAAAAATGTTTTAAATGAAATATTTACAGAAGTTTTAGAAGATATAGAAATCGACATAAAATTATTTAACGTTAATTCAAACGTGTCTAACCCAGACAATGATTTTTTATATTTTTCTAACATAGATAATTTAAAAAATTATTTAACACCAAACAAAAGTGTTGATTCGGACATAGAAAAAGATTTTGAAACATTAATAGATCATTTGATTAAATATTTAAATAATACGAACACCGGGGCATAAAATGATAAGCAAACATTTGGCGACTAAAAAATTAGACGAATATTTATTGACCGGGTTACCGATTCGCGAATTCAATGTCAAACCATGTTCAGTTGAAAAAGATTGGTTTGCAAAATACATTCGTGTCCGACAAGAATTCATAGAATCTTTGGCAGACAACATGGAAGATTTAATATTTTTTAATTTCCCCCAAGATGTTTTTATGGATTTATTAATGGGCTCAAAAATTCCTGAAAACATTTCTATTCGTCTGCGCGTACCTCTTGTTTGGGGCGGAAAATTAGAAATAGACAATATGTTTTTATGCAGAACTTTTAATGATTCTCATAATATGGATAAATTTATTATTTCACAAAGCGCTTTTCAAACGGTATGGTTACCGGACCCTGCAAAAAAAGTTTATATGTCCACAAATATAGGTGGCGCAGGAGATGGCGGAAATTCCGCCGAAGACAGAATGACTCAAATCGCGATGCAACAAGCCGCTTCAAAGGGAAGGATTTAAAAAATGAACGGGAAAGAATTTTCAGACTTTATCAAATCAAACAATGTAAAAATAATACCGCCTTTTGAAGATCGCGAATTAATTTTAACAAACGCCGGTCTGCAAAAAATGAGAGCCGCGATATTACCGAATGATTTAATTGAATTGTATAAAAAAGTCGGTGGTTTTAATTTAAACGGTGCATACGTTTTTGGACCGAAAGAATTTTTACGACAAAATACATCCGCCGTACCGTCTATTATGGAAATCAACAAACAATTGACCGATTTTCAATGTATGCGAGGAAAAACCGTATTCGCCAGAAATGATTTATTTTGGTTTGCATTTGATGTGAACGGTGAATTTTTTATGTTAGATAATTTAACATTAAAACCATTAAAAAAATACGATAATTTATTTAATGCAATATGCGACTGTTTAACCGTGGGAAGATTAAAATGAAAAAATTATCCGTAGTATTAAATGGACACCAAACAAGCATTTCATTAGAAGAAATTTTTATTGAAACATTAAAAAATATCGCAAAAAAAGAAAACACATCTATTGCGTCCATTATAAACAAAATAGATTCCGCACGCACGGGCAATTCTAATTTATCATCTGAAATCCGCATATGGATTATGAATTATTTATTACACAACAAAAATTGATGTATCCGGCAAAATTCAAGACTTATAAGATTTTCGCACACAATAAAATACATATATCAATATTGATGAAAATGCAAATATAATTAACATCATTAAATCACGTCCAATTGAACGATATATTGTATTGTGCCCCTGACCTATTTCACCATCTAAAACGCCAATTGCTCCAATTGGCAATTGCGCCATTATTTCACCATTTGATGACACAAATGCGCTGATGCCGGAAAAATTAGCACGCACAATCGGTAATCCTGATTCTATTGCATATCTGCGCACCATATCCAAATGTTGAAAACTTCCCTGGGTTTTACCAAACCAAATATCATTTGTAATGTTTATTATAACTTGCGGTGTTTTGTTTGAATTTTTCGGGATTAACGAATCGGTAAAAACAATTTCATAACATATAGCGGGTGCAAAGTTGAATGATATATCATCATCTAACTTTAATTCTATTATCTCTGGGCCAACTCCGCTGGATAATTGACCAGGTGTTGGAATTATATCGCCAAAGGGTCTGTATTCGCCGAATGGAACCAAATGTGATTTATTATATATTTTTTCTATATGCCCGTTTTTATCCGCAACAATCATAGAATTATATAAATGTCCATTTTTGTAACTGGTTGCACCCGTTATTATTGTTGTATTTAATATTTTTGCCATGGGCAAATAATCATCTGTTACAACATATGGATATGTTGTTTCTGGAAAAACAATTAAATCAAATTTTTTATCATCCGAATTTGACATAGATATTAATTTTTGAACATTACGTTCGCTTGATTGTCTTAAATGTTGCGGCAAATGACTTTCTTTGTCTTCGGCAGAAAAAGACGGTTGCACTATTCTGACAGATATTTTTTCTTCGGGTGATGCGGTGTTTGATTTTTCAATATTTGCGTGCCCCACAAAAACGCCTATGACAATTAAAGATAAAAATATCACAAATGTTATTTTATTTTGTCTGTTACGTTTCATAATTAAATCTACCACACTTGCAATTAAACCAATTAAAACAAAAGACAAACCCAATGCGCCCCACATCGACATAGAATTAGATAACAATGGGCACGGCAAAGAAATATTTGCAAATGGATTCCATGGGAAACCTGTCAACAACCATTCGCGTAACCATAAAACAAATGTCCAAAAAAATGCGAATAAAATTGATGAACCCGGTAAAAAACGCCGTGCACGCGCCATCAATACAAATGGAGTTGAAAAAATTATACCCCCGAAAAAAGCAATACCAATTAATGATGGAATTGTCCATATTGCAAATTGAGCCGCCAATTCGGGAATTACATATATTGAATTCAACATCCACCAAAACATAGACAAAGCATATATGGATGCAAATGGCATAATTTTTACGAATGATTTATAAACAGAATTTTTATCATCATCTTTAACGGTTAAATAATACGCCCCACCTATTCCAATTAAAGATAAAAACCACATATTATATGGCGCAAATCCAAGAGATGCAAATCCACCGCATACGGCTAAAATTAAGATACGCATCCAATCTTTGTTTTTTTCTTTATATGGATTTTTTATGTTTAATTTCTTTAATATTTTAATCTCTGCTGTCTCCATTTTGTTTGCATCTTTATCGTCCAAATGGTCAAAGCCCAATAAATGCAAAGCGCCATGTACAATTAAATGAATGGTGTGATTTTCTATCGTTTTATTTTGTTCTGCGGCTTCACGAATAACCGTATCAATTGATATATATACATCACCCAACAATTCATCATCGCCCATTTCAAAAGACAAAACATTTGTCGGTTTATCAAATCCCCGATATTTTTTATTTAATTTTCGAATCTCGGCATCATTTGTAAAAACTATTGATAGTTCAGCATTTTTATTATGCGCGATATCTATTTTTGATATAATTTTATCTGTATCAATATTATATTCATTCCATCTTTTATCGGTAATATCTATATACGCTTTCATATTATTTTTCTTTTAATTTTTGTTTTAAATTGTCTAATTTTTTATCAAAACTTTTTTTATTCTTTTTTGAAATTTTAAAGTTTTGTTTGGCTGCATTTAATTCTTTTTCGGCCGCAACATATTCTTCTTTATCCATTAAATATTTCGCTTTTTTTAAACGCAGTTCTGCGGCGGAAAAATACAATTCTGCTTTTTCTTCATCTTCGAATTCTGCGCCAGACAAATTAAATAAAGCGCGTCTTATTTCTATCATTGCTGAATCCAATTTATTTTCTTTGACTGCGCCAAAGAAATTTGTAGCATTATCGATTTTATTATCAATCAAATCTAAAACGGAATCTTTTTTTATTTTGTTAATTTGAGATTTTGAAACATAAAAGTCTGATGGCACTGATTGATTTTCCAAACACGATATCATATATTCCCACCCCGGAATAGTTTTTTGATTTAATCTTTCACGCAAAGTCATATCTGATTTATGTTGACGTCCCGACATCATCTTTTCGATAAATTCTTTACTGAAATCAAATTCATCATTTTTTATAACCTCGCGATAATTTATTGCAAAAAAACCATCTATATATGCATCTAAAAATTGTTTTGAATTAATTTGTCCTGTTGCCAATGCGGCGCATACCCAACGTTTATTAATTGTACCAGGATATTTGCTTTTGGCACCTGCCCCATACATAAAGGAATTTGCTTTTTGTTCATCAGACTTATTTCCGTTAAATCCATTTTTGCAAATAGATTTTAAATGACCCGGCAATTGATATCCCGCTATGCATAAAGCCAGATAATCATTAATTGAAATGGGATCGGACAAATTATTTTTTAACAATCTGAACAAACTGGCCTTATCTGTTTGCCCCATTGACGTATATGTCGTAGATGTACAATAATCAAATCCCAATTTTTTACCAATGGTATCATTTACATTTATATTCGGTAAAGATTGGCCGGGACGTCCATTTTTTCTAGAAATTTGTCTTTCGAAATTTATTTCATTATTTTTATCCACAGGCCAAAAATATGTAACACCCGGACCATATGTATAAACATTTTCTGCCCGATTTACTTTTGGTGTTTTATAATATGTTTCGGCGTACAAAATCGCAGGATACAAAACATCAAACAAAGCGGCACATTGCCCCAGAAAATCTTCTGAATTTGGATCCAATATTTTTTCATTAAAATCTATATTTCCTTTTTCTGTTTTCTTTACCTCGGTTTTAATCTGCGAAGCCATATCCTTGGCAGAATCCGCCGTATAGAAGCCTGCGAACATTAATAACGGAATAGAATAATACAAAATATGAGCAGATAAATTCGGATGTTTTTTGGCAAAATATTTTAATCCAACGGATTTGTCCATATCGGGGTTTGTTTTTGAAAATACATCCTCTAATTTTCTTAAAATTTTATTATCAACCGCCAATAAACGGGTCGCCCAAAACATAAATTGAGTTATTCCTGCGACACCCATTGCCGATTTTTTTATAACTTCTCCGCCAATATTTTTAGCCTTTAACTTACCGACATTTTTTCTGAAATTTCTTGCCAAGTTTTCCGGTTTTTTTACATTTTTTGTAAATTTATCTGACATATTTTTTCGCTTTGTTTTTTCTATTATTATATTATGATGTAATTATATCATAAATATAACAAAAGTAAAATACGAACAAAATATGACCAGACCATTAGCAGATCTTATGAGACCCACAACTATTGACCAAGTATTGGGACAACATTTAATATTGGGTGAAACCGGCATAATCAGTCGCATGGTTGAAAATGACAATCTTTCTAATTTGGTTTTATGGGGGCCGCCGGGATGCGGGAAAACGACCATCGCGCGCGCATTGGCGAATTCTGTGGATATGGATTTTGTTCCGATGTCTGCCGTATTTTCCGGCACAGCCGACATTAAAAAAGCTATGGAGGCGGCAAAATTAAATAAAAATTTGGGTCGTAATACTTTATTATTTATTGACGAAATTCATCGTTTTAATAAAACCCAACAAGATACCCTGCTTCCTTATTTAGAAGACGGAACGGTTGTATTTGTTGGCGCAACTACCGAAAACCCCAGCTTTAATTTAAATAACGCATTGTTATCCAGATGTCATGTTTGCGTGTTACAACCTCTGTCTGCGGCAGATTTAATGGAATTGATTGATCGCGCAGAAAAATACATTGGAAAAACACTGCCATTAAATCCGGATTCAAAAATTCATTTGGCGAATATGGCAAATGGGGATGCGCGGTTTTTATTAAATACAATTGAATATTTATCGGGTGCTGGATTTAAAAAAAATTTATCCCCCGATGATTTAGATAACGCAATACAAAAACGCAGTCCACTGTCCGATAAAGATGGGGACGAACATTATAATTTGATTTCAGCTGTACACAAATCATTACGTTCCAGTGATACAGATGCTGCATTATATTGGGTTGCACGTATGATGATATCGGGACAAGATCCGATGTATATATTTCGACGTCTAACCCGATTTGCAATCGAAGACATTGGTCTGGCCGATCCGAATGCTGCGACCGTTGCAATAAACGCATGGCAAATATACGAAAGATTGGGCAGCCCAGAGGGGGATTTGGCACTGACTCAATTGGTTATTTATCTGGGAACGGCACCCAAAAGCATTGGAAATTATCGCGCGAAAAATTCCGCCTATGCGGCGGCGCGCGCGACAGATAACCTGATGCCACCAAAAAACATTTTGAACGCCCCAACAAAAATGATGCGAGATATGGGATATAACGAAGGTTACATTTATGACCCCGATACTGCGGACGGATTTTCCGGACAAAATTGTTTTCCAACCGAAATGGGACGTCAAAAATATTATGAACCTGTTATGCGCGGATTTGAACGAGAAATAAAAAAACGTCTGGATTATTGGGACGAATTGCGTAAAAAGAAATCATAAAAAAATCCCCAACTGGGGATTTTTTTTATTTAAAACAATACATTAATTTTTCCGCCGATGAAATTTTCATCTTTTTCAAAATTATAATCAATGTATCCAAAATATTGTGTTCTTCCGAAACGTGCACCCAATTTTGCGAATACAGATTGTTCGTCGAACAATGAACTGGTTGATTTACGGATATTAAATCCAAATCCACCCGTCCACGTATTTGTTATTCTGAAATATGCCTCTGGTGTGATATCAATAAAAGACATTCCGTTAATTTCATCAAACAACCAACTGGATTTACCGGTAATCGCCAAAGTCATATAAGACCAATTATATCCCCCGCGAACCCCAACCGTGTAAATTGTACCATCAAATGCCGGGCTAAACATATTTTCAGCAGACAAGAAATCCATACCAAATAAAATGTCATATGTCATTTTATCGCCCGCATCAGACATTCTGTATGTTCCGTTTAATGAAAAACTGGAAAAACCATCATCATACCCATTGAAATCTTCTTCGTATATAAAACCCAACCCCAATGACAATCGATCAAATACGTTATATGATAAAGATTGTTCCAATTTCAACAAACCTTCATTATTAAAACCTAAATCTGTTTTTGACAATAAATCCTTTTTTTTACCAAAGAATAATGGATCGCCCGTATCCAAACCAGAATTTAATAAATCAGCTCGGGGTGTTGCCGCATTTGCCGCACAAACAAACATCATTGCAAAAATTGGTGCAATTAAAAATTTCACAAAATTATTTTTCATATTTTATATTTCCCTTTTATTAAAATGTTAAGACGCCCTGCAACCCAAATGACATTTCGGAATTGTTATCAATTGTAGTTGTTCCGATTTGTGTATAAGTATTTAAACCAGCAGATGGTTCATACCAATAAAATTCTAATTCCATATCATCTGCTGTGTTATAAAATTGTCCTTTTCCATAAAATGATAATGCAAATCTATCTGTTGGTTGCCATCCGATTGCGGCGCGGAAATTACCTTGTGAACTCCAATCATAATCACCCAAAACGGCTTCTACATTCAAAGTCCAATCTTGATTCAATTGTGTAAACACACCCAACCCTGCTTCTAAAAACACAGATGTTTGGTCGCCTCTTTTATATGCGATAAAGAAACCTTTTCCATCTTCTTCGAATCCATTTCCGTAATTATCGCCATCAAAAGTAACGGCCGTTGCGCGCGCCAATCCGTAAATTGTATGGTTTTCAATTTTGTAACCGGCCTTTGCGTCGAATGTAAAGAAATCACCTAAATCTGTATATCTTTGATAATATCCAGAAACTGTTCCAACCCATTCATAATTATCAACAAATTGCCACAAGGCGCCGATGCCGTATGATGCCAATTTTGTATCTGACATGCTGTCGTCTGGTTCTGTTGCCCAATCCATAGTATATTCAGCCGCATCTAATTTCGCGCTTAACATCAAAGCAAAATTGTCTGTTATACCATAGCTTAAATCTTCTTTGATATAAAAGGTTGAAGAATCCCACGTTGCTTCTAAACCATCAAAACCCGGGATTGTTGGCGTATTTAACACCAAATCATAACCAGAATTTACATAAGAAATATCTGTAACAGATCCAAATTCACCTTTTTTAGGTTGAAAAAATGGGCTTAACAAATAAACTTCGTGGTTATCATTATTTCCATATTTTGGTTTTTCCAAATTTAATCTTGGGCTTTCAGGTTTTTCATATCTTGTATACAGTTCAGTGTTTTTATTATTTTCACCAGTGTAATATAAATTAGCCTTTGGTCTTTGATAGCTTGTATATTTAACCTTTGATACGGTTACAGTTGTAGAAACGTCACCGCTGCTTTTTGTGTATGTTGTTGTATTTGCAACCGCCGGCATTAAACCAATTGCGGTTAACAAAATAACGGATAAAGACACTTTATTTTTCATAGTTTACCTCTTTTTATAAATATTATATCACAAACCTTGACAAAAGTCGCACTTTTTTTTGTTTTGTGATAATTACAGTATTTGTCTTTTGTTGTTTCCATCTGGTGGGCTGATGATTCCATCTGCCTCCATTTTTTCTATCAAAGTCGCGGCTTTGTTGTACCCGATTTCCAATCTTCTTTGCAAATAAGAAATGGTCGGTTTTTTGTCTCGTAATACAATTGTTTTTGCCTGTTCGTACAAATCCGCATTTTTTGCATCCTTGCCGCCTGCGCCTGGCATAATATCGGCCACCGCGCCACCGAAAGATTCTTCATCAGATACATCGACCGTGTATTCTGGTTCGCCCTGGTCTTTCAAGAATTTTGCAACACGATTAATTTCTTTATTTACAATTAATGCCCCGTGGATACGAACCGGAGCTTTGCCAGCTTCGGAAAATAACATATCCCCACAAGACAACAGATTTTCCGCGCCCTTTTGACCCAACGTTGTCATACTGTCGATATTTGAACGCGCCTGGAAAGAAATACGTGTTGGGAAATTAGATTTAATAACACCCGTAATAACATCCGCACTTGGGCGTTGTGTCGCCATAACCAAATGAATTCCGGCCGCACGTGCTTTTTGCGCCAATCTTTGAACGCATAATTCAACGTCTTTGCGTGCAACGGTCATCAAATCTGCAACCTCGTCTATGATTATCACCAAATACGGCATATCTGATAAATCAATATTTTTTGTTTCAAATTCTAATTCACCGGTTTCAGGATTTGTACCGACCGCAACCTGTTCTGTTACAGGTTTTCCGGATTTTCTCAAAGCACGAACTTCGTCATTATATCCTTCGATATTTTGAACACCCAATTTTTTTAATTTTTTATATCTTTCTTCCATTTCGCGCACAGACCATTTCAAAGCATTAACCGCCGTAGTACCGTCTGTCAAAATCGGTGTCGCCAAATGTGGTATTTTTTCCCACAATGTAAAATCTACACCTTTTGGATCAACGATAACCAATTTACATTGTTCTGGGGTAAATTTATATAAAATCGACATAATAATAGATTGAACAAATACGGATTTACCGGACCCTGTTCGTCCCGCGATCATCAAATGCGGCATTTTTGCAAGATCAAAATACATCGGTGTTCCACCAATATTAACCCCCAATGCCAAAGGAATTCCAAATTTAGAATTCAAAAATTCAGGCGTTGTGATTAAATTTTGGAAACGCAAATCTTGACGCGTTATATTTACCATTTCAATACCGATATAATTGGTACGTGGGATAACCGCCATACGAATTTTATCTGATGCCATTGCCAACATCATATCATCAACGGTTTCTGTAACCTTTGAAATTCTGATACCCTGTTCTGGTTTAAATTCGTACAACGTTACAATCGGTCCCGGCTGGATCCCGTGTACTTTACCGTATACATTGAAATTTTGGAAATTAGTTTCCATTGCAACGGCCTGCATTTTATGTTCGGAAGTTACAGATGTTTTTGAAAAAACAGATTTTTCTAAAAATTCAGGTGGAGGCAATTGAAAGAATGGTTCGTCTATAACAATTTCTTTTACGACCGGCTTTTTTACAGTTGCGCGTGATGTTTGTTTTTTTCTTTTGGTTTTTGTTGGTGCAACATCGGATCCCATATCTTCATCATCTATATAAGAAAAATCCAAACTGGCCGGTTTTGTCATATGAAAAACAGATAACACCCAATGAATAAAAGATCCCAATTTTTTTACAATATATTTTACATCACCGAACGTTATATTTAAAATTTTGCCAGCCATCATAAAGAACAATCCAGATAACAATATTCCAAAAACAATAATCGTGGATCCCATTAAAGATTTAAAATCATTAGCAATAATCGCCCCCAACAATCCGCCGAATGAATTATCGGTACTGATAAACCCAAAAGCCGTGACGCCTATGAAAAAAGTTGTTAAAAAAGACAACAAGATATATTGATTTGATTTTTCTGTTTCTTTTTTCATTAACATAAAATAACCCACACGCCCAACACAAGCAAATAAAAACATAGCAGGAATAAAACCGAATGAATATTTACAAAAATCTATTATATGCCCCATTAAATTTTGTTCACCGAAATTGCTGGCGATTCCGATGCTGTTTAAATTTGGATTATAAAAAAACAATGCAATTAATAATAAAATCCCGGACAATGAAATAACCCCGCCCAACAATCGTTTGGCAAAGTTTTTAAGGCTGGCACCCAAGCCTTGTGGTAAAAAATCAGAATGTGTCGACATAATATGTATTATATCATAAAATCTTTATAAAAAAAATTATCTTTTGCAAAAAAAGCTTTTAACCAAATCCGCGATAACCAACCCCAAAAATGCACCCAATAAAACGTCACTTGGGAAATGATAACCGGACAAAACACGTGATAGACCGATAAAAATTGCAACGGTCCACGTATATGGCTTTAATTTTGGATACAGCATTCCAATCATAACCAACCCTGCAAAAGATACGATTGCATGACCCGACGGCATAGAATGAAACCCCCAAGAATTAACAAAAGGATTATATCCCGTCTGTCCCAATGCTTCGAAAAAAACCGGTCTTTGGCGACCTATTCCAAATTTCAAAACATACCCGATTAAAGACGCCATAAACACAGATATAAAAACCAAAGCGCCTTTATTTTTTGATATATGTTTTTTCAAATTTTTATATTTTAAATTCGATAATAAAGATTTTTTTGATTTCATTAACATCTTTATAAAACCCGCCCCTGCCCAAATTGCAGTGACAAATAACCAAACCTTTGGATCGAAAATATGTTCCAAAACATTCCATGATTCTAAATCGAAATTATAAGAATGAGATATAAAAAAAACATCAAACCAAGACATACAAAAAACAATTAAGACGGCCGTTATCAACGCACCCACCAACAACCATTTCCATTTTATAGAATTATCTTTTTTTAAAAACATATTAATTATCCATTAATTTTTCATACAAAGACGTATTGCTTAAAACTTTAACAGACACAGCCATCGCGACCGCATCTTCTTCTGAACCGTCGACGATAACGGGACATCCTTGTCTGATTTTATTAACGTCGATTTCGGTGATTTTATTAAAATCAGTTATATTAAAATCATCATTTACAACGTTCAAGAAAAAAGCACCTTGTTGTTCTGAATTTCTGATATTTGATAAACAAACCAATGGATATACTCCGCGCCCATCGATTGTGTTCCCATTACCCGTTTTAACAATTTTATTTAATAATTCCAACATTCCGCCATTTTTTAAATCTATTAATGTTGCGATACGTGCATTACCCGCGGTCGGCGTTCCAATTAATAAACCACGATTATTTTCATATAGCGCGGCAGCCAAAGCCTCGGCTGTACCTTTTGTTGTATTTGAAACCAACACAACCATATTTGCATTTGTTCTTTTATCTGCGCCTGGTAAAACTTCTGTTTCTGCTTTGGCGGCCTCGACTATTCTTAAAACTGGCACTTGTCCCAAAAACAATCCCGCCATTTTTGCCATGGCAGTTTCAGAATTCCCAGACGATGCGCGCAAATCCAATATGATACCAGAAACATTATCACCATACATATCAATTGCATCCGTTACAATAGATACCGCATCATCGGTTAAATTATGGACAATTATTTCCAATAAATCATTTTGACCATTTGTTGAATTTCGATATACAACATCTGCGTCTGACAAAACAATTGTTGCGCGACGCAATACAACATCTTTGTTACCAGACGGTGTTAATAATTTTAATTTCAAAGTACCTGAATTAAATCCAGAAAAAGAATTTTCCATATCAAAAATTCTTTGCCCGTTCACGGTTGTGATTAAATCATTTTCTTTTATTCCCGACAAGTCCGCGGGCGAGTCTTTATAAACCCCCGTCACGCGGAAATTTCCGCGTTCATCGATGGCGCCATCTAAACCGACGCTGGTTAAAATTCTGCCATCTTCTTCTATTTGCGCACGTTTAGAATAAACATATTTACCATTTTCATCCAATCCGCGAATTAATGCATCGACCGCGATTTGATAAGTTTGGCTTTGTGATTGTTGCGCAAATTCTGGAATTTGTTCTTTTAATTTTACGATTAACGCAGTTGTAATTTCTGCAAATTGTTCCCAATCTTTGGGTTGTGGTGTTGGATAATTTGCGATAATTTCGTCATCCCAAACCAAAACAATGCGATTTTCGGTTGCGGCAATATGAGCCGATTGATGAATTTTTTCCAAATTTTCAATTGCTATATTTGGTGTTTTCCCACCCCAGCTGACACCGTCCAATTTTTGATAAATATCGGTAAAGTTTTCAATAGATTCATTTATATTGAATCCCATCAGAACACTGTCTTCTGCTTCAAAAATTTGAAAAGAATAAGAGGATGACAAACCCAAAAACATAGCCAGAAACATCGTTCCAAAACATTTAATTATTTTCATTTTTCATCCTCTCTTGTTTTTTTATTTTATATTATTTTACATCCGATTCACGTAAATTGAAATGATACAAAATAACATTAGATATATAAATACTGGTCATTGTTCCCATCACAACAGCAAAAGTCATAGCAATTGCAAAATCTTGTAACATTGTGCCACCAAAGAAATATAATCCGATTAATGCAACAATTGTTGAAACAGACGTCATAATTGTACGACGGAACATTTCATTCACAGACAAATCAATCAAATCTGTCATAGGCATTTTATGGTATTTTTTTATATTTTCTTCAATTCTGTCGTAATTCACAACTTTGTCATTAATAGAATATCCAACCCCCATTAATAACACGGCAATGGACGCTTGGTTAAATTCTAATCCCATAAGAGAAAAGAATCCGAACATCAAAACAAAGTCCAAAATCAAAGACACGAATGAACCAACCGCATATCCACCTTTATAACGAATCCAAATATAAACAGCCATCAATATAAAAGACATCAATACGGCGAAAATTCCACCACGTACCAATTCGGACCCAATTTTTGGACCTACGATTTGCACTTGTTCATATTTTACTTTTTCGCCCAAGATTTGTTTTATTTCGGCAACTTTCACATTTTGTTGTTCATCCGTTGAATTTTTTGGCAACCCAACGCGTATTAAAACAGAATTTCCATCAACTGCTTGTAATTCAGGCGAGAATTGTTTTAAATCGACACGCATTTTATCAATGGTATATGTATCAATTTGCGGTTTAACTTCCATAGAAATACCACCGATAAAATCAATACCGAAATTCAAGCCGCGCGTCAACAGCGACACAACCGACAATATAACCAAAATACTGGAAACCCAATAAGACAGTTTGCGAAATTTCATAAATTTAAGTTTCATATTTTTATCTCCTGACTTTTAATTAAAACCGACTGTTTTATTTTTGTTTTTCATATACCAATCGATAATAACTTTTGACAAACACAAACATGTGAACAAAGTCGTAATTACACCAATAGATAAAGTTACAGCAAATCCACGGATTGGTCCTGCTCCGAATTGGAACAAAATCAAAGAACAAATTAAATTTGTTAAATTTCCGTCTAATACCGCTTTCATAGATTTATTGAATCCCACATCAACTGCGCGTGCGGTTGGAACACCTGCACGGATTTCATCACGGATTCTTTCATACGGCAAGATATTAGCGTCCACCGCCATACCCAAAGTCAAAACAATACCTGCAATACCTGGCAATGTTAATGTTGCGCCCAGAAAAGCTGATACACCGATAATCATTAATAAATTAACAACCAAAACGACATTTGCAAACAATCCAAATCTGCGATAGAAAATCATCATGAAAGCCATAACGAAAATCAATCCTAAAATCGCACCGATTTTACCGGCTGCAATAGCGTCCGCACCCAATCCCGCACCAACGGTTCTTTCTTCTATCACAGACAATGGCGCAGGCAAAGCGCCTGAACGCAACAACACGGCTAAATCTTTTGCAGATTCCAAAGTAAACCCACCAGATATTTGACCACGGCCACCTGGAATCGGTTCATTGATTCTTGGCGCAGATAAAACTTTGCCGTCCAAAACAATTGCGAAACGTTCATTCACGTGTTTTGTTGTTAATCTTGAAAATTGACGTGCGCCTGTTGTATCAAAAACAGTTGTCACAACCGGCATATTATTTTGATCAAAGTCAGCTTGGGAATCTTTCAAAGATTCGCCCGACACTTCTACTCTGTCGTACACAGCAACAGTTTGCATTGGCGAATCTGTATAAGGCAAAAATTTTGTGCCGGCCGGTGCATTACCCGTCATTAATTGTTCTTGTGTAATATTTTCATTCACAAGATGAAAAGACATTTTTGCAGTTTGACCGATTAAATCTTTGATTTTTTCAGGATTGTCGACACCCGGCAATTGAATTAAAATATATTTTCCGCCCTGTGATTGAATGGACGGATCTTTTGTTCCCAACGCATCAATACGACTGCGAACGATTTCAATACTGCGGTTTAATGCGTCTGCCGTCATTATTTCTTTTTGTTTATCTGAATATGACAATGTTACAACGCTGCCGTTTGAATCTATATCAACGCCTTCGCCTAATTCTGAACGCAAACGTCCCATAGCGTCCGTAACTTCATCTGAATTACGAACAGTGAAAGATACGCGTCCTTCTGTTTCGGATAACCCTGAAAAACGAATTACGCCTTTTTCACGATTAACCAAAGCCGTTCTAACTGAATCATATAATTGAACACCTTTTTCTTCAATCATAGCGTCTGCATCAACTTCTAATAATAATTGAGCCCCGCCCTTTAAATCCAACCCCAAAGGCACTGGTTCTATCCAACTTGGTAAATATTGGGATGAAGAAGAAATCAATGTTGGCAAAGACAACACAATACCAAACAAAGCAACTGAAATAATAACAAGCTTTTTAAACATAACTTTTCGCCTTTTAATTTAAACCTGCAACTGCATTTTTATTAACTTCGATAACGACGCCTTTTGATATTTCGATTTCAAAAGAATTTTCTTTTACAGATTTGATAGTACCATAAATACCTGCGGCCATTACACGGCTGCCGACTTTTAAAGAATCTATCATTTTTTTGTATTCTGTCATACGTTTTTTATTTGGTCGTATCATAAAGAAATATACAATTGCCAACATAACGCCAACGAATATCATATTTTCTAAAAAAGCACCCTGTTGCATTGTGTTTGCGGCTGCATTTGCTGTTTCTGGATTCATCTTTTATCTCCTGTATTTGTTATACAAAAAAGAATAGTAAAAAAAACCTGGTCTGTAAAGAAAAAAGATTGAATTTGGATGGGGTTAAATACGTTCAAACATATTGTCTAAATCACACATTGGAATAATTTTATAAACGGGGCGCCCATGATTACATTGTCCGGCGCGTTCCATATTTTCAACTCGGCGCAACAAAGCATCCATTTGATTCATATCCAACTTTTGCCCAGAACGTACGGAATGATGGCATGCATAATTTGCCAATTTTAAATGTAATTTTTCTTGCAACGCAGAAGAATGGCCGTATACGGCAACTTCTTCTGCAATCATATGCATTAATTTATCCCAATCTAAATCCCAATCTGCGGGTTTTTCAAATACAGCCAAAGCAGACTCTCCGAATCTATCAACCAATACTCCGCATGACTTTAATTCGTTTGCTATTTCCATAACTGCATCCAATTTTTCGGCGCGCATATTTATAACAATTGGCGTCAAAAGCGGTTGGATTTTTATAGTTTTGTTACGCAAAGATTCGTACACTATTCTTTCGTGCGCCGCGTGTTGGTCGACAATAATTAAACCCGCGTTATTTTGTGCCAAAATATATTTATTTCCATATTGCCCGATGACGTAACCCAATGGATAATCTTGTGATTGCACGATCGGTTTTTCTGGCGCATCTTGGACAAAAGAATTTGGAACATCGAACTTTCTTTCAAACAAAGCATCCATTGTGACAGAATCCGAATTATTTGAATTAAACACAAAATTATTCGGCGCTAATTCTTTAACAGGAATTCTATTTACAAAATCATTGTTAATTGTCTGATTCAAAGGCACGGCCAGCGCATCACGCAAAACACGTATAATGAAACCACGAACGCGTGACGGTTCTAAAAAATGCACATCTGTTTTTGCGGGCGACACATTAACGTCGACCTCGGCTTGCGGGACCGTTAAATATAATGCGCATATTGGAAATTCACGCGCGCTCATAACATCCATGTATGCCGCACGCAATGCCCCCACCAAAACTTTGTCTTTTGCAACGCGTCCATTTACAAATAAATATTGATCAACAGAAGACGCGCGACGCATAGTCGGTTTTGAAATATATCCCGACAAAGACAAGGCACCGGACGAATTTGATATGTTTGAAATTTCTATTAAATTGTCACGTACATCCGTCCCCACAACAGATATAATTCTGTCATATAAACTTTGATCTTTTTCAAAGCGCCATTTATTATTTAAAACAAATCCGACATCTCCGCGCGACATAGCCAATTTTTTTACCACATCCACAATTGCCATCATTTCTGCCCGGTCTGAACGCAGGAATTTAAGGCGCGCAGGCGTTTTCGCAAATAAATTACGCACCTTTATTCTGGTGCCGCTGTTCCAAGCCGACGGTTTAATTTCACCGGACGCGCAATCTAAACTCCAACCATTTGGATCTGCGCCGTTATATGTGTCTATTGTCATATCGGACACAGATGCAATTGACGGTAATGCTTCGCCGCGGAATCCCATAAAATTAATATTTAACAAATCGTCTGTCGGTAATTTAGATGTTGCGTGTCGGGTAACAGATTTCTTTAAATCTGAAGCATTCATTCCCGCACCATTATCTATGATACTGATTTCTGTGCGACCGCCATCTATTACATCTATGACAATTTGAGTTGCGCCCGCATCCAATGAATTTTCCACCAATTCCTTAACAACGCTGGCGGGTCTTTCGACTACTTCGCCTGCTGCTATTTGATTTATAAGGTTATCGGGAAGAATTCGTATAGCCATAATTTAATCTTTAAACTTTACTTCTAATATTTCATATTCGCGTGAACCGGACGGCAAATTAACAGTGCAATAATCCCCAACACATTTACCAATCATAGCGCGCCCAACGGGTGACGTACATGCAATCACGGTTTTCCCATCCGATTCTATATCTGACAATATTCTGCATTCTAATTTGTTGCCATCATCATCTTCTGCAACAACGCGAGCGCCGAACACAACGCGATCACCGGTTAAAGAATCCGTATCAATTACATTTGCGTTTTTTACAACTTCTTCTAAAAATTTAATTCTTTTATCGATCGACACCTGTTTTTCTTTTGCGGCACTGTAATCAGCATTTTCAGACAAATCCCCCAAAGAACGCGCCCATTGCACGACTTTTAAAATATCTGGTCTGTCAATTTCTTTTAATTGTTTTAATTCTTTCAACACAGCATCGAATCCGTGTCTGGATATAGGTTTTTTATCCATTTTTATTCCTTTTATCTTTTTTTAATAGTATTCATTTTAATTTTGCAATTGTCAAATGAACAATATATAATTAAGAAATTATGTTTAAAACAAAAATATTAACAAGATTTTTAATAACCAGATTTCTATCAGGCGTCGCAACCGTCATGCTGACGATATGTGGTATCATATTCACAATTACGTTCGTTGAAAGAATTCAACATAATCCGACTATGTTATCTGCGATTATGGATTCTTGGGTACGTTTATTAGAATATGTCCCACTGTTTTTACCATTGGCAATATTTATGGGAACTTTGTTTACATCATACCGTCTGACAAAATCTACCGAAAGCATCATAATTTCCAGCGGAGGCCTGTCCCCTTTTCAATCGGCGCGCCCATTTTTAATCGCAGCCGCATTAATCGGCGTGTTTACAACAACAATTGTTAACCCGTACACCATCGGTGCATCTAATAAAATTATTACGGCAGACAATTTAAAATTGATTGATAAAAAAATCTGGATTCGCGAATCGGGCACAGAAACATCTATTACATTGTCCGCAGAAGATGTTTTGGTAAAAGACGATTCAATTATATTTGAAAATTCTATTTTATTTAAACAAGACAAACAGACCGGCAAAATAGAAAGAATAGAATCCGAATATGTCAATTTATCAAAAGACGGATTATCATCACAAAATGCTAAAATATTTGATTCAGACGGTTTGAAAAAAACTGGTTCTTGGTCGACTAATACATTATTGAATCACAAAACTGTTTTGGACAGATACATACAACCAGATCAAATTTCTTTTTGGGAATTACCAAAATTTATATCAAAAATGTCTGCCGTTGGGATTCCGACTCGCGCACACTTAATACAATATTGGACGTTATTGTTTTTGCCATTAACATTAATAGCCATGACTTTTCTTGGGGTTGCTTTTTCCCAAACTAAACAACGACGCAATTACAGTTTTGGATTAAAATTTGGATCGGGTGTTATTGTGTGTTTTGGTTTATATTTTATTATAAATTTATTTAACGCATTGGGTGCAACGGGTGCGTTGCCGGCATTATTGGCGGTAATTGCTCCACCTTTGATTATAATAGCCATAGCCGGCGTATCGATAATCACAATGGACAACATTTAATAAAAAAGGAAACAGATATGCCAATACATAAAAAGAAAAAATTAAATTCTAAAAAAATCATATTTTATGCAATTGCTGCTTTGATTATAATATTGATGTTTATTACATTTCCAGCCAGCCAAACCATTGTTGAAACTCAATTAATATAATGAATTATATAAACATATATCTTGAATCATTGTCGGCAGAAAAAGGCCGCAGCCTGAAAACGCTGGAAAGTTATAACAGCGATTTATCGCACGCATCAGATATGCTGGGTGATTTAACACAAATTAACGACAAACAATTACAAGATTATATATCATCTCTTCCGATTAACGCATCGTCCGCTGCACGCAAAGCCAGCGCATTAAGAGGATTTTATAAATTTTTAATGATGGAAAAAATCATTCAAAAAAATCCTGCAAAATCGTTGGAAATTCCAAAACGCCAAAAATCTTTACCGAAATTTTTATCGTTCGACGAAATTGAATTATTAATATCATCGGCCGGGGACATAAAAAATTCCTTGCGACTGCGCGCCATGATAGAATTATTATATGCATCCGGACTGCGAGTTTCTGAATTATGTTCGTTACCGAAATCCGGTGTATTGGGTGATAAATTATTAATCCGAGGCAAAGGCGCAAAAGAAAGATTAATCCCTATGCATGATGCTGCACAAATTGCATTGGCAAAATGGTTGGATACGATGGGCGATAAAAAAAATACATCTAAATTTGTATTTCCTTCTAATTCTAAATCCGGATATATTACGCGCGACGGTTTTTTCAAAATATTAAAAAAATGTGCGATTTTGGCCGGCATAAACCCAGACCGCGTCAGTCCCCACGTATTACGCCATTCATTTGCATCACACTTGCTGGCGGGTGGCGCAAATTTACGCAGCATACAAACAATGCTGGGGCACGAAGACATTTCTACAACACAAATTTACACACACGTATTGCCTGAAAAATTACAAGAAACAGTGCAAGAACATCACCCATTATCCAAAGGTATAACAAAATGATAAAAAGATGCGATAAGCCGGGTTGCGGCAAAGCCGGTGTTTGCCGCGCGCCAAAAAACCGCGATTTAAAAGAATATTGGAATTTCTGCAAAGAGCACGCAGAAGAATATAATAAAAATTGGAATTATTATTCAAATATGTCTGAGTCCGACATTGAATCAGACTGGGAAAAACGCACATTTGGCTCTGAATTAAAAGATGCAGACAAGGCTAAAAAAGACAGCACAGATTATGCAAAATTCATAAATGATTTTTTATCAGGCCGCGAAACATATGACCATGCGGTATCAAAACCGGTTGCACCATCGACCATCATATCTGCCCTGTCTGTTTTTGAATTGGGCATAAATTCGTCATGGCGTGAAATATCTGCAAAATATAGAATGCTGGCTAAAAAATATCACCCCGACACAAATGCGGACAAACCGGATGCGGCCGAAAAATTTACAAAAATTTCCACCGCATATAAAACATTGGAAGAATATTACAAAAAAAAGAAGGCTTAAAAAAGCCTTCTTTTTTATTTTGAATTCAAATATGCGATTGCATCCATACCGGCGCTGCACCCTGCACCAACGGCTGTTGCTATTTGCATTTTCAAATCAGATTGAACGTCACCCGCAACGAACATACCGGTCGGCAATTCATTTTGGTTCAAACGGCCCATTTTATCACGTTTAACGGTTTCAGATAAATAATCTGTATTTGCTTCGTGACCGATTGCGATAAACAAACCGTGGCAAACAATTTCTTCGCCAGACGTTGTTGTTGCAATTAATTCGCCATCTGTTGACCCATCTTTTTCTTTCAAAGATTTTAATTCAGTATTGAATACACATTCGATTTTTTCATTTTCGTGTACGCGATCAACCATAACTTGTTCCGCGCGAGAAAAATCTTCTTTGCGATAAACAATTTTTACAGATTTTGCAACGTCCGCCAAATATAACGCATCATTCAAAGCAGAATTTCCACCACCAATTACCAATACATCTTTATCTGTGTAAAAGAATCCATCACATGTCGCACAATAAGAAACGCCACGACCGAATAATTCTTTTGCGCCTTCTATTTCTAACTTACGTGGGGATGCGCCCGTTGATAAAATAACAGATTTACCGGTATATTGTGTGCCATTTGCGCCTGTTACAACGAATCCTGTGTCGCTGTCGCCTGAAATAGATACAGCCGGAGTCATAACAACTTCTGTTCCAAATGTTTCGGCCTGAGCTTTCATAAATTCAGACAATTCCAAACCGCTGCCTTTCCAACCTGGATAATTTTCCAAAACGGCGATACCGGCTGTTTGACCACCCAATTTATCACCACCCAAAATTAAAGTCTTTTTGCCTGCACGCGCCGTATACAAAGCGGCAGTCAAACCCGCAGGTCCAGACCCCAAAATAATAATATCATACATAATTTTTCTCCGTTTATTATTACTATTATATATATGTTTATATTGAACAAAAACAAGACTAACACATAAAAAACAAAATACAAAGATATATTTTTTTTAAAAATATTGATTTTCCAAGGTTTTTTTTCAGATTAAAAATGTTCATAAATAAACGCCTATAAAAAGTCAAGCATATAAATTAAAAAAATTGAAAAAAATGTGTTTTTATTATATAATAATTACTATATATTGTGTTTAATCAACAAAATTAACACTATTAGTAGTGTTTTTTATAAAATTACTTTTAAAAACAAAGGGCGTAAAAATGAACGAATCATTAAAACTTTTATCAGATTTAACATACTATATGAAATATTCTAAATATACGCCCCAGATGAAAAGACGTGAAACTTGGGCAGAAACCATTTTACGTAACAAAGAAATGCATTTGAAAAAATTCCCACAGGTTGCAGACATCATAGAAAAAGCATACGAATTGGTTTTACAGAAAAAAATTTTGCCTTCTATGCGCTCTATGCAATTTGGTGGCGCAGGTATAGAACAAAATAATGCACGTATGTATAATTGTTCGGCCATAGGCATAGATTCTATCGAATCATTTCGCGATTTATTTTATTTATTATTATGTGGCACAGGTGTTGGTTTTTCTGTGCGTCACAACTTTGTTGAAAAATTACCAGAATTTGTAAAACAAACTGGGCACACTGAAATATTCAAAGCACCCGATTCTATCGAAGGCTGGGCAGATTGCGTATACGCCCTGTTCCGCGGTTATTTTGTAACGGGAAATAAAATCGAATTTGATTTATCCGCGATTCGTCCAAAAGGTTCATTAATAAAATCCAGCATGTGCGCAGCGCCAGGTCCAGAACCTTTAAAATTGTCTTTGGATAATTTAACAAAAATGTTGGATAAAAAATTAGAAATTGGCGCAACAAAATTAACATCTATTGATTGTTATGATATATGTTGTTTTATATCAGAAGCCGTTCTTGCCGGCGGAGTCCGCCGTAGCGCGATGATTTGTTTATTCGACAAAGACGATGAATTAATGTTACATGCAAAAGAAGGCAACTGGTGGGAAGAAAACCCTCAACGCGGTTTGGCAAACAATTCTGTTCAATTCGATCGCGATAATACTTCGCGTGAAGATTTCGACAAAATATTTACACAATGTCAAAATTCAGGTTGCGGTGAACCGGGCATCGTTTGGACAAACACAAATGATTGGTTGGTAAATCCATGTTGTGAAATATCTATGCCATCAAAAGGATTTTGTAATTTAACATCTGTAAATTTGGGCTCTATCGAATCACAATCTGATTTCGAAGAACGTTGTTTTTACGCATCCGTATTGGGAACATTACAAGCCTCATATACAAACTTTAAATACATCGATGACAAATGGAAAGAAAACGCAGATGATATGTCTTTAATCGGAGTATCATTAACCGGTATCGCATCCCATCCAAATTTAAAAGAATTGGATTTCAAATCTGCGGTTGAATCTGTAAAAGCTGCGAACGATGAAATATCAACAAAAATCGGAATTAAAACCGCCGACAGATTAACGACCGTTAAACCAGATGGCACCGGTTCTCTTGTATTGGGTACATCCAGCGGCATACACCCATGGCATGCAAAACATTATATTCGTCGTCTGCGTATAAATAAATTGGAACCATTGTATACATATATGGTTGAAAATTTCCCTCAATTGGTAGAAGATGAACAAATGAATCCGGATAAAAACGCGGTTATTTCTATGGTTATTCGCGCACCAGAAGGCGCCGTTACACGACGCAACGAAACGGCAACAGATTTCTTGGAACGCGTAAAATACATATTTGAAAATTGGGTGGTCCCAGGACACAGATCTGGCGACAATTACAATAACGTATCTTGCACATGTAACATTAAAAATCATGAATGGGACGACGTACGCAATTGGATGTGGGATAATCGCGACAGCTATACCGGAATATCTTTATTACCATATTCAGACGCCAGCTATATCCAAGCACCATTCGAAGACACGAACGAAGAAGCATACAAAGAATTTTTGAAAATTGTTCCAGAATTACATTTGGAAAATATTGAAGAAGAAAAAAACTTTGTAAACTTTGGACAAGAAGCGGCCTGTGCGGGCGGTGCTTGTGAATTGATATAATTAATTATTAAAAGGAAGGTTTGTTATGGCAAGAATTACAACAAAAAATGGTGACAGTGGGATGACTCAATTAAATCCCACAACAATCGCCAGCAAATCACACCCTGTTATAAAAATACAAGGTGATTTGGATGAATTGTCTTGCGCATTGGGAATGTGCGGAGACAGATTCGACGATGTGCAAACTTTCCTTTCCGAAGTTATGGGATATTTTTATTACAAATCATCCGACGACAGAAAAGTTATGGAACAAATTCAAAATATGGAAGAATATATAACAACGCATAATAATTCTATTCCTCCGTTTTTTGTAAATCCGCGCGGGGCTATATCTCTTGCACGCGCCATAGCCCGCCGCGTAGAACGAAATATTGTTGAATTTTACGAGACGGACAGAAAATTATCAGACGACGAAAAATACGGAATGAATATGTCATCCGTTATTCAATATATTAATCGATTAAGCGATTATTTATTCGTTCGCAGCTTTGAACGTGAAATCGCACAACCCGAATTATTCAAAGACGAAATGGCAACTGGTTAAATATAATTATATAAAAATGCCGACATTGGCATTTTTTATTTGCGAATTGTGTCAAGTGACCATATAATTAAACCGATATATAAAAAAAGGTTAAATTATGTTGGATATGAAATTTATTCGCGAAAATCCGGAATTGGTCAAAAATGCATGCCGCGTCAAAGGATTCGCAGATTACACAGATGAAATTTTAAAAATGGACGAGCAAGTTCGCGCATTGAAAACCAGCACTCAATCGCAAACTGCCGAAAAAAATAAAATTACTCAACAAATTCCAACGGCAGAAGACAAAGCACCTTTGATTGCAAAATCACGTGAAATATCCGAACAGATTGCAAATGATTTAAAACAATTGGAAGAATTGGAAATCAAATTAAATGATTTAATGCATCGTGTACCACAAATTCCAAATGAAAATTCTCCAATTGGACCAGATGATAATTCTAATGTTGAAATATTTAAATCGGGCAACGTTCCAAATTTTGATTTTGAACCACGCGCCCATTGGGATATTTTGGATATGAATGGTTGGTGGATGCCAGAATCTATTTCTAAAATTTGCGGAACACGCACATATGCTCTTGTAGGGGACGCCGCAGAATTGGAATTAGCCGTTCAAAATTACGTAATTGATAAAATCCGCGGAAAAGGTTTTACATTAATCAACTGTCCGGCAATCACAAAACCGGCCAGCGTTTTTAACGCGGGACATTTTTTGGGATCTGATTTATCCGTTATGGATAATGACGTATTTATGTTAACAGACACCGACAGATGTTTGGCGGGGACAAGTGAAATTATTTTAAATTCATTATTTGCGGGTGACATTTTAACAGAAAATGAATTACCGAAAAAATTTATGGGACTGTCCCAATGTTTTCGTAAAGAGGCCGGCGCCGCCGGACGCGACACCCGCGGATTAACCCGTGTTCATCAATTTAACAAAGTCGAACAATTCATATTTTGTGAACCAAATAAATCAAATGAGATGTTTGATGAATTGGCACAAAATTTATGCGAAGTTATGGAAGATTTAGAATTACCATATCGCGTATTGGATATATCAACGGGGGATATGGGATTTAATAAAATTAAACAAAAAGATATTGAAGCATGGATACCGTCTGATAATAAATATCTGGAATTGGGCAGTTGCAGCGCAATCGGCGAATTCCAAGCCCGCAGAACAAATACCAGATATCGTGAAAATAAAACGGGGGACGTTAAATTTGTTGCGACATTAAATAATACAGCCATTGCCTTGCCTCGCGCATTGGGTCCGATTTTGGAAAATCATCAAAACGCAGATGGTTCAATTAATATTCCGAAAAAATTGCAACCGTTTATGGGCGGCAAAACAAAAATTGGTGGCACCAAATAATTTCAACAACATATCAAAAAACCGGTCAAATGACCGGTTTTTTATTTTATTTTTACACCAAATGAATTTAAAGATTTAAATTCCAAATACATTTGTTTAAATGAATTTGAATTCATAATTTCCCATCTTTTTGCGAATTCCAACAATTTGGATTTTCCAATTGCGTCAAAACGATTATTACTTTTATCTGTATAATATTTTTCGCTTAAAAAATGTAAAAATTGTTTTACGAACACATATCTGTGATTTCCATATTTTGTAACCAGCCCCGCTCCGTTTAAAACCATATTATTTTTTAGGCGATAATGATAATGTACAGAAAAAGGCAATGTTCCTATGATTTCATCTAATTTATTAACTTCGTTCAATATTGATATTTTATCCGATTTTTTTGGTTCCGCATCCATCTCTGCCATCATAATGTCTTTGGCAGAATTCAAAATTTGTTTTATAGTTGCGTTATAATCTATATTTTTTTTCATAATTTAACCTTTGCATATTTGTCATACATTTTAAATATATCAATTTTTTTCGTATTTTCAATGAAATTTGTTGAATTTCAGATTATATGGTATACTCTTATAACCAGAAATTAAATCAAAAGGTATATTTTATGAAAATTCGTAATATTGCAATTATTGCGCACGTGGACCATGGTAAAACGACTTTGGTTGACAATATGTTGAAACAAGCCGGTACATTCCGTGAAAACGAACGCGTAGACGAACGCGTAATGGACAGCGGGGATATCGAACGCGAACGCGGGATTACAATTTCTGCGAAACCGACATCTATTCAATGGGGTGAATATAAAATTAATATCGTAGACACGCCGGGCCACGCGGATTTTGGCGGAGAAGTAGAACGTATTTTGTCTATGGTTGACGGGGTTGTGTTATTGGTGGATTCTGCCGAAGGTCCAATGCCTCAAACTAAATTCGTATTATCCAAAGCTTTGAAATTGGGTTTGCATCCGATTGTATGTATTAATAAAATCGATCGTGGAGACCAACGCGCAGAAGAAGTTTTGGGCGAAACTTTTGATTTATTTGATAAATTGGGCGCGACAGATTCTCAATTGGACTTCCCACATTTATATGCGGTTGGACGTGATGGTTGGGCTGTTCGCGATTTAAAAGATGAACGCGTTGATTTAAAACCTTTGTTTCAATTAATTTTGGATCATGTACCTGCCCCTGATTGTGGTGGCACCAGATGTCATTTGGACGCGCCGTTTAAAATGTTGGCAACAACATTAGAAGCAGATCCATATGTGGGACGTATTTTAACCGGTAAAATTGAATCCGGAACAGCACGCGTTGGTCAACCTGTTCGCGCCTTGAATATGAAAGGCGACGTTATAGAACAAGCAAAAATTACAAAAATTATTGAATACCGCGGTTTGGAAAAAGTATCAAAAGATACAGCGTCCGCGGGCGACATTGTTATCATAGCCGGATTTTCAAAAGCAACTGTGGCAGACACATTGTGTGATTTATCTGTGTCCGAACCAATTCCGGCGATTCCAATTGACCCACCAACATTGACTATGACTTTCTTTGTGAACACATCTCCTTTGGCGGGACGCAGTGGTGGAAAAAAATTAACATCTCGTATGATTGGCGACAGATTATTTAAAGAAGCCGAAACAAACATCGCGTTAAAAGTTTCACAAAGTGCAAACAACGAAGCGTTCGAAGTGTCCGGTCGTGGTGAATTGCAATTGGGTATTTTAATTGAAACTATGCGCCGCGAAGGATTTGAATTGTCAGTTTCCCGTCCGCGCGTTGTTATGAAACAAGATGAAAATGGAAATATGTTGGAACCAATCGAAGACGTTATCATTGACGTAGACGATGAATTCTCTGGTGTGGTTATCGAAAAAATGACTCGTCGTAAAGCAACTATTACCGAAATGAAACCATCCGGCGTTGGCAAAACCAGAATTGTATTTTCAGCGCCTTCTCGTGGATTAATCGGTTATTTATCAGAATTCAGAACTGATACTCGTGGGACCGGCATTATGAACAGAACATTTGCAGATTACGAAGAATATCGCGGACCGGTTACTCAATATCGTCCGGGTGTTTTGGTATCTATGGAAAATGGCGCAGCTGCAACATTTGCATTGAATAATTTAGAAGCACGTGGAACTTTGTTCATCGGTCCTCAAACTCAGGTTTATTCTGGAATGATTATCGGCGAACACAGCAAAGAAAATGATTTAGAAGTCAATCCGATAAAAGGAAAAGAATTAACAAATATGAGATCGGCCGGTGCGGACGAAAAAATGTTTTTATCCCCTCCTCGTAAAATGACTTTGGAAGATGCTTTGTCTTATATCCAAGACGACGAATTGGTAGAAGTAACACCAGACACAATTCGCCTTCGTAAAAGAGAATTAGACAGTGGCGCCAGAAAAAAAGCAAAAAGAGCGGCCAATGATTAAACGACTGTTTATATTTGCAGGATATAATTCTTCAAACACTATAAACAGCGCGTTGACGTATTACGTCAAAAAATTATCCGAAATCGGAGATGTTATTGTTCATATGGATTGTGACATTTCCGATTCGGAATTAAATAAAATTTCACCATTTACTATTTTTTCATCTGCCACCCGACATCAAGAATATGATTTCGGCAGCTATAAACGTGGTTACATATATGCACGTGATAATGAATTATTGCAAAATTATGATTACATATATTTTGTAAATGATTCTGTATTTGGACCCTTGTCGGATTTAGAAAGTTTATTAAAAAATTACGAAAACACCGGTAAAAATGCTTATGGAATGGTGTATCGAACACATAAAAAAAATCCACATCTGCAATCTTGGTTTTTGGGCATGGATAAAAAAACATTTTTATCTGATGAATTTGATAAATTTATATGCAATGTCAAACGTGAAAAAAACAAATACATAATTTGCGACAAATACGAATCAGGTTTTACCAGATTGTTAATAAAAAATAATTTTTCTTTTTATTATTCTTTTATCGCACACGGTCATGATATTTATAACAAACCAAAAAAAATGTTTAAAATGGGTATGCCCTTTTTCAAAACAATAATTGCGAACAGATATAACGGAATGTTTGGTGCGCAGATAAATTATATTTTATCCCATATAAATTCAGATATAAAAAATATCATAATAAAATCTATTGATGAAAATTACGGTAATGGTTATGCAAAAAAATTCTTAACAAAAAACCCATTTAAAACATTTACGCGTTTTTTAAAATATAATATAAACAAAGGATTAAAAAAATGACAAAAAAAATTGCCGTTATCACGATGGCTTATAATGATGAATTTTTCTTGAACCGTTGGATTAAATATTATGGCCAATTATTTGGCGAAGAAAATTTATTTATTCTACAAGATGGGTTGGACCAAAAAACACCAAAATTGGTGGGCAATTCAAATGTTTTTAAAATCGAAAAAAAGACCGGTTTATCACGCGCGCGCGCAGACAAATACAGAATTAATTTAATATCAGATGTGGCATCTGATTTATTTGAAAAAGATTATGATTTAATTATCGGATGCGACGTAGATGAATTTTTAATTGTAGATCCAAAAAAAAATAAAACCCTGCCCCAATATTTATCCGAATTAAAAATTAAAACTTGTGTATCTGGTTTGGGATTGGATGTTGGAATGGATTTAAATTCAGAATACACATTGGATGCAGATAAACCATTTTTAGAACAAAGAAAATTTGCCCTGTTATCCACACGATATACAAAACCCGTTGTTTTATCAAAACCCGCACGTTGGGGTTCTGGATTTCATTGTGTTAAAAAACATAATTTTCATATTGATAAAAATTTATATTTGCTGCATTTTGGATCTGTTGATTACGATATGATTAAAAACAAAGTCGGCGACAGAAATCCAGATTGGAAAAAACATCTATCTCGTCGAGCCGACACCATTATGCAAATTACAAAAAATCCAAAAAGAAATTTCTCGTTAACATTGGCGCGAATTTTGCAATCTGTTTTTCGCCCTATTTATGCTTGGAACAAACCGGGCATGTTGGGATTGAAAAAAATCACAACATTGCCAGAACGTTTCAAACAAACAAATGTTTAAAAAAAACCGGCTTTTGCCGGTATTTTTTTATTTTATAAATTCCAAAATTTTATTTTTCAATTTTTTATTTTTTGGCTCACAAGGATTTTCCAAAACCCCTATTTCAGCAATTGATGAAAATAATTTTTTAGCTTCTATGATATCCAATTCATCTTTTAATTTAGAAACTTTGCCAAACCCATAATGTAAAAAAGGCCACATAAATTTAGATTGCCAAACATTCATTTCGGATTTTTTTGCCTGCATTTTATAAACATCAAAAATATATTTAATCCCATATATTAAATTATCAATTTTTCGTAAAACTTTGCTGGATGCCATAATAGAATTTATTTGCGGAATGTAATAATACAAAGGCAAATTAATAATTGTAGTTTTCGGATGACGCAACCAAAGCAGCGGCCACCATGCCGCATCTTCCATTATGATGCCGGGCGTAAATGGAATGTCCGATATTAATTCGCGGCGATATAAATTTTGCCATACATAACAATGTCTGATTTCAAATTTTTGTTTGCTGCCCCGCTCTGTCACAACAGAAAAAATATCGTTCGTTGTATACGATTCTATTTTTGATAAATCATATTTTTTATTTAAATTTTTTGGACGAGTATTATTTCCATTAATGCCGAAAAATTCTTTAATTAAAATTTTCGTGCGCAGCCCTGTATTTTTTTTAAAAGACACGATATCAGAATTATTTTGCACCGCCAAATTATATGCAATTTCCAAAGTTTGAAAATGGATATAATCATCAGAATCTAAAAAATAAATATATTCGCCATTCGCATTTTTTGTCCCTGTATTTCTGGCAGATGACAGTCCACCATTTTTTTGAGTTATAACTTTTATTCTGGAATCTTTTGCAGCATATTCATTTAAAATATCAATTGAATTATCCGGACTGCCATCATTGACTGCTATTATTTCGAAATCTGTCAAAGTTTGATTTTGCAAACAATCCAGGCATCTGCGCAAATATTTTTCTACATTATATACCGGCAAAATTACAGAGATTTTTGGAACAGCCATATTATTTTTTTCCTTTGTACATTTTGTTAATCATAACATCTGCAAAACTGTTTGGAATAATTTTTTCACCACGCAGATAAGTTAATTTTTGAAAAAAAGAATCTTTTGTTAATTCATCAAATTTTTTTTGATTGAATTGTTTTTGTCTGACGGTCCACCATACACTGTGTGTCGGTTCTTGATAAACATGTTTCATTTTTTCGAAATGCAATTTACATTTGTCATCATTTTCAACCATAACACGAAACAAAACCTGGTGCATAAAATAATCGAAAGCATTTGGTTCTTTTGACCAATATGCATGTATCATTGCACGCCATGCATTTAATAAATACGAACCACGTTTCGAACGAATAAAACAATTTTGCACAAAGCTGTATTTATCACCGATTTTATCACCAACCAAATACATAAAAAAATCTTGTGATTCAATCCAATCTTGGATTTCATGGGACGCAAACCCGGTTGAATCCAACCAAAATCCACCATAATTATATAATAATTCAACACGACAAATGTCGGCAAAATGAGCATTTTTTATTTGCCCACGTTTACGTTTTTTCATAATAACATCTGGTAATTTTATGTAATCAAATAATGTATTTTCATCCAGAACAATTAATTCTTGTTTACAATTTTTTCGCACACTGTTGTAACAAGCGCGAACTAAATCCGGAGCATTGTTTTCCCCCTGTAACCAGATAGTCCAAATTTTTTCAGATGTATTATTTTTATTCGGTTTTGAATCTGGCAAATTTTTAACAGCATACAAATATCTTTTCAAATATTTTGTAATATATTTTGCGGCAACATCATTTCTGATTTTTTTTCTTGTCGCTCTATCGCGCCAAAACCAATTTGAAATGTGTGCTTTAAAAATTATTGCGGTCAAATAATAATTTCTTGCCAGATTCATAAACAACCTTTTTTATTCTGCATCTTCTTGCGATGTCACAGGTTCCGGACCTGTCATCATTTCTTCTGCGATTCCAGATGATTTTGCCATAATTTTATCTAATAATTCTGCTTGTTCGGTTGGGTGATCTTTCAACCATTGGCGTGCATTTGCTTCGCCCTGTCCCATACGAGTTGAATTATAAGAATAGAAACTTCCCGCTTTTTCGATAAAATCGTATTTAACACCCATATCTAAAATTTCACTGATACGGGATACACCTTCGCCATACATAATTTTGAAATCAACTGTACGGAATGGTGGCGCGACTTTATTTTTAACAACTTTTACTCTTGTTTCGTTTCCGACAATATTTTCTTTATCTTTGATTTGACCTGTGCGACGAATATCCAGACGGACAGATGCGTAAAATTTCAAAGCATTTCCACCGGACGTTGTTTCAGGAGATCCAAACATAACACCGATTTTATGACGGATTTGATTGATAAAGATTAATAACGTGTTGCTGCGAGAAACAGAACCTGCCAATTTTTTCAAAGATTGAGACATCAAACGAGCAGTTGTACCCATAAATGTATCACCGATATTTCCTTCTAATTCTGCTTTTGGCACCAATGCTGCAACAGAATCGACAACGATAACATCGACCGCGCCAGATTTAATTAAAGTGTCCGCGATTTCCAAAGCCTGTTCGCCGGAATCGGGTTGAGATATAATTAAATTTGAAACATTCACACCCAATTTATTTGCGTATGATGGATCCAAAGCATTTTCAGCGTCGATATACGCACATGTTCCGCCCATCTTTTGGCTTTCTGCAACCGCATGCAAAGCAAGCGTTGTTTTACCAGAACTTTCCGGTCCATAAATTTCAACGATACGACCCTTTGGATAACCGCCTATTCCCAATGCGATATCCAACCCAAGTGAACCCGATGAGATTGCTTCGATATTTTGAACAGAGCCATCACCCATTGTCATAATTGCATCTTTTCCGAATTGTTTTTGAATTTGCGCCAACGCAGATTCCAAAGCCGGATTTTTAGATGAAGATGCGGCAGCTTTTATAGTTTCTTTTTTTGCCATTTTTTATCCTTTCTTTTTCTTATATCTATCATACAAATGACAGGATTTTTTTGCAACAACAAAAACTATTTTTTAAAGTTATATATGTACAAAGAAACCAAACATGCAAACACCGCAAACAACCATACGAAATATGTATCGCGGAACAAAAATATTATACCTGCACACATTAATGGCGCTATGAATTTGGACAAAGTATTTGCGGTTGTATATATACCCAAAAATTTTGGTCTCTCGGACTTTTTAACCGCATCAAAGAAACTTAAATCTCTAACCGGTGCCATAATCGCGGCTGAAACTTGCCATAAAATAAATATTATCGGCAACATGAAATTTGATGCGAACACCGCCCATAACGCAAACAATCCAAATGTTATCAATCCAAAATTCATCAAAGCCCGTTTTCCAAAACGTCTGATTAATGTTACAACAAACATATTGGAAAAGATATATGGCAAAACACCAATAGATAAAACAATACCCAATTGCGTCGGGGAAAATCCACGTTCTACCATAACGATTGGAACATATAATGCGCGGATTGACACCAATATAAAATAACAAATGCTGTTGATATATGACATTCTTAATTTATGCTTCGAAAAGAAAACCTTGATAGAACGCATCAATGATTTAAAATTTCGTTTTGCATTTGGCGTCATCTTTTTTTTGTCCGCCTGCACTATTCTGAAATATCTGAAATCCATCCAACAAATTAAATAGCAGATACCCGCAATAACAAATCCCAAACGATAATTATCCCCAAATCTTTCTGCAATATACATCGCCAACATAGGGCCGGCAAAAATACCAATATTTGCCCACACATTAAATCTGGATCTTAATTCTGTTATACCGGTTTTTTTGGTTGAAAAATCCGACATGAACAAAGGCGTTAAAACACCGGTAAAAACCGCCGCCAACCCCGTCATATAATCCAGCGCAATAAACGTTCCAACTTTTATCGACAACCCCATCATACAAAAACCGATACCAGCAACCAAAAGCGAGAAATGAAACACTTGTGATTTTGTAAAATATTTTAAAACCTCGTTCGGTATCAAAGACACCAATAAACAGAAAAAAGAATATAACGCGACATAAATACTAACCAATGCGCTGTTACCATTTAACAATTCTAATAATACCAAAGAATAAGACGCCCCATACACACCCGCGGCCAACCCCATAAAAATACCCATATTCGCAAACGAATAACCATTAATAGTTTTTTTTACAGACAAATATTTTTCGTGCATTCCAATCTCTTTTTTTATACGACATATATTGTACCACAAAAACCATAAAAAAAATACTGCAAATTGCAGTATTTTTTTATTTTTTGAAAAAACATTATGCGTTTGCTGCTGCATATTTTTCTTCATATTTTTTTTCGAAATCAACCGGTTGCATAGCAAATGGAGGAAATCCAGATTCAGCCGTCAAACGTGTAACCAATGCGCGAATAGATGGGAACAATAAATTTGGAACATCTATTAACAAAATGCGTTTTTTTGCATCTTCGTCCATTTCTGCATCATCAATTTGAACCAATCCGGAATATGTTGTTTCAATCATAAAGATAGTTTTTTCATCTTCTGTTAATTTTGAATGAACTTTCAAAATCAAATCTACCATATACAAGTTGTTTTCACCTGCTTTCATCAATTTAATTTCAACGGGCATATCTATTTTTGCTTGACCGTTGCCTTGTTTTACCAATAATTCAGGTACATTTGGGCTTTCAAATGATATATCTTTTAAAAATTGAACAGCCAGATTAAATTTTGCCATAATAATACTCCTTTTTTTATAAAGCTATTTATGATAATATAACACTATTGGTTAAAATTACAAGTGGGTATATAAAAATGAATCAAAAAAAATTATTAAACTCTTTAAAAGCGCCTGTTTTATTGATGGCAGGATTATTTATTTTGGCAACTTTGCCGTCTTGCGACCTGTCTCCGTCCAGCAGAAAAGTCCCGGGTTCCAAAATGCCGTCTTCTAATTTCACAAAAGTATCCTACTCTGCTCTGCCGGGTTGGGAAGATGATGACGTTCGCTATGCATTACAAGCTTTCCGTAACAGCTGTCGTGCAAAAATTCAATATGTTGGCGAATTAAATCCGAACCCTGAATTATTCAAAGAAAAATGCGAAACATTGCCAAGTCCGGATGCGTCCACGTCCACAGTTCGCGCATGGTTTGAATCTCATTTCCAACCGTACCAAATTTATAATGACAACGGAACAGATACGGGATTATTCACCGGATATTATTCACCGACTATAAAGGGATGCAGAACAAAAACAGCGCATTGTGATACCCCATTGATGAGCGCGCCAACAGATGGTCGCGAATATAAAGGTGTTGAAAAAGAAACAATCGTTAAAAATAAAATTGGTAACGTATTATATTGGGCGAATATCGTAGATGTTCAAGATATACAAATCCAAGGCAGCGGTTTGGTTGAATTAGAAAACGGCGAACGTGTTAAATTAAATTTCGGCGGCACAAATGATATGACATTTAAATCTGTTGCCCAATATTTAAAAGACCGCAACATTAAACCTGAGGGCGGGTATTCGGCAGAAGCCCTGTGGTCACATTTACGCGCACGCCCAGAATTGGCATATGACGCAATTAATTCAAACCCAAGATATGTATATTTTACAAAAGCATCTTCCCATGACGTTATTGGAAAAATCGGAACACCTCTATCTAAAATCCGCAGCATCGCAATGGATGACGAATTATATACAATTGGATTGCCTGTATACATTGATACGAAATTATCAAACGGACAAAAATTCCAAAGATTGATGATTGCCCAAGATACCGGCAGCGCGATAACAGGATGGATTCGTGCAGATATCTTTTTCGGATCAGGAACCGACGCATATCAATATGCCCAAGGCCAACATCAACAAGGCAGAATGTTTATATTGATGCCAAAAGAATACACATATGTCCAACCCGATTAATAATAAATTTTTAAAACGTTTCAGCCGTCCCAGAACATTTGCATCATCTCTTGGTAATTTGATGCAAATTATGGGAGTGGCCGCCAGCGATTCTGACCTGCTGAATCGATGGGATAAAATCATGGGATCGGACATTGCAAACATTGCTGAATTAAATGGTATTAAATCCAACAAAGAAAAAAAATTTATAATCACAATTCGTGCCAAATCACCGGCTTTTTCATTACAATTATCATATCAAAAAACCGAAATTATTGATAAAATTAATAAATATTTCGGATATGACGCAGTATCAAAAATTATTATAAAAAAATAATTTAATTTTCTTTTTTTCCGTAATAAGAAATCAATGCTTTTGCATAATCTTGCAGACCAGATATATATTGAAATATAATAAAATTTTTCATATTAACATTCCTTTATTTTTAAATTAATTTTCTTAAAGAATGTCTGGACCAATATGTTGCCAATGCCGGAATCAAAAACAAAACAATTCCTGCGATATTCCAAACTGTTATCCAATTCGCCCAATCATTGTGTAATGTAACCACAGACAATTGAAACATATTTGCAACCATATTCATAAAATCATCAGAAAAACCCAACGCCCAAAAAATTATAACCAAAGAAATATTTAAAACCCAAGAATAAAACAAAAATATCTGACGGCTTTTTAAATCAGAATCAAATTGTCTGGCCTGTTCTAAATCTGTTTTCATAATAATTCTCCCAATACATTTTATTAATAAAATAATATCAGAAAAAATTTAAAATTTTAATAGGAACGAATTCAATATTATTTATACGGGATAACGACTGGTGTTTGCATGCGCAAGACCGATTGCAATTGCATCTGCTTCGTCTGGTGTTTTTGGATTGGCGGTTGGTAATAATAATTTTAACATACGTGTTATTTGATCTTTATCTGCATGCCCCGCCCCGGTCAAAGCTTTTTTAATTTTATTTGGTTCGTATTCAAAAACAGGGATTCCAAAATTTGCCGCCGCAACAATAGCCGCCGCGCGAGCATGTCCCAATATCAAAGTTGTTTTTGGATTTTTATTTACGAATACAATTTCAATTGCGCATTCATCTGGTTTGTAATTTTCAATAATATTTTTTAATTCGGAAAAAATTACATTTAATCTTTCAGAAAAAGGCAAAGTTTTTTTCGGCAAAATAACACCGCTGTCTATATAACGGCGCATTGATCCGGCGGTCTCGATGACCGCCCAACCTGTGTGGATTATTCCCGGATCAATGCTGATTATTCTTGCCATTTTTTTATTCTGTTTTATGCAGCTGCTGTGAAAACTTTTTGCACGTCGTCATTGTCGTCCAATGCAAAAACTAATTTTTCTAATTTGGCATAATTTTCATCATCCAAATCAACTGGCATATTTGGAATCCAAGTCAATTCCGCTTTTTCTGGTTCACCCAACGCGTCTGACAAAGATTTTTGCACAGCCATAAAATCATCTGGTTTTGTTGTGATGATATGACCCTCTTCTGACGTTTCAACATCATCTGCGCCGGCTTCCATTACAACTTCCATCATTTCATCTTCTGATTTTTTAATGTCATTTGAATAAAAAATTTGTCCCGCGCGTGTAAACATAAATACAACAGAACCCTCTTCACCCATATTGCCACCATTTTTATTAAAGATGCTGCGGATTTCAGGAACGGTGCGTCTTGGATTATCTGTTAACGCTTCGACTATTACCGGAACAGACCCCGGTCCATAACCTTCATATCTTACCGCTACGAAACTTTCGGTATTTGCGGATGACGCTTTATCCATCGCGCGTTTGATATTATCGTTCGGCATAGAATTTTTTCGTGCGTTCAAAATAGCCAATCGTAATCTTGGATTATTTTCCGGATTTGGATCACCCAATTTTGTTGCCATTGTAATTTCACGTGCCAATTTAGTAAACAATCCGCTGCGTGCTGCGTCTTGCGCTCCTTTTCTGTGCATAATGTTATGCCACTTACTGTGTCCTGCCATAATTTGACCTTTTGCTTTAATTAGATTATGATTACAAAAAAAGGATACCAAATGATAGGAAAATTGCAAGGAATTGTTGAACATATTGATAACGATTTTATAATATTGATGACAGGCGGCGTTGGATACAAAGTTTTCACTCATCAAAATTTTACAAAGGGCGATACAATTTCCCTGTGGATTGAAACTATTGTTCGCGAAGATTCATTTCGTTTGTTCGGTTTTTCCAGTATTTCAGAACAAGAATTATTTAATAATTTAACATCCGTGTCGGGCGTTGGACCAAAGGTTGGATTATCTATTTTATCAACATTAAAACCAGATATGTTATTTTCTGCCATCGCAACGGGGGATGTTAAAACTATTTCTTCTGCGAACGGGGTTGGAAAAAAAATGGCGGAAAAAATTATTGTGGAATTAAAAAATAAAATCGGTGGAATATCATTTGATATGACAACCAATAATAATGCTATGTCAGATTTATTGTCTGCACTGGAAACTCTTGGATACAAAAGAATTGAAACTATGGAAATGGTAACGAAATTGGTTGATAAAAATCCAACTGCATCGGTTGAATCTTTGATACCTATGGCATTAAAAATATTAAGCGGGAAATAAAAATGAGAAACGATAAAATTTTTGCATTATCATCTGGCGCTGGAAAATCTGGCATCGCAGTTGTTCGTCTGTCGGGTGAAAATCTTTTAAATGATTTCAAAAGAATAATAAATAAAAAAACGGACATTATTCCACGTCATTTTTATATGGCAAATATTACAAATGATAATGATGAATTGATTGATAATTGTATGGCGGTATTTTTTAATTCCCCACACAGCTTTACCGGCGATGACATCATTGAAATTTATCCACACGGCTCGCCTGCTGTTATTGATAAATTATTTGAATTTTTAAAATCTATTAATTATCGCATTGCAGCCCCTGGTGAATTTTCCCAGCGTGCTTTTTATAATGGTAAAATGGATTTATCTGAAATAGATGGGCTGGTCGCATTGCTGGACGCAAAAACAGATAAACAAAGAACAGCCGCATTAAAATCTATGGCGGGAAATGATTCTGAAATTTATAAAAATTGGCGAGAACAAATGATTGAACTGTCCGCATATTCGGCCGCGATTTTGGATTATTCAGATGACGAATTGCCAGGCGACATAAAAGAAAAAATTGCCAAAAAAGCCGGTGTTTTGCGTGATGAAATAAAAAAAGCATTGGAAAAATCTGATGTTTGCAATGCGATTACAAACGGATTTAAAATCGTTTTAACGGGCGATGTTAACGTTGGAAAATCATCCATCTTTAATCGTTTCGTTGGAAAGAATCGCGCAATCGTATCAGACGTTTGTGGTACGACGCGTGATGTCATAGATACCGAATTAAATCTGGGTGGATATTTGGTAAATTTATCAGACACCGCCGGCATCAGAGAATCGGATGACGAGATTGAAAAAATCGGGATTGAAAAATCTTTTGAATCTGTTCGCGATGCCGATTTAATTTTGCGCGTATATGCGAACGAAATTCGCGACATAGAACCACCGCGCGACAACGAAATTATTGTATTTAATAAATGCGATATTCGCGATATTAAAACACGCGATGAAAATGCGATTTGTATATCTGCACAAACGGGCAAAAATTTTGAAAAATTAATTCAAAAAATTATACATAAAATTGAAATTTTAATTCAAAAAAATGAAAGCGAATTAATGGTGAACGCACGCACAAAACAATTGTTAGAAAAGACATCAAATGAATTAGACAATGCGTTAAAACATTGTGATGTTTATGATTTGTTTTCTGACCATTTAAATACGGCGGCAAACAATATCGGTAAAATTTTGGGTATAATATCGCCCGAAGAAATTATGGACGCAACATTCAACCGTTTGTGTTTGGGCAAATAAAAAAAACCGGCTAATTGCCGGTTTTTATTTATTTATTATTTATATATTTTGCTCTATTATAGGCTTTCACCATATCTTTGGTTTTTTCTCTTTGAATTCTGAATTTATGACGTTTCAAAATAGCAAACAATTTTTCATTTGGATTTTTTATATAAGTCGTTCGTTCAGCAACCCAATCACTCCATTCCACCAAACATACTTTACCTGCCTGCTCCAAATTGTCATCTATCACCCTTTCCAATTCTGGGCTGTAATCCAGTGTCGCCAATAATGCATCTAATTCTTCTCTGTTATTATTTGGAAAATGAAAATCCCAATATTCTTCAAATATTCCCTGGATTAAATCATCTATTTTTTTAAATTTTTGTACATCTATCATTCAACACACCTTTTATTTTTGTCAATATAAATATACTATTAATATTATAATAGTCAAATAAAAACCGGCAAATTGCCGGTTTTTATTTTTTAATCCAATTATTTTTGAATTGGATATTTACCATCTATCAAATTTTGACGCACAACGTGGTGGCGCACTTTTTGAGTACTGGTCAAAGGCAAATCATCTGTTGTAATTGCGAAATGGGTTACCCATTTATAGCTGGCTACTTTTTTATTTACCGCTGCAATTTCTGATGCCATTTTTTCTAATGTCACGCCTTCTTCTACGCTGAATACGGCATATGACACAGTTTTATTTTTTACTTTGTGTTCGAACACAGCAACGTTTTTAACGCCTGGCAAAGTGATATACATTCCTTCTAATTCATCAGGGTATACATTTTTACCGGAATCAAGTACGATAACCAATTTTTTACGGCCGGAAAAATGTAATTCTCCGTTTGGATCCATAAATACAAGGTCACCTGTGTTAAAGAAACCTTTGTCGTCAAAAACTTCGGCATTTGCAGCATCATTATTTAAATAACCGCCGAACACCTGATGTCCACGAACCCACAAAGTTCCAACACCGTCTTCGTTTTTATCACGGATATCGACTTCGTTATTTGTAATCGGGCCACCGAACGCAAAAGGATATCTTTTTTTATTTGGTTTAGAAATACAAATCGGCCCAACAGTTTCTGTCAATCCATAACCTTGGATAAAAGTCAAACCCAATCTTTCATAGAAAGTTTCAACTTCTGGTTTTGTTGCGGCCCCACCTGCGATTAACATACGCACGCGTCCACCGAACACATCCAAGATTTGTTTTTGAACTTTTTTAACCAATCCGCCCAATCCCATTTTTTCTAAATCTTTTCCGTATTTCAACACGAAAGATACCAACCACCATTTTTTCTTCGCGCGAACCCCGTCGATAATTTTATTACGGAATACTTCCCATAAACGTGGAACAGCCGGGATAACTTGTGGACGGAATTTTTTGAAATCGTCCAAGATATCTTTCGGATTAATTGTTGGTTGTAATAACACACCTGCTCCGAAATGAACAGATGCCAAAATTTCAACTGCGAATCCGAACACGTGATACATCGGTAAAAATCCGTATAAAGTATCCCCCGGGTGAATCCATTCTTTCATATCTTCTAATGAATTTGCACATTCTGTTAAATTGAAATGTGTCAATGGAACAATTTTCGGAGTCCCTGTTGAACCTGATGTAAATGATAAAGTTGCAATATCTGTTGATTCAACATTTGCACCAACGGCCGCCGTTTTAGATTCATCTTTTGATTCAATATCAAAGAATGTAAATTTATCAGTTTTGAAAAAGAAAGATTTTTCAGCCATGATTAATTTGCAATCTACCAATTGGGCCATATTGTTATATTCAAATGGGGTCAGATTAGTATCCAACATTAAACATTTTCCACCCAAATACCAAATAGCAAATAAAGTAATTGGAAATTGTGGAATGTTATGAGATAAAATTCCAACTGCATCGCCCTTTTTAACACCTTGGTCAATCAGAGTTGCTGCGCGTTTTTTTACTAATTCTAAAAATTCTGAGTATGGCACTTTTTCACGTACCAAGAAAAGATTATCCGGATATTTTGCCGTTGTCTTTTCTAATAATTGAAACATGTTCATTTATTTTTTCCTTGCTTGTAATTATATTGGACAATGTGTATTATATTATAAGATAAGAAGAATGCAAACCAGAAAATGAATAAAAGGACATTTTATGAAAATATTGACTTTGAATATAAATTCCGTTCGTGCGCGTGCAGAAATGTTAATAAAAACATTGAAATCCGGGGAATATGACACAATTTTATTACAAGAAACCAAAGTTGAAAATTCATCATTTCCTTTTATCTTGTTTGAAGATCTGGGTTATAACATAAAAATTATGGGTCAAAAAAGCTGGAACGGAGTTGCGGTATTTTCAAAACATTCTATCGAAGACGTTATATTATCTATGCCAAATTATGCGGACACAAACGCGCGATTTATTGAATGCGTAATAGATGGTCGCGTTCGTATTATCAATACATATATGCCAAACGGAGAATCAATTGATTCACCGAAATTCCCATATAAAATCGAATGGATGACGAACTTTACAAAATATATTGAACAATATTTAAACAGCGAAGAAGCCGTTATAATCGCGGGCGATTTTAATGTTGCAATCGAAGACCGCGACATTTGGAATCCGAAAAATTATTTGGGGTCATCTATTTCTGCGCCAGAAGCGCGCGACATTATGCAACAATGGCTGGACGCTGGTTGGTTGGATACATGGCGTCATTTTCATCCAACGGATATCGGATTTACATGGTATGGATATCGCGGCGGAGATACCGTTGGAAAAAACCAAGGTCTGAGATTAGATTATTTTATGTTAAATAAAACAGCAGCAAAAATGGTTAAAAATTGTGAAATAGATATGGAACCACGATTGTGTGAAAAACCATCCGATCATTGTGGATTAATGTTGGAAATTTAAAAAATTTAATTAATCATCACGACGGGCAAAATCGTCATATTCTTGATATTTTTGATTACCGGTTTCCCTGTATTCGTAAATCGCAAAATCTTTTGAATATTGCATTAATAATTCTGTTACTTTTTGAACGGCCACATCAATCATTTCTGCGGTCATATCTTCATCATATGAAATTTCTTTTTCATTATTGTTTTGCAATTGCAAAAACTTAATTACCGGTCTTTTTGCACTTTTTTCAATTGGAAAACCACCCGATTGCAACATAAAAGCTTCTATCGGCAATTGCGGCATATTACCTTCTTTTAATTGGCTTTTGTTTGGCGCTGCGCCCGTTTTTACATCCGCCACAACCCCATCATAAACTATATCTGCACGCGCACGAATATTACGCCCCGCAATTCGACAATGACCTTCTATTTCAAAATAAATTTTATCACCCGCAGATTGTAAAAATTTCACAATTTGGGGCGCCATTTTTTTGAATCTTCGTTGCCAAAAATAAAACAATATACTGTCTTTTGGTAAAACGTCTTTTGCAAAATTTTCTAATTCATTTACGATTTGTTCTTCTGTTTTTCCAATCGCATTTTCAACAACCGAATGCACCATATTTCCGAAATCACGTTGGTCCAAATTTTCCCATTCATCTTTTATCGGGCGTAATTTCAAAATCTTTTTTACATAAAAAGCATACGGGTTATGAATTAACAATTCCAAATCCGTTACATATAAATTTGATTTTTGTGCAGGCGGATTTGGCGCCGCATAATTCAAAGGATTTTTTTTAACATCCATTTTATCCAAAACGCGCGATAGAAATTCTGTATTTTTTGAAATTGATTTTGCGCATACATTTACGCGCGATAAAAATCTGGATTCTATTGTACCAGATGTGCCAGATGTTTTACTGCGCAACCAAAATACATTTTCTGCGCATGATAAATTCATAAAATCCAAAGCCATCAAAGAAACTTTACGTGCGGGTGGTGGCAAACCTATTTTATTTGTAACAGATAATGGCAACCATGGGTTTTCATAACCCAATGCCGGAAACATTCCGTCATTCAAACCGGTTAATATAACAATGTCCGCGGTTTGCATTCTGGATTCAACCGTACCCAAAACTTTTACAATCGCCCCATCATTCATTTGTCCGCGAACGGATATAGTTTTAAGAACATCTTTTATAAATAAAACACTGTCCCATAAATTTAAAATTACATTGTGTTTTAATAAAACATCAGATAAATTTTTTATCGATTCCCATACCGCAATACTGTCATCTGATTCTATATCAAATTCAGGCTTGAATGAATCCGAATTTTTTTCATAACAATTTTGTAACGCTTTGAACAAATCGAAATTGCATTTATTGTATTCTGTATCGAAAACCATATCTTTGTTTTCAATTGCGTCTTCTAAAAAATTTAAAACCGCACGTCCCGCATATGTCATATTTCCCGATATTCCACCCGAAAAATCAGACGATATATTTTTCTTTTCCAATGCATAAAATATTCTGGTGTTTGCGGCAGCATCCGGTGTTATAACCAAAACAGATTTATTATGTGATTTTGCATATTCTGCAATTTCTGCGACAACGTCCGCCTCTCCGGCTTCGTTTTCTGTTTCTATTAATTGTTGTTTTAAATCAACATCTGTTTTAATTCCAGAATTAGAAAAAGCTGTATTAAAAAAATCTATATCTGAATTGCCGACATCCAAAGTTTTTATATCGGATAAATTTTTATTCAAAGATTTAATAAATTTATATTCTGAAAAATATGGATTTGTTGGTAATAAAAATTCGTTTTCATTTCCCGATATTTTCCCCGGCAAAATTATATATCCATTATCCATATTTGCGATATGTTGCATTAATTTGGCGGCAACAGGGACACTGGCGGTGGATCCGCAAACAATTATTTTTTCATAATTTTTTAATAATTTCACCCACCCCAAAACACCCGCGTTTCTGTGTTGTACTTTTGTAACACTGTTCCCCAAAACGGCTGGAAAAACTTTGGTTAATATATCTAAAAATTTTGCTTTGTGTTTAAAATGTTTTGCGTATTTTTCATCGACCAAATCTATAAAATTTATTTCATCTGGATTGATACCTTCGTTTTCGATATAATCCAGCATTCGTAATAATTGTGTCGCCAAAGGCAAAGCCACAGAAAAACTGGAAATAGCATCATCCGCCATTAATAATTTGGTTAATAAAACAATTCTTTCAGTATTCGAAATAACATCCACATCAATTATGTCGGACTCGCCATCGAACCCCTCTTCCCCCAACGGCACCAATTCTGGCAATATAACGCCCGCCCCTAATTTTTGGACAAACATATTAGTGACGGATTTCACGCTGCGTCGGCTGGGCAAAAAAATCAGATTTTTTGAATAATCTTTTTTTTGTGACTCTCCGATTATTTGCCATAATCCATCTAAAATTTTTGCAGGATTTGAAACGTTGAAAATATTATAATTTGTAACCAATGATTCCTCGTAAAATATCTATACCTGTTTTTTTCTCGGCGGACGTCGTAACAATTTCTTCTATCATAGCCGGATGATCGGTATGTTTAATTTCCATTTGTTTTTCTTCACGAATTCTTTTGTCTTTTTTTGTATAAATAATTTGAAAAGGCACACCGTGCGCATCACAAAATTCCATTAATTCTATATCGGAATTTTTAACTCCGACGCGTGAATCTATTAAAATAAATAAACGAGACAGCTGGCTGCGATTTAACAAATATTCTTCTAATCTTTCCAACCAACGCAACGAGTCTGTTTTTGATACTTTTGCATATCCATATCCCGGCAAATCCATAATCATAAAAGAATCATTAAAATTAAATAAATTCAAAGATTGTGTACGCCCCGGTGTTTTAGAAGTACGAGCAATAACGTGTCCCGCAAATGCATTTATTAAAGATGATTTTCCAACATTACTGCGCCCGATAAAAGCATATTCAACTATGTTTGTTTTTGGTAATTGTGAAACTTTATCAAAGCTTCCCATAAATTTAATCATACGCGTATTCCTTTTATTTATCTAATAATCTTTTGTATGCTTCTTTTTTTGAAATTCCACTGCGAGCTGCAACCTCGGCGGCAGCTGATTTTGTGGACGTTGCCACAACATCATTTACGATATCTGAAATTTCACTGTCGCTTAATTTTATTTCAGGCGCCGGTGACACAACAATAACAATTTCACCCTTTGGCGGTTTGATATTCATCAATTCAGCCGGATATCCAATAATTGTTTCTTCGTACATTTTTGTTATTTCGCGAACGATTGCGATTTTACGTTCAGGCATAACGCGAGCGAATGCAGAAATTGTTGTCATGATTCTATTTGGGCTTTCGTAATAAATAATTGTGTGACGAATTTTATTATCAGCAGATAATTTTTTTTCATCGAAAAAACCGCAAAATGTAAATCGATCAGTTGGAAATCCAGATAATGCCAATGCGGTAACGCACGCAACCGGACCCGGAACTGCAAACACATCAATGTTGTTTTCACGGCAAGCACGGATCAATTTAAACCCAGGGTCGCTGATAGTTGGCATACCTGCGTCCGACACCAAAGCAATTTTTTCACCCGCTCGCATTTTTTCTATTAAATTTGACGCAGAATCATTTTCATTATGTTCATGAAAAGATATTTTTTTTGTATTTATTTCAAAATGGCTGGCCAATTTTCCGAAAACGCGTGTGTCTTCTGCGGCGATTAAATCCACATTTTTCAAAGTTTCAATAGCTCGCGGGGAAAAATCTGATAAATTCCCGATTGGTGTTCCAACAATATAAAGACCTGATTGCATTTTTAATCCTTTTATTGTACAATGATACTAATAAAAAATGGATAATTCAATGTTTATAAAAAAAATTTTAAGCCTGACAATGGTTGCAACTATAATTTCTGGATGTTCTACTCAAAAAGATTGGAACAGCAATTATGCAAACAATCCAATCGGAACGCCTGAATCTATTGGCGAAACATCCGCACAATATTTATATGGAAACATTCAAGACGTGAATTCATTGTATGCAAAAAACAATGTATCAGATGGCATTGAAATAGAATCTGTTAAAAATGTATCTGTATTATTACCAACATCTGGTGATTATGAAAAATTCGGAGACAATATAAAAGATTCTATTGAATTGGTTTTCTTTCAATCACCAGATAAAAATATCGCAGTAAACTTTTATGATTTATCCGGCACCACATCCGAAAAAAAAGATGTAATAGACCAAGCTTTATCTTCAAACCCAAGCGTTATTATCGGACCTATTTTTGCAGAAGAAGCAAAAATGATTCGCAGCAAAAAATCACCTGAAACACCGGTAATTTCATTCACATCTGACACAACCGCTTTGGGAAATGGTGTTTTAAGCATAGCGTTAATCCCATCTCAAAGTATTGAAACAATTGTGTCATTTGCAAAATCAGAAGAACGTAAAAATATGATTATTTTTGCGCCAAACACCCAATCCGGCAAATGGATGGCGGGTGCCGCTGAACTATCAACAGAAATATATGACATAGAATTAGATGGATTATTTTATTATGAACCCGGAAACACAGATTCTATGAAAACGGCTGCATCAACCGCCGCTATGTACAACACCCGTATGGCTGCAAACACAAAAGCGCGTGAAATATTATCAAACATAATTGTTAACGAAGAATTAAACAGAGATGAAAAAGAAGATTTAGAAAAACAATTAGAAAATATTTCTAAAATGGAAACTACTGGTAAATTACCATATGATTCAATTTTGTTTTTGGGCGATTTAAATGATTCTCAAACAATCACATCTTTCTTGCGTTATTATGACGTTGCAAAAAAAGATGCGGCTATTTATGGCACCGCACTGTGGGATGTGCCAAACAAAAATTACGACATGTCTATGTCTGACGCAAAATTCGCGGCTTTGCCCGGGATGAGCCATAGATTTATACAAACACATAAACAATTATCAGACACCGACCCATCTCGCATAGATTCATTCGCATGGGACGCCGCGGTTGTTGCAAAAAATATGTTGAAATCTGACAAAACATATGGCGATTTTTTAATGAACCCATCGGGCTATATTGGTAATGATGGTTTATTTCGCTTTCGTCCTAACGGAGAAAATGAACGTGCATTAGAAATCAAAAATATAAATAACAATGTTTTAAAATCATCTGCGCAAAATTTTAAATTACAAATGTATAATTTACAAACAAATAAAATATCAAACGCGCGCGCAAAAAGATTATCTGCAAACAATATAGACGTTATGGAATTCATAACTGTTCCAAACAGATATTATGATAAATACGCAATTACGTCCATAGACGAATATAAAGATTATGTAAAAAATGATATGGCAGAAATTCCAGAATACATTGTCCCAGATGACGCGTCGGACGCAACAGTATCTGAAAATTTTAAACCTATAAATTTAGATAATGTAAAAAAAGAATTAATAACGGAAATTGAAATAATCGAATAAAAAACCGGCAAAAAGCCGGTTTTTTTTAATATCAATTAAATTTTACATCATAATCAGAATTCCAATCAAACCCTTGTTTTACAAAATTTTCTTTTTGTTTTTCTTTAAAAATATTTATTATTTCTTTGTATTTTGGATGCTGTGATAATTCTTTTAAACCATATTCCGCCCCCGCTTTGATATAATCATATTCGTCTTTTGAAATATCCGCATTTATCATTTGAGATATAGTTTCCAATCTGTCACATAATTTTACAAATTTAGACTCATTCGTTTTTTGTTCTTCGTATTCATTCCATATATCACGAAGAGATTTTTTTATTTCATCCGGTAAATAACCTGTCATTAAATTTAAAGCATCCAATTCTTTTTGATGTTTTGATATTTTTAATTCAGGATTTTTCAAAGCTTCATACGCATCTGTATCACCTGCGATTGCTTCTGGTAAATCGTGCACGGTTATCATTTTATAAATTTTCGCAATATCCATATCCACAATTTTATAATATTCAATTATCAACATCGCCAACAATCCAACAGAATACGAATGAGCCGCAACATTATCTGATATTATATTACCAAATTTATCCGCGCCAATTATTCCCCATGGTTCGCCATTCCATCTGGTTTCTTTTTTCAAATTTTCTGCAATTTTCCAAAATTTATAAATATCTGTCATGATCATAACCTTTTAATTTTTATTAATTATAAATTAAAAACCAAATGTTTTGCAACAATATCTCATGACTCTATCACAAAAAAAATACCGTATGTTTTTTGGTGTACGTTGCTGGATTGTTAATTCCCACGAATGCATTCGCGGGTCCCTTTCCCCT
>CAYJKO010000002.1:90898-109455 GCA_964371145.1 uncultured Muribaculaceae bacterium
TGTACGTTGCTGGATTGTTAATTCCCACGAATGCATTCGCGGGTCCCTTTCCCCTTCGTACTTTTCCGACTGCATTTTATTTGTCGGCAAAACTTTCGGGTCGAACCTCTGGTTCTCATCTCATGACTCTATCACAAAAAAAATACCACCCGATGGGTGGTATGTTTTTTGGTGTACGTTGCTGGATTGTTAATTCCCACGAATGCGTTCGCGGGTCCCTTTCCCCTTCGTACTTTTCCGACTGCATTTTATTTGTCGGCAAAACTTTCGGGTCGAACCTCTGGTTCTCATCTCATGACTCTATCACAAAAAAAATACCACCCGATGGGTGGTATATTTTTTGGTGGGAGTAGCTGGATTCGAACCAGCTCAGTCTGAGACAACAGATTTACAGTCTGCCCCGGCTCTCCAACTCCGGCGTACGCCCAATCTTTGGTGCGGGCAGCGGGACTCGAACCCGCATTTCAAGCTTGGAAGGCTTGCATTCTAGCCTTTGAACTATGCCCGCAAAGACCTTTAAGCTTTACAATTATATATAATCGAATAAAAAAATCAAGCATTTATTATTATTTTTTTGGTTGCCCTATTATTCCGTCTTCTATTGTTATTATTTTGTCCGCAAATCCGGCCAATTTTATGTCATGAGTCACAAATAGCATCGCCATGCCTCTGTCTCGTACAATTTTAAATAACAAATCAAAAACCATGGACGCATGTTTTGGATCCAAACTTCCCGTTGGTTCGTCCGCCAATAAAACATCTGGATTATTTGCCAAAGCCCGAGCAACCGCAACACGTTGTTGTTCTCCGCCCGACATTTCCCCCGGTAAATGATTTACGCGATGCGCAACATTCGCGGATTTTAATAATTTTTTTGCATGGTTCGATGCGTCCGTATAAGACACACCATTTGCCAACATCGGCAATATTACATTTTCTATTGCTGTGAAATCATTTAATAAATTATGCTTTTGATAAACAAACCCAATTTTTTTACGGCGCATTTTTGTTCGTGTTAAATCATCCATTTTTTGGGCGGCGTTCCCAGAAATTAATATGCTGCCAGACGTTGGTTTATCCAACAAACCAACACATTGTAACAATGTTGATTTCCCGCATCCAGATTGACCAACCAATGCGATTATTTCGCCACGACATAAATCGAATCCGCCCCCACGTAGAATATGCAAAGGCTGACCGCCTTCGATAAAAGTTTTTTTAATATCGCGAACGCTTAACACTATGTCTTTTGCATTGCCTGTTTTTGTTAAAGATTTTAATATATTAGCCATAGACATTTTTCCTTTTATTCATTACGCAATACTTCGACCGGGTCTGTGTTCGCCGCTTTCCATGCCGGATACAATGTCGCAAGAAAAGACAATAAAACCGCAATCAACGCAATACCCAATACATCAGTTAATATAATTTTAGATGGTAATTCTGACAAATAATATAATTCTGGTGGGAATAAATCTCTCCCTGTTAAGCTTTGTATAAATTGGCGAATGTTTTCAATATATGTTGCAATTAATAAACCCAAACCTGTCCCCATTATCGAACCAATTAACCCTATGCTGGTTCCGGTTAAAACAAATATTTTCATCATGGATTTACGTGACACGCCAAATGTTCTCAATACTGCGATATCTTTTGATTTGTCAGAAACCAACATAACCAAACTGGACACGATATTGAAAGCCGCCACAATTATAATTAACATTAATATCAAAAACATAACATTAGATTCCACCTGCAAAGCGCCTACAAAACCACTGTTTAATTCGCGCCAATCGCGAACGATAAAGCTTTCTGGTAATAACGTTTTTAAACTGTCCACAACTTCTGTCGTTTCTTCTGGATTTTCTAAAAATAAATCTATGTGCGTTACAGAATTTTCGATATTCAAATATTTTTGAGCCGTATTCATAGGCATAAATATATAACCAGAATCGTATTCATACATCCCCATAAAAAACAAAGAAGATACCGGATATGATTTAATACGAGGCACAGTTCCGAACGCCGTTACAGACGCACCATTGGCAGACACCAAAGATATTTTTTCACCCACCCCCGCTTTTAAATTACGAGCCATAGACACACCCATAACCAATTCGCCGTCTTTTATTTGTGTTAATTCTTTACCGAAACTTTTTGCGCCGCTGTGCATTTTAGATTGCAAATCTTCCATCGCAATTCCGCGAACCATAGCGCCCGTATTATTTCCATTTGCAGAAACCATAACCTGGCCTTCGGCGATTGGAATAATATCAACAACAGATTTTTGAACTATTTTATTTTGATTCATTTTATCGATTAAAAAATCATAATCGGAAATCGCGCCATCTTGATGATATACAACAACGTGTCCATTCATACCGACGATACGTGATAACAAAGTATCATGAAATCCACCCATAACAGACATTACAACAATCAATGTTGCAACACCCAACATAATACCCAACAAAGACACCCAAGAAACGACCGATATGAAACCTTGTTTCTTTTTAGATTTTAAATATCTGAATGCAATTTTTCTTTCTAATTTTGAAAACATATTGATTTAACCCTTAATATTATTATTGACCCAAAAATTCACGCAATGAATCTCCGGATAAATCTGATACGCTTGAATTTTCAACCGGTTTTTCATCGACGATTGAAATGACTCTTGGGCTCATAAACACAACCAATTCTGCAAATGGGCTGATTAAAGTTTCTGGGGTTGTTACAAACGAATGTGTTGGTATACCGATAATTACATAATTATCACCCAAACTGCTTGGGATTGTGAACGAAGACAATTCTCCCTCAGACGTTCTTAATACAATTTTGGCATCAATTTTTTTCTTGTCTCCCATATCTCCATAAGTCGCAACCGCACCCACAGTTAAATCAGTTTCCAATCTTTCTTCTTTACCGCATTGACCGATGTCAAATCTGGATTGCCATCCATCCGGTAATACAAAAGTTCCTTGGGAAATTAAAACTACATTTGCTTGGCGAGATAAAAATTCTTGCAAAGTTTTTGTATTGATTTCCGGACTGGTAACCAGCGCACGACCAACAACACCCGGCACAGACATTTTAATATTATTTTCACCGAACGCAGGCAATAAATTCATCCAAATAATTGGATTATCTGTTCGCGGATACACACGATAAACATCCAAATCCCATGCAATCATATAATTTTTGTCTGCAACATCATTTACGATTTTTGCAACTTCTTTTTCTGTTTGATAATTGCCTTCGAAAATAACGGTTTTATCTTGCCAATCTACCAATAAATTTCGCATATCTGCACCGTGCATAGCATCCATCAATGCCATAATAATGCTTTCATCATTTGGCATTTTCATTAACCATTTAGAACGATGTTTCAAATGCAATTCTTGGGCGTCTGCGTCATAGCTGAAATAACTGCGTCCCATTTTTGTGATTAAATCAATAGCATCCGTTAATGATGCAGATTGAATTGAACCGGATATTTTATCTGTTAAATTTTCTTCTGCGACAACCGCAATATCTGTTCCCAATAATAATTTATCCAAAACTTGTTTCACTGTTTTTTTAGAAAATTCATAATCCGATACATTAAAGTCCGGCAACGCGTCCCCGACCCCCAAACGAATTATTTCAATTTCTTCTTCTGGTACGACAGACAACACATTTTGATTATCCCAATCAACCGTACATCTTTTTGGCAATTCGATAGAAAATCTGCGCGCCGTATCGGTTGTCAAAGCCGCTTTTTTTGGAAAGATGGGTACAGAATTTTCATCTACAACCAAATTATCGATAACGGTTACCGTATCATACAAAGGCATTTGATTTTGTTGATTTTGCTGATTCACAGCACACCCTGCGAACAAAGAAACAAATCCTGTTATCGCAATTGTTTTTATCAAATTTAATTTTGATTCTCTCATAAAATCATCCCTTTTATATTATATATTCATAACTTTTTCAAATTCTGCCAAACTCATTTCATGCACAGGCTTTTGTGTAGGAGTCGTCAAATTTTTCACATTTTCGAAAACATTTTCCAATTTTTGCAAAACATTTTTCACATCCGCATTATCAGAATTCAATCTTTTTCCATATTCAATTATAAATTCCAAAACATCGGCTGCAAAAAAACGCCCCACATAATTTTCCATTGCAATTCCGCCTTTATTTACGGAAACAGCAGACATAATCGCAGACATTTGGTTGTAAAAATTTATTAAATTATTAAACTTTTCTATATTGTTTGCCATAATTTATGCCTTTGTTTTGCGGGGTGCGTATATTTATTGTTAAATACATTATAAAAACTATTGCCCCACTTTGGCAATTAAATTATAATATAAATTATGAAAATAAAAAACTTTATATTTTTAGCATTTTTGTCCGCATGTTCTTCATACAACACGGGCAACATAAATGACGCCACAATTTTAAATTGGGAAAACGAATTGGTTACAATGGAACAATTTGTTCGTGACCATAAAGAATGTTTGGGTGTAACGCGTCCAGATCACGCGCCGCGTTCATCTTTGGCAAAAATGTTATCTCCGAACCAATCTGCTCAAATGCCCGACTGGGGTGGTTTGTGGGTAACGTTCCAATCAAATGAATATTCAGACGTTGGGCAAAGACCTTTGTTATCTATTCCATCCAACTCTACATCTAAATCCGTTGGCACATACAGAAAATGTATGTTCCGTTTGGGATATTTATTACGCGCCAGTTAAAAATAATTACAAATTCTTTTTTATTTAAAAAAAATATGTTATACTGTTATTTATGAAAAAGAATCTTTTATTTTGGCTGTTTTTTGTTTTATCCATAATGTTTGCAACATATTTTGGAACCCGCGTAACCATGGGGTGTTTTTTCGGCGGTGATATATCTTCTGTCAAATCTTTAAAATTCACAGGAAATCTGGATCCAAGAGACATCCCATCTATCCAGGCTTCGATTGGAATATCATCCAAACAAACAAATATTTTCGAATTAAATTTGAACGAAGTAAACACCAGAATTTCCAACCGACCTGAAATAAAACATTCATCAGTTCGCAGAAAAGGAAATGGAGTATTGGATATAACAATTGAACAATATGAACCGGTCGCAACTTGGACGGATGGACAATTTTATTATCCTATTACAGAAAACGGTATTGTTATCAGCACTCCTACAAATGAAAAACCGAACAATTCTTTTATATTTACAGGTAAAACAAAAAAATTCATAGGCGATTTAATAACATCAGCACAACCTTTGTTTAACAAAATTGAATCCATAGAATTAATTGAAAACAGAAGATGGAACATACATTTAAAAAATGACATTACAATAATGTTGCCAGAAAATGGATTCATCCCTGCCATCGGCAGCTTGATCATCATAGATAATAAACATCAAATATTATCAAAAGATATAGAACAAATTGATATGCGCGACGCATCAAGAACTTTGGTTAAATAAAATATGAATATTGTAAATTCTTCTTTTTTATGTCTGGATATAAATTCTGACAATGTTGGTGGTATTGCTCATTACATTCGTGACGGCCGTATTATTAAATCCGTTTTACATATGGCAAACGTAGAAAACAATGATGTTACATACGCAATAAAAACTGTTCTGGAAGAATTGGATTCAAAAACCGGAATCAGATTCGACACTGCATATATTACAGGTGAATTTGGTCAATCTTTTTTTAACGTAAATCTTGTAACTTGTCGTTGGGACAAAAACCATTTGGTTAATAACGCGGATATGTTGGCCGAGATAAAAAAAATAGAAAACCACCCAGAATTGTGTTTGTTCCATATAATACCGTCCGGTTATACGGATGGCTTGTCCGGCATAGAAAGCACACCTGTTGGAAAAAAATGCAAAATATTAAAATCCAGATTTAATGTAATCAGATATCAAAAAAATGATATAGAAAACATTATATCTATGTTAAAAAAAACATACATACATGCAAAAAGTTTCCAAGACAAAGCATTTTTAATCAGCACAAAATACAGCCGTAAAAATGAAAATTCCTTGCAAATAGAAATGGGCGGGGATTTCACAACTGTTTCAATTTGGCGTTCTGGTTTTCCAGTTGTTTTCAAAAAAATACCGGCGGGACAAAATTCTATTGTTAAAAAAATTCAATCTGAATTAAATATTCCATATAACGAAGCGCGTGATCTAAAAAATTCCAGCGCGGATATATTTACAAATTCCAGCGACAGTTTTAACATTATAAATCTGGCATATAAATACACAAAAGACGATATTAATTCTATTATCATTCAAGAAATTTGGGATATATTAGAAACGATAAAAACTGTCGTTAATCCATTTACAGAAAAATATAGATTAAACAACATATACATTTATGGCACAGGATCAAATATTAAAAATTTGGATAAATATTTCGCAGAAGAATTTGACGCGCCCGCTACAATTTTAGAAGCGGACGAAGCGTTGCAATGTTTTTCAAAAAGATTATTTTCAAATCCTGATAAAAAAGAAAAAACCAGCATATGGTTCGAAAACAAAATAACAGATAAAATTGCAAATTTATTTACAAAAAAAGAAACTTTTTTTAATCCGATATTCCCAAGCACGATGGCATTTGATGTAAACAACGAATGGACATATTCTCAATTTAAATCGGCCGACATATCTTGTGTTCATATTGATATAACTGACGGTTTTTTTGTTAATACTATTTATGGAAATATTGATGATATAAAAACAATAAAAAAGAATTCAAATTTAAAAACTCAAGTCCACTTAATGACTGAAACACCGGTCGTTTTGGGAAAACAAGCGATTAATGCAGGCGCAGATACCGTCATTTTATCAGCCGAAGCAATCGGTTCAAAAAATGCCATTTCTGAATTAAAAAAGATTGGCGGACGTGTTGGATTGGCAATAAACCCGAACACATCGATACATGTATTAACAGACGTTATAAAACAATTGGACGATGTTTTAATTTTGGCGGTTGAACCCGGTATGGGCGGACAAACATTTAAACCGGACGTTTTATCCAAAGTAAAATCTTTGGTCGCCACCCGAGATAAATATAAATTGAATTTTAAAATAACGGTTGACGGTGGAATTAATGATACGGTCGCAAAATTATGTTGGGCGGCAGGCGCAGATTATTTGGTATCGGGTGCACATTTAAAATCTGCTCCAGATTTTCCATTGGCTGTTAATAATTTGTTAAAAAAATAAATTCATTTGATTGTTATTTTTCGTCCCAATCCATATTCTTCGATATATAAATGAATTGTATTTTTTGGTAATTTATTCATTGCGATTTCTGGCCATTCTATTAATGTTATATCATTTTCAATAGAATGCATTAAACCCACCTCTTCCAATTCGGACGGATCATTTATTCTGTATAAATCGAAATGAGATATTCCATCATAATTCTGAACGATGGTAAAAGTCGGACTGGGCACAACCGTATCATCCCCGCGCAAAGTTTTTATAATTGTACGCGCGATTTCAGATTTCCCCATACCCAAATTACCATGCAAAGCAACGGTTGTTGGCGCAGTCAAAGTTTTCGCAAAATCTTTTGCGAATTGTTTTGTTTCATTTAAATCTTTTAATGTTTTTTCCATATGCCTACTCCAACAATAATAAATCTTCTTCCATTCTGCGGATTAAATCACGCGCTGTTCCTGCTTCTTCAAACTCTAAATTTTCGGCATGCTTTTTCATCTTTGCGGTCAAGACTTTTATTTCTTTGCGCAATGATGATGCATCCATAACACCCATATTTTTAGAATACACGAATTTTTTATTTTTATCGGTTTTTTCTTCTCTGTCCCCGACTTCTGCGAACACGGATTTGGAAACCGTTTTTGGTGTTATACCATGTTCTTTATTATATTCTTCTTGTTTTTGACGACGGCGCGACGTTTCGTCCAATGCCGCACGCATAGAATCTGTTATTTTATCAGCGTATAAAATTACGCGTCCATTTTCATTACGTGCCGCGCGTCCAATTGTTTGTATTAAAGAACGAGTCGAACGTAAAAAACCTTCTTTATCCGCATCCATAATTGCAACCAATTCACATTCTGGAACATCTAATCCTTCGCGTAATAAATTAATACCAACCAATACGTCGTATTCACCCAAACGCAACGAACGCAATAATTCTATACGTTCCAAAGTTTCAATATCGGAATGCAAATATCGTGCGCGCACCCCGTTTTCTTGCAAATAATCTGTTAATTGTTCCGCCATTTTTTTGGTCAAAGTCGTAACCAAAACACGTCCCGGCAAAACAGATTTTACCTGGCTCAACAAATCGTCGACTTGATTTTTTGTTGGATGGATATCACATATCGGATCTAACAATCCTGTCGGACGAATTACTTGTTCTGCGACAATACCATTTGCTTGTTCTAATTCCCAAGCGGCGGGCGTTGCAGACACAAAAACTGTTTGCGGGCGGAACCCATCCCATTCATCAAAAGTCAACGGACGATTATCGATACAAGACGGCAATCTGAAACCGTATTTAGATAAATTTTCTTTACGCGCCCTGTCTCCTCGGGACATAGCACCAATTTGCGGAACGGTTACATGGCTTTCGTCTATGAATAACAAAGCGTCGCGCGGCAAATATTCAAACAAAGTCGGCGGCGGTTGCCCCGGCAATCTGCCGGACAAATATCTGGAATAATTTTCAATACCACGACACGTTCCTGTTTGTTCCATCATTTCTATATCAAAATTTGTGCGTTCGCGTAATCTTTGTTCTTCGACATATTTCATATTTTCATGAAAATATTTTAAACGCGTCGACAAATCTTCTTTTATCTGTCCGATTGCTTGAATAATAGACGGCATAGGCGTCGCGTAATGAGTATTAGGATACACAGACACCCCGTCCAAAGTTCGCGTTCTTTGCCCCGTTAAAGTATCAAATTCAAATATTTGTTCTATTTCATCTCCGAAAAAAGAAATCTTCCAACCGCGATCTTGGGAATGAGATGGGAATATATCTAAAAAATCACCGCGAACTCTAAATTCTCCACGATCAAAACCGACATCATTTCGTTTATATTGTATGTCGACTAAATTTTTTATGACTTCTTTTATGGAAATTTTGTCCCCTGTATTTAAAACCAATTTCATACCGCCATATTGTTCAGGCGACCCCATACCATAAATCGAAGACACCGACGATATCACAATAACATCTTTTTCTTCCAACATAGCCCGCGTTGCAGAATGTCGCATACGATCCAATTGTTCATTTATGGATGCATCTTTATCTATATACGTATCGGTGGTCGGAACATAAGCCTCTGGCTGATAATAATCGTAATAAGACACAAAATATTCAACGTGATTATTTGGAAAAAAAGATTTCATTTCTGTATATAATTGCGCCGCCAAAATTTTATTCGGCGCCATAATCAAAGCCGGTCTTCCCAAATCTGCAATAACGTTCGCCATGGTAAAAGTTTTACCCGACCCCGTCACACCCAATAATACTTGGGATTTGTTTCCGTTTTCTATACCCGATTTTAATTCAGCAATTGCCCCGGGTTGATCACCCATGGGTTTATAATTTGATACAAGATTAAATATTTTTTTATTCACACAATTAATATAATTCATTATAATAAAATTACAAGGATGAAAAAGAGAGAATTATGAAACATAAAATATTATGGTCGTTTGTCGGTTTATTCACAGTCGCAGGACTGGCAACAGTTATCATTCCCCCATTTGTTAATATAAACGAATTAAAACAGGACATAGAAAAAGCTATACAAAAACAAACGGGTGATGCTACGAAAATTTTGGGCGACATAAATTTTTCTTTAATCGGTGGCGCACAAATTGTTGCTAACAACGTACAATTAGAAAACGGTTCTATTGAACGAATTAAATTTAATATTCCTTTTTCTAAATTATTCGATCTATCCGCTATTTCTTTAACAGACGACGTTACCATTTACGGGGCGAATTTAAAAATCACAAATTTAATACCTCCTGAAACAAACAACGTTTTAAACATAAAAAATTCAACATTTGATTTTCGTGGGCAAAAATTTGAATTAACAGATACAGAATTAAATGACAATATTTTATCCGGCACAATTAAAACAAATAACGAAGATTATTATATGGTCTTTGACGGGTCAAAATTTAATATCAAAAACGATGATTATAATATGATATTAAATGGAATTTTAAATCCGGACGGATCAGCCACCGGTTCTCTATTTTTAAACACAAATAAAATAAATGATTTCTTCAAATTTGAAAATCCTAGAATCAGAAATGATATTTCTGTCAGCGCTAAATTTTATTGGGATGGCGCGCACGGCATTCAATATACAGACATTATTGGATCAGACATAACCGGTGATGTAAAAACATACAACAATAATCGCCGTGATATAAACTTAATCGCTGAAAACAAAGTCGTTGATTTATCATTCTTAATGACAAAGCCTGAATTAATATTCACATCCAACATAAACATAGAATTATTCGGTCAAATAAAATTTGGTAAAGATATTTTTGAATATGTAAAAATAAACACTGTTGGCGAAAACGATAAAATTATCATAAAAGAAATAATTGCGGACGATATTAAAATATCAGGTGGGATTATTACAAAAAACGAATTTGAAAATTTATCTGCAAGCTTTTTATTAAACAATGAACAAACGTTTTGCCTGTTGTCTGGTAATAAAACAAATTGGACATGCAATGATTTTAAACAAGGCGACATATCAGGCACAATTATAAAAGCAGATAATTCATTTAACATAAAAATTAAATCGAACGGTAAAATGATAGAAAACACCGGCTTTTATAAACAATTTTTGCAAATTGCAAATAACGGGGAAATATATTTTGATTTTTCTGACGCCAGCGGAACTGTGGATATAATAGACGGTCGCCCGTACCCTATATATAATTTTATTAAACATAAAAATTTAAATTGGCTGGATTTAGATTTATATTTTTTATCGGACAAAATGAAGACTGAAATCGGAGATTTGAAATCTGATAAAGATACAATTTATTTCACTGCGAAAGCCAGTTCTTGGAAATTTAAATTTTCACCGAAAAACAACGAATTTAAAATATCGGGATTATCTATTAAACAATTGTTACCAACAGATATAAATTTATCAGCGTTTAACGACAAATCATTTATAATTTCAGGCAAAGTTTATGGCGCAAATATTTATGATTTAAACATTCAAATCGGCGACCATATTTTCAAAGGGAATGCGGTAAAAAACAACATACAATTATCTGGTGACGTTTTGAACATTGATAATCTTTTATCGAAAAATTACATTGAAAATTATGATGAATTTCAATTTTTAAACCAAGCCAGTTTTTTAATACCTTTTGATTTTGGTTTAAACATCAGTTTGTCTGCAAATAAATTAATTTATAACGGGGAAACGTTTTCTAATTTTTTATATTCATTAAATGACAATGAACAATCTTTTTCAATTGATGATGAATATGCGGGCGATTTATTGACAACAATAACAGACAACAAAACCGATTATGATATATTAATAGAATTAAATAATTTCGTAACGCGTAACAAATTATTGAACGACCAATCCCCTATTAACATTGAAAACACAACCATCACAGGCCAAGCAAAGTTGAATACATCGGGCAAAATTGCAGCGGATATTTGGTATAATTTAAAAGGTAACATGGACATTGTTTTTAACGGCGGCAATTTAATCGGATTGGGTATCGATAAATTTTATCAAGAATACGAATATATCAATCGTATGAACGCGGAATACGCCATTGCAACAGCATTGGAAACAGGCACAACAAAATTAAAATATTTACGTTTAATCGGAGAATACAATAACGGTGATTTTATATCTACAAAACCATTTGAATTATCTATGAACAACAGTCAAGCGAATGGTATTTTAAAAATAATTGATGGTGTTATAGATTTAGATTTATCAATTATATTACGTGGGATATCTATGACAGAATCACCGATAAATTTAAACATAGAAAATAACAAAAATCGCAAATATTCTTTATCTGAAATAATGGTGATTTTTGACCCGTATTATTTCAAAGATTTTGTTGCAAAGCATAATAAATTTTAGAACGACGAATCCCAACTGCAATTAAATTATCTGGCCCAATTAAATCGAATTTTGGGCCATACAATAAACGTTTAAAACCATCACCAACAGATTGATTATCATTGCACAAATATCTGGCAATTAATACATCGTCTATTTTAATAAGACTGGAAAAATCATATTTACGACCACGCAGTCGCAATACATAAATTTGATATGCGCTTAAATTCATATTTTTTGACACGATATCTATTCTTTGGTCATAATCCATAATAATTGCTCTTTTTTTATAATTTATTACATTATAAAAATACATAACTTGCAATTCCATAAGCTTGTTTTCTCAAAGAAAAAACCGGCAAAAAGCCGGCGTTTTTCCTATTTTTGAAACATTACATTTTTTTACGAACCGTAATATGAACGTCACGTAATTGTTGTTCTGTAACATTGCTTGGTGCGCCCAACATCAAATCCATACCCTTTTGATTTGTTGGGAACAATACGACTTCACGCAGGTTGTTTGCATTACATAAAATTTGAATAATTCTATCCATTCCAAATGCGCATCCGCCGTGCGGTGGAACACCATATTGGAAAGCAGTATACATACCACCAAATTTTTCGCGAACGACGTCTTCTGAATATCCGGCAATTGCAAATGCTTTTACCATGGTTTCGGGATTATAGTTGCGCAATCCACCAGAACATATTTCAACACCATTCATAACCATATCAAATTGGTTTGCTTTGATATCCAACGGGTTGTCGTTATCCAGCGAGCCTTTTGGCAAAGAAAATGGATTATGGCCAAATTTCACACCACCTCTTTCTTCATCCATTTCATAGAATGGGAAATCTTCGACCCAGCATAAAGCAATTTCATTTTCATCAATTAAACCCAAATCTGCGCCCAATTTTTCGCGTAATTTTCCAGCGGCTTTTGCGGCCGGCTCTGGCAGATCACACACAAAGAACAAAGATGAATTATCCCCTGCAATTTCTTTTAATGCGTTTAATTTTTCAGCAGATATTTTTTTAGATACAGGACCTTTTGCCTCTTCGCCAAACACTACATAAGCCAATCCGCCCAACCCCAATTCTTTGGTTGCAAATTCACCCAATTTATCGAAAAACGATCTGGCTTTATCTGCGCTGTTTGGTGCTGGGATTGCACGAACAACAGAACCATTTTTAACAGCGTCCGCGAATATGGTAAATTCAGAATCACGGAAAATTTCAGACACATCTGTAATTTCAATCGGGTTACGTAAATCCGGCTTATCAGTTCCGTATTTCATCATAGCGTCATCAAATGCGATATGTGGAATTTCAGAACGTAATTTAAAGCTTGGTGCAAATTCATTAATCAAAGCAGGCATCAATTCGTCACCAACAGTTTGAATATCTTTTAAATCAACAAAAGACATTTCCAAATCCAATTGATAAAATTCCAACAATCTGTCTGATCGTAAATCTTCGTCGCGGAAACATGGTGCAATTTGAAAATATCTGTCGAACCCTGCTACTTGGATCAATTGTTTAAATTGTTGTGGCGCTTGTGGCAAACAATAAAACATACCGTGGTGAATACGGCTTGGCACCAAAAAGTCACGCGCCCCCTCTGGTGAGCTGGCAGTCAATACGGGCGTTTGAAATTCTGAAAAACCCATATCCCACATTTTATCACGAGCAAATTTCATAAATTTATTTCTGAACAAAATATTGTCATGCAAAGACGCACGACGCAAATCGATATATCTGTATTTTAAACGTAATTCTTCGGACACAGATCCGTCGTCTCCGAAAACTTGGAACGGTAATTGATCTGCATTTGTTAATACTTCGAATCCTTGTACGGCAACTTCTATCTCGCCTGTTGATATTTTATCATTGATGGCCGCCGCATCACGAGCTACAACCGAGCCGGATATTTTAATAACGGATTCTGGATGAATTTTTTCTATATCAATATCCCCACCGTCGAAAACGATTTGAGTCATTCCATAATTATCACGCAAATCTATAAACAATAAAGATCCGTGATCACGTTTACGATGAACCCAACCAGATAAAGTGACAGATTCACCAATATTTTTTGAATTTAATTCACCGCAAGTATGACTGCGATATTTTGATTTTAAAGACAGCATTATATACACCTTTTTTTGTATAATGTTTTTATCTTAATCGGCGTAAAAAAATTTGAAAAATTTGACACCGACCGTTTTAATGCATCAGGGGCGAATTATAAAATATAAACCGCGGTGCCACCCTGTTTTGTCTCTTTATATAAAACCGATTTTTTGCTCGGCGGTCGTTAATCGCGTCATAGAAAAAAATCTGGTGCCCCAAGCAAGAATCGGACTTGCGACTCGTCCTTACCAAGGACGTGTTTTACCACTAGACTATTGGGGCGATTATTTTTGTATTATATACGGATTTTTATAAAAATCAAATAAATAAAATCCCCGAAAAGAATCGGGGTATTTTTTATTTTATTGAACTGAAATTACATCTACTTCTATTTCCGGATTTCCCCACCAAGAATCATCAACTGTTCCATATATAATAACGATGTCATCTGGTGTTATGTTTTGTGGCGGCCAAACATCATCTTCTATTTCAACAACTATATCCCCTGTGCTGTCGGAAAAATTATATTCTTCGTCATCTATGACATCTTCTATCACTCCACGAACAGCAACATATTCTCCGTCGTTCATATTCCAAACCTCCGACACAGTAATCGGTGTTTCTGACATCATCACATATCCCGCATTCGCAGAACCTATCATTGTTATTAATCCCAAAATAAACATAAATTTTTTCATAACGCATTTCTCCTTTTAAATTACATTGCTTGAATCGAATACACATCTACAACGGACCCGTCCATAGTGCCGTATATCATAACCATATCATCCGGCATAGATTGCATCGGCCAAACGGTTTCGTCAATTTCAACAATTATATTACCGGTACTGTCGGTAAAAACGTATCTGTCTTCTGCAACCATATCTTTAACTGTTCCGTACAAAATTACATTATTGCCAGAACCTATTGTCATTACTTCATCAACCATCATAACGGTATTGCCGGCAGATGATTTATTTTTCATATCGTGATTATGATGCATACTGTTTGTATGTCCCCCCGCATTTGCAGCCATAATTGATAAACCGAATACGCTGGTCAAAGTTAATATTTTTTTCATTTTTTATCCTTTTGATTGATTAACATATATTAATTTTATTCGAACAGACGTTAAATTTCATCAAGATACAAAACCTAGGAATTTATATTGGATGTTAATTTTATTCAATGTTATAATGAACACAATATAAACCCAAGGCAGAAAAATGACAAAAACAACATTGATTGATTTTACAGGATTTCATAAAATAACATTGGCTAAAAAAACAGACAAAACAAACAAATTATCCAAAGTCATAATCAGACCGATTTTAATTAAAAACCAAACCTTTGCACAAATCGAAGAATTCAAAGATAATCAGGCTTTTCATAAAAATATCTCGACGGACGAATTAAATTCTTTTGTAACCAATTATTTGGAAAATTATTTTATGGAAATATATGTTTTATTTGAAAGTCACGAAATGTATGGCCGAAGAAATAAAAATAATGAATTTTCATTTCGCAAAACAAAAGCCAAACAAACCAGAACATTAAATATGTCACATGATAAAGATAAAAATTACATTTTAAAAAATAATTTAATTATCCCTCCTTTAATTGAATTGGGAATTATGGACAAATCCGGTATTGTATTCAAAAGCAAAATGGATAAATTTATTCAGATAAATAATTTTTTAAATATTCTTGACCAAGCATCAAACGATATGATAAAAACGGGCAACAAAATTCATATATTGGATTTATGTTGTGGTAAATCATATTTAACTTTTATCCTTTATTACTTTTTCGAAAAAATTAAAAAAATCGATTTTCAATTAACGGGCGTCGATATGAAATCAGATGTTATAAAAAAATGTAATGATATAAAAAATAATCTGGGGTATAACAATCTGGAATTTATTGAAAGCGACATAACAAAATACAAACACAAATCTCAAATTGATATTGTAATCAGTTTGCACGCATGCGATATTGCAACAGATATCGTTTTACAAAGCGCCGTAAAAAACAACGCAAAATTAATTTTGTCTGTCCCATGTTGTCACAAAGAATTACAAAATCAAATCCATCATCCGGATTTGGAATTTGCATTAAAATACGGATTACTTAAATCCAGATTTGCAGCAATTATAACAGACGCACTTCGTGCAAATTATTTGGAAAACAATGGGTACAAAACAGACATATTGGAATTCGTAGATTTTGAAAACACACCAAAAAACGTTATGATTCGCGCCGCGTTTAATGATAAAAAACAAAATAACGATTTGGAAAAAATTGTCAAAGACCTTGAAATAAATCCCAGCATTTTAAAATAAAACAGCTAAAAAAAACCGGCTTTTTGCCGGTTTTTTTATATATTATTAACACTTTCCAAATCTAATATTTTCTCTTTCATAGACATCCCACCTGCATATCCAACCAATTTTCCGGTTGACCCTATTACTCTGTGGCACGGCACAATTATTGTAATTGGATTTTTATTATTCGCCATACCTATTGCTCGGCTGGCTTTTGGATTTCCGACTTTTATTGCAATATCTTTGTAACTGGCTGTCTCTCCATATGGAATTGCTGTCAAAGCGTCCCATACTTTTTTTTGAAAATCTGTCCCCGATAATACATACGGAACATCGAAACTTTTTCTTTTTCCGGCAAAATATTCATCCAGCTGTGATTTTAATTTCAATGTTAATTCACAATCTTTATGAGTTTTATATTCGTCGCCGATTTTTTTCAAGAAATATATTTTATTCAAATCATGAACAATAGTAAAAACACCAAACTCAGATTTATAAAAAGCAGTTTGTTTCATTATTTATTCCTTTTTTTTACACCACAATCTGTATAGCCCGCAACCATTCCATTTCCAACTTGCCATAAATAAAGACTTGCCACAGATGAATAAGGATAATACCGTTTTTTATACTTTGCAAACAATTGTTTTGTAATTTTTTTATGACGGTAAATCATTCGCATACCCCTTTGAATAATCAAATCATCAAAAGCAATAACATCCATACGCTCCATAGAAAATATCATTAACATCTGTGCCGTCCATTTTCCTATCCCCTTCAAATTTGACAATCTATTGCAAATTTCATCATCGGTTAAAAAATATAATTCATCCAGATTTAAATTTCCTGATTTAACTTCGGACGCTATGTTTTTTAAATATTCAACTTTTTTAAAAGTCAATCCGCACGATTGCAATTCCGAGTCATCTATATTTAAAATATTATCAGGATTGATTTCTTTTAATTTTTCTTTTATGCGACTATAAACGGTTTCTAATGCTTTTCTGGAAATTTGTTGGCCTACAATTGCGTTTATTAAAGAATCGAATAAATCTTTATTTGTTTCTCTTTTGATAAATCCGACCGCATCTATTACCTTACCCAATTTTGCATCTTTGGATTTCAATAAATTTATATGCGACTCATCATATGAAAAATAAGATTCGCACACAGTATTTATCCTTTTTTAGTAACATTAAACAAAAACCGGAAAATCCGGTTTTTATATTTTGGTAGCGAAGGAGGGACTCGAACCCCCGACACGTGGATTATGATTCCACTGCTCTAACCACCTGAGCTACTTCGCCAAAACTGATTGGTATTATAACAATTCTTTTTTAAAAATCAAATGTTTTTTATATAAATACAAATTATCGTGATTTTTAACCTATTTTTTTTTGATGCAATATGATATAATTTGACAACGTATGAAAAATTTAATATTTATTTTTACTGGTATTTTTTTGTCTGCAAATGCTTTTGCGGATGATTTGCCGTATAATCCAATGTTTGGTGAACATACCCAACAATTTAATTTTTCAACCGGCATCGGGGTAGACAGCGGTCAAATCGTCCCTGTCCCAACACGTTTTGTACCATTTTCTTTATTCCAGGGCGGATATTCAATTCCGAATACTTTTTTTGGTCTGCCGGCACGTCAATCTATTAACGTTGCGATGACGGTTGGCTATGATCAAAAATATGGATGGGATTGGCCAGAATATTCAACGCCTCTGGTTTATGTATCCGAAGACTTTTTATTGGCACACGGCAAAGAATGGTATTTTGGATCTGGCGCGGGTATCGGTATGCAGCTGGACGAGAATGAAAGAATTGGAACAAAATTATTATTTCAATTCAAAGTCTTTGCCGGATATCAAATTGCAGACAATTATAATTTAGAGGCTTTTGTACTGCATATGTCCAACGGCTCGACCAGTTTGAATAACCATTCATATGCTTTTTA
>CAYJKO010000003.1:0-4844 GCA_964371145.1 uncultured Muribaculaceae bacterium
AGATTATTACGGCACAGAAAACGACGAATTCCCACAGGGATTATCAACATGTCCGTCTGGATATATTACAAACGCCGCACGCACGAATTGCGAACTGGCCCCTATAACTACATGCCCAATCACCACATATTACAACCCGGGAACAAATTCATGCGAGCCATGTCCCGCAAATTACTATTGTCCCGGGTTTAACGGCGGAATCCCAGGCAATAACGGTTTAGAAGAATGCGACCCGGGGGAATTTTCCAATCCGGATTCAGATGATGAATCCGATTGTAAATATACATCTGCCACCACATTTTGTGATGCGTATGGATGTTTCACATTACCATAATAAAAATAAAATATGAATACAGATATAATTATCAGATTATTACAAAATTCCGGATTTATTATCCGCGGTTCTGATTACAATAATATTTTAATCGAAGATCCGACATGTATTTTACGCGCGTCCCAAAATTTTATTGAATATTCATGGATTGCGATTTCTTGTATCACCGGATTATTTTTATTCGGATGGGCGATTTCTTTTATTATGGGCGCAAAATTAAATGTTTTTGACAATATTAAAAGTCTGGTTTTAATATTGGGAATATTATCGGCCGCCCCACCCATTATATCCGGAATTTTCGGGGTGGATATTTATGCGGAAAATTGTAAAACCGTTGCCATACCCAAATCAGATATTAATGCGGTTCTGGAAAAACGCGGAACATTGCAAAACGATGAAATTTTTGGTGGCGAAGAATTTATTATTTACGATTCTCAATCTGACGCCGGATTGGGGATGGAATTACGTAAATTAACCGAACAATAATATAAATAAAATAAAATCATCTTGACGGGAATAAATTCTCGTACGATAATAAATTCAGAAAACAAAAAACAAGGAGAAACTAATATGAAAAAAATTGCATTATTAACCGCCATTTCAGCAATCATACCATTCGCATCTGCAAATGCGATGAACAAAACAAACTTTGTGTCTTTGAATATTTTGCCAACATCATCGTTTGAAATACGAGGGGGCGGCGGTAAGACATTAAACACTTTTGATATCGGCGGCTCCGTTGAATATGGACGCGTTATTAATGAATGGTTCAAAGCCAGCATTGAATTAGGCGCCAGATCTGGAGAATTTTATCCAACTATGTTCTTTGACAATTATAATGCAACAATTAATGGTTATTTTTACACAACATTGGCAGACCAATTTCAACCATTTGTTGCCGTCGGCATTGGTGCATCTGCAAACGATATGTACAATACAATGGCATTTGTTGATACAGAAACAGACTTTACATATTCTGTAAAAGCGGGAATGAACGTTATTGTTAACAATTATTTGGATTTACACATGGGTGTTAAATACCAAAACTATGGAGAATTAGAAGGCTCTGCCATTGACTTTACAGACGTATTCTTTGGTGCCAGCTATAAATTCTAAACCGGAATTTTATTCAAAAAAAACACCCCATTGGGGTGTTTTTTTATTTAATTTTTTCCATAAATTCAGATTCATCCCAAACGGTTATGCCCAATTCATTCGCGCGCGCCAATTTTGAACCCGCATTCGCCCCCGCAATTAAAATGTCTGTCTTTGCAGACACAGAACCCGATACAATTCCCCCGAATGATTCCAAAATTTCTTTGATCGAATCCCGACCGTAATTTTCCAACGTTCCCGTTATAACAAATTTTTTACCCGTAACGTTTGCATTTTCTTTTAATTCTTTTATGCCCGGATTTATAACATTTATATAACCCAACAAATCATTTAATGCGCGCGAATTATGTTCGTCGGCAAAAAATTCAAAAATTTCGGTTGCCATAACGTCGCCTATTCCGTCTATTTGAATTAATTTCCACGAATGCGCGGCGCGCAACGATTCTAAATCCCCAAAATTATTCGCCAATATTTTTGCCGTCGTTTTTCCGACCTCTGGAATTCCCAAAGAATACAATAATCTGTGCAATTCTATATTTTTTGAACCGTTAATAGATTTTTCCAAATTCGCAACAGATTTATCACCAAAACCATCCATAGACTTTAATTCTTCACCATATTTTTCTATTAAACGAAATATGTCCGCCGGAGATTTTATCCAACCCAATTTTAAAAATAATTCTATTTGTTTTTCGCCCAAACCTTCGATATCAAAACCGCCGCGAGATACAAAATGCGCCAATTCCCCCGCAATCTGCGCCGGACAGGACATAGAATTTACACAACGATGCGCAACCGCGCCCGCCATTTTTACCACATCCCCACCACAAATTGGACAATGTTTTGGAAATTCATATGGGGTCGTATTTTCCCCCTGTTTCGCAACACCGACAATTTGCGGAATAACGTCACCCGCACGTTGCACAATAACCAAATCGCCAGCATTCAAAGATTTTCGTTCTATTTCATCCGCATTATGTAATGTTGCACGCGACACAACGACGCCGCCTATATTAATTGGTTCTAATTCTGCAACGGGGGTCAAAACACCCGTACGACCAACCTGGATTGTAATATCATTTAATTTGGTTATACCCTGCTCGGCCGGAAATTTATATGCAACCTCCCAACGTGGGCTGTGTGCGGTTGACCCCATTTTTTCTTGGGCATCTATATTATCTACCTTTACAACCAAACCATCTATATCAAATGGAATATCCGAACGAATGTTACCGATTTTTTCATAAAAATTTTGGATTTCAGATAAATTCTTTGCGTGCGCCGTCCATTGTTTCGTCGTTTTAAATCCCCATAATTCTAATTTATTAAAATATTCGCTTTGCGTTTGCCAATTGCGATTTGACACATATCCATACGTATACGCAAAAGCAGATAAACGGCGCGATTTTGTGATTTCTGGGTTTAATTGACGCAGTGAGCCGGCCGCGGCATTTCGCGGATTCGCAAATTTTTTTGCAGACGTCTCGTTCAAAGCAAAAAAATCTGAACGCGCCATATAAACCTCGCCACGAATATCTATTACATCTGGAAAATCACCCATCAATTTATGCGGAATGTCCAAAATCGTTTTAATGTTTTCTGTAATGTCTTCGCCAACCGTACCGTTCCCACGTGTCAAAGCACGAACAAGATTCCCGTTTTCATAACGCGCAGAAAACGACAGACCGTCAACCTTTAATTCTATGAACAAATCATTTTCACCAATGCGTTTTAACCAATCGGACACTTCACTTTCATCAAACACATCAGATATAGACAACATCGGAACATCATGATTTTTCGACACAAAATCTTTCGACACATCCGCACCGACTTTGTTCGAAATCGCCAAATCCCCAACCAAAGACGGATATTGCGTTTCTAATTCACGCGCGCGACGTTTAGACGCATCATATGTCGCATCATCAACAATTGATTCGTCATTTTTATGGTATGCGTCGTCCCACAGATTGATATTTTTTACCAAGTCTTCGTATTCAGACAATATAAATAAATCAGGTGTATTTTTCATAACCGAATTATAAAAAAATATCATAAATAAAACAACCAAAAAAACATTGACAATTTACACAAAATGTACAACAATCACAGTATGAATAAAAATGAATTAGATTTTTCCGAAGCGTATGACGACTTTGACCAGTTTGACTCCATATCAAAAGAAGAAAAGTTTGACGGTATTGGGTTGACTTACCTGTATTCTGATTCTATAAACCAGAAAATCGAAAGCTTGGCCGACGTATTCACAGAATGGTTTTTATTCGAAACGTCCAACAATAAATCTATTTTATCTTTTTTACAATCCGAAGGCATCGACGCCGTTATTTCTGAAACTGATTTTATGGATATAATTTCTGGATACGTTGCATTTAACGAAGAAACCATTATATATATCCAAAAAAAATTACCGTTCGCTGTCAGACTGACAAAATTGCATACTTTGAATTACAAAGTCATACATTCTGATATTTTCAAAAGAACGATTGATATAGACGTTTCATTAATATCGGATAAAATAAAACAATTAAATGCCACATCGCAAAAAGAAAAAGCACAAAAAAAATTAATTGCCGCCAAAATCGCATATGCGAAAGACCCCCAGAAATTCATAGACCGCAGCAGAAAATGGATTGCAAATAATCGCGAAACCGCAAATCAAATCCGATATAATTGGGCGAAAAACAATCCAGATAAAGTTAAAATAGCACGTAAAAAAAGTTATGAAAAAAACGGAAAAAGCACCGAATTTATACAAAAAAACAGACAACGCGCGACAGAATGGAAAAAAAAGAACCCAGAAAAAAGACGAGAATCTGTAAAAAAACATTATGAATTAAACAAAGAAAAAATTCTGGCGCAATCCAAATTAAATTATCAAAAAAGAAAATTAAAAACAACCGCACCGGTCATATCATCTATCCTGGGGGCAATAATCACATCAAAACAAAAATAAATAATATGAGCAAATATAAATTCGAAATTTCGACAACCAATTATAATCTGTTCCACGGCAGTGACACAGACTTGAAGATTTTTATCAAAAAAATTGTAAAGAATATGAAATCTCATATCAAATACCGCGACAACAAAGATGAAATTTTGGCAAAAAAAAGACAAAAATATCGAGAAAACCCAGAAAAACAAAAAGCGATCCAGAAAAAATATCGCGAAAAAGACGAAAAGCGATTTAAAGAAGTATCAGAGGCTTGGAGAACGGCAAATGTCGACAAATTAAACGCGTATTCAAAAAAGTGGCGTATCAACAATCCAAATGCTTATTCCGAATACCAAAGCCAATATCGTAAAAAAAATCGCGCAAAATACACAGAAATCGAACGTCGATCAAAATTAAAACGCAAATTAAAGAAAACCG
>CAYJKO010000003.1:4944-26804 GCA_964371145.1 uncultured Muribaculaceae bacterium
TTCTGGGTGCTTTGATCACGTCAAAACAAAAATAATGCACCAATTTTTCAATTATGATACAATTCATATGAAAAAAGGAGAAAAACGATGCTTTTAACCATGATTCTGATTTTGATGATTTCTGGGTTAATTTGGATATATAAATCCGATAAATCTGGAAAATTAGACAACAAAATAATACGAACATTGCGATGGATTTTGTTTGTGCCAGCCGGGATAACCATATCTATTTTCAGCGGCAGTTTTATGTTTTATCTAATTGATGTGCTTAATCCATCCAAACTGCCTTTTATGCCTGCACATATACTTGGTTTTTTAATACCATCAATTATGATTTTGGTGTTATATATTTCTTCATATGTAATAATTCCGCAAAAAAAGAATAAAATATTAATATCTGCGATTATGACCCTTATAATATTTTTCAAAATATCGGCCACAGTAATTCTTGCGGTTTATTAAACAAAAAGCCCCGATTGGGGCTTTTTGTTTTATGAATTATATTATTTTTCAATATTATCCAAAATAATGTCTTTTAATTCATTCGGCATCATACCTGTTGTTGAATAACCACAATCTACGTGATGTATTTCACCGGTAACACCAGATGACAAATTGCTGAAGAAATAAAGGGCCGCGCCAGATACATCTTCTAATGTCATATTACGACGAAGCGGTGTTTGATCTGCATTCAATTTCAACATGGCTTTGAACCCACCAACGCCAGAAGACGCCAATGTCATAATCGGACCCGCAGAAATCGCATTAACGCGAATTCCATCAATACCCAAATCATTTGCCAAATAACGAACAGATGAATCCAAAGCTGATTTTGCAACACCCATTACGTTGTAATTAGGCACAGATTTTTCGCCACCATAATATGTCAATGTAACAATAGAACCACCGTCTTTCATTAATTTTGCAGAACGTTTTGAAATATCTACCAATGAGAAAGCTGAAATATCCATTGTATTTTTGAAATTTTCACGTGTTGTATCTGCGTATCTGCCCATCAATTCAGATTTGTCTGAAAAAGCAATCGCGTGTAAAACACCATCCAAATGACCCCATTCTTTTTCAATTGCGTCAAACAAAGAATCCATTTGTTCATCATTTTGAACGTTGCATTCTTGTACAAATTTTGCGCCAATTGATTCAGCCAATGGTTTAACGCGTTTTTCCAAAGCAGCCATAGCATATGGCATTGCGATTTCAGCGCCCTGTTCTGCGGCAGCCTTTGCCACAGCCCACGCCATAGACCAATCATTTGCAACACCGGTAATTAAAATCTTTTTCCCTTTTAATAACATAATATTTTCCTTTATATATATTTATTCATTATTGGACGGATAGAAATGTATCATAAATAAAATAAAAAGCAACAGGTAAAAAAAATCTTTATAAAACACATAGTAATTAAATTTAATTACCATTTATTAATCTGAATTAAAATATTCTGTATTTTTTCTGTTGAACTTTTGACTTGATTTTAACAGTTGGACGTTGTAGTTTTATTAATAAAGTAAGGGTCAACCATATGAAAGAATCAAAAATCAGTATTATTGTTGTTGCAAACAATGTTGAAAAATATTTGGTGCGCTGCCTGGACTCTGTTCTGGCACAAACTTTTAAGGATTGGAATATTGTTTGCATAAACGACGGCAGCACGGATAACACAAAACAAATATTAGATACATACGCATCAAAAAACCCACGCATAATCGCCATCCATAAAGATTATAACGGTGTGTCTGTCGCCCGAAACATTGGTTTGGACAATGCAGATGCCGAATATATAACATTTCTTGATTCTGACGACACCTTTGTGCCAACCGCACTGGAAGATATGTATAATGCAATAAATGAACAAGACGCAAAAGATGTAGATTTTATCACAACTCAAACAAATATTGTACCAGAAGACCCAGAAAATCCTGTTACCGCCAAAAGAGCAAACGAAATGATAGATTATATGAAAATCAAAGATTTCGGAATAAAAAAAATTGAATTAGATAATTTTTCTGAAAGCATCGCTATGACCAATTGCGTCGTTTGGGGTAAATTATACAAAAAAGATTTTATTACAAAAAACAATTTAAGATTTATGAATGAAAACATAATTCACGAAGACAATGGATTTTTCTTAAAAATATTGGCATGTTTTCCTACAATAAAAACCATCAAAAATTTTGGGGTTAATTATTTAATACGTACAACTTCTATCACCGGAAAACTAAACCAAAAACCGTACAGAAAAAAGGCAAAAAAAGATTTAAAAAAATCTGTTTTTGATGCATGCAATTTTATAAAAAATAAATATACCAACAATAAACGTATCGCTCGCAAATTGATATTTAAAATCAAAATATCAAACACATACGCCAGATTATTCGGCAGATCGTTTCTGCGTTTAAAATTTACAGAAAATTATTCCAAATTGAAAATTTTCGGCATAACCATTTGTAAAATAAAAAGACAATAATATGAAAATAAGTATAATTATCCCCGTATATAATGTTGAAAAATATCTGGCGCGATGCTTGGATTCTGTATTGGGGCAAACTTTTCAAAATTGGGAAGCCATTTGTATAAATGACGGCAGTCCCGATAATTCTATTGAAATATTAAATAATTACGCAAAAAAAGATAGTCGCTTCAAAATAATTGACCAAAAAAACGGCGGAATTTCCAAAGCACGCAACGCCGGCATACAAAAAGTAACCGGCGATTATATTTTGTTTTTAGATTCGGACGATTTTATCCATCCGCAAACAATGGAAATTGCGCATAAGTTCGCAGAAAAAAATAAAACCGATATCGTATCTTTTAAAATGAACAAATTTTATAGATTAAGATTAAAAATCAGACACGCGTTAAAACAAAACACAGAAAATATAGAACCATTTAATTTCCGCAAAAAATATAATTTATCTAAAATAAAATCATTTGCAACAAATGATGTGTTTTCATACGTCACAGAAAGATCAGACAGACGAAAAAGATTCCAAATCAAACATTGTTATGTTGTTCAGAATATGTATAAAAAAGAATTAATATCTGACATAAAATTCGAACCAAATGTGATAATGGAAGATGCTATTTGGTGGCCATATGTATTATTAAACGTTAAATCTGCAACCATTATAAATACACCGTTATATTATTATATACCACAATTGAATTCTATTATGGCATCTACAAAAAATTTAAAAATGCTTACCTCTTTATGCCAAAACATGTATAAAGTTTTTGTTCAATACACAAAAAAAGCAACCCCAAAACAATTTAATGTATGGGAAACCGAATTCATGTGGCCTTATTTAAAACACGCTTTTTCAAAAGTAAAAAAATTAGACAATGTTCATGATACAAATACTGCGAAACAAGAATTTATTGCATTAAACGAATATGGCATGCTGGAAAATCCGAGATTAAAAAAACACAGAAAATTGCAAAAGCATATATTTAATTTCATAAAGGAATAAAATGAAAATCAGAAAAATATTCGCCAGATTAATCGCGACTCCAATTATTAATAGAAAAGCGCGCCATAAAGTCCGCGATTTCATAGAAAATGTATCAATTAAAGATTTATTTGCTTTAAAAAAATATAAAAAAACTTTGGTAACGAAAAACACCGTTTTATTATTGGAAACCAATGATTGTCATGCAGAATGTTTACCGGGGTTTGCGAAATATTTATTAGATTTGGGATATAATGTCGACGTTTTGACTTTGTCATCTTTGGCTCAGGAAAAAGCTTTTTCAAATTTTCAACATGACCGATTGGAATTATATAGTTTTCCGAGAATATTGTTTGATTTTATTATCAAATCTAAAAAAATCAAAGATTATTATAAAATCTTATTATCCAGCAGCTATTCATATTTCCACAAATCCCCTGTCATACATGCTTTTCCAAACATAATCGGCGATAATTTAATTATTGTATCTCATGATTTAAATGATTTGAAAACCGAATTTGAACAAAGTGAATTAAACAACAATAAAATTATTATGTTGGGAAACATTGGCAATGCAAAAATGGTTAATGCTCATTATTTCGGCGATTTTAAAACTCATAAAAAAAACAGCAAAACGGTTTTTGTAACAGTTGGTGGAATAGAACCGTCCAGAAAAAATCACAAAATATTGATTGATGCAATTGAAACAATATCCAAAAAAACAAACAATTTCAAAATAACAATCATCGGCAATGGGAACATTGAAACAATTCCCCAAAACATCCGGAAATTTATAGACATCAAAGGACGTTTAAATTTTCCCGACATGTACAATGAAATGGAAATCGCCGACTTCTTTTTACCGTTATTAGACCCAGAAAACCCCGCACACGACAGATATATAACATCGGGGGTCACGGGATCGGCTCAATTAATATACGGATTCAAAAAAATACCCGTTATTAATGAAAAATTTGTAAATTTTTACAATTTTAATAATACAAATTCTGTTATATACGAATCAAATTCAGATTTATCCACGGCTATGATTTCTGCGATAAATATGACCGATGCTGAATATAATAAAAAATTAAATGAATTAAAATCTGTTGCTATGGATATTTATAAAGAATCTATCAATAATTTAAAATATTTATTGCGCCAGACAAAAGAATACAAAATCATTTCATTGGGCAACGATTGCCTGCCCAGAAAATTTCTTACCACTGCGGGATTAAAACCCAGCAAACAAATGGGCGAAATGTCTATGCCTTTTGATTTGTGCGTAACACCCATTGAATCTTTGACGCATTTTTTGAAAACCGATTTTGCCGATTATTTTGACGGGCTGGAATATTCAGACAAAGATTCATATTGGATAAATAAAAAATTTAATATGATTTATAATCATGATACAGATTGCGGCAAAGACGAAAAAGAAAAATTTATTTCAAGATTCCAAACCAGAATAGAAAATTTCAAAAAAATAATATCTGGTGATGATTTTCTTTTCTTTGTTATGCATTTTGTGGGCAATGAAAAATATCTGGAAAAATTATATTTAGAATTAAAAAAATTAAGAAACGGCGACAATTTTGAATTGTTGGTATTAAACACAGATAATAAAATAAAGAAAAAATACAAACATCATAATTTAAAAATATTAAATGAAAGCCACCCCTTTGAACAACATTATTTATGGTGGACAGTTCAAAACACGACATCAGAATCGGGTATAAATTTTAAAAACAATATCACACAATTCGTTTCAAATGAAATTGAAAGAAAATTCAAATTAAAAAAATATGAAAGATAAAGGCACAACAATGAAAAAAACTATACCCGTTGTATTTATATGTGATGAAAAATACGCTATGCCGACGGCGGTGTCTATTGCTTCTATTATAAATAACAAAGCCCATAACACAATTTATGATATAAATGTTATTATGGTTGAATGTTCGGATAAAAAAATTAAAAACATCCAATCTTTGCAAACAGATAATGTAAATATAAACATTATAGAATCTGACAATATACACAAAGATTTGGGTGCAAACCATTCATACGTGTCAAAGGCCTCATTATTAAAATTTAACATAGCAAACATTTTCGAAAATTATAACAAAATATTATATTTAGATTCAGATATTATAGTACGTGGTGATTTATCCGATTTATATAATACAAACATCAAAGATGTTTATGCGGGTGTTGTCATAGATATGATAGCAGAAGATAAAAATCACGATCATGACAGAATAGGAAATAAAAATTATTTTAATTCTGGAATGATGTTGTTAAACATCAAAAAAATCCGCGAAGATAAATTGACAAAGAAATTCATTAAAACAAAAAAAGAAACGTCCAGCAAATACCAAGACCAAGATGTTTTAAATATTGTTTTCGGTAACTGCGTTAAGTTTTTATCACCAATATATAATTATATGACGACGAATGAATTAAATTATGACAAAAATACAATTGAAAAATTTTACAACGCAAAATTGGATAATATTGTGATAATTCATATAACTTGGCGCAAACCATGGGATTACAAAAACGTTGCATATTTTGATTTATGGACGGATTATTATAAAAAATCACCATATAAAAACATAAAAATTAAATATATTAACGATAAACCCAAACCAAAATTTTTTGGAAAAGTAAAAATGGACAATGGTCGCCGACATATTTATTTGTTTGGTATTAAAATTTTATCATATAAAAAAGCGGGATAAACCCGCTTTTATTATTCTTTTGGATATTTATTTTTTATGCCTGTGATTTTATCCAACCAAATATTGGTACCATTGATTTTATCCCAATATATCATATCCAATTGTTCGGACATATCGGGATATTCATTAATGCGTTTTTCCAAATATGTTTGGTCTATTATATCAATCGATTTCAATTCTAAAAAATCGCCCGTATCTATTATTTCCATATTCTGATTATTTGCACACATTGCAAATTCCGCATATTGTTTTGTTGTGTATGGTTTATTTAATATTTTCATTTTTATTCTCCTGTGTATTCGCAATAACTTTCAGTTCTCCAATAAACGCCCGCCTCTTTATAAATTTTGAAAGATGTTTCCGTAAAATTCCCAAAAGAACATCTGTGCAAAGTAGAACTGGCGCAAGAACCCACATAAAATTCCAAACCAGATGTTTTTTTCACCATCAAATTGACAGTGGTTCCAGATGGAACACCGGACAAAACATAACCGCCCTGTTCGCACCAATATTTTATTTCACCTGTTTGTGTATCGGTCTCGCGAAATATTTTATACCAATTGTTATCATTTTGATATGATTCAATTAATTCAAAATTAACATTTCCACCGCCGCCGGAAATTTCCAAACCGCCCGGTGTTTCGCCGTCGTGAATCCGTAAAGTTTTTTTATCTGTATCCATAGTCAGTTCGCCAATGGCCCCTGTAAAATTTTCATGTTCGGCCGTGGTTCCGCGCCGAATTTGTATTTGTCGACTCATATTTATTTTCTCCTTTTATATATAAAAAAAAGCCCGATTATATCGGGCAATAAAAAACGACGCAATTCGCGTCATCAATGAATGTATTATAACAGAAATCACATAAAAAATCAAGACGATTTATATTTTTGAAAAATATCTGAAAAAAGTTCTTGCGTTATAAAAAAAAATAAGTTAATATAGCATAGCAATTCGGGTATAGTTCAGTCGGTAGAACAGTGGACTGTTAATCCATATGTCGCTGGTTCGAGTCCAGCTACCCGAGCCAAGATTTAAAACCAGGCGAAAGTCTGGTTTTTTATTACGAAAAACAAATATTGACAAAATAGATTTTATGTGCATAATCATAAGTAACAACAGGATAAAAAAATGAAATTAACAAATAAAAAAATCAGAATAACTGCCCTGGCCGCACTATGTGTTTTTATAACCAGCTTTACAGTGGCATACCAACGTGAATCAAATCAAACAATCAAACAACCACAATCTGAAAACCAAATCAAAAATCATATAACTGATTCTTTGACAAATGTTTGTACAGACGGTGCAAAACGCGCTGAAATTCTTGAACAAATTGGAAAATGTAACGATTTAAACGATTCAATTAAACTTAAAATCGATTCCATTGCTACCGCTGTTGCAAAACAAAGAAATAAATAATCGCTATGAAAACAGAAATATCTTTAATTAAATTAGGATTAACAAATGGCTTGGCCGCATCCCATGACATATACAGCATGATCAATTCTAATCGTGACAGATTAGAACCATGGTTCTGGTGGACAAACAATATATTCACGGGCACGATGGTTCAAAGCATATTATTTATTTTATTTTATATAACCAGCACAAAATGGAAAAAATTAAAACATTCTATTTCGGCTTCCAATCAATATGACGAACAATTTTTAATATATTTTAACAATGAATTATCCGGATTGATGGGATTAGATAATATAGACACAGAAAAACAAGACGCGGAAATATGGTATTTGATTTCTAAAAATATCGAAGGCCGTGGCATTGCTTCGAATTCTTTAAAAACTTTGGAAAAATATTCTTATAATATAAAAAATTTGAAATCATTATATGCAAAAACCGCATCTGGCAACATCAAATCTGAAAAAATTTTAAAATTGAATAATTATAAAATGGGCAAAATTGAATTTCGCGATGGCACAATATTGGGCGGAAAACAAAACTTGAATTTAAAAGTCTGGGAAAAACAGTTGAAAGGGAAAGGCAAATAATATGAACAAAAATATTACTCTGGAAAAGGTCAAATATAAAAATTTATTTGAAAGAAGAAATGAATTTTACCAAATAATTGATTCTAACCGCGATCGATTATATCCGTGGTTTTATTGGGCTTCTAAATTTTATACAGGAAACATTTTCAAAACATTGGCATTCTTTTCGCTTTACCTGCTTAATTCTAAAGCAGATGAATTAATATGCAAAATAGATAAAAAATATTTTTACGATGAAATGTTTTTTATTTTGCGCGATAATAAATTAATTGGTGCGTCCGGATTGGGGAACATTTCAAAAAATACCGAAGCCGAAGTATGGATGTATATTTCAAAAGACAACGAAGACCAAGGCATTGCGTCCCAATCTTTAAAAATGACAGAAAAATATTCTTATGATATAAAAAATTTAAAATCATTATACGCAACAACTATGCCAGATAATTTAAAAGCAGAACGTACGTTAAAAACAAACGAATACCGTTTATACGGACGCCAAACACGATATATGCACCATATTAGAAATGAAACAATATTAAAAATCTGGAAAAAGCAATTGGGAAAAACCAAATAAAAAAAAAGACCGCATTTTGCGGTCTTTTTTTTATTAAATCGGTAATGATATTTTTCGTCCCAACATTGCAATTGACACACGATTTAAAACCGAACTGGCCAATGCACGGGCTTTTTCAACACCATCGCACAAAATATCGTCCAATGTCGCTGTATTATTCATCAAATCATTGTAATATTCACGTTTTTCTTTTAAGACTTCGTTGACTTTTTCAAATAATTTAGTCTTCAATTCACCATAACCATGTCCACCGCGGGTAAACATATCACGTAATGCTGCGATTTCTTCACCATTTCCGAAATGTTTATACAATTGGAATATTGTTGAATTTTCCGGATCTTTGGATTCATCCGGTGTTTTAGAATCTGTTATTATTTTCATAATTAATTTTTTCAATTCAGATTCCGGCGCAAAAATAGGAATTTGATTATTATAACTTTTGCTCATTTTACGACCGTCCAGTCCCGGGATTAATCCTGCATCTTCTTTTATAGATACGTCCGGCAATTTTAAAACATCTGCGCCATATATTGCATTCATAGAACCCGCTATATCACGTGCAAATTCTACGTGTTGTTTTTGATCACGTCCGACCGGCACGATGTCTGCGTCATATAATAATATGTCGGCTGCCATCAAAACAGGATATGTATATAAACCCATATTAACACCGAAATCTGCATCATTACCCGCCGCCAGATTTTTATCACGTTTATCTTTATAAGAATGCGCACGATTCATTAAACCTTTGGATGTTATATTCATTAATAAATTTTCCAATTGCGCAACCTCTGGCACATCAGACTGACGGAAGAATATAGTTTTATTTGGATCCAGACCCAACGCCAACAAAGTCGCAACCAATTCATGGGTATATTGCCCTATTTCTGATGGGTTTTGTATAATGTTCAAAGCATGTAAATCAGCAATAAAAACAATGACTGTGTTTTCAGATTTCACCATTTCCAAAATTGGTTTGATTGCCCCAACATAGTTCCCCACGTGCGGTGTTCCGGTTGGTTTGATTCCTGTTAAAATGACTTTTTCTTCATTCATATTTATATCGCCTTTTTATTAAATCGGATTTTATATTAGCATTAATTCGGAATGTTTTCAAGTCTATAAATATTCCTTTACATTAAAATAATAATATCTATAATAATTAAAAAGAGAGGAAAATTATGTTTAATCAATTAAAACAAAAAATTAAATCAATCGGATTAAAGTTGGGCTTTGGCGCGGTGGGGATTGCCATCATATTGTCGGCTGGATTAATGTTCGGCGGCTTTTTTATTGGCAACGGAGTATATCAATCTTTGGCAACACGCACAGTAACGGTCAAAGGATTGGCAGAAAAAGATGTAATCGCAGACACGGCCATTTGGAACATAAAAATTAACCGCGTGGGGAACAACTTAACAACCGTTCAAAAAGAAATTGATTCTGACATTAAAAAAATCAAAACATTTTTAACAGATGCGGGATTCGTTGCGGATGACATAAAAAACGGCCGGGTCCAAGTGCGCGACAAATTCGCGGGATATTCCATGGCAGAAAGACAACAACAATCTGGCGACAGATACGTGATCGAAACGGGAGTATTCATCCGCAGCCATAATGTCGAATTGGTGGATTCCGTATCCCGTGAAATGGGCGAATTAATTAAACAAGGCGTAACAATTACCGAAGATTATGCGGGACCTGTTTATTTATTTAACGGATTAAATGATATAAAAATGGAAATGATAGAATCTGCGACGAAAAACGCTCGCGCATCTGGCGAACAATTTGCAAAAGATGCGGACGCAAAATTGGGTAAAATAAAATCTGCAAACCAAGGCGTTTTTTCTATTACGGCACGCGATCCATTGGATTCATGGTCAAACAATGAAAAAGCATCCATCGATAAAAAGGTACGCGTAGTATCCACAATAACATTTTATTTAAAATAAAAAAAGACCCCGAATTCGGGGTCTTTTTTTGTGATGCAATTTTTATGCTTCTTCGCGTTTATGTGCCAACATTGCGATAATGCAGAATACCGCTGACAAACCGACCGCACAATAAATGATTGCGGATAAAATTGACATCGGTCCAAACAACCAAGCAACCAAATTAAAACCGAAAAATCCAATTAAACCCCAATTTAATGCACCGATTAATACCAATGGTTTAAATAAATATCTGTGTAATTCTTTCATTTTTTTTCTCCAATATTTTTTATTATTTAAAAATCTTAAATTTTCAAGATTTATGAATTACATTTTATCGGATTTTGCCAATATTTTCCGCAGGTTTATATTCTTAAAAAAATATATAAAAAAACCGAAAAAAGCACTTGCGCAAAAAATCCCAATTTTGTACCATGGCGATGTATACAATTGAAAGGAATAGAGAATATGCGAATTAAATCCGTATTATTGGGGATTTTTGCAACCGTGTTAACGGTGTTTTTCGCCACACCCGCCATTTCGGCACCGGGTCCGGGTATGGATATTCAATTTACCACCGGTACAACAACGTGGAGAGAACCCGTTAAAATAGCATATGGTGCGGGATACTCTATACCAACCCAATTCAGCGATGTCTTTGAATTATATAATTCCGCCACCGGCGTGGCATTGCCATCAACTCTTACAAGCTCTGGCGTTTATGCAGGTGCACGTTCCTGGACAAATATAGATCCAAGCACAACAAAATATCGTTTGAAAAACTCTGGAACATCTTGGGGTGGCGCAACCGACATTTCATACATGTTCAGCAATGCAACCGCTTTGAAATCTATTGAATTGCCAGCGGATTGGGGGAACGCCAGAAACGTATCTGGATTATTCCATTATTGTACAAATTTAGAATCAATTACATATGATGGATACACCGGTTCTGAAAATGTTATATTGCCACCAAACTGGGGGACTGTCACAAACGCATCATTTATGTTTGAACAGGCAAAATCATTGGATTCTATTTTGTTGCCGACCACATGGGGCAACATCACCCATATCGACGGAATGTTTGACAACACGCACGCTTTGACGTCTTTGAAATACAATGGATATGCCGCTTCGGGCAGCGCATTCCCAGTCAGTTGGGGCAATATTACCCACGCAAGACGCCTGTTTGGAACTGAATCAGATTGGATGGGCGAACCGCACACCAGAATAGAATCATTGACATTACCCAGTACGTGGGCAAACATGATAGATGTAACAGGGATGCTTCAAGAAACATATTCATTAAAAACAATTAAATACCACGGATACAATGGCACTGCAAACGTATTACCAACCAGTTGGGGCAACGTTACACTTGCGACAGATTTTATGCATGCAACAACATCTTTACCATCCATTGTTATTCCCGCAACGTGGGGCAACAACATGACTGATTTATCAAACTTTATATCTTCATCGGCCATTACATCCATAAAAATTCATGGATACAACGGATCCGAAAACTTATTGCCCGCATCTTGGAATAACGTAACAATTTTAGACGGCATGTTTTGGTCTTCCCCATATCTGGAATCGATTGTTTTGCCAGAAAGCTGGGGAAATGTGACAAATACACGAACTATGTTTCAAAGTGCAGGCGCGTTAAAATTTATAACTATACCAAAAATATCCGAATGGTCAGGGATTTCTGACAGCACGTACATGTTCGACAGAACAGGTTTTTGGCAAAAAGGTGACGGCATCCCAAGAGATTTAAATAATGACGGCCAATTCATATCTTTAATGTCACCAGAAAACACTGTATTCCCAAGAGAATCATGGAAAATTGGAATTGGTTTAGATGGTTTGTGCCCCTATGAATCAACACCCGGATGGACAAACGAGAGCAGTGCCAACAGCTGCAAACAAACTTTGGCAATAGCATTAGAAAACCATTCTTTTATACCAAATCAATACAGATATTGTTCTTCTGGGAAACTTACCCAAAGATCTACTTATGGAGAATGGGACCCAAACCAAATGACTCTGCAAAGTTGCGATTTTTCGGAATACGATATATCATTTAACACTTCTTCCTACACAGATTATTACAATGCTTTTTCGGGCACTTTTGAACTGTATAATTCTACAACTGACGTTGCGTTAACCCTGGGATCAGATATTGATATGGGCGTGCCATTATGGACAGGAATTAATTCAAATACAAAATATCGTTTCAGCGACGGATTAAAAAAATGGAACGGAAGAACGTACACAGATACAATGTTTGAATCATCTTCTTTGCTATCCATTGAATTGCCGGACAGATGGGATTCCATCACATCAACAACCGGTATGTTTGCGGGCGCCAACCAATTAACATCTGTTATATTGCCAACAAATTGGGAAAACGTTACAGAAACGCGTTTTATGTTTTACAATACATCATTACAATCATTGCAAACATATGCATCTGCATCCGCGACCCGACAACCCAACCATTTACCGAATTCATGGGGAAACATCACAAACATTGAAGAAATGTTTACAAGCAATGATGAATTAACCGTTGCGCATTTACCAAATTCTTGGAATGCAATTACGGATGCGTCAGATTTATTTGAAAATTCAACAAAACTGAACAATGTAAAAATCCCAACAACGTGGGGATCTATATCATCGGCTAATCGAGCAAAAATGTTTTTGAACACAGATTTTATGTGTTATTCAAACGCAACCATAGATGGGACTTCTGCCCAATCCCGAGCCAGCCAAGAATTTCCAAATCCTCCATTTTTGGCAAATGGAAATACGGGTGCAAACATCGGATTAACCAATTTACCACCGTGTGAAACTTCTATTACGTGTAACCCGGGTCATTATTTGCCGGCAGGATCTCTGGCGTGCGTTATATGCCCACCGGGTGATTATTGCCCAAACACAACAACACACGATTACGATTCTTTGAATCCGGTTGGACCCGCAACGGAACTGGGAAGATATGATTGTCCAACCATTTATATTGACAACCCAACGTCCGGGCAAGACGCAATAACAGATTGTTATGTCACAACAGATACCGGTCAATACATTAAAACTGCAAATGATGAGTTCCAAACAACATGTCCCGCGCGAAGCTATTGCCCGTCCGATGATATTAATTACGGTTCAACCGGTAATTTACAAACATGCCCTGCATTAACATCTGGTTGGTTGGACGACACAATTTCTGGCGCAAATTGTGCCCAAACAAAATCTTTCACAAATGACGCAGACACAAATGCAGAATTAATAGAACTGGGATTTGAACATTGCAAAACAGGAACTTTTGCACAAACCGCGGACTATGGAGATGCTTGGGGCGCAACAACCGTCATTAATTGCGAATTTGATAAATATGACATTGCGTTCAACGCGGACACAAATGGCACAAATCAATTTAATGCTATATTTGAATTATTGGACACATCAGACAATGTAATACCAACATCTGGCAATGCGGCAAACGCCGACAATTACAGATTTAATGACGCGTACAAACAATGGAATGGCGCTAATTACAATGCTCTATTTAATGGAATAACACAATTGACCCGCGTGACTATTCCTGAATTTAATTCAACAGGCACCGGCAAAACCACAAATTCCATGTTCAAAGGTGCGACATCTGTGAATTCTGTAACTTTGCCACGCACATGGGGAAACGTAGAACAGGCCTATGAAATGTTTTTCGGTGCGGCATCTTTGCCAAATATTGCAACATACGCATCCCCTACGTCCGCCCCGGCCGCAAACCATTTGCCAAGTGATTGGGGTAACATGAAAAACACATCATATATGTTTTCTGGTGCAACCGGATTAACATCCGCCGCACTACCAGAGCAATGGGGCCCTGTCCACACACACATAATACGTATGTTTTCGGATACATCGAATTTAAACGTTGCCGTACTGCCAGATGACTGGGGCATATTAACACATGCATATGGAATATTTGAAAACGCAACATCTTTATCTTCAATTGTATTACCAAATAATTGGGGGTCTACAATATCAACGGCTAACCGTGGTGCAATGTTTTTAAATACAGATTTTGTGTGCTATGGTGACGCAATTGTGAATGGTACATCGGCACAATCCCCAGCCGCGAGGCAATTCCCAAATCCGCCATTTTTGGCAAATGGAAATACAGGCGCAAATATTGGATTAACAGATTTACCACCGTGTTCTACAACAATAACTTGCGAAGCCGGAGATTACATAGCAGCCAACACAACAACATGTACGGTTTGTCCATTGGGCGATTATTGTCCGGATGAAACAACGTATACATATACATATGATAATCCGGTTGGACCAACATCTGATATGGGTCGATATGATTGTGAAAACGGATATACAGACAACGAATATACAGGCCGCTGGTCTCGCGCACAATGTCAAATATTGGCAACGGCCGGAAAATATGTTGCAACAGCCGGTGATGGGTTAACAACATGTCTGGGCGATGATTATTGTCCGGGCGGAGAAAAATTCTTTTTCGAAACGGGTGCTGGCGGACAAATAACCGGCGGTAACACACAGTGCCCATCTGGTTACGATTATAACACAGAACCCGGAAAATCTTTGGCAACACAATGTCAAGCACGCACCACGGCGGGAAATTATATTGCAACCTCAAATGATTCAACCCAAACAATATGTCCGGCATACGATTATTGCGAAGGCGGTGACATTATAAATTACGGATCAACCGGCGGAAATGATAATTGCCCGACCATTTATGTTGATAATCCCGCAACCGGTCAAGACGCGGAAACAGATTGTTATGTGACAACGGATAATGGTCAATATATTAAAACCGCAAACGACGGATTTCAAACAACATGTCCCGCAAACAGCAATTGCCCATCTGGCAACATTAATTATGGAAACACCGGCATAATCGAAACGTGTCCTGCGACAACAGATGGTTGGAGCAATGACACAATTTCTGGTGCGGATTGCGCCCAAACAAAAACTTTTACCAATGATGCGACTACAAACACAGAATTAAACACATTGGGATTTGAACATTGTAAAACAGGAACCTTTGTGCAAACGGCCGGTTTTGACGAAGCATGGGGTGCAACAACCGTTATTAATTGTGATTTTGACACATATGACATTGCATTCAACGCCACGACCAGCATCACAACCGCTTTTAATAACATATTTGAATTATTGGATTCGTCAGACGCGATTACCACAACCGCAACGGATGCAGACAATTACAGATTCAAAGACGCATATAAAAAATGGAACGGTTCTAATTACGCATCTTTATTTCAAAACGTTACACAATTAACACGTGTGACATTACCAGAATTTGATTCAACCGGCACCGGCAAAACAACGAACAATATGTTTTCTGGCGCAATCGGATTAACATCTGTGATTTTGCCAAATGATTGGGGCAATGTGACAAGTACAGCATATATGTTTTTTAATGCGGACGCTTTGACATCTGTGACATTACCAGATGATTGGGGCAACATCACCACGACAAACAGCATGTTCAGATACATGGATAATTTAACATCTGTACAATTACCACGAACATGGGGAAATTCATTAACAAATATCGCATATATGTTTGACGGTTGCGCTTCATTAACCAATTTTGGAACATATTCATCTGAAACTGGCGCATTGGAAAACAACAAATTACCACAAAGCTGGAATAATATAACCATTGTCGGATACCTGTTCCGCAACGCAATCGGATTGACATCTGTCACATTACCGGATTCTTGGCACGGTGTACAAGAAACATTATTTATGTTTGCGGGCGCAACATCTTTGACATCTGTTGTTTTGCCAGAATTTTGGGCAGATGTGTTTAATGCAAAAGACATGTTTAATGGCGCAACGAATTTGACCAATATAGTATTACCAAAAGGCTGGGAAGGTATAATCACATCAGAAAGAAGAGATATGTTTGCAAACACAGGATTTTTATGTTATTCAGATTCTGATACATCTTTGGGCGGAAATTTTGCAAGATCACGCGCCAGCACAGAATTCCCAAATCCGCCATTTTTGACAGAAGGAAATACGGGCGCCGATATAGGTTTGGGTGATTTGCCAACATGTGAAGCATCCATAACATGTAACCCCGGGTTTTATATAAAAGCGGGAACATTATTCTGTTCGGATTGCCCTGGGGATTCTTATTGTCCGGATACAACAACATATGATTATGATTTCGACAACACAGGCCCTGCCGCAGACATGGGAAAAGAACCGTGTCCGACAGATTATTTAGATAACACTGATTTAAATAAAATCGCAGAGAATCAATGCCAAATTCAAACAACTGGCGGGTATTATATCGCGACCGCGAAATCCGGCACAGAAATTATATGTCCATCTACCAGTTATTGCGAAGCCGGTCTGATTGATTTCGGTTCAATCGGAAATCGTACATTATGCCCGACGATATCTGATGCAGAATCTGGCGAATCAATCACATTACGCACATCTGGTTTGGGCGGCGAAGGTGCGGATAATGCGAATGATTGCGGACGAACATTGAACGTCGGTTTAAATCCTGTATATCAAATATTTTTGAAATCTGGGACTTTGCCGGCTGGGCCAGTATTGGTTGTCGAAGACGATTTCGGCGAACAATATTATGGCAAAATGAGCACCGACCAATCCAAGTCCAGATTAAAATTAAATTATCAAGGAACGCAATATTCCGTTCATACAGACAATTAAAAACGCCCCACCTGGGGCTTTTTTTAAAAAAAAGATACACAGCAAACAAATAGAATCGAAACGCATACATTTTACAGAAAAAACATTAAACGCATTGAACTCTTTCTTTAATATCTCGTACATACAACAAAGCCATTATTGAAAGAGGGATTTTTCCAAAAAAATCATCCAATCCCGCAACAAGAATAAAGAAAGCTCTGAATTATCAGAGCTTTTTTAATTACAACAAATTAAAATTGCCATTTAAATCCAAATTGTCCCCCCAAACCTTCTCGTTCCATGGTCGTCGCATTTGCTTGGATATAAGCAGATAAACTTTTACTTACATAAGCATCCAAACCGACTGATGCTTTTGCATAATTTTCAGCAATTATATCCGCAAGCAAAACACCATCTGCTTTAATATCTCCTGCATTACCGACACTCCAATTATATCCGATAGTTGCATAAGGTTTTACGCCTTTGAAATATCCAGATAATTTTAATTCTGGGTTTACGTTAAAAACATGCAAAGCTTCAGAGTTTATGTTTAGTCCGCTTGCATTTGTATAATCTTCAGAGCTAATAAAATGATATCCAATCAAAACGCTTGGGGTTAAAACAAGTTGATTGCAACAATTTTTAAAATCATAGCTCGTTTTATTTGCGATTGAACCAGAATAAAGATTATATTCAGCATCTGCAGATGCGACCATTTCTTTCACAAAGCTTGTCATAAAATTAGCCGTTGTTGCAGTCGTTAAATTTCCCCTGTCCATAGTTAATGAAGCACCCACAACAAAACCGTCTTGTTTCGTTATAACATTTTCATAATTTTGTTCTGACTTTACATAACCAGAATAAATGGAATACAAAGCATCAAAGCCCAGAACATCGCCCCCCAGCATATCAAGCCCCGCAATTCCGGTATAATTTTCAGTATCGAATGAAATATTCGCAGGTTTTATTTTTTCTTTATCCCCCGAAAAATCAAACCAAGCCGAAACCAATAAATCTGTTTTACCGTATAAATTCTGATCTATAATAATACGATTTGGAGATAAAGCTTTGCTTGAAATATCTAATACATCATTAAGATAGCCAGATCTTGCTAATGAATTTGCCAAAGCGGGCGCAGCGAAGTTGTTGGCTTTACTTGGATCACTGGTCAAAGACAAAAATCCTGTGCTTTGCAAATCAGAATCATCAACGGTATATTTAAATATTGAACCAATCGCAGTTTTTGCATCCGCCGCCAAAGCCAAAGAATTCCCCGCCGAAGAAATCGAAATTTGCGTATTCGGATATAAAGCTTGAGAATTTAAAATATTTATCCCTGCAATTTCAATATTTTTGCCTGTTGCATTATCAAAAAAGTCTGCTTCATTCTTGTCTAAATCTATATCAATTAAAACCTTTTGCGGATTGTTCAAAGTCCAAGCGGTCAAATCAAATCTGTCCATCACACCATTTTGAGTGTCCAAAATTCCTTTACCATTTGAGATAAAATCCCCGCCAAAGAAATTGCTATAACCAGTGGTTGAATCAATTCCCATTTTTTCACCAATTTTTAATATTCCATTATCAAAGTTTATGGTATCAGGCAAAAAAGACATATCTGCATTAACAACAACTGTTCCGTCATAAGAATTTCCATCGGCGTCATCTGTTCCGATATACAAGTTCCCAACAAGCATAGAATTTCCATATGAATCTGCATTTATATATATAGTTCCATTGCTTGCTCGTAAATATGTCTCTGCATGTTGAGTTCTTATTCCAGCCGCAGAATTTTCATCCCCTATTATAGTGTTTCCGTTTACGGCATAAATATTTAGATTTCTTGTATTTAAAATTTCACCCTCTACGGCACCAATCATAATAGAATTATAAATATTTGTTGTTCCAGAATTATTTAATGAATATTTATTATTCACAAAAACCGAATTATATATATTTGAAACGCCCCAAGAACCCGTTGTAACTGCGCCCGCTGTCGTAGAAGGAGCACTTTGAATATTTTCGAAATACGAATTAAATACATTTAAAACATCATCGTTTGAAATCCCGCCTGACGAAGAATTCAAAAAAGCTGAATTATAAACATTCATAGGAAGAGAACTATAAATCGCAGCTCTATAAAAAACCGAAGATTCCGAAGGATCGCCCACACCATCAAATACAGCATCTATGATATTTATAGATGAATTTGAACCCCACGCTTTAAAAAGAGAATATTGGTTATTGCTGGTTATTTTATGATAATCATCCCAATCAACAGCCGAGTTTAATCCCCAAACAGAAGTATCAGCATTATAAACAAGCAAATCTTTATCTGACACATTACCAAAAATTGTTAATTCGCCATCGGCGTAAAGTTGGTTATGTTCGGTTAAAATCAGATCGTCTGTTAATGTAAAAGTTCTATCCCCTGTTTGTGTCAATGCAGTTTTGAAACCTTCCATACCTGTGTATGTTTCAGTTTTTGCTAACCCCGCCCCAACACTATAAACATATTGAGCATTATTTGTATAAGCATTTGCAAATGAAATTCCACCGAAATTCATTGATGTAACATTTTCGTGAAACAGTTCATTCAAGCCCGCAGAGCTGTCGGATAACATACGAAAAGCAACTGTCGAATTTTCAATTGTTAAATCCGGAGTGTTAATTTTATCGATTGCAGAATTTGCCATATCGGCATCTAAAAACAATACAGAATCAGTCGTCAATCTAAATCGATCGCCCGTATAATGCTCGTCTGTTACACCATCTGCAAAGCTTAAATAACCTCCAACAGTAGTCAAACGGTTGCCGGACACATTACTATCAATCATAACAACACCATTAGTCGGGACATCCGCAACAGAACCAAAATTTATTGTAATACTGCCGTTCAATCCTGTAATATCATCTTTAATATGAACCAGTCCGGCACCTTTTTTAGGGGTGTCGTAATCAGTGTTATCATATCCTGCGTTTATATTAATTGAGCCGGTATTATAAATCGCATTTGATATTTGTGTTGTTCCGCCATCAGTTGAAACATAATTATCCTGAAATAAAGTCAAACCATTTTTCGCAATCATATATAAATAACTTGAACTATAAATCGCTCCGCCTAATGCAATCCCCCCATCAGAAACGGCACTATTTCCAAAAAACAAACCGCTTAAATCTTTAATATTATTATCGTTATAAATTGCACCACCAAATGCATCGCCCGTTAAATTTTTTGCTGAATTAGAAACAAATATACCATCCAAACTTTCCCATTTTGCTACGTTATAAATTGCACCACCATGTTGTCCCGAATGATTTTGAATAAATATTGCGCTAACATCTCCCATATCTGAAAAATATCCGCCGTTATAAATTGCGCCACCAAGCTCACCCGCAGTATTACCGATAAATGAACCCGTTATTTTATCAATTCCATACGCGCCCGATGATGTTGCTCCGTTATAAATTGCACCACCATTTAAATATGCAGAATTAGCAATAAAATTGCCTGAAACACTTCCTATTGTGCCCTCATCATTTTTAATCCCACCCGCGTTTTTTTGACTATAATTTGCAATAAAATCACCATGCAGCGAACCTATTGTACCAGCATTTCGAACCCCTGCTCCTTCGGCACCCCCCAAATTAAACACCTTGTTCCCTATAAAGTTACCCGATATTTCCGAAACAGAGCCAAAATTCATAACACCTGCGCCATTAATACCAATATTGTTTATAAAATCCCCATTGATAATATTAACAGTATCGGTTGGCATCAAAAAGAAAACTCCAAAATCGCCCTGCGTTCCCAGATTATAATAAGATCCAAAATAATCGCCTGACAAAGGACTCTTTTTCTCTGTATTCAAGCTGGACAAAACATCTCTATCCATACCCAAAACATCATAATAATAATTTGTACCATTAACTGTCACATAAAAAGGACTGCTTGAATCCCCTGCAACAATAGAGCTGTATAAAGCATCCGAGGACGCAGCCCCCGACAAAGCCGTGGGTTTTAAAGTTAAAATTTTATCGTTAACAAAGCTTCCCATATCTACAATTGGCATTGCTTGCGCAGAAGCCAAACTGGTTAACAACGCTATGTTAAAATATAAATATTTGGAAAAATAATTTTTTTGTTTTTTTTGTAACCCAGAATTAAATTTTGCTTTCATGTTTACGTTCTCCATTCTCTCTGGGAAAATTATACTATATTTCTTCACCCCGTAATATAAATTAATAAGCATTTTTTTGATTTTTTTTTGTTGATTTTTGAAAAAATTGATTTTTTTAAGGTACACCAATAACAAACAAATAAAATTGGAATAATCGATAATTTTTATTAAAAAGAAAAACCCGCTTTCGCGGGTTTTCAAATTCTGGT
>CAYJKO010000003.1:26904-41179 GCA_964371145.1 uncultured Muribaculaceae bacterium
TCGATAATTTTTATTAAAAAGAAAAACCCGCTTTCGCGGGTTTTCAAATTCTGGTGGAGACGCAGGGATTCGAACCCTGGACCCAATGATTAAAAGTCATTTGCTCTACCAACTGAGCTACGTCTCCAAATGTTCACTGTTTATAATACAAGTACTATCAACAGCGAACAGAACAAATTTTTACATATATTTTATATAAATGCAAGAAAAAAATCGCATAAATTGATTTTTTTATCAAAATCTTGATTTTTCGGCAAAAATACACTATAATATGTAATATAATTTAACGAATGGAATTTATATGCCAACGCCAAGAACCGCGCCCTCTTCCCCTTTAAACATGGAAGATTTTTTGATTTTATATTATCGTCAATTGCATTTTGACAGAATGCCCGTCCATCAACGCGCAACTTTTGACGGATACCGTAAATCTGACGATTTTAACGGTAATATGAAATCTTGGAAAACAGATTTAATTAATGCATCTGGCGAAAATTATGAATTGCCGGATATGACCAATCCTGCTTTTATTTCAAATGGGGACGCAGAAAAAATATTCAAATCTTTTCAATCAACATTGCAATCTATGGATGCGAATAAAAAAAGATTGGCAGAAAATAAAGACGCAAATAATTTTTTATCTGAATATTTTGGCCTTGGGAAATTATTCGCGCCTGAACAAGCCAGTGCTGCCGCAGAATCATCAATTGATAAATTGAAAAATGTTTTGTCCGCACATCGTATTTATTTTGAAAAATTATTAAACGACAACCGTGTTTTAGATGCAGATACAGATTTGGCAGGATTTATTCGCGATATTGATTCAAAAAAATATAATTCTGATGCGAAATTTGCAAATAAAATTAAAAGAGTTTCTGACATTTTGCAAGACCGTACGATGTACGCTTCGCATTATAATGTACCGACAAACATAGAAACTGATTTAAATTCTATATCTGGGGATTATGACGTCATTAAAAATGGTTTTGATTCGACAGTAAACCCGCATAAATTACAATTTTTCAAAAACAATCATAAATCTTTATTGAATGACATTTATTCTTCTGAAAAATTACGTTCTGCATTTGAAACTTATGGCGACAGTAAAATCACAGGACCATATGCCCGGGCAATTGAAAAAACAGATTATACGAATGAAAACAGCAAAGATTTTTTGGTAAAAAAACCGGATGACAAATTAACATTGGGACAAAAAATTTCCAATTGGAAAGCGGACACATACGAAAATTATTTCGACAAATATAAAAAATTAACCGGCGATCGTATGTTCTTTTCAAATTCTTCAAAGATGATTGTAAAGGCAATAGATGGCGCAAAAATAAAACCAACAGATGGATTGGATAAAATATTATCAGAATCCGGAAAAATATCTGACAATTTAAAATACAAATCACCAACGGCCGCAAATCATTTTGATTATTTTGTAAAATCTATGAAAGAAATCAAAACGACAACGCCAAAAGCATTTGCGGGTGCGATGAAAAACGGTTCGCAAATGCGAGCAATTGTATCTAAACTAATCATTAATTCTATTAAATCTGGCAAAATCGACGAAGCCAAAACAGCTATGGAAATTTTGGCGGTTACCCGTTATGGTTTAACCACCAGCCGCGTTATGGATATTATGAAAAACGAACCATTTACTTTGTTTTCTGACGGCGGATTATCTTGGAATAAAGATGCAGGAACACAATTCGTTACAAACGCGTTGGACAAATCAATTAAATTCGCGATGTTGGGCGTTGGCTATACTATGACGGCGGCCACGAATTTAATTCGCCGATCTGGCACCAAATTTAACGAAAAAAAGAAAAATTTGGGCGACGCATATGACAAAGAACAATCAAACAAACGACAAAAAATACAAAATGCGACTGCAAAATTGAATGAATTAAATGGGGATTTAGGAACCACCCGCGGCAATGAAACATCTTTGACAAGGGACATTGGCGCCTTGACCGGCAGATTGGCCGGATATTCCCCTGCATTAACGACAGATGCAATTAAACGTTTGGGCAAATTATCAGACGCAGACCGTATTGCTGAATTAACAATACTTCCATTCAATTTTCCGCCAATGCTTGCAATGTCAGTATCACGTGATATAGAACAATTTGAAACAAAATCAACAGAACTTGGGAATGCCACGAATTATATCACATTTTTAAACGATCAAATTACGGCTCAAAATACAGAAATTTCAGAATTGAATGCTGATCAATCCGACAAATATCGTGATTTAATGGCATATTGGGATTATGTAACAAAAGACAATAAAATGACCAAATGGGCACCACGCAGCCGCGCAAACCAACAAAAGAAATTTATGGACCCACACGGCGTTGCCGCAGCAAAATTGGCGAATTATACGGCCAATTATCGGGTTGCATAATTTTAAGGCTTGATTTTTATGTCATTTTTTGATATAATATAATTATAAATCGCACCGCTTTTACGCGGTGTTTTTTTATTTCCAAAAATTTACAGGAGAATACACATGACAAGAATTTTACAAATTCGTCGCGGGACAACCGCGCAAAATAACAATTTCACAGGAATGTCGGGCGAGATGTCTTTTGACACAGACACAAATACATTGCGCATTCATGACGGGCAAAAATTGGGTGGATATGAAATCGCAAAAAAAGATGAAATAAATTCAAATAATGGCACGGGGTCCGATTTTTCGATAGAATCTGTGAATGCCGAATTTTGGCAAGAATTATTTAATACATATGGTGAAGCAGATAATTTAAACACCATTTCCAGCGAATTAATCCCTGTCGCAAATGCGTCACATATTAATTATGGATTTGATACAGATAAAATGCCGAAATTTGCACGCGTGCAATTAATATGCCAAACACCAAATGCGGGTTATTCCATAGGGGATGCGGTGGATGCATACGGCATTGGAAGTCGCACCAACCCAAATCCAAATGTTTTCATTTCGAACGGTTTTGTATCTGCACGTCTTTTGGTTGGCGAGGAAAACTTTTGGGTGTCCGATAAAACAACCGGAATATCAACAAACATTATCAATGAAAATTGGGCTTTAAAATTCACACTTTATTATTGATACAGTGGTCAATTTTTGCTATGTTATACAAACATTAATAAACAACTAAAAGGATATCTTATGTATATATTGGCTTTAAATTGCGGTTCTTCCAGTTTGAAATTCCAAGTTTTCGATACAGAAACATTTCAACCCATATTCAAAGGCAACAGCGAAAAAATCGGATTAAATGATTCTTTTATTAAATATGAAACGTTAAATAAATCCGATAAAAAAGATATCCAATTACCAAATCATTCGGCTGCATTAAATGCGATTATAGAATTAATGCGTGAAAATGAAATTAAAATCGATGAAATTCGCGCAGTCGGTCATCGTGTTGTTCATGGTGGAGATAAATTTGCGTGTTCGGTCGAAGCAACGGATGAAGTCATCAAAACAATTGAAGAATTATCAGATTTAGCGCCTTTGCACAATCCTGCGAACTTAATCGGTATCGTTGCAGCAAAAGAATTATTACCAGACGCAAAACAAGTTGCCGTATTTGATACCGCGTTTCACCAAACTTTGCCGGATTACGCATATCGTTATGCTGTTCCGACCGCTTGGTATCGTGAAATGGGTGTGCGCAGATACGGATTCCATGGAACATCACATTTATATGTATCAAAACGCGCGGCTGCCATTTTGGGAAAACCTGCATCCGAATGTAATGTAATTTCTATGCATATCGGTTCCGGCGCGTCCGCGTGCGCAATACGCGGCGGAAATAGCGTTGATACATCTATGGGTATGACCCCTTTGGCCGGATTGGTTATGGGAACCCGTACAGGTGATTTGGACGCAGCGATTCCGTTTTATGTAAAAGAAAAATTGGGATTGTCTGATAAATTAATTTTAGAATCTTTGAATAAAAATTCTGGGATTTTGGGCATTACAGAATGTTACGCCGACAGACGCGACGTAGAAGAAAACAAAGACGCAAATGACAATTGTCGTTTGGCAATAGATATGGAAGCTTTGCGTGCTAAAAAGTTCATCGGATCATATATGGCGTCAATCGGTGGCAAATGCGACGCAATTATATTCACAGCCGGCGTTGGTGAAAACGGCGCATTTATGCGTGAACAAATTTGCAAAAATTTGGAACATATGGGCATCAAATTGGACACAGAATTAAATGAAAAGACTTTGGGCTTTAAAGGGTGTGGCGAAACAATTATATCTGCGCCAGATTCTGAAATTAAAATATTGATGATTCCAACGAACGAAGAATTGGTATTGGTTGAAGATACTTTGGCAATATTGAACGGAACATATAACCCAAACCATTTGGAAATGGATTACAGTTTTGTAAAATAAGAAATAAAAAAGCGCGGATTTTTATCTGCGCTTTTTTTATTATAATAAATCCCCTGCTTTTATATATTCAGGCGTATTTTTATCCAATTTTTTACGGGCGGATTTTGCGTATTTTTTTGCCATATCGGATTTATTTTGTAAATTATAATATTCCGCCATCGCCCATTCGGAACGCCCATCTGTATATAATCGCGCAAGAACCCAATACGTCAAAGCAGATGACTCGGACAACAAAGATTTTTTGCATAACGTAATTGCGCGCGATATATCCCCCGTCCCTTTTCTGGCGGATAAAACCATAGCCAATGCGGTTTCAATTTGAGGTGCATTATCCACATGTTTTAACGCAGATTCATATGCAGATATGCTGGCGTTGTAATTTCCCATTTGATATTCTGTGTCTCCCAATAATTCATAAAAATACGGATTATCATTATCGCGCTCTATTAATTCTGTTACCCCAATTTTTGCCGATTTTAAATCTTTATTTACCATATATGAAATGGTTCTGGCATAAACGGCGGCATCCGAATTATCCAACACCGGATAACGGGACAAAACCTGGGTCGATGTGTGCAAATATCCAATTAATTTCGCGCGCACCATTTCGAATTCTTTTTTTTGAGCCATATTTTCGACGCCACGGAATTTATAATTTTCCAATTTTAATTTTTCTCGTACATTTTGCAGACGCTCTGTCGTTAACGGATGATTTATGTTGTTTGGATTTATTTTATCTTCTATACCACTGGACAATTCTTGCATATGTTCCAACACATCGACAAAGCCGTTCGCATCCAAATTTGATTCCATCATTAATTTTAAACCGATATCATCCGCCATTCTTTCTTCATCGCGCGTGAACGCCATCAAAGATTGTTTCGCCATACCAGATGAACCAGCAATCATCCCCAAACCCAAACCCGCATCTGCGCCGGCCGCAACCAGACCAATACCCAAAGCCTGGACTATCATTGTGCGTTTCATTTCGGCCGCCCGTCTGTCCGCCATTTGCGCGACGTGTCCGCCAATTGTATGAGCCAATTCGTGTGCGATTACAGCCTGGAATTCTGGAATAGATTTAATTTGGGTCAACATCCCCGTATAAACATAAACATCTTCGCCGCCACGAACAAAAGCATTAAACGTGTTATCATTTATAATGTGAATTTGCACTCTGGATTCAGAAATATCGGCCGCGCGCACAACGGGGGCGATCAATTTATCCAATAATTTTTCTGTTTCTGTATCTGATATCAAACTGGCGGACATTGCCATATTACAAAAAAACATCACGAATAAAAACGTCCAGATTTTTTTCATATTTATCAGGCCCCCAACGTTAATTTACGGCCGAATATATACATTATGTCATTTGCAAATTCGTCTATTATAATTTTTTCTTTTGAATGAATGGTCGCCAATTTAAACAAATCACGATGTTCGCGATAATCTACGAATTTATAAGATATCCATCCCGATTGTTTTGTTCCCAATAATTCACCAACACCGCGCATCATTAAATCTTGTTCTGCGATTACAAAACCGTCGTCCGTTTCAACCAAAACATCCAATCTTTTCATACCATCGGGCGATATATTATTTCCATATAACAAAACACAATATGATTGCAATGACCCACGACCCACACGACCACGCAATTGATGTAATGCCGCCAATCCAAATCTTTCTGCGTTTTCTATTACAATAATGGATGCGCGTGGCACGTCTATTCCGACTTCTATCACGGTGGTGGATACCAACAAATTCATATTTGAATCATTGTCTGCGAAATTATTCATAACTTCATCGCGTGATTTTTTATCCATTTGTCCATGCACCAATCCCGCATTTGGGAAATATTTTTTCAAAGATTCAAAACGTTCGGTCGCGGCCGCCATATCAATATTTTCAGATTCTTCGACCAATGGGCAAACCCAAAATATTTTCGCATCATTTTCTGTTTGAGCAATTAATCGCCCGACAAGAGAACCTATTTTGTCCACCGGCAATTTCGACGTAATAATCGGCAAACGCCCAACGGGTTTTTCATTGATAATTGATACATCCATATCGCCATAAACGGTCATAGATAATGTGCGCGGGATTGGGGTCGCGGACAGCGCCAGAACATCTGGGTTATTTCCCTTTTCGCGAATGGCCGTTCTTTGAGCTACGCCAAATCTGTGTTGTTCATCAATTATAATTAATCCCAAATCTTTATATATAACGTCATCAGAAAAAACAGCATGAGTCCCGATTAAAACGCGCGTTCTGCCCGATTTTATTGATATTAATTTTTCGCGTCTTTTGACGCCTTTGTCGCGTCCCGTTAAAATATCTGAATGAATACCCAATTTATCAAACATCGGTTTTAATTTTGAAAAATGTTGTACCGCCAAAGTATCTGTTGGTGCCAACAATACGGTTTGCATCCCAAATTCTGCCATTTTAACGGCGGCGGCGGTTGCAACATATGTCTTTCCCGAACCAACATCCCCCTGGACCAGACGCATCATAGAAACTGGGTTATCAATATCATTAAAAATATCCGCAATAGCATTGTTTTGCGCACCCGTTAATTCAAAAGGCAGGTTTTCATAAAATTTTTCCAACAAATTATATTTTTTTGTTCGAGCCGGTTTTATTAATTCTTCTTTTTTCTGGCGCGTAATTGCGATTGCCAATTGATGAGCCAACAATTCCAAATACGCCATTTTTTTAACAGATGCAGATTCCGGTTTTAAAGAATCAGAATCTGGCGCAAAATGTACCGCGCGTAATGGATTCAATAAATCGCGCACAGATTCTGTATTGATTTTATCCAATCCTTCCCAAATTTGATCACGGACATTTGTTAACAGTTTTTGCGTCACCCCTTCGCCGGACGGATATACGACCTGGGCGCTGGGGATTTTATCTGCGTTTTCAACCGGTTCTATAAAATCTGGATGATTTATTACAATATTTCCATTTTTTGAAATTTCTATTTTCCCGCTGATTAATCTGTATTGCCCGATTGGTAATTTATTTAACCAATAATCTAAATAAGTGCTGTGAAAAAATTGCAGCGCCACGTGATTAGACATAGAATCTATGCACATAATTCGTGTCGGCATTTTACGACCACGAAATTTTCCACCTGTTTTATGATTTTGCACCAACAAACGAATTGTAACCGTGTCGCCAGATTCAGCACTCATCGCGTTATCTATTATTTCACGTTTACGAACATAGCTGGGTTTGTGTAATAAAAAATCCAATATACGACGGCCGCCCAAAACATTTTCCAGACGCGTCGCCAATACCGGCCCCACCCCTTTAATGAATTGCAAATCGGTATTTAAAAAATCATATAATTCTTTTTTCATATATATATAAGATTAATAAAAAAACAGATATTGTTCAAGACAAAAGGGATGAAATAATCATCCCTTTTTATTTATATTAACCCACCAATTTTTGCCATAATGTTTTTGGCTTTTTCGGTTGTTTTTTCTTTTTGCGACGATGACGATGTGCGTTCATAGTCGTTTTTTTCGCCTCTATCTGGCGTGGGTTTTTCTTTTTCACATTCGTAGACGGTGCATGAGCGGTCAAAACATCATCTGTTTTAACGGCTTCTGGCGCAACACGTTGAATTGAATATTGTTCAATGCTTAACATAGAATCATCGCCTACAATAACAATTTCTGTTTCAAATTCGTTTTCCATATCGGCCAATTCGCCTTTTTTATGGTTCAACAAATAAATTGCAACATCTGTTGGAACAGTGATAATGATTTTTTGCGCGGCTTTTGCCAATAATTTTTCTTGCAAATGGCGGAACATAATAATCGCGGACGTTTGGATAGATGGCACAATACCGGACCCCATACAATGCGGACATTGCACATATGAAGATTCCATAAAGCTGCTGCGCAATCTTTGACGAGACAACATCAAAACACCGAAATTATTGATTTTCGCAATTTGAGTACGAGCGCGATCTTTTTTCATAACCTCTCTCATACGTAATTCTAATTTGCGGTTGTTTTTTTCTTCTTCCATATCGATAAAGTCAATCGCAACAATTCCCGCCAAATCACGCAAACGCAATTGCAAAGCAATTTCTTCTGCGGCTTCCAGATTCGTATTCAATGCGGTTTGTTCAATGTCTTTTTCTTTTATCGCACGTGATGAATTAACGTCAATGGATACCATAGCTTCGGTTTGATTAATAACCAATGAACCGCCAGATGGCAAATTAACGTATGGTCCGTGCAAACCTTCTAATTGTTTTTCAATTCCTGTTTTTACAAACAATGGAACTGCGACATCTTTGTAATTTACCAATTGTTTACGTGGTAATTTTCCATACATTTGTTGGAAATGAGATTTAGCCATATCAAACGCTTCTTCCCCTTGGATTACCAAAACATCTTCTTTGTCGCTTAAAAAATCGCGAACGACGCGGCGCAATAAAGAATCTTCGGTATGAATTACAACGGGTGCAACAGATTCCAAAGTATTTTTGCGAATTTCGTTCCACAAATTTACCAAATAATCATAATCTTTTGCAATATCACCCGGAGCGGCACCGGATACGGCCGTACGTAAAACAACGGTCATGCCTTTTGGTATTTTCAAAGCATGCATAATTTCGCGCAATCTGGCGCGTTCTGCTTTATCAGATATTTTTTTAGATATTCCATAAGAATTTCTTTTACGAGAATTCGGCATTAATACCGCAAATCTGCCCGCCAAAGACAAATAAGTCGTCATAGACGCGCCTTTTTGTCCGCGTTCTTCTTTGACGCCTTGGACCAAAATAATTTGTTTTGGTTTTATAACGTCTTGGATTTTGAATTCTTTTGCACGTTTTGCGAATTCTTTGTTATCTTCGCCCGCGCTGTTATCATCGTATTCTGTGATTTCGTCGTCGTCAGATGGATCTTCGTCATCATCAACGATATTGGCATGAGCCAATTCCAACAATTTTTTCTTTTGTTCTGGGGTTACCTGATAATAATCTGGGTGTATTTCGGAAAAAGGCAAGAAACCATTTTTACCAGCACCGTAATCAACGAAAGCCGCCTGCAAAGATGGCTCTACGCGGATAACTTTTGCCAGATAAATGTTTCCTTTGATTTGTGGTTTTGTCGTTGTTTCCACATCGAAATCAGATACTCGATTAGAATCCGATTCCACAATAACGACGCGCATTTCTTCCGGGTGGACCGCGTCTACATATATTTTTTTTGACATTTAATAATCCTTTGTTTTTTATATCGCGACCTGCAAAAAGAACCCGTCCCCATGGGGCGCCACCGCCCATTCCAAGGGATTGCACACAATTACCAAACAGCACAAAACGAATTATGAAAATCAGATTTTTTATATACATCTGTGTTATTCTACTTTTTATTTCGGTTACACGATAATGTAAAGAATAGCACGAGATATCAAAAGACGCAAGGCATTTATTTTTTACGACCAAAAAAGCCGAATTTTTTCATTTTTATATTTTTTAAATTTGGCCATCTTTGTTTTGCTTCTTCCATCCAACGATGCATTCTGGCACGTAAAACCCTTTCATAAATGAAAAATATACCGCCAATTCCGATTAATGGAATTAAATAATAAATAATTCTGTATGCCATCAATCCTCCGAACACGGTCGCTTTGTCCACGTCTTTTGGCAAAGCCAACAAAAAGATTGTTTCAAACACACCAATACCACCTGGAACCTGACTGAAAACACCGGCCGTTTGTGCAATCACAAATAACCCTATAAATATTCTGAATGGAATATCTACGAACGGGATGATACAAAAATACAAAACCAAACCCGCCAGAACGCTGTCGGTTATTCCCAAAAAAGTCTGAATAATCGCCGTTTTTGTTCGCGGAATGCGTAAATAATGTTTTTTAATATATATAATTTTATCTGAAAACAATATCGTCATTATGAAATAAGCCATTAACGCCAACAAACAAAATATAAATAATCCGTGAATCCCAACAGACGCGCCAACAGAACCTGCAAAAATATCATGCGGGACCAAAAAATACCCAATTAACACAATCGCGCTGGCGCCCAAAAAATATGTAAATCCGGAAAATATTAACATTTTTAAAATATCCCCTGCGCGAATACGCCAACGGGTATATAATCTGTAACGAATTGCGCCACCGGATACAACCGCGTGGCCTGCGTTATTGCTGATGGCGAATCCCAATATCCCCGCCAACATCCATTTCCACCATTTGATTTTATCAACTTCGCCAACGTATTTCAAAGCCAACCAATCATATGTCGCCAACGTTAAATACCCCAACAAACATGCAATGGACGCATATAACAAATTAACAAAAGGCAAATCCAATATGGCGTGGCCTATTTGTGATAAAGAATAATCATGCAATTGCCAATATAACATACCGGCCGCCAAAACAAAAAAGAATATTCCAGAATAACTGATAATCTTTCTTAGTAATTTTTTAAATTTAATCGACATATAAATCCTTTCAAACATCTATCAGATTATCAATTTCAAAATAAAAAATCAAATATAAAATGAACTTTAAATAAATATTGACAAATAAAAAATATTGCAATACAATTAAATAAGTAAAAATACCGGAGAAATCAAGCATGAAAAAAAATCGCGAATGGCCTGAATATTATTTCGATAAAATTAACGAAGCCGATTGGAAACATTTATATAAATGGTGTTTGATATATTCTATTGCCGCGCTTATTGGTTTGTGCATAATGACCGTTAAAGACAAAGAATCTAAAAACGCAGAAATAGAAAAATTAAAACATGAATTAAAATTAAAATCTGATACTATTTCTATGAAAAACGATATCATATTTAAAAAACAACAAACAAAGTAGAGAAAAAATGAATAACAAAAATAAAACACCATCATATTTTACAACCATCAGCCTGGCTGCTTTTATATCTTTGATGTATTTGGCGTCCGTTAAATATAACCGCGGTGCAGATATGCGCAATGAAAAACAAGAAAATAAAAAAGAAATTGAATCTTTAAAAAAATCTATCTTGGACAATCATCAAAAAACATTATTTTATGGCGAAGCCGTCTATATAATGAAACAAAAAGACGTAGATATAAAAAGATTAAATGAAATTCAAAGAAATTTGCACGTTATGGACAGCATTAAAAATGCCCGCACAAAATAAAATCCAAAGGTATATAAAATGAAAAAAAATGATTATAAAAATATTGCAAAATTGGTTTTAACGGCTGTAAATGTATTTCTTTTGGCGTACGTTTGCAACGACCCGAAAAAATCACATGAAAATACGGTTGAAAAACAAAAGCTGAAAATTGAAACTTTGGATGAAAAAGCATATAACGCTTTTGCTATTCAAGAATCTATCAAAAAAGACTATAAAAAACATCTTGAAATTTTTATGAAAACAAGACAAGATTCTATTTCAAAACAAAAATAATCAAAGAGAGAAAATATGCGCCCATCATTACGTAAAAACGACGAAATCAGACGTGTTTCATTGGAAACAAACATTAATAAATGGGCCGAAGGTTCTTGTTTAATAGAAATTGGCGATACCCGCATAATTTGTACAGCGTCCGTTGATAACAATCAACCTGCATGGAAAAGATATCAACACAAAACCGGCGGTTGGGTGACGGCTGAATATTCTATGTTACCACGCGCGGTTGATAATCGTAAAAATCGTGATGCCCTGTCCCGTGATCATCGCAGCGCAGAAATTTCCCGTTTAATCGGTCGCGCATTCCGCAGCGTGGTTGATATGGAAAAATTGGGCAAACATACAATTACAATTGATTGCGATGTAATCCAGGCCGACGGTGGCACCAGATGTGCGGCAATCACAGGCGGATTTATTGCGATGTCCATGGCGGTCAAAAAATTAATGGATATGGGACGCGTTCGTGAAAACCCGATTTCCGATTATGTCGCCGCCATCAGCGCGGGTGTATGTAATGGTGAAAATGTTTTGGATTTAGATTTCGAAGAAGATTGTGGCGCACAAATGGATTCTAATTTCGTAATGTCCGGCAATGGTAATTTCATAGAAATCCAGGCAACCGGCGAAGAAAAACCTTTTTCAAAAAATCAAATTTTGGATTTGATGGATTTGGCAAAAAAAGGCTGTGATGAATTAATCGCCCTGCAAAAACAAGTATTAGAAGATTAAAAAATAAAACCCCGTTCGGGGTTTTTATTTTATTTTTGGATACCGATTTTTTCTGCACGCACCCGCATATATTCAATAAATTTAATTCTGGCATCTATAAATGCAATACATAAATTCAAATCAGTCTGCGATATCAATTTTGAATTGCCTCTGATTTTATCTTTTGTTGTTTGTTCTGCGAATTTTTTTGCTTTGACCAAAAGATCCGGATCAAACACTCTTTCACAGAATTCATAAACAGAAAGAACAGCACCACAAGCGGCCGCAGAATTAAATGCATGCGCTCTCATTTCGTGATTTTTTTCTGTCAATTCCCATAACAAATCAAAAAGTTCGGTTTTATTCGTTTGCGCAATCAGCATAACTAAATTCTGTAATTTTGAATCGTTCATATATGCATATGGCAAAAGAGTTCGAATAACATTTTCAGCATCAAGCCAAATTGAATCATAAATCATTGAATTTATAAATCCAGAATCGTAATGGTGTTCCGAAAACAATCTTTTTATTGAAAGAATGTCCGCAGCTTTGACGGCATTTGTCATTTTTTCGCATCCGATTTTGTAAGCTTTTTTGATTTTTTCGTTATTATCCATATATGTCACCTCTTTTTAAAAAGACTAACACAAAAAAACAAAGATGTCAAGACACAAGTATTTAGAAGAAATAAAAAAATCCCCCGAGAAAATCGGGGGATTTTTAAATAAATGGGGCGAATAACCGGATTTGAACCGGCGACATCCAGTACCACAAACTGGCGCTCTAACCAACTGAGCTATATCCGCCATAGCCCAATTATAATACCATATACATCCCAAAAGTCAAGAAAATAAAAATTGACTTTTACCACATTTCAAAATATAATAAATTGTATTAGATTAAGAGCGGTAACAGAAAAATGAACAAAGACAAAAAAAATTGGTTAAAAGACGAAAATCAGGTTGCTGATTATATAATTTCAAACGAAAGCATTGGGCAAAAAAATCAAAACTTAATTAAAACATTCTGGAAAAAATCAAAAAAAATTATGAAATTGCTGGCTGACCGTTGCAATAATTCTTTTGACACCGCATTGGAAAGAGAAATAATTGCATCAAATGGAAAAAATAAAAAATTAGCAATTTTGGGGATAAAAAAATTGGGTGGCAAAATGTCCGGGGCCGCGCAATCTGTCATTATTTTCAATTGTAACAATAATTATAAAATATATAACGAAATGATTGAACATATCGGTGAAGATATGTGTGAATTTTGTATCGCGACCATCATAACCCGTGGTTCAATTGGAAATTTAACAAAATTAAAAAATGAATTGTATGATGATTTATCTGTAACAAATAAATCTTTATTAGACGAAAGAATCGCAATCGCGCGAAACAACCCGTCTTTACAAAAATACAGAACAAAATAAAAAACAAAAATCGCCAAACGGCGATTTTAATTTTGGTAAGCGACGCGGACTGTAATTCCCACGATTATTATCGCGGGTCCCTTTCGTGTCGTACGGATTGAACCGCATTTTATTTGTTCAATCCAACTTCCCACTCCGAACCTTCGGTTCTCGTCGTCATCACACAATCCAAAACAAAAATCGCCAAACGGCGATTTTAATTTTGGTGGAGCGACGCGGACTGTAATTCCCACGATTATTATCGCGGGTCCCTTTCGTGTCGTA
>CAYJKO010000003.1:41279-74961 GCA_964371145.1 uncultured Muribaculaceae bacterium
TCCAAAACAAAAATCGCCAAACGGCGATTTTAATTTTGGTGGAGCTGATCGGACTGTAATTCCCACGATTATTATCGCGGGTCCCTTTCGTGTCGTACGGATTGAACCGCATTTTATTTGTTCAATCCAACTTCCCACTCCGAACCTTCGGTTCTCGTCGTCATCACACAATCCAAAACAAAAATCGCCAAACGGCGATTTTAATTTTGGTGGAGCTGATCGGACTCGAACCGACGACATCTTGCATGCCATGCAAGCACTCTACCAACTGAGCTACAACCCCAAAAATTTAAATTCATTTTATATTTCTTTAACCGCTTTGTCAATGTAAATATTTATCTTGCCAACCGGTGTTTTAATCTGCTATTGTTTACCAAAATCAAAAAGGAGACATATATTATGGATTTCAATATATTAAAAAATGAAACAGATTTAAAAACCGGCCAAACCATCGATGTATTAAAATCAGAATTCGCAGGTCTGCGTGCGGGACGCGCTTCCGTTAATTTATTAGACGGCGTAAAAGTACCGGTATACGGTATGGATATGCCATTAACCCAGGTTGCAACCGTTTCTGCACCTGAAACATCCGCTTTGTCAGTTACCGTTTGGGACGCATCAAATGCGGCAGCCGTTGAAAAAGCAATTCGTGAATCTGGTTTGGGATTAAACCCAATGGCAGCCGGCGGGGTCATCAGAATTAATTTGCCACCTTTGACCGAAGAACGCAGAAAAGAATTGGTAAAAGTTGCTGGAAAATACGCAGAAGAAGCAAAAATTTCTATCCGTAACATTCGCCAAGATGGTATGAACAAAATTAAACGCGCTACAACAGACAAAGAAATTTCCGAAGACGATCAAAAAAGATATGAGGCAGATTTGCAAAAAGTTATCGATGCTAAAATTTCTGAAATTGACGCAATTGCAAAACAAAAAGAAACTGACATTATGTCTGTGTAATTAAATATAAAACGAGAGATGCATGTTTAATTTATTTAAAAAGAAAAAAACTAATTCAAACGAATTAAAAATCCCTAAACACATAGCATTTATTTGTGATGGCAATCGCAGATGGGCTGAAAAACGTGGAATGGCACCATTATTGGGTCATCGCGCAGGGATCGCAAATTTTGAAACTTTGGTTGATTGGTTTTTTGACCGCGGCGTTCAAACCGTTACATTCTATTTATTTTCAACAGAAAATTGGTCACGTTCCAAAGAAGAAGTTAATTTTTTAATGGATTTATTTTATTCTGAAATGAAAAAGAATTTAAAAAATGCTCTGGACAAAAATATCCGCTATCGCGTAGTCGGTGGCCGCGACAGATTGCCAGCCAAACTGGCAAAAATGTGCGATAAATTAGAAGAAGAATCAGCCGAAGGCACAAACGGAACTGTTGTATTTGCTTTGAATTATGGCGGGCACGATGAAATTATAGACGCAGTAAACGTTGCAATCGAAGACGGCAAACCGGTTACCAAAGAAGATTTCGAAGCCATAATGGATACAGGGGAATTATTACCTGTTGATTTAATGGTCAGAACCAGCAATGAATACAGAATATCAAATTATTTATTGTGGAAATTGGCGTACGCTGAATTAATGTTCATCCCAGAACATTGGCCAGAATTGGTTAAAAGCGAAAAATTATGGGAACGCGTTTTATCTGAATACACAAAACGCGACCGCAGATTTGGCGGCGGGGTAAAAAAAGATTATTCCGGCAAAAAGGAAGGCAAATAAAATGACAAATACAAAAATTAGAATTTTATCTTCTGTTGCAATGGGGTTATTTGTAATTGGTGCGGGCACGGCCGAACATTTTGGATTACCGGGTGTTCGCGCATTATTTGTTTTAATTATTGCGGCCATGATGATCGAGATGATTACAACTTTTATAAAAAACATCAAATCTAAAAACAATTATGCTTTGTTCGCGATTTGGTTTTTATGGTTGTCTTTAATGGGCGTGGCCGCTTATAACATTTCAGACAGACCATGGATTGTATTATTGATGTTATTGATTATATCCGGCGCAGATGTTGGGGCTTGGTTTTTTGGCCGATTAATTGGTGGCGATAAAATGTGGGAAAAATTATCTCCGAATAAAAGTTGGTCGGGACAAATATTCGGTATTATTTGCGGTACATCTGCTGCGATTTTATATGGATTATTGGGAACGGACACTTTTATGCCAGAATTAATGTGGATTGGAATTGGCGTCGCCCTGCTTTCTCAATACGGAGATTTAACCGCCAGCTGGTTGAAAAGAAAATTAAACATCAAAGATTTCAGCAACATAATACCAGGACACGGCGGAATTACAGACCGTTTTGACGGATGGATTTATGTATTGCCAATCATTTGGTTAATCGTTTTATAATAAAAATTGGAATTAAATATTATGAGTTTCTTATTTACTGTTTTTGCATTAATTGTTGTATTAGGCATCGTTGTTTTCGTACACGAATTGGGTCATTTTTTGGCGGCTCGTTGGGCGGGTGTTACCGTTAAAACTTTTTCAATCGGATTTGGCCCGGCCATCCTTAAATGGACAGACAAACGCGGCACAGTATGGAAAATCGCAATTCTGCCTTTGGGTGGGTATGTTCAAATTTATGGACAAGAAGATATATTTAATCGCGAAAATTATAAAAAATTAGACGATAAAAAAAAGAAAGGCCATTATTTATCCATCCCTGCATGGAAACAATTTATCATAATTGCATCCGGCGTTATTATGAATTTTGCTTTGGCGTGGGGGATTTATACATCTTTGTTTTTATTTCAACCAAAACAAATTCAATTGCCGGTAATTTCACAGGTCATACAACAAACCCCTGCTTTTGATGCAGGCATTAAACCGGGTGATGTTATTGCGACCATTGATGGTGAAAAAATAAACAACTGGGGCGAAGTCATCATTGCAAAAGAAATTGCCGCCAACCGCGAAGCAGACATTGTTCTTGTGCGTGGCACAGAATTATTCGTTACAAAAATTAAACCGGGGGAACGTTGGGGATTAATTGCAGACGGTAACAAAACCGAAATGCGCAAAAAAGATTTTGCGTCTGCTGTATATTCTGGGGCTCGTGAAACATATGTTAAATCAAAAACTTTGTTGATTGTGTTAAAACAAGTCATAACAGGTGAACGTTCATCCAAACAATTGGGGTCATTTATTACAATTGCAGAAGTATCAGGCCAGGCTATGAATATGGGAATTTTCGCATTATTATCTGTAATTGCATTGTTGTCTGTTAATTTGGGTATTTTGAATTTATTACCATTGCCGGTATTGGACGGTGGATATTTATTGATTTTAATTATCGAAGGCATAACCGGACGTAAATTAAAAGGACGCGCTATGGAAATTGCTATTCTGGGCGGTTGGTTATTAATTGCTGCTTTATTCGCGTTCACAATGTGGAATGATTTAGTCCGAGTATTCAATTAAAAGAAATAGAGAGAGAAAATGTACGGAAGAAATAAAATATTATTATTTTCATTTATATCATCATTGATTTGTTGGAATGCAAATGGTGCAATCGTAAATAAAATTGATGTGACGGGTAATACTCGTATGGATGCAGAATCCGTTCGTATATTGACCGAGGTCGAAGTTGGCGACGATTTAAATGCAGAAGACATAAATCAAGTCGCAAAAAGATTACAACAATCTAAATATTTTACAACTGTTAACGTTAAAAATCAAAATGGTGTTTTAAAAATCAATTTAACCGAAGCCCCAATCATCAACCAAATAACAATCGAAGGCAATGATGATATTGGAACGGAAGATTTAAAAAAAGAAATCAAATTAGAAAAACGTGATTATTATGATGAATCTGCAATTGGTGCAGACGTTCAAAGAATGTTATTGGTTTATCAAAGAAAAGGTTTCTTTGGGACTAAAATTTTGCCTAAAAAAATTGTGCAACCCGATAACCAAGTAAACGTTGTATATGAAATCGAAGAAGGAAACCCAACATATATCAAAGACATTGAATTTACCGGCAACAAAATCTTTAACGATAAAACTTTGCACGATGAAATTTTATCCCAAGAATACAGTTGGTGGGATTTTATGAGCCAATTCGACGTATATGATGCCGACAGAATTCAATATGACCAACAAATGTTGCGCCAATTTTATTTACGAAATGGTTATATCGATTTCAAAATAACCGGTGCAAAAGGTAATTTTACCCCCGACAGAAAATATTATTCTGTGGTTATTTCTATGGACGAAGGCGAAAAATATGATTTCGGAAAAATATCTATTAAAAACCCGTTCAAAGATGTGCCAGATGATGTATTGGAAAAAGCAATTTTGGCAAAAGACGGAAAAACATACAATATTGATTTGGTCGAAGAAAGTGTAAACGCCATACGCAGCGCGGTTGCAGAATATGGATATGCGTTCATTAACGTAAACCCAATACCAAAGAAAAACAATAAAACACATACCGTTGATTTAACTTTTGATATACAAAAAACCAATCGCGTTTATATCAATACGATTAATATTTTCGGAAACGTCAGAACATTTGACAGCGTAATAGACCATTTGCTGCCTATGCGTGCGGGTGACCCGTTTTCATTACAAACAATTGAATCGGGACGTCAACAATTAATGCGTACCAGATATTTCAAAGACGTAAAAATGACTCCGACCAGAATTGCAAATGAAAATTTGATGAATTTAGATATCACGGTCGAAGAACAACCAACGGGCGAATTATCGGGCGGATTTGGTTGGTCGAACATCAATGGATTTATGGTTGATGCGGGGATTACAGAAAACAATTTTATGGGACGCGGACAAATCGTTCAATTAAAAGGTTCGGTTGCAGAATACCAATCACAAGCATTGTTCAGCTTTACCGACCCATACGTATTCAATCGTCCCCTGTCTGCCGGTTTTGATTTATCATACACCCAATATAACTATTCATCTCTTGGGTCTTATGGATATGACCGTGATTCATTTATGGCATCAACCAGATTGGGTTGGAAATTGACCGACAATTGGACACAAACGGTTCGTTTATCTGCAACATTCGATAAAAATTACGACATCCAAACAAATTGGACAGATTCAAAATTGTATACTTTGGGCACCAGTTTCAAATATTACAATCTGGACACAAACTTTTCACAAAATACTCATACCGGTGTTGTAGCAAATATGGGTGTATCTTATACCGGTTTTTTCAGCACAGAAAGTTTTATGAGATATAATGCAGATATTGTCGGATTGGTAAATTTTTGGGATGATAAATGGCAATTGAAATCTTCATTGGATTTCGGATTGGTTCAACCATTAAACGGTGATTATATCCCACGTGCATATCGTTATTTCTTGGGCGGGGATTCTTTACGCGGATTTGACGTTGCGGGCGTCGGCAGCCGTAATTGGTATAATACATATTATGCATTGGGCGGATTGTGGAAAGCAAATGGTTCAACCCAATTGAATTTCCCGATATTTATACCAGATGAATATCAGGTCAAAGGATTCATATTCGCAGATTACGGTATTTTGGGCAAACCACCGGTTGAAGATTATACATATAAAGACCCTGTGTCTGGCACAACAAAAGACAATTATATAGATTCCAGTTTGCGTACATCTGTTGGGTTTGGTATTTATTGGAATACGCCAATGGGGCCAATGAATTTTTCATGGGGTTACCCAATGAAATTAACAGAATATGACAAAGAACAAACTTTTCTGTTGTCATTTGAAACACAATTTTAAAAAAAAGCGGTTTAAACCGCTTTTTTTATTATCTGATTTTTTGGAATAAATTATTTAAAACATCACGATATTCTGATAATTTATTTTCAAAAGAATGATCCGCTTCTGGGATAATTACAATGTCTTTATTCTTTGACAAGAAATTTTCAGCAACCATTTTATTTGTATTAAAATTACAATAGCTTGGCAAATCTTGTGCCCCCAAAATAAATGTAACCGGTTTTTCCGTCCATCGGTGTGACGCCAACATTGCCATTTCTGAAATATCTTGGCCATTTTTAAATACGGGATTTTCTTTAATGTCGACGATATAATTCGACAAACTTTTTTCAATTTTATATTCCGAGCCGCCAAAATTTTTCTTTTCCAATTGAATTTTACCATTCAATCTGGACCACATTGGGCTGTTTTTAATTTTTGCAACCTTTTCAGGAGTTATAAAATAAGGGTTCAATAAATAAAATTTATTAAAATAATTTTTTACAAAATTACCTGCTAATGCCAAATCAGATATCGCACGCGCACCCATAGAATGTGCAAAAACAATATTGTTATTTGATTTAAATTCTTTATTTTTTCTGCAAAAAAGCAACGCTTTTAACAATGCGTATTTATGATGTTCCAATGTCATATCTGCATTATTTTTTGGAATTCCATCTGTCGCAGATAAACAATTTGTTTCAATTGCAATTACGTCAAAATTATTTTTACGTGCGATTTCTGTGATATTGTATAAACAAGGTTCAATCGGGCTGCCCCCGAATCCGTGAATTGTATAAACGACGCCTTTTGAATTTTCAGATTTAGAATGAAATACATTGGCAACGGATTTACCGCTTTTTTGTTTCAAATTATATGTTTTATCAAAATATTTTGATGATATATTATTTATACTGTCTGGTTCCATTTTTTTCGCCCTTAAATTTTTATATTTAACAGCCAAATTATATACATAAAATTAAAATTGTCAAGTCACAAAACAGATAAATTATAACTTGACGATGTGGCTTTGTTTTTCCTATAATAAATGCGTATACAATCGGGAGAAAACTATGAAAAAAGCTATACTTGGAATATTATTTGCAATCGCATTGGCGGGCTGTGGTCAAATTTATGATACAGAACCTGTAGGTGTTGGATATTCAACCGAAGAATTGAAATTAAGCCCATGTGCATGTATGTTGGTTTACCAAGCATAACCCCGCATAAAATTTGGGGGTCAAATTGAATTATCCGGACAATTATCAAACATCCGCCTTTGTTGCGGGGAAAAAATTAGCCATATCACGTTTAATGGCGATATGGACATTAATCGCGTTCTTTATCGCGATATGTTTGTGCGGAATTTTAATATGGACAACCAGATCTAAAAACACAGATCCTTTTTTAATTGCAACAAACCCGGACAGCGGTTTATGGACAGTCGTTGGATCAACAAATACAAAAAATGAAAAATCTATTTATTATACTATGCAAGAAGCATTGATTGCGCATACGATAAAAGATTGGTTTACAATTGATCCGCGTGCAACCGTCAATGAAAAAACATGGCAAAAATGCGAACTTTCTTTTTGCAGCGATGAAAATAATTTTGTATTTGGTTCAAAAAAATGCGCAATTTATTGTTCTGTGTCATCCGCAATATTTTCAGAATTCCAAGACAATGTTTTGCCAAAAAATATCATCAAACAAAATAATTCTGAAATATGGACAATTAACGAACAAAATTTGGATATAACCAGAACGTCAATTATTGATGAAAAAGGCGGAAATTGGTTGGCAAATGGCACGATTGTATCTGCAAGTGGCGAAGAAATAAATGTTAAAATATTTATAACTGTTAAAAATGACATTGTAAATTTTCCACAAACTATGGGATTTTATATAACTGAATTTAATGCTTATCGGATGAATATATGAAACAATTAATAACAATTTTGTTTGCAATGTTGATGATGTTGGTAACAACAATTGTTTTGTTGTTGTCCGGTGTTTTATTCGACACAGGCGATAAATTACAAATACAAACCGTCGTTTTCCAGCCTAATAATTTATCCGACACCAGAATAGAAAACCCCGAAACATTGGAATCTTTTTCGGATATTGCTATGCGTGATAAATTAATAAAGAATTTCATATTTGAATATTTTTACGTTATTCCCGAAATTTCAAACATAAAAAACAGAATGGCGTATAATTCATCGTTATCACAAATGTCGTCATCAGATGTTTTTGAAAAATGGAAAAATAAAACGGCTGTCAATATTAATGAATTGGTATCCAATAAGAAATACAGAACAGTATCCATTCCAACAGAAATAATTCAAAAAGGCGATTTTTTAGAAGTACAATATGAATTAAAAACATGGGAAAAATCAAATGATATGGAAACCCGACCAACTGTAACCCGCGGGTTTATATATTTAAAAGTAGCATATGAAAACGGTTTACGCGAAACCGTTGGGGGAAAACCATTTGATGCAAATAAATATTTGGAATCCGGTCGTAATCCTGCGGCTATATTCAAATTCCGTGTGGACGAATTACAAGAACAAAGATAAAAAGATGATGATAAAAAAATTATTTTTAACGTGTATATTGGTTTTTGCATCCGCAAGCGGGGCGCTTGCAAACGACGCATTTTCTTTTGAAAATTTCGCAATAGTCGACAGCGGGGATGCAAATATATTATCTGAACCCGTATCTATAAATTCGGGTGGCACATCCGCATCCGTTGGCAGTTTCGATATTGCAGGCGTCATATTGGGAATGAGCTTTGAAGACGTTTATTCATTATTCTTTGAATCTGGTAATTTATATAATCCACGAGAAGAAAACAGTTTAATATATACAATCCACAAAGATTGGAAATATAATCTGGATTACGAATGTCGTGAACAAAATATTTATGCCCCCGATGATTTGGAAAAATGCATAAATTCTTTTGCCGCAGATCGTGGTTTAATGTACGCATCGGAATTACATCTGGAAAGACCGACCACGGGAGAAAAGATAATTGTATATTTTACCAGCAACGCAACAGATAATCGCGTATGGCGTGTTGTATACAATAATGATGTAAACGAAATACAGGGTGATAACGAAAAATTTGAAAATATCCGTCAAAAGAAAATATTGGTTTTTTGGCAAGGCATTCTGGAAAAATATGGGGCACCGAATTCCGGATCTGACAAATGGGTATCATCAAGCAATTCTTATGATCCAATGATGACGGCATATTACGGGGCGTTGGATTTGGTTGATTTGGGTATACACGCAACGGACGCGGCTAAAAATGTAAACGATTCTAAACAAAATTTCCGTGCAAAACCGTATTCTTTTTAATATGAAAAAAATGACCAGCTATCAATCGGGATTATTCGCAGAATTTCTGGCTAAAATGTATTTGCGATTTCGCGGGTTCACAATTTTAAAATCCAGACACATAACGGGAAAACATACCGGACGCGCAGAAATAGACATCATTGCAAAGCGCAAAAATTTAATCATTTTTACCGAAGTCAAAAAAAGAAAATCTTTGGACACAGCGGTGGATGCCATTACACCGTCCCAAGCGGTACGTTTGCGACGCGCAGCGGAATTGTATCTTATAAAAATAGGCTGGACAGGTGAAGCACGCTTTGATATGATATGTGTGTCGAATTGGAAAATCAGATGGATAAAATCTTGTATTTAAAGGAAAATTTATGAAAAAAGAAAGTACAAAAAAAATTTGTTCCCCTAAAACAGCGGCTATAAATTTTATTCGCAAGGCGTTCGACGTTAAATCACGCGCACCACGTTCTGAGTTTTGGTGGATAATTGGCATTTTCTTGTTAATTGAAATAATATTACATTTCACATTTAAACCAATGATGGGTATTTTTTCTTGGTTGGTTACAATACCATACATAACATTACAAATCCGTCGTTTACATGACATTAATTTATCCGGTTGGGTATTGGTCGGATTATATGCAGCATTTTTCGCGTATTCATATTTAATTATGGCCGCAATGACGCTTGACCCAATGACGGGTGAAATATTGGCGGTAAATTTAACAAAATTCTATACAGGTCTGGGATTGGGTTTTGGCGCAGGAATAACATTTTTGGTGTTGATGTTGTTGCCATCAAAAAATCCAAATAAATATAATGAAACCGGAATCAAATTGTGGTAGAATAAAAGCAGCTTTAACAAACCAATAAAAATAAAAAGGAGCAAAAAATGAAAAAAGCATTATTAGCATTGGTAGCAGTAGGCGTATTAGGCGCTTGCACAGGATCATACAAATCAGGCAACTGTTCATATGATTTCGTATTGGTTAAATCTTTGTCTTTGTCAGGAATGATCGATTCTTGCAAATAAGAAGATATGAAAAAACAGGGGCAATCGCCCCTGTTTTTTTTATTTTATAACGGCGGTTTTAATTAATGTTAAATCTTCTTTGATTAAATCGATATTTGTTTTCATATACGCAATACCAGATTCCAAAACCGTTGTTCTGTTTTCCAACGCCGTTATACGGGCATCATCTTTTTGAATATATCCCAATGCAGATTCTTGACGGGCGGCCCAATATATTACGCTGCCGACGAATATAATTAAAAACCAACTGGATTGCAGACCGTCAATTATGGTCATAACGGGATTTTCTTGTTTCTTTTTCATTTGTCCCCCCGCCCCTTTTTTATCATATTTAAAATCAAATGAACCAAAGCACGTTGAGCTTCTAATCCTCGCAATTCTGCATCTGTGGCATTTGCACCCAGATATCGTTCAATTGTAATAGAACGCAAATGTTCCAAAACAATCCGCCCATCGTTGGACGCGAAACATCTGGTGTAACTTTTAATTAAATCATTGTTCATTTGTTGCCTCTTTTGTTAATTGCGTAATAGGTGCAATATATTGTAATTCGGCATCCGAATGTAATGATATATGTTCAATCAATCCGCGGCGAGACAATATTTGTAATCCGCGTTCGCATAATGGTCGAATAAATTCGTGTAACAATCGACCATATGTTGCGCCCAATACACGCATCATATCTGCACTGCGAGCAATAATCTCGGTCGCAGTCATATCGCGTTCAGACATTAATCCCAATCTGTCTGCCAATAAAGAATGACGAATTCTTTCACGTAAATCTTTTAATATAATTTGCGACACATCGAAATCTGCGCCACTGGCCAGAGGCGTCAAACCCGAACTGCCGACGGCTTTTGGAATTATTGCACCCGGGGTTAAATTGATGTTTGATAAATTAATAACACCATCGTCATCCGCCTGCCATATGCCGCTGACCGCGATAGTTGCATTTTTCAAAACCAATTCCACGACTTTATTTGCAGTTTTTATATCCGGCAAAGCACGCAAAACTGGACCGCGACCGTATAATTCACCACTGGCAACAGACCAACGAAATATCATATAAGGGGACGTTTCAAATTCTCCGCGTGATACAATATTGTTTTCTAAATCCCCGCCTGCGTCAATCCATGCTGTAAATTCTTTCCCGACCAATGCTTGGACCAATTTCAATTCCATATTTGGATTGGTTTTTAAAGAATCGCGCAATGAAGCGGGTGGTGTCCAATTTGGATATTTTTCTGCGATTTCAGAAATGGACATAGATGTAGTATGAAATACCGCGTTTGGCAAAACTGCGATATCCGCCATTGGAACTGCTGTGAAAGAAAACGCACTGGACGCGCCAATCGGGTTTTCGGCCATAAATAAACACGCTGTGCCCAAAACAACTAAATCCAAATAACATTGATGAATTGTTGTATAAAAATTTGAATCATTTAAATGAGAACGCAAAACATTTGTGGCATGTTCTGCATCTGGTGATAAATCGCTTTCGCGAACCAAATTAATCCAACCGGATTCTGGTGGCGTTAACAAAGAATATATGCTGGCGGCCAAATTATCAACCGCGTCAGACGCCGTCCCATCAAACAAAGTCGCAATTTCTTCGTCACACGTTGGCATAGTATAACGAACCGCGTCTTCCCATCTGTTTAACCATACGCTTTGATTATTTAATGCTTTTTTATACATTTCTAATAATTGATTTTTCATTATTTTTCCTTTCTTTTTATAATGTAAATTTTGTGTTTGCTTGGATTATTTTTGCACAGCCCCCATATGGGCGAACCGGCGTCGGGGTCACGCGCAAAGCGCCTGCGACAGCGTCCAATCCGTCATCTGTTTGATTTCCACCGATTGGCACCCACGACATCATTTCGGATAAAAATGGGGTGGCAGAAATTTTTTCATGCACATACAATCGCCCAGATGTTAATAACGGTTCAAAAGAATCCAAAATTCTGATTTCTTTTTTTTGATGATTAACTATTTTTTGAACAACGATACCCGCCCCGTGTTTTTGTGCGGCTTGGTTTAAAATTTCAGGCAAAGCCGCACCCATTCCATTTACTTCTATTGAAATTTTTCTGATGCCATATTTTTGTAAAATATCCAATACTAATTCGCACTGCGTCGCCAAAGGATGGGTGTCCGCGTCGGACACGGTCATATAAAATATATCGTGTATAAATGCGGTTTTATTTTTATCGTCACGATATATAATTGCACAAACGCTGTTGTCGGAATTTTTGCGCCCAATGGATGGATCCCAATAAATAGATACACCCGTGATTAAATGTTCTCCGATTTTTGCGGCTCGCCTATCGAAATCATCAGAATAAAAATGCAAAGCCCCGGGGTCAAGGCGCATTTTTTCTTCGTTTACATATTCCAACATCATTTGTGACGAAAAATGCCGCAAACCGACCATTTCTCGCATTTCTTTGATTTTAGACACCGGGAACAATTCCGGCCAATTTGAATTTCCATCTCTATCCAATATTGGAATTTTTAATTCTTTATATCCTTTTAAAAAAGACATTGAAAATTCGAAATTTTGTTGTATGCTGTTATACATGGATTTTACCCCTAAATCTTTACCGATGAATGTGGACGCTGAACAAGCGGTGTTGGCTGCGATATTGATGAATAATCGCGCGTTGGAACGAATCGGCGAATTTTTGACTTATTCCCATTTCACATTACCCGCTCACCAAGAAATTTATAAATTGGCGGAAAAATTATTCGAAAAAGGTATGCCGTTCGACATTATTACCGCAAAAAATTATCTGGAACAACAAGGTGTTCTGGAATCTGTCGGCGGCATAGATTATTTGTCTGAATTATCGGGCGCAGGTTCATCCGTTATCAATGTTGAACAATATGCTCGTATCGTATATGACAACGCAATTCGTCGTGATTTAATTAATATCGGCCAAGAAATCGCAGATAATGCATATACCGAAGACGTGGACATCACACCGGCCGGTCAAATTGAAATCGCAGAAAAAAAATTATACGATTTAACCGTGGTTGGCAGTTCTGAAAAATCTGTCACCCCAATTGCGGATGCTTTGAAATTAGCATTGGAATCCGTTGAAAACGCATGTAAAGCGGACGGTTCTTTATCTGGATTGACAACAGGTTTCCGTGATCTGGACAAAACGTTAAGCGGACTGCATAAATCTGATTTATTAATTATCGCGGGTCGTCCGGCGATGGGTAAAACGGCGTTTGCGTTGAATGTTGCATTTAATGCGGCAAACGCGATTTTACGTGGTCATGCAAATCCTGCATTCGGCGGCGGCGTATTATTTTTCAGTCTTGAAATGTCAGAATCTCAATTGGCAGCGCGTATTTTGGCGTCTCAATCTCAATTGAATCAAACATCTATGCGTAATGGAACATTAACCGACGAAGAAAGATTAAGAATTGCAGATATGGCGAATGCTCTGTCTTCTGTTCCTATCTTTTTTGATGATACGGCCGCAATGTCCGTTCCAATGATGCGTACACGCGCGCGACGTTTGGCACGCAAACATGGTCTATCTTTAATCGTAATCGATTATTTGCAATTGATGACGTCTCCGGGCGGTCGAAAATCAGACAATCGCGTACAAGAAATTTCAGAAATCACACGTGGCCTGAAAATGATTGCAAAAGAATTAAACGTCCCTGTTATCGCCCTGTCCCAACTTTCTCGTAGCGTGGAAAGCCGCGAAGACAAACGCCCTCAATTATCAGATTTGCGTGAATCTGGTTCTATTGAACAAGACGCGGACATCGTGATATTTACATACCGCGAAGAATATTATATTTCCGAAGACAAAAAAAATCGCAATATGAAAAACAAATCCGCGGACCAAGCTATGGCTATTGCCAACGAATTTGAAAAAATGCGCGGCAAAGCAGAAATTATCATTGGAAAAAATCGTCATGGTAAAATCGACACCGTTAAACTGGGATTCAAAGGTGAATACAGTTTGTTCGAAGATTTACCAGAAGAAATGCCAACGAACGACAGTTTCACGGCGACAGCTTCCACATCTTATGGCCAAGAATATAAACCGGAAAATCCGGATTTTGACGAAATGCCCGACGATTTTTAAAATCCATATTCATTTTTTCTTGCAACACATAAAAAAATTTACTACAATTTTGTCAAGTTATATCCAAGGGAGGTCAATATGGCACAAGAAGAAATCATATTTCCAAATAACATACGAAAAATTCGTTTCAGCATCGGTATGAAAATGACCGAATTGACCAGACGCACTAATTTATCTTTGTCGGCCGTTTCCAAAATTGAAAAAGGCGTACGCCGTTTAAATCAAAACCAATTGTTAAATATTTGCAATATTTTGGGTTGCAAATTATCCGACATATTCATCAAAGAATCTGACGAAGTTGCAGATGTTTGGCAAAATGAAATCAAAAGAAGATTAAGCACAAACGAAGATGGTGGTTTAAAAATCTTTGGAACAGGATTACGTAAAATCCGTGTTGATTCCGGAAAAACTATTGCAAATGCGGCCAAAGATGCCGGTATGACTTTGTCCGTATATCATAAAATAGAAATCGGCCAACGCGAAGTATACGAAGACGAAATCGAACCATTGGCAAAATCTTTTGGTATGACAACAGATGAAATGTTAGACAAAGTTGCACATCTTTATAAATCTGGCGCATTGGCGTCACAAATCAATAAAGTTAAAGAACGTGTAAAATCTGTTTTAATCCCAGGCAGCCCAATGTCCGACGTTGATGCGTCCGAAGGATTATACGGCGTTAAATTATATAACAGCGCCCGCAATAAATTGGTTCCTGTTTTCGGGTCCCCTGCCGATGGTACAATACATTTCAAAAAATCTGACAAAAATATGATTGTCGCGCCTGCGGATTTAGAAGGTTCAAAATCTGTTTATGCGGTTATCCCAAACACAAAACGTTTGGGCGATATTTTGCCAAAGAATTCTTATGTTTTTGCGGATTCTGCCATCAAAGCCCAAGTCGGCGATATGGCCGTATTTTTGGAACAAGATTTCAAATCGATTGATCCAAACGCAACTATTAACGCACATATTGGGTTGGTAAAAAAAGATTCCAAAGGCGAATTATATTGCAATATTTCATCCCCTGCTGAAAAAATCAGATTTAAAACAATCCATAAAATTGTTTTAATCCAAATGCAATAACAGCATCCAACGAGAGAGAGAAACAATATGAAGGCCAGAATAAACCCAACAACACAAAAATTGTTGAATTTATATCGTCAATACCACGTTATATTGGGTGGTTGGGGTGCGATTAATCCTGTTTTTTTATCGGATGCGACGCCCGAAATTTTGACCGAATTAAAAGATTTGCCAACCGGTTCTTTATTGGTTCAACATATCAAAAATTTACAATCTGGTAAAACACCAATAGATTCTATTGAAACAGAATTATTACCGTATTCCGGATTAATGAAAAACCAATCTCAATCAACAAAATTATCAGATGCAGATATGCATGAATTGACTCTTGCGTTAAAAAATTTCAATCCAGGAGCAAAAGATTTAACAAAAATTAAATCATTGTCTGTCGTCAAAAAATTCGGTCCAGAATGGGAAAACGGAATAAAAGCATCTTTGCAAGCCGACAATTCATTATCTGAAAAATGGGACAGCGTATTAAAAACTAATCGTGCATATAATTTATGGGATACGGCTCAACATATTGTATCCGAACCAATAACAGAACGCGTGCGCGCCCAAATCCAGGCTGAATTGCCAGATTATGAAACATATCTGCCGATGTTTGGTGATGCCGGAAATGAATTATTAAAAAAATTAAGATCATTTCTGGGCGCAGCATAAAATCAAAAGACCGAATAAATTCGGTCTTATTTTTTATCAATCAGATGTTTTATAAATCGTATCCATTGTATGGGGCGTTCCTATATAAATCATAGTGCCGTTTGGCGACAGAATAAAATCCAATTCTCTTAACCTTTCTCGTAATTTAATCCGTTTGGATTTTGTGTTACTGGTGTTTGGCACCTCTACGTCATCGCAAATAATTAAATCCGCGCGCATTCCGGTTATATTTCCATAAATACCCTGGCATACAACGGATGGTTCACGGATTCCAACAGGTCGTTGAATAGTTACTTTATGCGCCCCCCATTCTTTCTTTACCGATGGTAACATATCTTTGCATTTTGGGTGGTTTTCCAATATATGTTTTATATGCGACACCATTCTGGAAGATAAATTTGTTTCAGCAGATAAAATTAAAATTCTGGTTTCTGGTTTTTTATACAAACAATATGCCGCAAAAACACCCAAAACTGACGATTTTCCAGAATGACGAAAAGCCTGTAACAATCCGCGACGCGGGGGATTTTTCAATACTTCGGTCAAAAATTTCATAATTTTTTTATGATGATTTGGAGTTTGTAAATTTAAAATTTTATTCCATTCATCCAAAAAATTATAATAATCCGTAATCATCTTTGGTTTCACCTGGCGCAATTTGTGTTATATATCCATAATCGTTTATTAATTGTGGTAACGCATTATCCAACACAGATAATAAATTGTTAAACAATCCCAGATTTCCACCCCCACCCAATTTATCTTTTATTAAATCATTTGTGTACTGCAAAAATTCTATTGTATTTGTGTGAGTTAAATTCCATTCTTCTAAATCTATATCGATTTGTTTGAAATCTTTAAAGGCTTCTAATAAAAAATTAAAATCCGAATTCAATGATTCCGGTTTGATTTTCAACAAAGGTTGATAATCTATTGTTCTTTCCAATTTAATTTGTCGATATATGTCTATTGTATTGTTGGCATATGGCGCGTCGACAAAAGAAACGGTTCCACCGTCATATTCAGAATTTATATTTAAATCATATTCCGAACTGTTCAAAACGACACCATTTAAAGCAACCGAAATATCGGCGGCTTGGAAAAAAGGAAAGGCAAAAACAAATTGCGTCGTTTGCCCATCCGCGATATAAGAATTTTTATACATTTCAATTACCCCAACAAATCATCCAGTCGACCTAATATAGAAGTCAACACATTGGTTGTATTTGCTTTTATGCTGTTGATTTTTTTTAAATTTTCCGATTTTTTATCATCAAATGGCTGTTCTGTTTCTTCACGCAATCTTTCCAATACCGCATCTTGCGTTAAACTGGATTTAGACACCCCCGCGGCACCTGTTTTTGCACGTTGGGTTGCCAAAGCTTTATTCACCAAATTGACTTTTTCTGCTTCGTCTTTTTTGATTTCTTCCAATATTTCTTTTTTTTCGTTTTCGGCTTCTTTTTTTGCGTTTCTATTATCCAAAATAGACGTTACGTCTGTTACGATTTGTCCCATATTTTCTCCTTTTATTATTATATTTGATACCAACCGTTCAAAGTAATTGATAAAACGGTTAATGGTAATTGTTCCGAACTGCTGATACGCCAAACCGGCAAAACCGTGTCCAATGACGTACCCAACAGATTTAATGTCACATCACCCGAAAAACCGATGTGATCGGTTTCGTAAATTTCATTTGGCAAAAAAACTTTTTTACCATTCATATATAATGATTTTGTATTTAAAATTCTGGCTGATAATTTTCTGATTCGGATTTTTTGCGGGGGATGTTTCCCACCCAAAAAAGGCAAACCAGACGCAGAAACAGAAAAACCATAATTTTCCGCATCATTTAAACATTCATCTGAAAATTTTTCCAAATTATATGATATATCACGTTTCACAGAAACGAATGTTTCGCCATCTATGACGGCGACAGATTTAAATTCGCCCTGGGTTTTATATATTCCCCACGCAGATGTACCCAAAACAGAATTTTTATTTAAAACTGCCATATCGCCGTTTTTCATAACAATGAACAATTGACCCGTTTTATCGTTATAAGCCAAATCGATTGGATAATCCATTAAATGTTTGGACAAAGCACATAAATCATTTGCATTATAAGTCTCGCCCAAATCATCCAAAGACAATTCGCGTATATCTTTTTCGTTATTTGCAATAAATACTGTGTGCCCTTCTATTTGCTGTGGCACCAGATATCTATTTACTATGCTGCCGACGGATGTATGCTGTTGAATATCTACAGATGACGGTGTAAGCGGTTTATTAGATATCGCCCATTCCCCAACAGATGTTAATATTTGTAAATTATCGCTGCTGACGATTGTTGAAATTTGTTGTCTTTGTTTGGACACCAATGTTAAAAATATGGCCTCGTCGTCTAATCCCGTGCCCGTATCAAAGTTTTTATGATTGCCTACTTTTGACATCCAAACTCCGCTTGGCCACGATTTTGAGCCGCCAAACACCAATCTATCTTGATGAAATGTGATGCTGATTGGATATCCACGGCGTACGCCGAACGCAGATTCATACCATTCGGTAACGGGTTCATCCGGAATTACATAAGACCCATTACAATGAACGATTACAACAGTCGGGCTGATGTATTCTTTAACTGTCCATTGTTTTTCTATCAAATATAACAATCCATTTACATTTTCCGCCGTCCAAAAATCTTTATCAACGGTAAACACAGCAAAATTATTACCTTTGTCGCTTTCGGTTATTGTAATTTTTATTCCGTCTGCATCATCAAATTTCATAAAAGGAATTTTAATCAATAAATCATCTGTTGTATGAAATCCGAAATCAGACAGAATGAATTCACCGTCCCGATTTTCCAACACCTGTGGCAAATAATCTGGATGCGTGAATATCATAGAATCAAAACGTTGGGCATATTGTACTTTTGCGATATCATTCGTGCCCCATGGCGTGATTAATCTTTGAACGATTTGCCCATCTTTATAGATAGATAAAATCTGGTTGCTTAATGCTATTAAATAATTATCATTTTCGCCCACAACAAAATTAATTAATTTTGCATCATATTCTAAATCATTAATTAATTTTAATCCTTTGCGTCTTGTTAAACCCCCGCCCGCCAAAACATCCATATTTTCTAATTTTGACAACCCATTTATATTTTCACGCGAAAAAAATTCTGACGAAAGTTCGCCTTTTTCAAAAGAATTTTGCGTATAAAGAAATTTTCCCATAAATACACCTTTTGATTAAAATCGCGCACTGATTAAAGAAAAATCAGATATATCGCTGTTTGTTGAAATTGTGCTGTCTATGAATTTTGCAGTTCGTAATTCTGATTCATATAACGCGACCAACATTTTAAATATATTTTGATCACCCAATAACGGAATACAAAATTCCATAGCCAATTTAATCGCCGCCAATGAATTGAAATAGCTGGGGAAAAATTCAACATCTGTTTTAACTATGGCAGTTATGGTTATTTCATCATAATGGCTGATTATTTTGTTTCCAACGACTTCCCCGTTCGATTGCAAAATTCTTAAAACGTCGGCCGGGATAACAAATTCTTCATAAACATCTTTTGTTAAATCAAATTTTTTCATAGCAAATCGCCACGGATGCGATGCCAATAAACTGTCAATTGTCACGTCATACAAAGTATTTGCCAAATTCGCAGCGGCAGATTGGTCGTTAAAAGATACAATCGGATTTTCGCCCAATTTTAACAATGCCGCGCTGCATAAATCTATTTTTGTAAACATATAAAATCCTTTGTTTATATGAATAAAAGACCGCAAAATTTGCGGTCTTTTATTATTGTTATCCCAACGCAGCGGTTGTAACATTTGACGCTGTCACATTGATTTTTTTAATGGAAGTATTATCTGATCCATTAATAATTACAACGTCACCGGCATTCATCAAAGTTTTCACATTGTTAAAATATCCTGTTGCTGTGATTGTTGCCAATGTTTCAGCGGCTGAATAATGCCATAATGTGAATCCGTTTGCATATGCAATTACGGATAAATTTTTATTTTGAAAAGCCATCTTTTATATCCTTTGGTTTTTGTTGATTAAAGATTATATGTTTAAGCAGTTTCTTTGCATTTAATGCGAACAATACCATCACCATCAATCATCGCGGCCCCTTGGGACATGCTGTTGCTGATAAAGTGAGCGGCACGTTCTCCATGCCAAGAAATATCTGATTTAACATCTTGACCGCTGGCGTGACCAATGCTTGACGCATGATACATAAAACAATCACGACCATCATCTGTTGTTGGCAATCCATTATGTAAAACCCAAATTATACCCAACCATTTTTTTGTTTCAAAACCAGATACCAACGGTGTGTCACCGACATATTCCGCAGATACGAATTCATCCATACCCAACAATGCGTTCCATTGTTGAACACCGACAACCGCAAATCTGCGACCATCATCTGGGACATCGTTTGCGTTTAATTTTTCAACCGCAGACAAAATCATATCTTTTGTTAAAGCGGACGTATAATCTCCGACAGACAAAGTTGCTGATTTCATAGCATCAATAATCAATTCATCTGTTTTACGACCCAAAGCATATGCTCCGGCAGACGCCACAACGCGTCTTTCGTCAATATTTGTTTTCAATTCATCCAATGCATCCAACCAATCGCCCGCATAATAATCTTGTAATAAACATTCAATTGGTTCGTGATTTAAATTCATTACCGGCACAATACCATGACGTGATTTTGTGCTGGCGGTACCTTTACCTACTTTTTGGAAAGTGGTGGATGCCCCAACAACACCAGATTTACTGCGAATTGTTGAACGCAATTTTGTTCCCATCTGTTGATATGCCAGATGGACATCAGCTTCGAATTGTTTTACGAAGACTTGATCAATAGAAATAGACATTTCATTTCCTTTTGTTTTTAAATTTTCAGTCCATAAAAAAAGTGCAATAAAAATTGCACGGCTTGTATTGAACTTGAATCTTTTGGTTATGCGAAATGCGCCAAAAGATAAAAGTCGCGGGTTTTTAAATTTTAAAAATTGTCCGCAATTAAAAAATCAGAACGGACATAATAATATCCGTTCTGAAATTTTAACAAAAAACCCCGCGATTGCGGGGTTTATAAATTTATTTTTTCTTTGCACAAGGCTTTCTGGAACCGCAAGCTTTTTTTGCAACCGGTTTTTTAACCGCAGCTTTTTTAACAGCTGGTTTTGCAACAGCTTTTTTAGCAGCTGGTTTTGCAACAGCTTTTTTAACAGCTGGTTTTGCAACAGCTTTTTTAACAGCTGGTTTTGCAGCAGCTTTTTTAACAGCTGGTTTTGCAGCAGCTTTTTTAACAGCTGGTTTTGCAGCAGCTTTTTTTGCAGCTGGTTTTTTTACAGCTTTTTTAGCAGCAGTTTTTTTTGCAACAGGTTTTTTTTCAACAGTTGGTTTTACTTCTGCTGTTTTTTTTGCAGCGGCTTTTTTAAAGAATGAAAATAACATTCTTCTCTCCTTTTCTTGTTTTTTTTAATCGGCAAAGTTTTTTGCTCTTAATTTTATTTTATCTAAAATAGAAATAAATCACAAGAAAAAAAATTATTTTTTTTTATGAATATAATTTTTTAAAACCATTTTCTATTTTGCGAACATATTCCGCATCTTTTTCGCGCCAATATTTTGGATCGCGCATCATATTTTTTAAATCTTGTTCTGTAAAATTTTGTGTTGCATTTTTATCAGTTTTTACAGATGGTTCAACCGATTGCATCATTTTAAAAACACTTTGAATTCCGGCGGCTGAACACGATAATGATTCAAATGCGTCCGATGGTAAAAATTTTTCCCCAAATGATTTTATTTCGCGTAAAGCAGACACCATTTGTTCACGCCCGCCGAAAAATTTTTCCAATTCTATTTCAGATGAATTTATTTCACTGGCGCGCAAAATATCAGACAGAACAGGAGACAAAAATTCTTCTGCGATTTCATTAATTTTTTCAACCTGTTTCGACGTCAAACCAATTTCATGAAATTTTGCGCGAACATTTTCATCGTCAAACATTTCATTCATCATATAATCTGATGAATTATCCGGAACACCAATTGCACGATTAAATTTGCATATAGAATCAGCGTCCGCATCGTCCCCGGGCACCGTGACCATTGCGCCCATTTTCTTTTCCAATTCTGAATAAGATTTTATCAAACCATCCATATTAACGGTACCATCTTCGTTCAAAAATTTTTTTGGAATATTATCCATTTTTATCTCCTTTTTTGTCTTTTTTATCAGACTGTTTTTCATTAGATTTGCGCAGAAAAAATATTCCGCCCAATGTGAATATTGTTTGCAACATATCAAATATATCTATGTCACCTATCATATATGCACCGACAGCCGATAAAATGCCGGTAACTGACAAAACATATGTGCGATGCCCAGATAAAAGCCCGCCATAAATAATTTTTTTCATCATTTTTTATCTTTTATTTATTCGTAAAACAAAATATCGTCTATTTCCCAAATATATCCCAATGCCGTTGCCCAGCTTGGCAATTCATCATCGTAATGAAATCTGGTTGCGCCATATGATGAATCCGGCAAATTCCCATTCATCATTTTTTGCACAGTTCTTACGCACATTAAAAAAGCGGGCAAACCCGCATCAACAGACAATAATTTATGATGTCTGGAATTTGTATCCCAACAATCAAAAATGTCTTTATTTAATACAACCTGTTCTATATCTGTATTTGTTTTTATTGATATATTTTGTATCATAGATGTAAAACCCATAACGCATTGCAAAGACGATGCATTTGTATGAGCATAAACAACTCTTGCAATTTTATATACCAATTGCATTTTTTCATCTGTGTTAATATGTAATTGCATAACATTTTCCTTGTGTATAAAAAAAGCCCGCAAAAGTATGCGGGCAAAAAATAAAAAAAAATTGCAACCAACGTTGCAACAAATCTTTCTCTTTTATGTTATGTATATTAACATATTTTTAAACAAAAGTCAATATAAAAAAAATTAAATTTCAAAAAATGCGGTTTTTCAAGGGTTGTATCACACAGAAATTTCATCACCATATGTCGTGACGTAATCCGTTCCATCACGCAAAACCAATGCTCCATCCGAATTTATACCAATTAATTCCACCGATTTGCCACGATATAAAATTGTTTTATTTAAATATGCAAAATCTGTCCAATGTTTACGCACAGATTCAAAATCTTTTTTCATCCAAAAATCTATATTTTTTATTAATTCCGCCAAAACAATATCGCGATTGAAATCACCAAATGAATTCATTTTTTCTGTTTCATATTGTACGATTTTAGGATTATATTTTATATTAATACCGATACCAATCACAACAAAATCTTTTGAATATTCAATTAAAATACCAGATATTTTTTTACCGGAAACTAAAATATCATTTGGCCATTTTATAATGGGTTTTATCCCGAAATGAACAAAAGTATCGGCAACGGCAACGGCAATTGCATATGACAATCTGGGATCTTGACGCGGCATATTATAAATAAAACTGGCGTACAGGTTACCTTTTGCGGACACCCATTGTCGACGATATCTGCCTCGTCCGCCGGTCTGGGAATTTGCCAAAACAACCGTTTTATGTGACGCAGTATTATTCGCGATTAATTCGTGTGCATAATTTTGCGTGCTGGATATTTTATCAAAAGAAATTAATTTATAATTTGCCAATATAATATTTCCCGTCTTTGTTTTTTATTATATCTTTTCCAAATTTTTGTCGCAATTGATAGATAGCATTTTCAACTGTGCGCGTTTTAGTATCTGGCAAAAAACCTAGAAAATTCTTTATTTCATCAATGTTTAATTGTTCTTTTTTGAACAAAGCAAATATAATTCCAGCCTGTAATTTTGGTAAATCCACATCTTTTTTAAACACGATTTGCAACACGGATTTATATCTTTTTTCTTTACGTTCATTTAAAACGATTAATAATTCAGAAGCACAAACAGGTAATTTTAAATCCAATTCATCGATTGATATATCGGCAGATTTTTCCGAATCAGACACAATGATTCCGAACCCATTTAATATATTGCGCCATACTTTATTCTTTGTAAAAACTTTTAATTCACCAAACATATACATATAATAATAAATAAAATCCATATTTGCAAACTCAAAAAAAAAGCCATTTAAAAAAAATTAAATGGCAAATATTGTGTAATAATAAAAAATCAATCTCTTTCTTTATGCGATTCTGGCATAAATTTGACGAAATCTGTCATATTTGTACCGCAAGACGATAATATTTTTGAAATGCTTAACGTTGACGGCCATCTGGGTTGCCCTTCTTTGGACCAACGTTTACTGCGGTTGAATGTTGTCGGGTCTAATCCACTGGATTTCGCCAATCCAGAACAAGACATTTTATTTTCTTTTGCAAAACTTTCAATTGCTTTCCAAATATCATCGTGTGTCATAATATATCTCTCCTTATATTATTATTCCCGTCATAGATATTAATCCCTAGGGGTATATTCTAATAATAATTGATTATTAGGATAAAATCAACCCAAAAAAATAAGTAACTTTTCCCACCGTAAAACAACACAAAACTTTTTTTTGACAAAACACTTGACAAAACGTTTTTACAGTATTATATTTAAATCGTTAACAGAGCAACAGTTCTGAAAACGACCGGATGCAATTGCATCTATTTTGGGCCCAGAGATTCAGACTCCCTCCTACATTCTCTCTCCTCTGGTCTTTGGGTCCGCATTTTTACAGTTTAGAATGTCCGATTCTTTTTCTCCTTTCCTTCCTTTCTTTGGACATTCGAAAAAAGCCGCCAAATGGCGGTCTTTTTTTTAACAATAATATTTTGAATTTATTTTTTAAATACGCCAAACATTTCCCAATGGGACGTTCCGACAAATTGATCGATTGCGAATAAATCTTGTAATACGTATCCGCCATCCTCTAAAATCTTTCTATCACGCGCAAAGCTGTCGGGATTGCATGACACATATATTATTTTTTCAACATTGCTTTTAACCAATTCTTTTGATTGATTCAAAGCCCCCGCACGTGGCGGATCCATCACAACACAATCATATTGATTTAAATTTTTGGCGCCTAATGGCTTTTTAAACAAATCACGATTGATAAATGGACCGACTATATCAAATCCGGCTGCACGCAGAGAATACGTAAATGCACCCAGCCCACAAAACAAATCTGCAATTCTTTTTTTCCCGGCGGCGGCCGTAACAATCAAATCACGCAAAGTCGCTTCTCCCGATTTGCTTGGTTGTAAAAACGCATTTGTTGGATACGGAACAACTTTATCCGCAAAACGGACAACTGGTTCGGTCGATTTCTTTAAAACCAAATCATTCCAAGTAATTCTGATAGCGCCTATTTTGTCGACTGACTCTTTAAATTCTTTTGTAAAATACGGAACATTTGATGTAATCGCAATATCAATACCGTTATCACAAACGGTTATTAATACACCGCCCGCGCCTACCCATGGCAATTTAGCAACATCTGGTAATATATTATTAATATCATCCAACAATAACGGACAATTCGTGATGGGTACAATATTTTTTGAACCAGATTTATAAAAACCAAATTGACCACCCGCGAAAGAAAAATCTGCGCGTCTGCGCAACCCACCGTCTATCCAAATGGTTTCAACGTTTTTATCTTTTAAAATTTCTGTTTTTTGGTTTTTGTAATTTGGATCTGTAAAATCGAATTTACATCCCCCACAAACACCAAACATTGGGCATTTATTCATCATAATATATACGATACAATGAATTTATGAATAAAACAAGGCTTGATTATCAATAAAAAAAGCCGTATTATAAACATATGAATAAAAAGATAGCAATTTTTGCAGGCGCATTAGATTTACCATTTTTAACACGGGACGCTTTGTTAAAAGCCGGATGGGAAGTTTTGGTCGTCGGATTAAAGAATTTTTACGACAAACGTTTGAATCCTGATATGGAAATTCGTTTGGGCGGTGGCGGTCGCGCTATAAAAGAAATGAAACGTCGTGGCATAAACAAAATGACATTTGTTGGCGCGTTGGGGCATATAAATTTATCTGACATACGTCCGGATTTTTGGTCTATGTCTATATTATTCAGTGTATTAAAAAATCAAAAAGGATATGATTCTATGGCGATTGCATTTACAAAAGCGTTGGAAAGAAAAGGATTAGAAGTCGTGGCGGCACAAGAAATTGCGCCAGAATTGGCTTTTGAAACCGCGGGCATTTATACAAAAACAAAACCGACGGCTGCGGATAAAATCGACATTGAACGCGCGATATCCGTATCCCACACAATTGGCCGCGAAGATATTGGTGCGTCCGTTGTGGTTGATAAACAGGTCATCGCGGTCGAAGCCGCCGAAGGCACACATCAAATGTTGACCCGTGTTGTAGAATTTCGTAAAAACCGTAAAAATCAAAAAAAATCGGGTGTTTTTGCAAAAATGACCAAACCCGGACAAGATTTGAGAATAGATATTCCGGCAATTGGTTTGGATACTGTTAAATTGGTTGCGGACGCAAAATTACGCGGCATAGTTGTTAATTCAAAAACATGTTTTGTTATCAATCGTGATGATGTAATACGCGCGGCTGACAAAGCTGGGCTATTCATCATCGCCAAAGATTAAAAAACGCCCCAAACGGGGCGTTTTTATTATAATTTCAGATAAAATTATTCTGCTGCCGGCGTTTCAGGCTGTGCTGCTACTGGCGCTGCTGGTTCTGGATTGATATCTGTAACAGTTACTTTAAAGATAACGTCTTTACCCGCCAAACCTGGAACATATTGTTCTGGGAAAGTAATTTTTACTTCGCGCACCTCACCTTCTTTTGCACCAATCAATTGATCTTCGAATCCTGGTACGAATTGACCGCTGCCCAATACTAATGGGAAATCTTGAGCTGTTCCGCCTGCGAATAGTTCACCGTTTAAATATCCTGCGAAATCAATCACAACTGTATCGCCTTTTTGTGCACCGCTGTCGCAAGCACCCAAAACCAAAGCCCCACACATTGCAAACGCTGTTGCTAATTTTTTCATCATTTTTTGCTCCTTTTTATGTTTTTGTTTTTTAATCTTGTTCTGCATATATGCAACGGAATCCATATTCACGCATAGTTACGCCTTCGGCTTCTATACGATAATCAAAATACGGGGTCGGACGCATCGCATCAAATGCAGGTTCGTCATAAACAACCACAACCGTTTTTACATTACGACCACAAACGCGTTTCATTTCATAATCTGCAACCTTTGTCAAAATAGATTGATAGCTGCCATCAATATCCATACCATCCGCATTTTGCATAACACGCAATCTCATTTCGCGAATATCTGAATTACCCAACAATATTTGGATACGAACCATTGCGCCTTTGTATTCTTCCCATCTGGTTTCCATTCTGGCGGAATTCCATTTGGCTTCATTTTTTTCTTTTTCTTCGGCTGTTTTCGGTTTATAAGAATCTATGTTTGCGTATTGATTATCAGATTCCATAAAATCTGCGGTTCTTTCGTTATAGAACGGACCTGTTGCTTCGACAGCGTTATTATTATTTGCGTTACAGCCTGCGATTAGAACAGACAACAAACCAATTGTAAAAAGTTTTTTCATGATTTTTCCTTCTCTTTAATTTATTGTAACAAATAAACTGTTTTGATTCAAGAGCCGATTTATGATAAAATGATTTTATGGTAAACACAGTTTTAGAATCTTTATTAAAACCTTTGGAAGAATTTTACAAACCGGAATTCGTCGAAGAAATTGCAATTAATCGCGCCGGCGAAGTATGGTTACGTCTGCACGGGGCGCGCGTTCCGTGGGTTTCTTATTCGTCTGAAAAATTAACTAAACAATATCTGGTTGATTTAATACACACGGTCGCAAATATATACGAAAGACCATTCGATCCGATTCGTGGGGTGCCGGTTGTTTATGCAACTTTGCCGGGCAACCATCGTTTTTCTGCAATAGCAGGGCCAAATGTCCAATATGATGACAATGACATAACGGGTGGCGTCGCATTAAACATCCGTGGCAGCAGTGTGGTTGAAACCAGTTTTGAAAATTATTACCTGAAAAAAGGTGAAAAATTATTAAAAATTAAACCACGCGACAAATCGCGACCAGATGATCCGTACGACAGATTGATGGACGCAATTAACAGCGGCGCACCCATATTAATCAGCGGTGCAACATCTACGGGTAAAACGACTTTTTTAAATCATATGCTGAAATTGATTGATAAAAACGCGCGCGTTATCACGGTTGAAGATTCCCGCGAAGTTCACGTCCCACAACAAAATCGCGTTCATTTTGTATTATCCAGAACAGAACAAAGCAATGATTTTGATTATAAAAAATTATTAGATTTGGTTGTACGTATGACACCGGACGTTATTATCGGCGGTGAAATTTCAACAGAAAACGCCGGAATTTTATGGGAATTATTGGGAACGGGACACGACCATTTTTACACTACAATTCATGCAGAAAATTCAGAAGCCGCATATGCCGCATTTGCAGACAGAATATTACATACCCAACCCGCGTATAACCGCGCTGAATTAATTACAGAGATGAAGAAAAAAATCCGCGTAGTACAATTATCCCGCGATGGTGGATTGCGCGCCGTTACCGAAGTCGTTTAAAAAAAATGGAATTACAATGAAAAACATAACACAAGAATTACAAAAATACAGCGATGATAAATTGACGCAAGCCCAGCGCCGCGAAGAAATCAGATTGAATTCAATCGGCAAAATGGACGCTGTTTTAAATTTTTTCTTTAAAATTCAAAAATGTGTATCAAAATAAAATCACATAAAATTTTGTGGATTCACATCTATTTTAACGCGGACATTTGTCGGCGTTTTTATTTTATTTAACCATAATTTAACAACCGATTGCAAATCTGCGTTAATACCGCCAGACACCAAAAATCTCATACGATACCAATTTCTAATTTGATAAATTTCTGCGTTTATCGGCCCCATAATTTTGCCACCCGTCAATGCGGGCGCCACCATACCCAAATCTTTACAGAACGCGTGCAATACGGATTCTTTTTGCCCTTCTATTATTATGGCGATTAAATTACCAAATGGGGGCATTTGGGCGCTGCGTCTGGATTCCATATCACGCGCCATAAATTCATCACGACCATTATTTATCATCGCATCAAACACGGGGTGTTCCGGTTGATATGTTTGCAACAATACGCGCCCCGGGATTTTTCCACGACCCGCACGACCCGCCACCTGGAACAATTGTTGAAAGCTGTGTTCTGCCGCGCGAAAATCCGAACTGTATAAACCCATATCAGAATCCACAGCCGCAACCAGAGTCAAATTCGGAAAATGATGACCTTTTGCCAAAATTTGTGTCCCGATAACGATGTCTATTTCCCCTGATTCCATTTTATCGACCAATCTTTCCAACGATTGTCTGGAATTTATTAAATCGGACGACACCAACGCGGTTCTGGCGTCTGGGAATTTTGCGCGCACTTCTTGTTCTACTCTTTCCAAACCAACGCCGCGCAAATATACCGCATCCCCGCAATCGGGACATACGTCATACATAGGCTGCGCGCGCCCACACATATGGCACAATAATTGTCTTTTGGTTTTGTGATACGTCATCCCAACCGAACAATCGGGACATTCGGCAACCCACCCGCATTTTTGACATTGGACAATGGGCGAAAATCCACGGCGATTGATAAATAACAATACTTGTTGTTGTTTATCCAACGTTTCACGTATACGTTCTGCCAGCGCACCAGATATATTACCAACGATTGGTTTTTCATCATTTGGCACCATATATGTTTCGGGGCGGTCGGTGCGCATATCTATTGTTTCAATTGTGGGCAAAGACGCGCCCCCAAATCTGGACGTTAAAGATAATTTTTTATATTTTCCCAAATTCACGTTATTAATAGTTTCGGCCGCCGGAGTCGCACTGGCCAGAACCGTTGGAATTTTTAAAATCGCCGCTTTTAATATCGCCATATCTCGGGCGTGATAATTACCCATATCTTCTTGTTTATATGATCCGTCATGTTCTTCGTCGATTATAATCAATCCCAAATCTTGCCATGGTAAAAATAAAGCACTGCGGGTTCCGACAATTATCTTGATATCGCCCATTGCAACCCCGCGCCATATATCGCGACGGTTTGCAGACGTTAAATTACTGTGCCATACAACAGGCGGAAATCCAAACCGGTCTTTGAATCTGTTTATAAATTGCGCAGTCAAAGCAATTTCAGGCATCATTAATAATACAGATTTGCCAGAATTATATGCGCGCCATACAGAATCAAAATAAACTTGCGTCTTTCCGCTGCCGGTTATACCGTCTAATAAGAATACTCCGAACCCTGCTTTATCCGATATATGACGCCCTATTTCATCTGCGGCGGCCTGTTGACCCGCATTCAGCACAATGTTACCGGTATTTTCATAATCATATACAAAAGTTTTCTTACGCGTGACATTTCGCATTATTTCTGGGATTAATATTTCATCTTTTATCATATTACGTATTACCGCGCCCGTTATCTTTGATATGTTTTGTATGTCATTGGCGGACATAACGTCCCAATCATTAGAAGCAAACGCATCCATAACCAATTGGCGTTTTTCAGACAGTTTCTTATTATGATTTTTATTAAAAGAATATAATTGCTCTTGTTTTGGCGGCGTGAAAGCATCTGGCACATTTAATATTAATTTTAATACCGCCCCCATATTCATCATGGTCCAGTTCGACATTTTTTGAATCCAACACAAATCATCAAAAGTCAATGATACATTATCAACATCGTTAAAAGATATAACACCCATAACATTTTTAATTTTTTCCGCCGGCAGATTGCTGTCGCCATACCCGATTATAACCCCGACATATGGACGGTTCATAACAGATACGCGCACCAAATCCCCAATTTTGGCGTTCGCCGTCAATCGGTAATCATAACCGTTATTTATGACATTTGGGATTAATACTTTTACAATATCGGATTCTTTGAACATATCAACAGATTACCCGTTTTTATTACATACATCCAGAACATTTTTTAAATCGGCGTCTGTTGGGACGTTTTTGATTTCTATGTCAAAGATATACTGCCCCGCAAACCAAGTTCTTTGACGTTTGGCATATTGGCGGGTTTTCACAATCCAATTTGTAAAACAATCAGACTTTGATATTTCTTGGCGAATATACATACACAATTGCGCGGCGCCTATTGCGCGACTTTCATTCCATCCGGAACGAATTACATTGCGCGCCTCTTCCATTGCGCCACCGGTCATCATTTGTGGGATACGTCTTTCTATTCTGGCATTTAAAATGTCGCGCGGTGGATTTATCAAAATTTTAATCGCATTCGGACATACCGCATTTTCACGGGGTAATTTTTGCCAATAAGACAAAGGTTTCCCGGTTTCTAAAAACACTTCTAATGCGCGCGCGATTCTTTGGGGATCGGACGCGTTGCAATCGCCCCCTAATAATTCTTTGGCAGAATCTGGACATTTTTCAACCATTTCGCGGGCGCGATTACGGGCGGACGTTGACACAACAGGCACCGGAGAAATCCCATTTAACAACGCATTAATATAAAAACCTGTACCGCCTACAAAAATAACGGGACGTCCCAATTCGCGTGCTGCATTAAATTCTTTGCGCGCCATTTCAATATATGACGAAACGGACACTTGTTCGGTTAACGGCAAAACAGAAAATAATTTATATGGTACGCCGTCAATTTCGCCCCATTTATCGGTTTGACGTTCTGCAAACGGGCTGGCGGAAATATTTTCAATACCTGAATACAATTGAACACTGTCGCAATTTATGATGACGCCACCGATTTGCTTTGCCAAATTATGAGCAAAATCAGATTTTCCAGAAGCCGTCGGCCCCGCAATAATAAAAGTTTTATGTGTCATAATGATTATTATAAATCAAAGATATAAAATTTCAAGAAACAAAAAAATCGTTTTTTTTACCGAAAAATATGGTAAAATATAACATATAAAACAAATGGAGAAATGAATATGACAAAAATAGCTATTAACGGCTTTGGCCGCATAGGCCGTCTGGTGTTGCGCGCAGCAATTGAATCTGGACGTACCGATTTAGAATTCGTTGCGATTAACGATTTATCCCCTGTGTCTCAAAATGCTTATTTACTGGGATATGATTCTGTGCATGGCAAATTCAACGCAGACATAAAAACTGACGGTGATTATTTAATCGTGGACGGACATAAAATTAAATGCGTGTCCGAAAGAAATCCTGAAAATCTGCCTTGGGGGGAAATGGATGTGGACATCGTTATGGAATGCACAGGTATTTTTTCAGACGCAGATTCTGCGCGCATTCATTTATCTGCCGGCGCAAAACGCGTATTGGTATCCGCCCCATCAAAAGGCGCGGACAAAACAATTGTATTTGGCGTGAATGATGAAATTTTAACCGCAAATGACAAAATCATTTCAAACGGGTCATGCACAACAAATTGCTTGGCTCCGGTTTTAAATTTAATTGATAAACATTTCGGCATAGAAAACGGATGGATGACAACGGTTCATTCTTATACGGGTGACCAACAATTGTTGGATAAAAATCATAAAGACCTGCGTCGTGCGCGCGCGGCGGCATTATCTATGATTCCGACCAGCACGGGCGCGGCGGCGGCCATTGGTTTGGTATTGCCACAATTGGCGGGAAAATTAGACGGAATTGCGATACGCGTTCCAACACCAAATGTATCCGTTGTTGAATTGGTCATAAATTTAAAAGCAGAATCAAATGCAGATGAAATTAATTCTGTTATAAAATCTGGTCAATCCGAAATCTTGGGATACAATGAATTGCCATTGGTATCAACAGATTTCATCCACGATGCACACAGCTCTATATTTGATGCGACATTAACACGCGTCATAGACGGCAAAACTGCACACGTAACCGCATGGTATGACAACGAATGGGGATTTTCCAACCGTATGTGCGACACCGCCGCCAAAATTGGGAAATTAATATAATATGTAAAAATCCGGATTTCTCCGGATTTTTTTATTATTATCAAAAAAAATTAAAAAAGTTCTTGATTTTTGTTTTATAAAGATGTAATATAGTTTGGCAAAGTCAAAGGGGTTGTAGCTCAGTTTGGTTAGAGCGTCTGCCTGTCACGCAGAAGGCCGCGGGTTCGAGTCCCGTCAATCCCGCCACTTTTATTTTGCAAAAATAGTTCAGGTCCCATCGTCTAGAGGCCTAGGACACCGCCCTTTCAAGGCGAGAACGCGGGTTCGACTCCCGCTGGGATCACCAAAATTAATAATCACCCGCCTGGGTGATTTTTTGTTTTGGTCCAAGGGGGAAGAACCCGCGGGTTCGTGCAAATAGTTATAACACAAAAGCATCGCGAATTGTGTTATTTACGATTGCGAAAGGGACCCGCAACGCAGTTGTGGGAATACACACTCCCGATTGCGTCACCAAAATTAATAATCACCCGCATGGGTGATTTTTTGTTTTGGCATATATTTAAGAATACGTTCTTATGGC
>CAYJKO010000003.1:75061-103701 GCA_964371145.1 uncultured Muribaculaceae bacterium
ACCCGCATGGGTGATTTTTTGTTTTGGCATATATTTAAGAATACGTTCTTATGGCGAACCATATCTTTTTATTACATAATAATAATAGATGGGTTGGATTTTGAAATTATTTTTATTCATTTATGAATATTTATATATATCAAAACCACCCGTCTATTTTAAAATGGAAATATGTTATGAAAAACAAAAAACATCTTCTGCAAATAATATCGTCTTTTGTTATAAAACCCGCCGTCTTTTCTGTAATTTTAATAGTTTTATTATATTTATTACGTGACCATATATTATCAACCCCATTGGCGATTATATTTATTATGGGATTTTGCATATTTGTTTTTGATTGGGTTTTTACCGCGTTAAAACAACAAAACATCAGATATACCAAATTGTTGGATTCAATCGAAGATTCCGAACGCGTATCAAAAAAAAAGATAATATTGAATTTATTTACAAAATCTGGATTATTATACATATTGATAATCGGATATATTTTAATAACGGCGACATTTGCGGTTGTATATGACGCGTTATCCATTACCAGCGAACCCGGTTTTTTGAATAATTTTTATTTCAGCCTGACCACGATTTCAGCCGGCGCCGGCGGAGACATCACCCCAATTGGTGTGGGTCGGTTTTTCGCGTCCATTGAAATGTTTTTTGGGACCGCGTATCAAATTTTGGCATTGGGATTGGGCGCAAATTATTTCTTTCAAATATCCCGCCTGTCCGAAAAAAAAGAAGAGATATTATAACTTTGCATTTTAAAATAATGTTTGTTATAATCATTTCATGAAAAAATTTATTTTAATTTTATTGGGAATTGCGATATTGGCCACAACAATTGGTTGCGGTGTTAAATCAAATTTACGAGAATACCCAAAACGCAATTATCCAGTATCTTAAAAAAAACAGCCTTATTGGCTGTTTTTTAAATCTTGAATTAATTTATCTAATACGTTGTTTCTGTCAAACGAAGTGTTATAAAAAGGCAAATTTAATCTTGTCGCCTCTTCTTTGAAAAATTTAGAATGATTTATATGGCGACCCAATAAATCTAACAATTTTTCATCAGACATTTCCGTCGTATAATCATTTGGCACGGCGTATTTGCGAACATTTTCCAAAGCCTGAACCGGGGTTAAATCCGGATACCCCAACACAACAATATCAAAATCTTTTTTATCGAAGAAATTCAACGCGCATGCGGGCTGCATATGCCAGCCTTCGATTGCGTTTTTTATATTCGGGCAATCTGATACAAAATCTTTTACATAAGACGATATAAACGGAGCCAATATTTTTGATACTTCGCCATTATGATGATGCGTTATCCCCACATCCGGAAAAACATTTTGAAATGCGGTTACAATTGAATCTATTGACAGAATATTAAACCCAAATAAATCTTTTACTTTTTTTGCGGTTGTTGTTTTGCCGCTTCTTGCGCTGCCTAATATTATTAGATTTTTCATTATCTGCCCCTTTGGACCGAAACAATTATTAAAATAAATGGTGGGTATACAGAGACTCGAACTCTGATGAATCACTTCGCTGGAACCTAAATCCAGTGCGTCTACCAATTCCGCCATATACCCAAAAAACGATTTAATCGGAATATGGTCGGCATTTCATAGTCCGCCATATACCCTTAAATCAAAGTTTTTTCATTGTAATACACTTTTTTCTTGATTTCCAGTAAAATTTAACTTAAAATCTGTTCAGAATAACAAAGGTATAAAAAAATGGCATCTAAAAAAGGCAACAAAATTATTGTTAAAATGGAATACAAAGATCCAAGCGATTCCAGCAAAACTTATTATTATACAAAGGCTAAAAATACAAAGTCTGAAAATACCCAGGGTAAAATGCAAATGCGTAAATATAACCCAAGAACACGTACTCACGTTGTATTTACAGAAACAAAAATGCCTAAATAAAAATTTTTGTTTAATATATAATTTAAAAAACGGACTTTGTTTAAAGCCCGTTTTTTGTTTTACAATTCATTTTTAAATGATATTATTTATTTGTTGGGGTTGAACCCGAATGAAACAAAATGATTCAAAATAAAAAACGACCCAAATTGGGTCGTTTTTTTTTACATTCCAAATTTTCCGGTCTTTGGGAAACCAACCGGAATTGTACGTCCCTGGGCGGCGCGTTTTCCAACCCATGGCGCCCAATCGTCAACGCGGGTGAACCCACGTCCCGTTTTCCAACCAAAGCCCACAGATTCATTAAAGAACATCGCATCCATAACGTATGTACGTTCTGCGTTATATTTTTGTAATATAACACCCTTACCGCGACCCATTTCTGGAATTTCATCTGTTTTAAATATTAATATTTTGTCGTTCGAGCCAGATAATGCAACATTGTCCGCCGTTACCGGTATGCATATTGTCGCAGGATTCGCGCCATCTACATTCATAACTTGTTTACCATTTTTGGTTTGCGCCAAACAATTGTCGCCCAATATGATAAAGCCCAATCCACGACGTGAAATCAACAAATATCTTTGATTTTTATCCAATACAAAAGCATTTACAATATCGTCACCCGCACCGATGTCTGCCAACATACGTACAGATTCACCAAAACCACGTGCGGACGGCAATTCATGTGCATTTAACGTAAACATTTTACCGGCAGACGTGAACAAATTGATTTTATCCACAGTGTTTGCATGGAATGCATATTGTAAACTGTCGCCTTCTTTGAATTTAACATCCAGATTGGATAAATCCATATGACCCTTTGCCGCTTTTATCCAACCCATAGATGACAATACGATTGTTAATGGTTCTTTTTCGATAAATTCATCGGCATTTACAACAATGTCGACGGTTTGTTCTGCCCACACACTGCGACGGCGTCCCAATGGCGTTTTTTTATCATAAGCTTTTTTAATATCTGCAAACCAAGATTTGATTTTGTCCGTCATTTTTTCTTCTGACGCCAACAATTCTTCCAAATCTTTTTGTTCTTGGCGCAGTTCAGTATCTTCGCGTCTGATTTCCATTTCTTCTAATTTACGCAAAGAACGCAATCTGGTGTTTAAAATTGCCTCTACCTGGATTTCAGTCAAATTAAATTCTGCGGTCAAAACGCCTTTTGCATCGTCTTCGTTACGGATAATTTCGATAACGCGATCTAAATTCAAATAAACAACCAACAAACCGCCCAAAATTTCCAAACGACGCGCAATATTGCCCAAACGCCAATTTGTTCTGCGTTTCAATACGATTTTTTGATGAGCAATAAATTCATTTAAAACTTCACCGATTTTCATAACGCGTGGCGCGCCATTTGAATCAATGACATTGAAATTCATATTAAATCTGGATTCTAAATCAGACATAGCAAACAAATGCGCCATCATTTTATCCAGCGGTACATTGCGGCTTTTTGGAGTAATAACAATTCTGACGTCCGTTGTGGATTCATCAATAATATCATCGACCAAAGGCAATTTTTTTGCGTCTATTAATGCAGCAATCTGTTCAACCAATTTAGATTTAGTCACCAAATATGGAATTTCTGTAATTACAACCTGTTCTGCGCCGCGTTCTAATTTTTCAATTTCCCATTTTGCACGAATACGGAACGCGCCACGACCTGTGTCGTAATTTTTAACAATGGTTTCAAAGCTGTCTATTATTATTCCGCCCGTTGGAAAATCTGGGCCGATTAATTTTTTCATAATTTGTTCAGTTGTCGCATCCGGACGATCGCAAACATAATTCAAAGCGTCAACAATTTCTGACACATTATGTGTTGGAATATTCGTCGCCATACCAACCGCAATACCCATACCACCGTTTGCCAACAAATTCGGGAAAGCCCCCGGCATAACAACCGGTTCCATGGTCGTACCATCAAAATTCGGCATCATATCAACGGAAGATTCATCCAATCCGTTCATAATTAACATAGCCGCGTCCGTCATTTTAGATTCTGTATAACGATAAGCCGCCTGAGGATCGCCGTCAATATTACCGAAATTACCCTGACCGTTTACCAATGGATAACGTACCGAGAAATCTTGTGCCAGACGCACCATCGCATCATAAACAGACGAATCGCCATGGGGATGATAATGACCCAACACGTCCCCAACCACGGTCGCGCATTTACGGAACCCTGAATTTGGCGACAATTTTTGGCGCAACATAGAATATAAAATACGGCGATGTACGGGTTTTAAACCGTCACGAACATCGGGCAACGCACGCGATACAATGGTACTGACCGCGTACGACAAATAACGTTCTGACAAAGCGTCAGACAGTTGTTGATAATCAATATTTTCTTTTATTTCTTTACTCATTTCGTCTTAAAACTTAAAACATTTGAAAAAAAATAACAAGCAAAAAAAACAGCCCACAAAATTTTGTGGACTGGATTTATAATTAGAAACCGAAAACCATTCTTTGTTTCGACTGACGTTTTTTTTCATTACGCACAGCTTCTTCTTTTTTACGCTTACGCAGGGCGGTCGGTTTTTCGTAACGTTGACGTTCTTTCATTTCACGTTGCAAACCTTCTTTCTGAGATTTACGCTTTACGACGCGCAATGCTTGTTCTACGTTATTATCACGAACTTGAACTTTTACCATATGTATTCACCCCCTTTACCGAATCTGTTAATTGTTAATCTTAATAATAAAGGGAACATTGCTGTTCCCCCATTATTTTAAACTTTGGTGGAGCTGATCAGACTCGAACTGACGACATCCTGCTTGCAAAGCAGGCGCTCTACCAACTGAGCTACAACCCCAAAGCAAGATAAATATTATAACAATTAAAAAATAAAGTCAACAAAAAAGTTTCAAATAAAAATAAATATCTTTTTTGGGCTGGACACAACCCTATTCGAACCTTATAATCTGTAACAGATTTGCAATAATTATTTATTTAAGGGATACAAATGTTTAAAAGAAAAAATAAAAAACCAAAACCAGAAAACATTAAAATAGAATGGTCATTATACGGCAGAATTTGGCGCGAAATCGGTCGCCCATTTTGGAAATTATTGGCCGCGGGTATTTTATTTACTATTTTTGCCGCCGCCGCCGAAGGTTTTACAATTACAATTGTTCAACGCGTAATTGACCAAGCGTTCATCGGCAAATCTATGACATATATGTATATGTTCGGATTGCAAATCATTGCCGCATTCGGTGCAAAAGGCGTCTTTCGATATTCAAAAGATTTAATCATGGCAAAAGCCGGATTAATGGCGCACGCCGCATTACAAAGCAAAATTTACGATCATATGGTTTCTATGAATTTAAAGAAATTTTATGGTGACGGGATTGGTAAAACTTTGAATTATTTCACGGTTCAATCTGGCGCGGTATTGTCTTTGGTTACCGGCACAATCATAGAATTAGTTCAAAATATCGCAACATTGGCAATTTCTTTGGGATTGATGATTTGGTACGCGCCACAAATGTGCGCAGTATTATTATTCTTGGTGCCCGCAATTATGATTCCAATGATATTAATTATGCGCCGCAAACGCAGATTGGTTCAACAATCTTTTGGTATTGCAAACAATGTTACACAACATTTAAACCAAACATTGCACGGGATTAAAACTATCCAAGCATTCGCAACCGAAAAAACCGAATCGAATAAATTTGCGAACGTTGTAAAAACATCTATTGAAAACGCATATAAAAACACACAAGCTTCCGCCTTGCAATCCCCATTATTGGAAATGATGATTTCTATTGGATTGGCTTTGGCTTTGGTTGTAGGTGGTCATTTCATTATATCCGGCGCTTTAACAACGGGTGATTTTACCGCATTCTTGTTGGCTTTGACGGCCGCCTATAAACCGGCAAAATCTATCACCGGCACAAACAATTCTATTCAACACGGATTATTGGCTGCCAAAGTATTATTTGATTTCTTGGACAGCAAACCAGACATCAAAAACAAAAAGTCTGCAAAAGATTTGAAACACGCCAAAATGTCTGTGAAATTTTCAAAAGTTTCATTTGAATACAATCCGGGCGAACCCGTGTTAAAAGATGTATCGGTGTCTGCACGTGCGGGATCTGTATGCGCATTGGTTGGTCCATCTGGGGGCGGAAAAACAACATTGTTTAATTTGTTGGAACGTTTTTACGATCCGAAATCTGGAATTGTTTCAATTAATGGTAAAAACATAAAAGATTATACTTTGAAATCTTTGCGTGAAAACATCGCAGAAGTTTCCCAAGACGTATTTTTATTCAATGACACCATATCTGCGAATATTAAATATGGCAATCCAAATGCAACAGATGAACAAGTAATCGCCGCCGCACGCGCTGCGAACGCCGAAGAATTTATAAATAAATTACCGGCCAGATACGAAACATCCGTTGGCGAACGCGGCTCATTATTATCGGGCGGTCAAAAACAAAGAATTGCAATTGCACGTGCAATATTAAAAGATGCACCGATATTGTTATTGGACGAAGCAACATCTGCTTTGGACACTCACAGCGAAAAATTAATTCAATCCGCATTGGAAAAATTAATGAAAGGCCGTACAACATTTGTAATCGCACACAGATTATCAACCGTTTTGGACGCTGACATGATTTATGTTGTAAAGAACGGTGAAATCGTAGAAAGCGGGACTGACGCCCAATTATGCAAAATAAATGGCGAATATAAAAAGCTGCGAGATATACAATTTCCGGACGAAAAACCAAAAAAAGTTAAGAAAAAATAATAAAATGATAATTTGCGCTTGACTTTTAAATAAATATGTTATAGATTAAGCGCTGATATTTAAAGGATTATAAAATGCCACGTGTATGTAAAGTTACAGGAAAGAAAACAGAAGTTGGAATGAACGTTTCCCACTCTCATCGTCGTACAAAACGTACTTTCTTACCTAATCTACAAAAATTAAAATTCCACAGTGAAATTTTGGGTCGCGATTTCTTGTTGCGTATTTCAACAACAGGTCTGCGTACATTGACCAAACACGGTGGATTGGATGCTTATATAGTTAACAAACCTATTTCTAAATTATCAATCGAGATGGCGGCTATTAAAAAAGCAATCGAAAAGAAAATTGGAAAACCTGCAACTTTTGAAAAAAAGACTGCACACAAACCAAATCGCAGTGCAAGATTGGTTAAAAAGGTTGAATCCAAAAAAGCATAATATTTTATGCTTTGGAAAGCTATGGCTCTGTGGCGGAATTGGTAGACGCGCTTGACTCAAAATCAAGTTCTGCAAGGAGTATCGGTTCGAGTCCGATCAGAGCCACCATTATAAATAAATCCCCATTCGGGGATTTTTTTTATAATCTGGTGCTCTCGGGCGAGACAAAATAGTTAATATACGCAAACAAAGTGCGGCGTATATTTTTACGATTTGGTGAACCAGCAACAAAGTTGCGCAGTGAACAACTGAAGGTTCGTGCAAATAGTTATCACGCAAAAGCATCGCGAATTGTGTGATTTACGATTGCGAAAGGGACCCGCGGCATTTGCCGTGGGAATTTACAGTCCGCACCATACACCATTATAAATAAATCCCCATTCGGGGATTTTTTTTATAATTTATACAGTTTGCAAAATAATATTTGGTGGAATTATTAACCAAAATAAAAAAACGCCCAACCGGGCGTTATTTAAGATATCTTTTGTTTTATTTGACGAATGCGACTCAATATTTCATTTAAATCATCGTCCGACACGTTTTGCTCTTTTCCCAACAATTCATCCGCCATAACAACGCACAATGTTGCCAGCAATGAATTTTCGGGCAACGGACCCATTTTTTCCAGAATTTGACGGGCACGATCGTCCAATAATTTACCCAATTCTAACAATCTGTGCTCTTGTCCGTCCGCGCAACCCATCGGATAAGAATTATTTACAATTTGTATTGATACAACACTCATTTTTGCAAAGCCTCTAATATTTTGACCGATTTATCAATGAAGTCCGCAGCGGTTTCGTTTTTTTGTTTTAAAATTTTCACCTGTTCGGTTAAAATTGCAACCTCTAAATCCGTTTGTTTTTCGCTATGGTTGGCCACAGACTTTAATTTCGTGGACAAGTCTTCCAATTCATTCAATTCTTTAAAGATTTTATTTTTTATTTCTGACATATTTAATACTTTAATGTATTTTTTATATGTATTCAACCATAAAATGTGATATAATAAATCAATCGCAAGGGAGAAGTTCGTTATGAAAGCAAAAATCATTTATATTTCCAGTAAAAAATCTTTTGATAAATCAGATATTAACGCGGCTTTTGAAAATTTACGAAAAACTTTATCATTATCCGAAGATGTAATTTTATTCGGTGTGCCATTGGATGATGAAATTTCAGAAATAGACAATATAGAACCAATTGAAATTTCAGAAATTCAACCAGAAATCATTGAAACCCCTGAAATTAATGCGATTAACGAAGAACCAGAAACCTTTGAAGAAGATTTCGATATTATCACGGATTCACAAAACGAAATTCAAAACATTGATGCATTTGACACAGAAGATGACACAGATGAGATTATCGAAAATGCACCAATAGAAATTATTAACGATTTTGACGAAATAGAATTTTCAGATGAAGCAGATACAACTATTGAAGAAATTGAAGAAGAAATCATCCAGCCCGCACCCACATCAGAATCAACCGGATCTATTTTATCTATATTAACCGCAACCAAACCAGAAATTACAGAAGAAGAAGTAGTAATTGAAGAATCAGTTGAATATGTCGAACCATTTGAATCTGTTCAAATAAACGAAGACGACGCGGACGATATGGAAATTCGCGAAGATTTTTCAATAGAAGATTTATTCGATGAAACGCCGCCTTTGGATTTTGTTGAAGAAACCGCCGATGAAGAAGTCACAGATGTAACAGATATGGATTTTGACAGCTTTGACAACAATGATGTGTTGCAACAATTGGCCTCTGAATATACAGAAGTCGAAAAAACAATTTCCACCAAACCAGAATCCAATGAAAATTTCGGAAAATTAAAGAATTTTGTTGGAACGTTCAAAAGACAACGTAAAAAAGATACAAATGCGTTGGATGGATTGTTTTCTTGGGCGGGTGTAGCGGCAAATGACGATGATACCCCAACCCCAAGCTATTTTTCAAATTAAAAAAAACAGGGACATTTTGTCCCCATTTTTTTATCTTGTTCTGTTTCTGTAATCTTTTGTTATAAAATACAAAGGTGCATCATTTAATTTTCTTTCGTTTTCTATGGAAATATTATCTATGCTGATACGTAAAGTGTCATCAGATGATTTAATTTTATTTGATACATTATAAACGTCTGACATTTCATCAATTACAATGCTCCAAAGATCGTCAGGTACGAAATCATGATTTCCAACAGGTTTAATATAAACATTTCTAACATCTGATTTTGCAGCAGAATCTTTGATTGATTGCAAATATTGTTTGGCTTCGGGATAATCAAACCCAATATACATTGCGGTGTCAGATGAAAAATTGATATGAACATCACGACCTACAACCGGTGGTGTTATTGTTGTTGTGTCATCAGGTATTATTAACTTGCCCGGATTTTCACAAGATGTTCCACCGAACATGGACGCACCAATTACAGATGCACCGAATAATAATTTATTTAAATTGTTTTTAATATTATATTTTATGGACATATTTTATCCCCCACATTATTTTATTACACACTTTAAATATAAATCTTTTTTTTGATTTGTCAACTTTTTTAATTATTTGCTGGCGCTTTTATTCAAACATCCCATTTCACGCATAGAATATATTAAAGAACCAGATAACACATAATGATCAAATACAGTTACATCCAATTCATGCAAAGCGGCAATTATTCGTTCGGTCATAATAATATCATCCTGGGAAAAAGAGGTCTGCATATGCAAATGATTATGAACCAATATGACAGACGACGCATTTAATTCTAAAACACGTTTAACAATTTCGCGCGTATAAACCGCCGTCCAATTAGATGTTCCAGAGCTGTGCATTTCGCAAGCCAACAATTCAAATTCTTTGCCCAAAAACAAAATATGAAATTCTTCTTTTGTTTTTCCACCCAACAAATATCTTATATAATTTTGTAAATCTGATATATCATGAAATATCGGGGCCGCCGACATTTTATCTGTAAAATTAATTTGCATCAAACGTGCCAGCAATTTAATAAAAGTAGCCGTTCTTTCTTGGATTCCATTAAATTTAATTAATTCTTCAATTGGGGCGGTAATAACACCGGACATTGACCCAAACGTGTGGTATAAATTTTTTGCCAATGGGCGAACATCGCATCTGGGGATTGCATACGTTAAAAAGAATTCCAATAATTCATAGTCCGATAATTTACCAGAATTAAATTTATCTTGTAATCTTTTACGATGCCCTGCTCTTAAATCTTTATCAACCATATCAACCTGCAATATATTATAATATTAATTTTTCAGTAAAGATTGTTGCGCCGTCTTCGGTTATACCAATTGTGTGTTCCCATTGCGCAGACAGGCCACCGTCAACCGTACGCGCCGTCCAACCATCGTCATCAAATTTACATTTGTCAGATCCTGTGTTTATCATGGGTTCAATTGTGAAAACCAATCCTGGCACCATTTTGATTTTATCAAATTTTTTATCATAAAAATGACATATTTGTGGGTCATCGTGCAAAGTCTTTCCAATGCCATGCCCGACAAAATCGCGTGATATAGAAAATCCATGTGGCAAAACCACTTGTTCTATTACTTTACCGATTTCAGACAAAGGAACGTTCGGAGCACAAATAGATATCGCCGCGTTCAATGCGTCTTCGCACACAGTCACCAATTTTCGCGCCTGGGCGGATACTTTACCAATCATAAACATACGTGAAGAATCGCCGTGGAATCCTTTTAAATTTGCGGTCAAATCCACATTTATAATATCGCCATCTTTTAATACAACGTCATCTGATGGAATACCGTGCACAATTACATCATTTACAGACGTACAGCAATGTTTTGGAAAACCATGATAACCCAAAGAAGAAGACGCCGCACCATTTTCTTTTAAAAATTCCGCGACCATTTTATCTATATCATTGGTTGTAATGCCGGCACGAATATATGGTGTAATATAATCAAAACAACGGGCAACCAAATCTCCGATGACACGTAATCTTTTAAAATCTTTTGGTGCGTATACAGATGATATCATAATTATTTCCTTTTACTTTGTCCCAATTTTGCCGCGCGCAAAGATAATTTCAATGCAAAATCACGGAACAAAATTTCTTCGTTTAATCCTGTGCGAGTCTGTTTTTCTAATTCATTTAAACGATTTAAAACCGCGATAATTTCAGATTCCGGCCAAATACGAATGATATTGTTAAATTCAGCACGTTTTCTGTCGTTAAAGAATCTGGGCATTTTTCTATCGCGGACGGCAGATAATATATTATTAAAATAAAACATTAAACGTCTGATTAGCATTGCAACCGCCGCATCCCCATAAAATAATCTGTCCAGCGCAATCATACAAGCACGATAATTCCCAGCTGCCAAAGACACCATAAATTCATCTATGTCTGAAAAGCCTGTATCTGGCAAACAACATTCCGCATCCGCCAGAGTGACGATTTTTGTATCGTCTACATACAATGCGATTTTTTGTAAAAAGCCGCGGGATATTCCACGATCCATCCCCATATTTGCAACCATATACGCCATCGCATCTGGTTTGACTTCGGCTATTTTTAAATTATCAAACAATTCTTTACGAATAAACCCCATCAAATCATTTGAATTGTCGCGATAACATGCAATCGCAGCGATCGTATTGTCGGTTTCAAACAAATTACGTAATCCACCGCCTTTTTTTAATTCGCCGCCCGTTACAATTACGCGCGCAGACAAAGATGATTGCCCCAATAAATCCGCGATATTTTTTGCATCCGAATCCCCCGCATCTGTAATAACAACCGCCTTTTCCCCACCGAACATAGACATAGAACACGCATCTGCGTAAATTGCATCTTGTCTGTCGGTAAAATCTTTTGCGGAAACCGTCAACAAAGAATCTTTTTCAACACCCCATATTTTGATAGCATTGCTGACATATTCACTGACGCGGCCGGCATCTTGGCCATATACCAAAATGGCTTTTATCTTTGTTACATTTGCTTTAAAATCTGATTCTTTCCAATTCAAAATTTTTCCTATTTATTTAATTCTGCGATTGCGCGCATACCTATTTTATCAGACAATTCAATCAAAGAGTTTTGCACCGCAGAATTATAAGCCGCAGTTGCCGCAGGCAAATATTCCACGAAACTGTACGAAGCCGTTCCACGTTCGGTTCCCGTTAAAATTTCCACACCATTTCGGGACAAAGTATAATTAGCATCCAATATAACTTCTTGCCATGTAGCGTCGCCCGTTGTTTCGATTGCTTTATATCTGGTAACAGGGTTGGATAATTTAACGTCCAAAGCATATTCTGCAGACAAATCGTTTTTAGAATTCAATTTTGCATTTAATGCATTTCTTAAATCTATTCCGTTGGTACCAACAATTGGCGCAACATAAACATTAAATTCTTTGCCGGAATACATAGGTGTAAATCCACAAGCCGACAAAACCAACAATGTTAACATTTTTTTTATATTCATAACTTTTCCTATTGAACTATATCTATATATTAGATAAACTTTTAATAAATCGCAAGGGGGAATTAATGAATATCTTTATTATTTTCATAGTATTCATATTTATGGGGGGATATTTGTTAATGGACAGCCCCAACCAAAGAGTTATCAAAACAGAATTAGATTCTTCTATTTCACGCGCAGATTTGCGTTCTATCGCAGAATGCGCCGCAGCAGCACACATTGCAACTATTAAAAACATCTCATTCAATGACCCGTGTCTGGAACAATTTGAAATATCCAGCCAATATGTATGCACAAATGCGTCAAAAAGAATAGTAGAATGCACAAGTTCGCCGAAATTCAGCTTTATAATGACGACCAGCAAACCAATTTCCCAGAAAAAATATAATTCTATGATGGATATTATGGATAAATATTATAAAAACGTTGGCACGTTTGGGGTATTTGTAGATAATTCTGTAATGATGGCGGGAAATACCGGAAAAAGAACTATACCTGAAAACATTCGTGACAAATTTAACATAACAGATGGACAGCTGGTTTATTTTACAAATTCTGATATACCGCAACAACAAACAGATTATATAACAACACAATCAAATAACGACATCGTATGTCCGGTGGGAACAACAAAAACATATCGCTTTCGTCGTTGGCAATGCATCCCTGTAAATAATAAAACTGCGTGCAGTGGTGACAGAATTTGGGATTCAGAATTATATGAATGCGTACCGGACGAATCCAAACGACCATTATGCGAAACCAATCAAACAGCCGTAATGGTTGAAAATATTTGGGAATGCATTAATCCTTTTTTAGATAAAACGTGTCCAGACGGAATGATAGCGCGATTGAATTATGAAAAATTAGAATGGGAATGTTTGGAAGATCCAGACGCAAAAGAAATTCAAACAAAATGCAGTGGTATACAATACGGGTCTTTATCGGGTTCGGGTTCGAACACATTGACAATAACCAGCAACCGATGCAACGATTGTGAAACCATGATTATAGACGAAGAAAGCTGCACCGCATATTGTATGCCGGACGCGACAAAGTTAAATAATGACGCTTGTTACAAAGACGCTGAAAGCTGTTCCGATGACGACAAAGCAATTTATTTCGGTTTCCCGTCCAGCAAATATTCTGCAAATGTTCCACAGGTCCAAGATACGACTATACCGTCCGGACCCGCATATTCTCAAAATCGCAGATTTAATTGTATGACATGTGATCGCGGCGTAAATTATGATAAATCTTTAATTCCATACATTGTGATATGTAATTAAAAAATGGGCAATCGCCCATTTTTTTTATTTTTCACGTTCGGGATAAAAATCTATACCCAATTGTCCACATTTCTTTTTAAAAACTTTGACCTTTGGTTGGCTTTTTAATATATCCAAAATCTTTTTTCTTTTTCTTTCGTTTGGTGTCAATGTTATAAATTCTATTTCATTTTCTAATTCTTTTATTTTCTTTTCCGCGTCGATTATAACAGATTCTTTAAAACGAATTGCTTCCTGGTTTTCTTTTGCATCTTCCGATGATGTCGGACGAAAGTCTTGCAAATCGCTTATTTCATTATTTTTCTTAAAAATTTTATCTTTCAATTCTTGTATTTGAGCATTTAATGCTTTTATCTGTGGTAATTTAATTGCCGACTCAACATTTTTCAAAGCACCAACAAAAGATTTATCTGCGCCCCGTTCTTCGGCCAAACTTTCAAATTTTTGCACCAATACAGGATGAACTTCAAAATTTGCAAAAAAATTATATTTATACCCAGGTTTTAAGCCCAACAATTGAACCAACGCAATAATCTTATTTTTTATTTCTATTGTCTTTTTTTCATTCGTTTCAATTTCTAATTTTTTATATTCTTGTTGTAACATTAAAAAATATTGGAAAAATTCATATTCTTTATAATCTGGATTTTCTTTTATACTTTGCAAATGCGCGAAATCAAATATACGCACATTATTAAACATATTATAAAAATCTGAATATTTAATATGCAAGGATGCACTCATACCCAAAAAAGCATAAGCATTATGCAATCCATTTATCGCGCTGGTTTTATAATTTTCTGCGATTTTGTTATCTATGTTATTATAATTTTTATTGGCATAAAATAAATTTGAATAAATATGTAAAATAAAGTCCGCAAACCCCGTCATTTTCCGTGGTAAATTACGTGCAGAAATTTGTTTATTTTCAATCATTGCCAACCTTTATTTAAAAATATTATAGTACAAAGTCAGTCGATTTACAAGAAAAAACCCTTTGTAAAAACAAAGGGTTATATTTTTATTCTTCACGAATTGGGAATTGTCCCGCATCCAACATTTTGGCTATTTCAAAATGTTTGATTTTGCGTGCAGATGTCATAGGCAATTCATCTTCTGTAATTGCGAATTGTTTCACCCATTTATATGGAGCAATAGTTAAATTCGATGCTTTTACCATCAAATTAACTTTTGTTAAAGAAGTCCCAGGTTGCACTTGGAAAACCGCATATGGAACAACTTTGCCACGTACAGTTCTTTCGAAAACTGCGGCTGCCAAAATTTCATCATTTGTTAAATACAAATCTTCCAATTCATCCGGGTATACATTTTTACCGTTTTCTAAAACAATCACTTGTTTTTTACGCGCTTTTACAACCAAACGGTTTTTAGAATCGAACATTCCAACGTCACCGGTTTTAAACCAACCGTCTTCATCAAAAGCCTCTGCATTTGCTTCGTCATTACCCACATACCCCGGCATAACCAAAGTACCGCGAACCAAAATATCACCGATGCCGGCTTTGTCTTTGTTTACGATTTTAATTTCGTTATGTGGCAATGGTCCCGCATAATGCATTTTTCCATTATCCATTTTAAATTTAAAATTAAAATTCGCCGGCCCCGTTGTTTCGGTTAAACCATAACAATCGCCAACCACAAATCCCAATTTTTCAAAGAATTTACGGATATTTGGTTTCAATGTTGCGCCGGCTGAAATCAACAATTTACATCTGCCACCGAATACATCGTGAATTGGTTGTTCTACTTTTTGAACCAATCCGCCTAATCCAACAATTTTCAAGAATCCTTTCATTCCCAAAATAGTTTTCATCAATCCGTATTTTTTCTTTTCTTTTGCGCCAGAGACGATTTTTTTATAAAAACCTTCCCATACACGTGGCACGGCCGGAATGACGTGCGGTTTATATTGTTTAAAATCTTCCAAGAATTTCGCAGGATTCAAAACTGGTTGTAATAACAAAGAACATCCCAAAGAAATCGGAGCCAGAATATTAATCACAACACCATATATATGGTATAACGGTAAAAATCCGTAAAACATATCTTCCGATTTAATTACAGGTGAATATTTATACGCACCTTCTGTCAAAGACACGATGTTATTGTGGATTAAACCAACAATTTTTGGATTACCGGTTGAACCAGATGTAAAAGATAACATTGCGATATCATTTAAATCAACGTCTGCCGCCACGAATTTTTCGATGTCTGTTGCGTCTGGTGTTTCGATATCGAACATTTTGGCATTACAATCCACGAAATAATTTGGTTGAGCCAACACCAATTTGCATTCTGTTCTTTCAATCATATTTTTATGTTCAGTTTTTGAAAGCCCCGTGTCCAACATCAAAATTTTTGCACCTTGGGACAAAATCGCGAAATAAGTTTTGATAAATTCAGGTGTATTGCCGGATAAGATACCGACTACATCGCCTTTTTTAACGTTGAATTTTTCACGCAATAAAACGGCGCGTTGTTTAACCATGTTCAGTAAATCTTTGTACGTTTCACCCTGTCTGACAAAGAATACTTTATCCGCATTTTTTTCACATCTATCTTGCAGAAATTGATATACGTTTTTAATCATATTTTTTTCCTATATTTTAATGATTTTGAAATTATTCCCAAAACCATATTCATTATATAGTGAAAAATACCACAAAGGCAAGGCAAATAAAAAAAATCCCCGATTGGGGATTTTAATTTAAATGATTTGGATTATATCATCTTTTGATAATCTGGATTTTGGTAATCCGCGATTATAATCATCTGGCGCGCCATATCCAACGGCGACAACAACACAAGATTCATAACCTGAATTTTCCAAACCAAATTCAAAATCTAAAACGGACATATCTAAACCTTCCATGACCAAAGAATCCAAACCCATCGCGGCTGTGCCCAATACAAAAGTCCCCAAATTTAAATAAACCTGGTTTACAGCCCAAGATTTAAAATCTCCCAATTGGTTTTGATGCATTTCGGCAAAGAATTTACGCCCCGCGTGATTTTGTTGTTTTATATCAGAATTTGCAAAACGGCCGTCCATATCTTCTTTTTCCAAAACCGCCTCCAGATGTTCCGCATTCAAAGTTTGGGCGCCTGCAAAAATAATAACCGCAGACGCATCCATAATTTTTTGTAAATTAAACGGATATTTTTCCGCAGACTTTGCGATTTTTTCTTTTGCAGAATCAGATGTTGCAATAATGAAACGCCATGGTTGCAAATTGGTGGACGATGGGGACAATCGTAATAATTCAGAGATTTGACCCAATTGTTCATCATTTAATTTTTTTGTTTCATCAAATGATTTGCAAGAATATCTGTCTTGCATAATTTTTAATATATCCATTTTTTATCCTTTTTCTTTTCGGGCGTATTATAACAAAAAATATCTGTTTTTCCAATGTGAAAACTGTCTTGTTATGAAATCTGGATAAATGCGAAATAATATATATATGACACGAATAAACGTAATAAACGTATCCGAATTATCAGATCAACATCTTATCCGGGAATATAATGAATTGCCCCGCGTGATAAAAGGCGAATTTAACCTGTGCGATGCCCCAGATAATTATTGTTTGGGCGCAGGCCATATAAAATTTTGCAAAAAACACCAACCAACGATATTACAAAGATACAAAGAATTGTGTAATGAGATGAAGTTTCGCGGATTTAATGTAAATTATCCATATTCAGAATTGAAAAAATTATATGACAATTCAAATCAAACGGGTATATGTTACGAAATCCAGAAATCAGACATAGAATTAAATCGCGCGCGAATTATTGAAAAGATAAAGTCACGTCCCGATTGGTATCGTTGGACGCGTCGCCCCGCCCCCGATTGGGCAAAATAAAAATCCCCGATTGGGGATTTTTATTTATTACATAGCGTTCGGTATTTCCAATCCCATTAAATTTATGGTAATTGCCAAAGTTTCCAAAGATTTTTTTACCAATTGCAATCTGAACGCTTTTGTTTGACCGTCCACATCATCTCGTAATATCGGGCAATTATGGTAAAAAGTATTAATGCTTTGCGCCAAATCATAAGTATAATTTGCCAACAAATATGTCGCACGTTTTTCAAATGCAGAATCCAATGTACGATGTAAATCATTTATCGTCATCAATAAATTACGTTCGTCTTCACCTGGTTCGAAATCATTCATATTAACGTCTGGGACATTTCCAATTTTATTTAATATAGATTGCAAACGAACGGCGGTATATAAAATATATGGACCTGTTTTTCCTTCGAAACTGGTGACTGAATCCACATCAAAAATATAATCAGATTTAACATCATGCATCAAATCATTAAATTTCAAAGCCGCCAAAGCAATCATTTCAATCGTGTCAACATCCAATTCTTTACCTGCGCCTTTTACGCGGGTCCGGACGGAATCGGCAACAATATTTAACATATCATCCAAACTTGGGACATTGCCATCACGGGTTTTAAATGGTTTACCATCTGTGCCTGTTATAGTACCGAAACCAATATGTTGTAAATCAACATTTTTGCCAAATCCAACTATACCGGCTGCACGGAAAATTTGTTTAAAATGCAAATTTTGACGATTATCTGTAAAATAAACAATCGCGTCCGGATTATCTGTTTTTTCACGGTAATAAACGGCCGTCAAATCGGCGGCGGCATAGGTTTGAGACCCCGCGGTCGATTTCCACATAACAGGTGGCATAGGTTCGGTATCCGCATCCGTTTTAACCGGAATAATTAACGCGCCGTCATCCAACACCAATGCGTTTTTACCTTTTAAGATTTCTTCAACCTCTGGCACGTATTGCGCAATTAATCTTTCGCCCTTGTTTTCATCAAAATACAATAAATGCAATCTTTTCAACAATTCATCGACCTGGGCCAGAGAAATAGACGTAAAAGATTCATAAACTTTTAAATATTCTTCGTTGCCATTTTGTAAATCTGTTGTGATTTTTTTTGCACGTTCCAACCAATCTTCATCTTCTTTTGCGCGGGCGCTGGATGCGGGATACATTTTATTTATTTCATCTGCAGATTTTGGCATACCGTATTCCATAATCCATGCAATAATTAATCCCATGGGGCGACCCCAATCGCCCATATGATTATAAGACTTGGTTTTATGACCCAAATGTTTGGCCACGCGGTTAAAACAATCGCCAACCACGCTGGTGCGTAAATGTCCGATATGCAAAGATTTTCCGATGTTGTACCCACCGTAATCTAAATCTATTGTCAAAGACTTTTTATTTGTCGTTGCGCTTTCATTAAATACACAATCCACAACAAAAGAATCTTTTAATTTTAGATTGATAAATCCCGGTCCCGCAACAGACACAGATTCAACGTGTTCTATTTTTTCAAAATACGGGGTTAAAATTCCCGCGATTTCACGCGGATTTTTTCCCAAAACCTTTACCAAAACCATTGCTGCATTCGTTGAAAAATCACCAAATTGTCGGTTTTTAGGAACTTCTACTGCAATATTATTTAAGATATCCGCATTAATAACATTTGCGAATTCTGGAATATTTTGAATCTGCGCTTTGATTGCATCAGACATAATTTGATAGATGTTCATATTTTACCTTTTTGTTCAGTGTGCAATATTTATAATACAAGAAAAAACCAAAGCTTTCAACTTTTAAAAAAATTAAAATTACTTCACTTTTTTAGAACCTGGTAAATTTAAAAAATAAGTCGCAGCAATGCTGATTCCCAATACTTGATATAAAATACCAATTACCATTTGCATGGATGCAAAAAAACGCCCCACGCCCATCGGTATTATATCGCCATAGCCAACGGTCGCAATTGTTGTTAAACTGAAATACCAATTATTAAAGAATCCGGATACCGTTGTTATTTGCAAAACATCATATACAAACGCAAACACACCAGAAATCAACAAATATCCCAATACCAGAACAAGCAACAAATTCGATTTGAAAAACAAATTCATCATTGCGTCTGCATTTTTATCTTTGAGTTTTTTTGAAACGTTATCGCTGCGCTCTATTTGTTTGTTTAAATTTTTATGCACCCACATAAAAGCGCTGGCGCATGATGCAAATATAAAACAAATCGATAAAAATATGCCGACATCAGTATCGCGGAATAAATAAACCAAAGCGCCCAACAAGACAAGAAAACTGACAGGCAACAATACAAAATTCATTACCAATCGCAACATACGGTTTTCAGATTTGGTCAAAGGCAAAGAGTTTAGAATTTTTGATTTATTTTTTTTCATTATATTAATCCTTGTTTTAAATTTATTCTTTTTCGAAAAATTCTTTTACATATTCAACTGTGCCATTTAATTTTATATCTTTTCCCGACAAATTCAAAGCCATAAAATATTCATCAGATACATCAAACGGTGCAGATATTCCAAAATCTTTTGCAGGGCGATATCCAAATTTTGAATAATATTTATTATCACCCAACACGACAGAAAAATCAAAACCCAAATCACGAGCGATTTTATGACCTGTGGTTATTAATTGACCGCCTATTCCGCGCCCTTGGAATTCTGGCAAAACGGAAACAGGCGCCATGGCCAATTGAATTGTATTTTCAATTTTTATTTTGGTAAACATAATATGCCCAACGATTTCATCATCTTCGATGGCAACCAATGATAATTCGGGGATAAAACCCTTTGAATTACGCAAACGATTAACCAAATTATGTTCATCGCCATCTGTGTGCGGCGCAGTTTCAAAAGCCTTTTTCACAATATTACGGACATCATTCCAATCTTTTGAAGTTTCTGGTCTGATCATTTTATCACCTCTTGTTTATTTATTTTAATTAAAATTATAATAAAAAATCTTGATCCTACACAATACAAAAATATTTTAATTAATTTGACAATATTCAGAAAAATTGTATAATAACAGGTATATATAGAGAAGTGGGAATTTAATGAAAAAAAGCGGTTTTTCATATGTTTTATTGTGTGCATTTTGTGTGACTGGGACCGCCATACCTTTTGATGCTGTATCATACAGTTTATACGGATACGATTTAGATTATATTTTATTAAACCCGCCTGCAACCAGCCCATTGGGCGATAACAGCATCATAGACGGAATTGTTGGCGCAACCGCGGCCGATTATGATTTCGAAGTATTGTTGGACGACGGTTTGGGTGGCACAGCCATACAATATTTTAATATTGTTGAAAAAACGACTCTGCCAGACGGTTTTACAGAGTCAACAACATACAAGACATACGCAACAGATATTGAAACGGTAAATATTTATGCCATAGACGGATTAAAATTACCAATCAATGTCAGCGATATATGGTTAGACGGCGGTATAATATACAATAAAGATACCGGGAATATTAATTCAATTAACGGGGATTTCATCGGCAATACTTTGCGTGGGACGGCTGCAAGCGGCGGATCTTATGGCGCGGTCATACGAAATTTTGGAATCATAGAAAATTTAACCGGTTCGTTTTTTGGAAATACGGTTGAATCTTTGAAATCTGCATCCGGCGGGGTTATAAATACGGGCGGACATTTATCAAACAGAACCGTTTCAATTGATACAATCAACGGATATTTTGTAAACAATGGCGCACGGGGAACACATACAAACGCGATTGCATATGGTGGCGCAATCGCAATGGGAACAGAAACAACCAGCTTTGGCGACAATGAATCATCTGTAAACAAAATAACCGGTATTTTTCTTAACAATTACGCAACGGCAGACAATGGTTCTTCACGTGGTGGGGCTATTTATAACGCGGCCCCCAACGACCCCGTTGCGGGAAAGACTTATGACGCTATCGTTGGCGAAATTGACGCCAGTTTTATCGGCAACAATTCTGTTTCCGTTTCCAATTATGCAGCCGGCGGGGCTATTTATAACAATGGCCAAGTTGAAATTTTAACCGGTGAATTTGTTGGAAATTATGCTCAATCTCAATCAGGATCCGCCCAAGGTGGAGCGATTTTTAATACTGTTGTAAATTCGGCCAACCCGTTAAATGGTATCGTCCAAGATATAACGGGCAGTTTTTATAACAATTACGCAATCAGCGACACCGGCACCGCCCAAGGGGGCGCAATTTACAACACCGCAACCGTTCATATTCACGCAGACACAGAAAACGTAATCTTTCAAAACAATTATGTTCAAAATGGCGCGACAAAAAATTATAATGCTATTTATAACACTGGCACCGTTTATTTGACCGCGGACGATGGTTATTCCATTATGACATATGATTCTTTCGAAGGAAATGGCACATATAATTTGGTACGCGGAATATTAAGCTTACAAGGTGACAATGCGAAATTTTCATCTGATTCAAAATTGGTTGCAGAAAACAGCTCTATATACACAAACGACAATGCTGTCCGTAATGCGTCTTTTGGAAATTTGACATTAAATACAAATATTGGCTATGGCTTGGACGTTGATTTATCAAATGGGACGGCCGATGAAATAGATGGCACATCCATCAATTTAAATGGCAATAAATTTGTAATTGAAGAAATTAATATAGTAAATGGTGGAAACAATAATGTATTTATCCACAATTATAACGAAGATATTATATTGGGCGCGGTAAAACTGACTTTGGGATTGGCGTCACAAAACACTTATAATCTTTTGGGATACACGCCCCAATCTGCCGAAGACATAAACGCGGGTAAATTAAATTTTGCAACCGTTTCATTAAAAGAAGCCGTCAATATGACAGGTGCCGCATCCGGAATAAATACACGTGCGTACACAATGTTCCAAAACGAAGACATTATGGACACATTGGGTGATTTGGGCGGTGTGTCTTTGGGGTTATATGGTAATAATTTTGAATTAACCGCGTCCAATAATGCAGATGGCATAAATGTGGCGTTGGGACAACAATTAACAATTCGTGACATAAAAGATGTATCCGGTTTCGCAAATTCATTTGTTAATAATTTGGGCACTCTTGAAATCGAAGCAACCGATTATGACAATATGATTTCGTCTGCGATTATAAATAATGGCACAATGAATTTAATTACCGAAGAAGACGTTAACATTACTTTGGGCGAAGTATCGGGGAATGGCGACATTACTTTTTCAGGATTGGCAAATGTAATCTTTGATGGGAATGTTTCTGTGGATCAATTGGATTTGTCCGCTGGAAATTTGACTTTTAATTCAGAATTAAATGCTAATACATTGAATGTAACAAAAGGCACAAATTCTTTTAATTCGAATATTACCGCAGCCAACACAAATATTAATATGGAAGCTGGGTCAATTTTTGATATATCCAATAATGTATCACAAGATATAGATTTCGGAAACCTAACATTATCTACCGATTTGAATGTCGATATAGACATTGATTTAATAAACGATACGACAGACAATTTTAATGCAACATCCGTGTCTGGTGGCGGTAAAATAATCATAGATAAAATTAATGTTTTTTCTGCCCTGCACGACAGTATGCCAAAATTAGATTTTCAAATTGCAAATGACGTATTAAAAGATTCTATTGATATATCCAGCACAACAATCAGCAGCGTCACAGGAATTTCAGAAATCGAAAATTATTTATTAGGATATAATAATGCTACCGGCACTTTATCTTTTTCTTATTCGGACTTATCATACGCTTTGTCGTCTGACGTTAATACCAAAGCATACACCATAACCACAGACGAAACGATAACGAATGATTTATTACCTATGAATGGTGGCACATTAACTATAAACGGTGGCGGGAATAATATCACAGGCGATAATATCACAGGCACATCCATTGCAACCGACCAAATTTTGAACATATCAAACGTTGCGAATATTTCAGGGTTTGTAAACGGGTTTATTGTCGACAATCTTGGAACAATCAATATTGAATCATCTTCAACAGATACCAATATTTCGGGAGCAACTACAAATAACGGAGAATTGAATTTATCTGTTGGTGATACGTATACAATTACTATGGGAGATATTTCTGGGAATGGAAATATAACAACAACCGGATTGGGGCAAATAGATATAGTGTCAATTAACGGAGAAAACATAAACATTGGTGCAAACATCAATTCTTTTTCTGGCGCGATTTTGGCAACTGGCGATATCAATATAACGAATGGCACAACAAATTTTGCAGATACCGTCAATGCAAACGGTTTAAATATATCCAGCGACGTTGTTTTCAATGGCGATGTTATTGCGGACTACATAGATTTTAACAACGCGAACAAAACCGTCGTTTATAACGGAAATGTCTCGGCCGACACATTTACATCAAATGCGGGAACGGTTGAATTGGATGCCACATTAACATCCGACAACATCATTCTTAATAATTCTACATTCACATTGGGAGCAAATGGTATAATTGCATCAAATTCAAATTTATCGATCGGTTTAACCAATTTAAATTTTAACAATGGCGTAATTGGGAATATTGAATTACAAAGCATTAATATATCGGACGACGTTTTTTATTCTTTGGACGTATCTTTGGCGGGAACGCCGTCTGCGGACAGAATTAACGTTTCAAATGTTACTGGCGATGGAATTATTTATATAAAAGAAATTAATGTATTGAACGACCCGTCAATTATGCCGATTTCTGGTCTGAATATTGCAAGCGCAGAATTGGCAGATAAAATCGACATTACCCAATCATACATAACCGCCCCAAGCATAACGTCTGAAAACTGGGCAAATTATTTAATATCATATGACGGATTGGGAAATTTGGATGTAGATTACAGTTCTTTGGACGCGGCCATTTCATCTGTTGTTGCGCAAAAATCATTTAATATGTCTCAATCTTCTGGTATTACCATGGATTCCAATTTATCAGGGGATTCTTTAACAATTAATGCAAATAACAATGAAATTTCTGGCACAAATATAATCACTATAACAGATGCGGCGCAAAATTTGACAGTTAATGACGCTTTGGTATTTTCCCCGTCTGTTGTGAACAATGGCACTTTGGAATTTAATGACGCCACCACAATCACGGGTTCTATAACAAATAATGCGACATTAAATCTAAAAACAAATTCTGGTTTGGCCACAAATATAAATGCGATATCCGGTTCTGGGGACATCAATATTTCTGGCGCGGACAGTTTCGCATTTCAACAATCTGTCACGGCAGATGAAATAAATTTCAATGCAGGCGCCGTTACTTTTCAAGATTCATTGAATGCGACAACATTTAATTCAAATGGTGCGTATGCTATATTTTCGGGCGACACAAATATAACAAATTTAAACATTTTATCAAATTCAAGCGTTTCATTGGCCAACAATTTTACCGGAAACATAAACATAGATGACGCGACTGTCAATATTAACAATGCGACAATATTACCGTCTTCTACGTTAATTGTGTCTGCGAACGGCGGAACGTTAAATTCAAATGGTGGGACAATTAAATCCAACGCAATAGATAAAATTACATTTAACGGCGATTTGAATTTAAATATCGATGTATCATTGGAAAACACTCCGTCTGCGGATGTATTAACCGCGGCAAACGTATCTGGCACGGGGAATATTTTATTAAAAGAAATCAATGTATTAACAAACGCAGATTCTATGCCGATAAACAACGTTATGATATCAAACGACATATTGGGCGCAAAAATAGACATCAGCGACGCAACTTTGGTTAATAAAACATCTACATCTGAAAATTATTCTGGATATTTAATTACTTATGACAATGCGGGCGGTTTAAGCTTTGCATATTCTGGATTAGAATCTGCAATAACATCTATTGTTGCCCAGAAAACATATAATATGCAATTAAGTGGTTCAGAAACATTGTCAACCGACCTGACCTTTGGTGGGGGCGAGATGCATTTGAATGCGAACGGTTCAAATATAACAGGTGGCGGATCTATTACCATTGCAAATTCAAATCAAATTTTAAATATTAATAACATATCCGGTATAGATTCTGATATTGAAAATAGCGGTACATTAAATTTAACCAACACAACAAACAATGCAATATATTCTGGAAACATTAATTCGAACGGAAACATTGTTCTTGATTCTGGAATAAATACTTCGGATTTTTCTGGCACGATTAATCAAACAGGCGGCACATTCGATATAACAGGAAATACAAATTTCAACAATAATGTATTTGCAAACAATATGGTAATAAATTCCGGAATTATTAATTTTGCAAGAAATATATCTGGAAATATTACTGTTAATTCGGGTATCACAAAATTTGGTTCAGAATTTTCAAATGGACGATTAACATTGGGCGCAGGTACCATTGATTTTGAAACGGGCGCAATCATAGGCAATGATGCAAATCTGACAACATTGGGTGGTGGCTCATTGGATTTAACGGGAAATTCAATTGATTCATATACATTTGAATCTGTTGATTTATCTGGAAATACTAACATGGCAATCGATGTAGATTTGGGCGCAGGTACGGCGGACAAAATAATTGCAAATTCAATATCTGGGGACGGAAAAATCACCATAAATCAATTAAATATATCATCGGACGCATCTGCAATTGGTACGGACGGGGCAAATGTTTCAGTTTCAGGCGGAAAATTAATCAGCGGCGATTATATAGATTTGGCGAATGGTATAAATTTAACAATTAATAACATTGGCACATCTGCAGAAGATTATGAAAATGGATATTTTATATCTTATTCAGATTTAACGGGCAATATAAACTTTAAATTTGCAGATTTAAAATATGCATTTGAATCAAATGTTGCGGACAAAGCATATGCATTTACATCCAATCAAACAATTGATAATACTTTTGTTTTAAACGGAGATTCTTTGACTTTGGACGGGAACAATTCCGCAATCAATGGATCTGGCGAAATAGATTTAAACGGCAACGAATTATCCGTCCGTGAAACACAATTAAATTCAATTGATATGAATGTAAACAACGGTATATTGAATTTATACGTCGATACAATTTTGAACAACGAAATCTCGGGCAATGGCACAATCAATATATTTGACGCAACATTAAATAATGCGAATTTATCCGGATTCACAGGTAACACCACATTAAATGGCAATCTGGACATCACATCTTCTTTTGATTCAGCGGATTTCTTTGCGGGAAATTTCACAGTTAACGGAAATTCCAATTTAAATATACAAAATGACATACAAAATATTTTTGATACGACTAATTGGACTTTGAATTCTGATTTAAATACAAAAATTGATGCAGACTTATTAAACGGATGGGCAGACGGATTTACAAATACAAATTTAATATCTGGTTCCGGTAAAATCAATATCACAGAAATTAAGATTTTAAACGATAATCTTGGTGAAACTATAATATCTTTGACCAATAATACCGGCGGCACAGACAAAATAACAATAGACGAAAATGTAAATATATATGACGGCATATATCAATACAGATTAAATTCTGATTTATTAGACGTGGACGGCACTTTGAAATTCACAGAAGGCGCATTGGCCCCTGTATCATTTACTCCGTCTGCATATGCGGCCGCGGTTGTTGGACAAACAAATTTGATATCTAATTTGACGTTGCAACAAAAAATCTTTGGCAATTTTGGATCGATCGTTAATCACACAGGCGCCGAATATTATGGCGCGAAATCAGAACAAGAAAATTCAGGATTATGGTTCGAACCATACGTATATAATGATACAGTTAATTTAACCAATGATGTATCTGTTGAATCCAGAAGATACGGCATGTTAATCGGATATAACGTCCAAAGACATTATTATGACAACGCAAATACCCCAACATACAAACAATATGGCGATGGCGCAAATGCATATTATGGAGGAAAATCATTTGCACAGAAAAGATTCAATACGTCTGTAAATGAATTAGACTTAAATAAATTCTGGCGTGCGAATTATGGAATTTGGGGCGGGTACAGCAATTCATCAGATAATTATAAAACCGTCAGCATATCAAAACATTCTTTTAATTTCGGTGGAAGCGCGCTTTTCAATCGTGGCAATTGGTTTATTGGCGCATTGGCAAACGTGGGCGCAGATTTAACGAATTTGGAAACCAATTTTGGATCGGATGATTTTATTGCTATCTCTGCTGGCGGCTCTGTAAAGGGTGGATATAATTTCGCATTGGCGAACGATAACATTACATTGCAACCAAACGTAACAATGTCATACGTATATGTTAATACCCCTGAATATACGGACGCGGCAAACATAGATATATCCAAATACGACGCATCTGCAATCGTATTATCCCCAGGTGTTCGTGGTTCTATAAAATTAAGCAATAATTGGTATATGTTTGCGGGCGTCGCATATAATGAAATGATAACAAATGCGAAACAATTGACGGCTAATTCAATTGAATTGCCGGATATCGCCGCGGATAGTTATACAGAATTTAATGTCGGGTTCCAAAAACAAGTAATATCTGGTTTGGATTCATATATCCAAGGATCATACAGAACGGGTGGTGTGGATGGCTTTGGCATATCGATTGGTATCAAAAAACCAATTTAAAACCAAATAAATTAAGGGCGGTGTATTTCCGCCCTATTTTAAACCCGCAAAGACTATTCACCATCGCCGAAAAACATAACGACTTTGGACGACAGGAAGAAGAGTTTTAT
>CAYJKO010000004.1:0-3812 GCA_964371145.1 uncultured Muribaculaceae bacterium
AAATAGTTGATACATAATATATGCATAACGAAATTACCTTGAAACAATGCTTTTTATGTAATTTATGTCCAGTTTTTTGATACATCACCCAAGCATCAAAATCCCGCAAAGCCACGGATTTATTGGCTTATAGCAACCCGCCCAACACCTTGTCGTAACGCTTTTGTAATCAGAGGGTCGCAGGGTCTAAGTCCGACAACCGGCACCTGATTAAAAACCACAGAATCTTAACGATTTATGTGCCTGTGTGGTGCCGCGCACCAAAAGATTGCAATATAAAAAAAGACATTATAAACGGACTGATTAAATCTTGATTATTTGCGTGTAAGAGATTAAAATATATGTATAATAAAAATCGATTAAAAGGTGTCATTTTGGAAATAAGAAAAGCAAATATTCAAGATTTGGAATCCATACAAAATTTAAATAATAAATTATTTAATTTGGAATTGGAAAACTATGACAATGATTTAAAAGCCGGATGGCCTTTGACCCATGATGGCAAAAAATATTTCAATGATTTGATTATGAACAACATTGTCTTTGTCGCAACAGATAACAACAAAGTCATCGGATATATAGCGGGCAGAATTAACCAAGCATCTGGATATACCATCAATAAATCGGCTGAACTGGAAAATATGTACATTGATGAAGACTTCCGCAAACATGGCATTGGCGCCAAATTAATAAATGAATTTAAAAACGTATGCGAAAATCAATCTGTTAAATCAATTAAAGTTATTGCGTCTTATAAAAATGAAGTGGCTATTTCTTTTTACAAAAAACATCTCTTTAACAATAAAGACGTTGTTTTAACATGTGATATAAAAGGATAAAGAATGCGGATAGCCCTGGATTGTGATGAAACATTATTGTATACGGGTAAAGTTTTAAGCGATTATTATCGCGCAACTGTTGACGCGCATTCAAATATGCCGGAAGAAATTTGGTCCAGCCGTTGGGATATATGGGGCGGCGACAAAGTAAAATGGAAAAAATGGTTTAACGGATGGATAAAAAGCGATTGGTATACAAAAATGCCGGCGTTCGATGGCGCAATTAATGCGGTAAAAAAATTAAAAGAAATGGGCCATGAATTATTCGTAGTGTCCGCAGGATTATCCAGTGAAACAGAACGTCGCCGTAAACATCTGGAAAGCATATTTGGTAAAATATTTAACCAGGTAATAGTCGTAAACAATTCATCAGAAAAAAACGATGTTTTGAAAAATTTTAATATCGAATTATTCGTGGACGACGATATAAACAATTTGGCAAATGCTGCGCCAATACGCGGAATAGCAATTAAAATGCCCGCCAATGAACATCAGCACGACCCCATACCCCAAAACGTAGAATTAGCCGATAATTGGGATAACGTATTGCAATTAATTAATAAACCCATATAAAACAAAACACCGGACACCCCCGTGTTTTGTTTTTAGTCTTTTTCAGAATTTTATTGGCGTTTGTTCCGCCAATTCTTGATTTAATCAGACTTGTTTTCTACTTTTGTTTCGGGCATAAAAGCTTTGACCAATTGCCATATTCCGCCTTCATATGAAAAATGAAAACATTCGCAATTTTTAATTGAACCAATTTCCGCCCCCGCAACATAGCACAACGCGCGCGTTATTCCACCATGCGAAGACAATGCAATATTTGTGCCCATATCCATAATGCCGTCCAGAAAACCTTTTACACGCGCAAAAGTGTCATCCACTTTTTTCTGTGATTCTGCGTCATCATTATACCAAAAGCCAAAAACTCCTTCGCGCAAATCGTCATCTGTAATAATTTTTAAATCATTATATCTGTTTGCTACGATTTTAGCGGTATCAACGGCGCGCATATACGGGGAAGAATAAATAACATCCAGATTTTTATCCGACAAAAACTCGGCCAATTCTTCGGCTTGTTTTAATCCGGCATCCAAAAGATATGCATCTTGTCCCATATCTTGACGGATTCCGTCGCGATTTTCGTTTGTTTGACCGTGTCTGAAAAAATAAAAATTCTGTTTCATTTTGCCCCGCTTTGTTTTTCTTTTTCCATATATCTTTTAACGATGTTTTCATCATAAAAATTTATACGACCGCTGGGTAACATCAACATTCTATCAACACCCAATGCGGTTAAAAATTCCGTGTCATGACTGACCACCACCAATGTGCCGCCATAATCACGCAAAGCGTGCGCCATTGCCGTCTTGGTCTGTTTATCCAAATGATTGGTTGGTTCGTCCAACAACAATAAATTTGCCCCACGCATACATAATTTTGCCAATTCTAAACGGCTGCGTTCACCCGGAGACAATGTTGATATTTTTTGATTTACTTTATTTTGATCAAAATTAAATCGACCCAATATCCCACGTAATTTTGTGGTTTCCAAATCCGTTGATTCCGTTACATTTTCCAAAACCGTTGAATGTTTATCCAATGTATCAAATTCCTGGGCATAGTATCCAATGTCCGTTTTGCGACCTTTTTGAACGATTCCGCGGTTCGGCTTTAACAATCTCGCCATTAATTTCAAAGTAGTTGATTTCCCCGCCCCATTTTCACCGATAATTATAAACCGTTCGTTTGACCCCAATGAAAAAGTTAAATTTTTTATAACAGGTCTGTCATTTTCATAAGCGAAAAACACACTATCGCTGACTATTGGATTTGTATCCCCCATACGATTTGGTTTTATATCTATTACCGCGCCACGACTTGATGTTGGCACTTCGACCAAGTCTTGCTTTAATTTTTCCAGCATTTTTTCACGGCTTTGTGCTTGGCGTTTTAACTTGGTCATAGTCATAGATTTCGCCTTGGCGGATTCGATAAATTTTTGAACTTTTTCAATTTTCGCCATTTGATTGCGCATTTGTTTTTCCAGCGCAGCATTCGTTTCAGCCAGGGTGCGTAAAAATCTGTCATAACCAAACCCATACAGATTGGCACGTTTTGTCATTGCATCTATATATAAAACTTTCTTTGATAATGCGCGCACAAAATCTTCATCATGCGATATAAATATAACCGTTGCCGGAATAGATTTAAGATATTCTGTCATCCATGTGGCCGTTTCTACATCCAAATGGTTTGTCGGTTCATCCAAAAATAATATATCGGGTTTCGCATACAATGTTCGGATAAATGAAATTTTAGATTTTTGACCGCCAGATAATTCGCCCAGATTTTTATCCAAAACGTCATCAGATATACCCATTTCAAAAATCAATTTTTCTAATTCTGATTCTGCAGAATAACCACCCCAATAATCAAATTCATTTTCTAATTTTTCGAGTTCCGCCATTTGAGAGTCATCCAGACCGTCATCTGTCATATTTGTATAAATTTCTGCGATTTTATTTTGTATTTCGGTCAACGGTCGTGCGTTTGATAAAAAAGTTTTAACATTTATGTCATTTGGTAAATCCAATTCATCCACAGTCTGGGGCATCCATCCAATGCGTGATCCGCGGCCAAATTCTATGGTTCCTGAATCATATTGGATTTTATCCATCAAAATACGAATAAGCGTAGATTTCCCCGCGCCATTTAATCCCAATACAGCCAGTTTTTCGCCGGACACCACTGAAAAACAAACCTTGTCAAAAACAAGACTGTCCCCGAATGATTTACAAAGATTAGTTACCTGTAACATTTTCCTCCACGGAATTTATATGATTAACGTTCCACAACCCTTATGTTATTATTGTTTTGATTACAAATCAATCTTTTAATATTCTTCTTGCACGGAGATAAATACTTACCTTATAATAAAGGAATATATTTCTAACAAATCCAAAGGAA
>CAYJKO010000004.1:3912-17050 GCA_964371145.1 uncultured Muribaculaceae bacterium
AAAGGAATATATTTCTAACAAATCCAAAGGAACAATTATGAAAATGTCCAATATTTTTTTTCTGGCACCTTTTCTTTTTTTAATAACCGCCTGCGTTAATGTGCCGACGTCAATGAATGACGAACGTTTAAAAGACCATACGCCTAAGATAACTGAATCAGATTTAAAATTTGACCCCGCCAAAACACCAATTGCGGAAAAATACAAAAAAGAATTGGAATCAAAATTAGATCAATCGGGCGCGAATTTAATTGAAGATGGATTGACATCTTTCTTTGTTCGGTTGGGTTTTGCAAGAATGGCTACAAAAACGATTGATTTGCAAACTTATATTTACAGCAATGATTTTTCATCATACGTTTTATTGCGAGAACTGAAAATGGCTGCTGATCGCGGGGTAAAGGTTCGTATTTTATTGGATGATTATGGAACAAAATCTGATATCGCAGATGTCATGCTGTTAAATAACCACCCAAATATCGAGGTCAAAGTTTTCAATGTCGTTCCGAACCGCGCAAACATTTTGTATTACCCACAAATGTTATTGGATTTCAACAGATTAAATTCCAGAATGCATAACAAATTATTTATCGTTGACAATATTGCCTATGTTACGGGCGGCAGAAACATTGGTTCAAATTATTTTTATCCCGAAACGGCAAGTAATTTTTCCGACACAGATGTTTTATTCTTGGGCGAAATGACCAATGATGCGACGAACAGTTTTAATGAATATTGGAATTATCATCTATCAATACCTGCATCCGCTTTTGCCCACGCAGATAAAGACGAAACCGTTGAAGAAACGGATAAAAGATTGTTGGGTGTTTTGGAACAAGCAGACTATCAATCCGAAGTATATGAAAAATATGTAAATAAAGTTATTGATGCATACAACAACAAAGAATTTAAATTCTATTGGGGTTATGGCGATTTCTTGGCAGATCCGCCAAACAAAATAGATATGACAAAGCAAGAAAAATCTGAATATCGCGGCGACATTATAAAAGGATTACAATATTTATGGTCTGAAACGGATGAATCTGTTTATATTTCTGCGGCTTATTTTGTCCCAGGGGAAAATGGATTGAAACTGCTGTCCCAGATCGAAGACAAAGGCGTAGATATGACCGTTGTAACAAATTCTTTATCTTCTACGAATGCGACAACGGTGTACGCGAAATGGGAAAAATATAGGTCAGATTTGATCAATGCGGGCGCCGAAGTTTATGAATTTATGGAAGATGCTAAAAATTTAAAATCTGCTGACCGCGAAAGAAAACAGTCCAGCTTTTCCGTATTGCACAGCAAATCAATTGTCTTTGACGACGAAATTGCATGGATAGGGAGCTTTAACTTGGATCCGCGAAGCGCATATTATAATACTGAAAATGTTGCAATTTTCAAAAACAAAGATTTTGCAATAAAAATGCGTGATGCAATTATAAAAGATACAAAAACATCTTGGCATGTAACAATTGAAGACGGCGACACAGTATGGACGGGCAAACCACAAGATTCTGACGAAATAGAAGTCCATCACCGCAGTCCAGACACTTCGATTTTTCGTCGTATATATAAATACATATCAAAATTAGTACCTGAAAAATTGGTATAAAAACACAGGAGATGTGATGAGAAAATTCAAAGCAGAAATGTTAATCAGAGACAGCAGATTAGATTTTTTGCAACAACGAGACATAAATCCAGATTACAAAATATTAAATAATGATGATTATATTGTCGAGCTGAAGAAAAAATTGATAGAAGAAGCGTCCGAGATAACAGACGCCAAATCCTCTGATGATATAGCAGAAGAGATTGCAGACGTTTTAGAAGTAATAGATCATTTGCTTGATATATACAACATATCTCCTGAAAAGGTTAAAGAAATCAAAAATAAAAAATTGGAAAAATTAGGCGGATTTAATAAAAAAATTAAAACTTTTTCTGTTTCTATTTCAGAAGACAACAAAGAAATCGAATATTATTTGTCACACCCCAATAAATACCCAGAAATTATAGAAAAAATAAAAGCAACTCAAAACATTTCGACAAAAGCAAAAACAAAATAAATATAGAACTCTGTAATGCCGTTTTAACAGATAAAAAGGATATATTTACCATTGCGGGCGGGTATATTTTCTATATAATGGGGTTATGCAGAAAATAATAGGCTTGGTTGATTGTGATTCTTTTTTCGCGTCCTGTGAACAGGCGGCCAATCCTGAATTAATCGGCGCACCAGTTTGTGTTATGTCGCGGGTTGATGAAACCGGCATTGTATTGGCGCGTTCAAAATCTGTAAAAAAAATGGGGATTAAAATGTGCGCCCCATATTTCCAAATAAAAGATAAATTTCCAGGTGTTATATTCGTACCCGCACATATGGATTTATACAAAGAAATATCAAACCGCGTCATGGACACATTGCGAAATTTCGTCCCAGATGTCGAAGTCGCGTCAATTGACGAAGCGTACATAGATTTAACCGGTATGGATAAATTATACAAAAAAGATACACCTCTAATTTGCCAAGACATTCGCAACGCGATTTATTCCGATTTAAAAATAAATGTATCCATCGGTTTGGGACCGTCTAAATTATTAGCAAAACTGGCCAGCGATTATGCAAAAGATATGGGTGGTACATTCGAAATAAAGCCGGATAAAATTTTGGAATCTGTTGGAAATCTGGAAATCGGACAAGTCAGTGGCGTTGGCCGCGCCAGACAACAAAAAATGCAATCCGCAAACATATTTACTATTTCCGATTTTATAAGCAAAGATGACGGTTGGTTGGAATCCGCATTTGGCATAACGGGATTACGTTTAAAATATGAATTATTGGGCACAAACATATCGGACGTTGACGCCAGTCCGGTTGCGCCAAAATCAATTCAAAGCTCTAACCGATTGGATGATTTTACAAATAATCCCGGCGTCTTGCAAAACGCGTTAAACGGACATTTGCAAAACGTATGCAGAGTTTTACGAAAATGGAATGGGCGCGCAGAATTTATCGGTGTTATGTTGAAATATAAAAATTTTAAAACAATTTACAAATCTGAAAAAATTAAAATCCCAACAGATTCCATGCAATCCCTTTCTGTGATTGTACAAAATTTATTTGAACATTTATTTGAAAAGAACGTCATATATCGCAGCTGTGGCGTTATGATTGATAAAATTGATTATGATGCCCCCGCCCCCGATTTGTTCGCAGACAACACAAAACCAAACAAATTGGATAACGCAATAGATGCATTAGAAAAAAAATTCGGCAAAAATATCGTAAAATACGGCCACGTTTAAGCAAAAAAAATTAGGTAAAACATCGAAAATGTGGTATAATATATATCCAAAGGTGGGGCTTTAAAAATCAAAGGGTTAAGTAATTGAAATTTCAGAATTTTAAATTCGGAATAGTTTGCGGTATTGGCGCGCTTTTTTCAAAAGCGGCAATGGCTGATTTTAATTCACTGCAAAATTCTTTGCAATTTCAAATATCACCCATTACATTGACCGAAGACATTACTTTTAATCAAAACCTGTCTTATGGCATCACGTATGACGCAATATTAGAAGGAAATTATTTTTCTTTAAAAGGCGACAACCTGTACAAAGGATTCAATGTATCCGCGGGTGTTGATTTAACAATTACGCAAACAATTTTTGAAAATTTTGCAGCGACCCTATCAACCGATTTAGGATCAGTATTAAATTTGGGTGAATTATCTAACAATAATTTATCGTCTGTTACTTTTACCAACACGCAAACCGTCAATGGCGGCGCCGTTATTTACAATAAAAATGCTGTTTTGAATTTAAGCATGGCAAATTTCAACCGAGATTCAGACGTTAACACTGGCATTATCACATATGGCGCGGGTGGACGCGGGATTATGAATACCGGAGGCGCGACGTTAACCGTTGCTGATTCTAATTTTTATTACAGTACAGCATCAGATAATATGGGTGGCGGTGCGATTTATAATGATCAAAATTCTGAAATAACCGTATCTGGCACAAATTTTGAAAAAAACCAATCCAGCGCAGGCGGCGCAATTTACACATCCGGAAAAACAACTTTATCCGAAGTAAGTTTCAAAGACAATACTTCAACCAATGATGGTGGTGCGATTTATGCGAGCATACAAAATCTGACGGATGAAATCGACATATTCGAAAGCATTTTTACAGGAAATACCGCAAACAACAATGGTGGTGCAATTTATAGTTCTCAACCTGAAAATTATTCGGGTCGCGGGCTGTCTTTTTACAATGTTGAATTTTCAAACAATACCGCGACAAACGGATTGGGTGGCGCGATTTATAATGCAGAAAACTCTCATATCCGATTGGTTGGCGATAATGGAATCGTCACTTTCAGTGGGAATACCGCGAACGGCGTATCAAATGCTATACATAACGAAGGAATTATTTATTTAAATGCGGGCGGGAATGGAATTCGTTTAACAACAAACAGTTCGGGAACCATTATCATAAATGACGCCATCACAGGAATAAATGGTAATTTATTTATTAATGATTCTGTTCAATTGCCTACGAATGGTGTTGTTTATGTAAACAATACAATATCTGGAAATAATTTAACATTAGAAGACGGCACTTTAAGTTTTTCCGATAACACTATTCGCGAACATTTTTCATCTGGCGATTTCACATCAAATGGCGGAACATTATGGTTAGACGTTGATTTAAACGCCAATCAAATTGACACAATATCCGCGACAAATGTATATGGAAATATTGTAATTGATTCATTGCGAATTATGTCTGATTCCGATACTGCAAAACAATTGGATGTATTTAAAACATCATCAACAGGATTTACAGTTAATGCATTTGACGCATACACAAACACGAAAAAATATACAATTACCGAACAGACGGGGGGCGAATTATTATTTACTCCGTCATCCGGCAATATTGATGGATTCAAAACAGCAGCACAGGCAACAGGCACCCGTTCATTTACATTTTTGGCCGATTACAAAGCGCCCAGCACGACCAATGTCGCGGCAGGAGAATTCACCATATTTGGAAATTTATCAAACGCATTAAATTATACATTAAATGCATCCGGAGAATTAGATTTAACATCCATTCCAGGCATCGGCGGAAACACATACATATTTGATGGACAAAATTCATATTCTTTTGCCCAATTAGAACAAAATGCAATATTAAACGTTGTAGATTCTGTCATAGCAAACGGACGTTCACAATTTGGCGGATCAATTTATAACGACAAATCCGGTTCCCAATTATTTGTATATAATTCGATTTTTTATAACAACTATGCCACATCGAACGGCGGGGCGGTATCGTCCGGGAAAATTGTTAATATTTTTGATTCTGCTTTTATAAACAACCACGCCACCGCTAATGGCGGAGGATTTTCAACAGGGCAAGAATTATCATCTATTTACAATTCAATTTTTGATGGAAACACAGCCGGCGGATTGGGCGGGGCGTTTTCAGGACGCGGTGTTTTGAATGCGGCAGATTTAACCGTTATAAACAATTCTGCAACACATGGTGGTGGATTGTATACTTATATAGGTTCAGGCAGCATTTCCGGAAAGAGTAATACGACCGTTGCAAATTCAATATTTAATGACAACGACGCGTCCGTTAACGGTGGAGCGGTTTATGCGGGTGGAGATTACACAAATATAACCCAAACCAGCTTTACAAATAATTCCGCGGCAAACGGGGGCGCGATTTATAACAGCAAAATGACATCTGGATTCACTTCGTTGGGAAATTTGAACATTTCAGAAGACGCCGTATTTTCTAATAATTCCGCAACCGTATATGGGGGCGCGATTTATAATAATTCGACCGCAGTAATCGATGAAACAAATTTCATAAACAATTCATCCAATAAATTTGGTGGGGCGATTTATAATTCCGGAATCGGTACTGCCAGCATTTCAAATGGTGTATTTATGAACAATTCATCAATAACAGATTCAGGTGGAGCGATTTATAATCTGGGCACATTAAATATGACGTCCCTGCAATTCGCAAGCAACACATCCGCGTTATCGGGGGGCGCGATTTATAATGCAGGTGACGCATCCATCAGAACAGCCCAATTTATATCAAATACATCCAATCAAAACGGTGGTGCGATTTATAATAATACCGGAAGCAGCATTAATATAATTGATACATATTTCGGCGATACAGACATTACAAAAAATAACGCAGGTAATATCGCAAGCGGTCTGGGCGGAGCAATTTACAATAATGCCGGTACAGTAAATATAGCCAGCAACACCATAGACATATTGTTTAATGGAAATATGGACAGCACAGGTTCGAACGCTATACACAATGATTCCGGCACCATAAATTTAAACGCAGGCAACAGTTACATCAGATTTTTAGATAAAATATCTGGCGCAGGCAAAGATTCCAGCATTATAAATTTAAATAAATCTGATATTGAAATCGGCAAAGATTCCAGCGATAATTCGGTATACGCGTCAGATTCTGGGTTGATTCAAATGGATGGAACAATATCAGATAATACGATTAATTTATATGGCGGAACATTTTTATTGGGTGCAGACGCAGAATTCATTAATGTAGATTTTAATGCATATGACAATGACCCAACAGATACATCAACACCTTTGTTTTCATTAATGAATGGGGAAACTCAAATTATTAATCTGGGCAATATGTCTTTGAACAATGATATGAATTTGGCATTGGATATGGATTTAGCCGGCGGACTGGCCGATCAATTATCTGCAACCGGATTTACAAATTCTTCGCCGGCGTCTACGATTTACATATCTGCTTTGACTATGACTTCGCAAAAAGCAGAAGTTCTGGGGACATCGACAGATTATATAATTGCTGATGCTACATTAAAAAACAATATTGAATTAACGTTGGACGATGAAATTAAAATCACAGACCCCTATTCTCATGATCTGGGTCATTTGTTATATTATGACGACACAAAAGGCGCAATTACTTTAAGCTTTACTAATTTAAAAGATGCGACAAATGTTAATATCACCAGAAAAGCATATTCAATCGGATCCAACGAAGAAATAACCGATATAATCGGCACAATGGGTGGCGAATTATTATCCGTCAGCGGTAACGGATATGACGTAAATGGTAATAATTTTGGCGGAACTTCTATGACAACAGGCCAAGTTTTAACCATACACGAAGTTGATAATTATAATGGATTTAACACAACCGGGAACGGTGGCGCAATTGCGAACAATGGTGGAACTTTAAATATAAATAATTCCAATTTTACAAACAATACATCATCCGGCGAAGGTGGAGCGATTTATAATTCTGGAATATTTAATTTAACCGCATCAGACGACAATGATTCTACAACCAATGACACAATAACATTTTCCGGAAATACCGCAAACGGCACAGACAATGCTATTTACAATTCTGGAACAATAAATATGAACACCAGCGAAAGTTCTATTACGTTTGAGGATGGAATTTCTGGTTCGGGTGGCACAATTAATATCAATAATTTTGAAACATCAACAGAAAAATTGCGCGCAGGGTTGGTATATTTCAGCGAAGAAATTTCAAACAACACAATCAATATGTATTCTGGGACTCTGGGTTTTGGCGCTGGATTATCTGACACATCAGATTTAAACTTTTATGGCGGTAATGTCGTTTTAAGAAACAATAATGCAGAAAACGTAAATTTCGGAAATTTAACATTGTATACGGATTTAAATCTGGAATTAGAAATTGATTTGGCAAATAAAACTGCGGACAAAATATCTGCAACTTCATACACATCAAATGGAAACGACATAAATATAAACAGATTGGTTTTATTGTCCGACCCGACAGAAACGCCAATATCTTTACAAATTATCGATTCTTCTTTGGTTTCAGATGTCGATTTAACAATCGATCCAAATTTAACAATATTTGAAAAAAATGGTGCAATAGAAGAATATAATAATTATTTTGTTGGATATGATGACACAACCGGTTTTTTAAGTTTTGCTTATAACAATTTACCATATGCCATCACATCTTCTGTTTCGCAAAAAATATACAATATGGCCGTTGGCAACCCAGAAAGCATCGATTCCGATTTAACTTTGAACGGAACATCTTTGCACGTTAATGCAAATAACAATAACATCAATGGTAATGGAACAATAACATTGGGCAACGGTCAAACTTTTACTATGGCCAGCGTCGCAACATTAAACGCAAACGTCACAAATAATGGAACTGGCACATTAAACATATACGCAACGAATACAAATACAACAACAAATGGTTCAATTGTAAATAACGGACAATTAAATTTAGTAACAAATGCACACAGCACATTAACGGTAAATAATTTATCCGGTTCTGGTAACACACAAATATCTGGGTCCGGTTTAACCGAATTCACAGGCGTTATTTCATCAAACGACATTACGAACGATGGTTCTGGATTATTATTTTCAAACAATGTTGATATAGATAACTTTGTAGCAAAAGGTGGTAACACTACATTCAACAATGCAACAGACATAAATGATTTTGAAGCGACAAATTCTGCAATTGTTAATATCAACAATTCATTTAATTCAAACAATATGACATTAAACAATACAACCGTTAATATTGGCACGAACGCATCTTTTGGAAATACTACAAATATAACAACAGAAACAAATGACGCGACATTAAATGCGAATAATTCATCTATCAAAACACAAAACATTAATTCTTTGGTTTTAAATTCTGATTTGAATTATTCTTTTGACGTGTCATTGGAAAACACCCCCAGCGCGGATGTATTGAACGCAGTATCTGTAACAGGCACCGGTGAAGTCATATTAGGACAAATAAATATTTTAACAAATGCAGATTCTATGCCGGTTACCAATTTAAATATCGCAAGCGCGTCTTTTGGAAATAAAATAGACATATCATCTGCGACTTTGGTAAATTCAACCGGCACATCTGAAAATTATACCGGATATTTTATCGGATATGACAACGCGGGTAACATCAGCTTTAATTATGCGGGCTTTGAAAATGCAATAACATCTCTGGTCGCTCAAAAAGCATACACTTTTGGCACTTTGGACGAAAACAATACATCTGATTTGGTTATGATGGGCGACGAATTAACATTGAATGGAAACAATCAATCTATAACAGGATCGGGTTCTATAACAGTTGCCAATTCTTCTCAAGAATTAACTATTAAAAACATTGCGTCCAATTCTAATGATATAATTAATAATGGAATTTTAGAATTTGTATCAAATACAACAGATACAGATATCACCGGCAACGTCACAAACAACAATGAATTGAACATAACAACAGATGCAGACAATACAATTACGTTCGATGGGACATATTCAGATTCTGGTGAAACAAACATAGATGGTAATGCAATATTTAATGGCGCAACATCTGCCAATTTAAATATTAATTCCGGAGCCACAACATTAAACAACAGTTTTAACGGCAATATCATCTTGGGCGGTGCGACTTTGAATTTCGGTTCTTCTTTTAACCCGGGTTCAAACACAAATCTTGAAACAACAGGTGGCGGTAATATTGATTTAATTGACGATAATTTTGAAACATATAACATCAATAATTTAAAATTATCTGGCAACACGAATTTGGGATTAGATATTGGATTAGATACAGATTCCGCAGATATATTGAATGCAACCTCTGTTGATGGCACAGGCAAAATTATAATTAATGAATTGAACATAATGTCTGACGCATCTGTCATGCCAGATTCAGGACGGGATGTTACCGTTGCAACAGGCGCATTATTAAATGATGATTATATTGATTTAGCATCCGGGATTAATTTATCAATAACCAATTCAGGGACAGCAACAGAAAATTACATAGACGGTTATTTAATTTCTTATGATGATGTGACCGGCAAATTAAATTTCAAATATTCTGATTTAGAATATGCAATAACTTCGACAGTTCCAGACAAAGCCTTTGCAATGACAGGATCTGACACAATTGATACAGCATTGGTTTTAAACGGCAATTCATTAACTCTGGACGGCAATGGCGCGAATATTTCCGGCAATGGTTCGATTGATTTAAACGGCAACGAATTGGCTTTGCGTGAAACAACAATTACAGATGTGTCTATTGATGTAAATAATGGTGAATTAAATTTATATGATGATACCACATTAAACACAACTATTACAGGCACAGGCACAACCAACATTAATGGCAACGTATTTGTTAATTCAGATATGTCCGGATTTTCTGGTGTTACAAATTTAAATTCCGGAACTTTGTCATTTAATGCAAATCCGGTTGAATTCTTTGGCGACTTTAATGTTTTGGGCGCATCTACTTTGGATATCGCAAACAATGACGCACAGATATTTGATACAGCTTCTTGGAATTTGGGCGCTACATTAAATACAATCATAGACGTTGATTTGGTTGCAAAATCTGCGGATTCATTTTTGAATACATCATTATTGTCTGATTTCATTAATATAACCGGATTTAATATATTAACCGACCGGACTGATTCTACAACAATCAGCGTATCAGACGATACCGGTGGCGGAAAATTTTCAATAGATTCATTGTTAACAATTGCAAATGGACCGATATATCAATATACTGTTGACTCTTCAAAATTATTATCAGACGGAGAAATTACATTTAACGGCCCAAGCGGTTATAACCCGACTATTTTGATGGGATCTGTAATGTCCCAAGTAAACACAATATCACAAATGCATATTATGGAACAATCTTTGACTAACTTTATGAACAATGGTAAAGACGGAGTTTGGGGTAATGCATTTTATAATTCGGTATATGAAAAAACATCCCCTGCTTTTTGGACAAAAGCATATGGATTTACAGAAACCGCAGATTTGGGTTACAACATCGAAACAGACGGTCAATATTACGGAGCATTGTTCGGTGTCGATACACCGTCTATGTGTTCTGGCGATTGTTTAGACACTTTGTTTACTGCATACGCGGGGTATTATGGTTCCAACCAATCTTATGACGGTGGAGACTTAAAAGAAGACGGTTTTGTTGCCGGTATTCGCGCTGCACTATTAAAAACCAGAACATATTCTGTATTTTCCGCCCATTACGCAACCGGAGAATTCAATGCGACGACACCGTTTGGAACAGAAGACGCCCAAACAAAGACTTTTGGTTTATCCAATAAAACCGGATACAATATGTGGATTAAATACAAAAAAACATCATTGCAACCTATTTTAAACATATCTTATTTGCAAACAACACGTTCAGATTATGTAACAGCCGCCGGAATTAACATAACCGAAGAAAAATTAAATACTTTGCAATTGGGCACAGAATTAAGATTGACTCATTATTTTGAAAATGATTGGCATGGATATACATCTGTTGGATATAATTGGAACAACAAAGACGGCAATGACGTTTACGCAAACAATGCATTATTATCTGATTTAGAAATTGGTTCATATATGACATATAAATTGGGCGGGCAAAAAAACTTTAACAACCGCGCAAAAGGTTATATTGAATTAGAAGGTTTAACCGGCGACAGATTGGGCGTTGGTGGAAAAGTTGGATTTGAAATCAAATTCTAATATCTTCATATTTTTAAATAACTTGCATATTCGATATTTGGTTGTATAATGCGTCTCTGAAATTCTAATATCATCTGTTTTTATATATAGGTTGGCTTTATGGGTTTCACCAAAAGCATAATTAAAAAAAAGGCAGAAACATTATGAATAAATTTGAAAATCTGGGTTTACCAGAATCTTTATTAAGCAATTTGAAAAAAATTGGATTTGAAACCCCAACCCCAATCCAGGCGGGCGTTATACCACACGCAATTTCTGGCAAAGACGTTTTGGGCAATGCTCAAACCGGTACGGGTAAAACCGCAGCATTTGCTATACCGGCGGCAATACATTTAATGAAAAATTCAACCAATTGCGTTTTGATATTATTACCAACACGTGAATTGGCGGCTCAGGTTTTAACAGATACTTTGAAAATTATGGGACCTGCATTACGTGTTAATTCAACATTATTAATCGGTGGGGAATCGGCCGACAAACAAATTAAACAAATAAAAATGGGGCCTCGATTAATCGTTGGAACACCGGGTCGCATCAATGACCATTTAAAAAGCCGTAAATTAAGATTAGAATTCGTTGATTTATTGATATTGGACGAAACAGATCGTATGTTAGACATGGGATTTGGCCGTCAAATAGAAACCATTATTTCCGAAATATCCCCTGCTCATCAAACTTTGATGTTGTCTGCGACTTTCCCAAAAAACATTATGGAATTATCTGGTAAATATTTAAATAATCCACAACGTGTTGCTTGTGGCAATGAAAACGTTGTAACAGATACCATCAAACAAGAATTAATGCATACCACGGATGAAGACAAATATAAAATCTTAATCGAATTATTGGACAAACAAACTGATTCCGTTTTGGTATTTACAAAAACAAAATATGGCGCAGAACGTTTAATGAAACGATTGGTAAAAGAAAAATTTGCTGCATGCGCATTACATGGCGATATGCGTCAAACAAAACGCGACAGATCTATTGCTGATTTCCGCCGTAAAAAATGCAATGTTATGGTCGCAACAGACATCGCCGCACGCGGTTTGGATATTTCCCACATCAGTTGCGTTATAAATTACGATATGCCACAGGCTGCCGAAGATTACATACATCGTATTGGTCGCACAGGCCGCGCGGGCACATCGGGTGTTGCGATAAATTTATTAACGAAAAAAGACCATAAATTATGGCGCGAAATTTGTAAATTATTAAAAACAGATTCAGGTTTGCCGCCGGAACCCGCAAATGATAAAAAACCGACGTCTACGCAAAATCGCCGTCCACGCAAACCATTTAAAAAACGTATTAAACCCGGCGCAAAAAAACTTTTAACAAATAAAAGCATGTGATATAATCAACAGGTAAAAAAAGGAGAGAACAATGAAATTAGTTTATGCAGCATTAGCTGTGATTATGTCAACAGGATACGTTATGGCAAAGCCAGAAATGGGTCAAATGAAAGAAAGAGCAGG
>CAYJKO010000004.1:17150-47482 GCA_964371145.1 uncultured Muribaculaceae bacterium
TATGGAATCATTAACTGACGAACAAAAAACATGTATCCAAAATGCAAATTGCAAAATGGAAAATGATGAAAATAAAGCAGACGAAGCTGCAAACGAAGCAGCAAAAGAATGTATGAAAAACGCAATGGAAACTTGTGGCATTGAAATGCCAGAAATGCCGGAAAAACCTGCGATGAAAAAACAAGCCAAATAAAAAAAATCCCCAATTGGGGATTTTTATTTATCTTAAACGACCTTTTATACCATTTAATGCCGAAACTATATCTTTAAATGAATAATCACAGTATTCTGGTTTTTCACCTTTTTCTGAAATCAAAACCGTTGTCATACCCAATTTTTTTGCAACCGCCAGATTTTTCATATTGTCTTCGAAAAATGCAGATGTTTTTGGATTTACATTTGTTTTTTCAAAAAACAATTCAAATGATTTTAATTCTGGTTTGAAATAAAAATTTAAATTTGATGGATCTATTTTTAAATCAAAAGAATCTGTCAAATCCATACGTTCCAAAATTTCACCCATTTGTTTCGGATGAGAATTAGTAAATATTATTTTTTTGTGATTTATATCATTTAAAATCTTTTTTAATTCAGGATTCGCATTTATGTCAGACATATCACGATTACAAACAAATTGTAAACATCCATCCCAATTGAAATTTTTTTGACGACGCAAAACATCAAATCCATATTTCATATAATCTTCGATTGAAAAATTTTCTGACCCGAATTCATATTTTTTATCTGTTAACATCAAAGTTTTTTGATTTGCTTCTATTTTTTTATCATGACCCAAACTGGCTGGATATAAAGTATCATCCATATCAAAAATCAAAGTATCTATATTTTTCATTATATTTTATCCTGTTTTTTTTACGACCGAATACTATCACAATAATTAATAATGTCAACTTATTTATAACGCAAATAAAAACGCCCAGACGGGCGTTTTTATTAAAATGTTATATTGGCACCTATTTCTATACCAAAACCTTCTCTGTCGCCGGTCAAAGCTTCGATTTGACCATAACCACGCCATGAATTACCAAAGTTTTTATTCGCTCCCAATGTATATGACATATATGTTCCATAACCCAAATTGGTCAATTGTGTCGTTTCCGCCATTACATCGTTGCTGTCCATATCATTTTTATTATATGAAACAGATCCATATGATGACCAGTTACCCGAGAAATATCTTGTCAATTTTAATTCAGTTCCATATTGGAAAGATTTTAAATTTTCTTCTGATATATCGATACCCGATGCATTTTCATATTCAGGACGGTTAATTTTCATATAAGTCAAATTAACAATCGGTTGTAATGCCCATTCGTTCGCAGACAACCAGAAATTATATCCTGTCTGCCCTGCCAATGTTAATGTATTTGACGTTGCTTCTTCATCTCCAAAAGCCGTTGTTCCATTGAATTCAGATTTCGCATATTGACCTGCAAATGACCCAAAGAAATTATTGTTAAAGTATCCCAAACGTGAACCGACCACAAAACCGTCTTCTTGTAAATCGCCGCCAACATATTCTTGGGTAGATCCATAATAACCCGTATAGAATGACAATACCGCGTTTGTACATTCATAACAATAGATATTCGGAGTATCAACACCCACCAATGTTCCATAATATTGACCATTTGGTGAAATACCGTCATTCAAATTCAATTGTTCGTTATAACCATAAGATTTCACCCATACATTTGGTTTATCTTTGTCATAACCATATTCATAGAAATGATTTCCCCAAACTCCGTCTTCGCCATTGTCTGCAAAATTTGTCATAACGTTATTAATTATGTGATTTTGTGAAACATTGTTTATTTGTCCCATGACTTCACCCATTAATATAGCCGGATTGAATTTGTTTGGACCAGAAAAAGACAATTTACCTTCTGACGCCAACAAAGAAGAATCGATATCATATATGTAAATAGGTGCTTGAGCCTGGGTAAGTCCGCTGTCTATTGTGAAATTACCGCCACCTGTGTTGTCTGTCACGCTGATGGTCACAGGATAATCAAAGTCTGTTAATAATACGATGTCATTGATATTAATTGAACCGGCCCACGCATTATCTGTGTTTATAATGCTGTCAGACCAACGGTTTGCCAAATCTATATCCAAAGACACGTTTAAATCACCGTTCAATGTCCAATTTGCAGCATTCAAAGTATCACGTGCATTATTGGTCAAATCCAATGTCGGAGCCATTCCAAATGTATTTTCAACAATGAAATTTCCGCCTAAGAAATCTGTGTATTCTGTTGGGGTAGGATCCACCAAATCTGGCAATAATGGATCTGGATTCGGGGTAAACACGTCATCTGGACGCAATAATTCAATTGTTCCATTATACAATGTTATGTCGCCTGTGTATCCTGCAAATACATCATTTGAAATTACCAATTTACCGGTTGCATTAGCGTCATTATTGATATTAATATCACCCGCACCTGTTACATCATCATTAAATTGAACGGAAGACCCCATATCTGATAATATATTCAAATCCCCAGAATTATTCAACGCAACCGTATTTCCATCAAACAATATGTCTGCACCATTTGCATTCAAATTTAAAACGCCTGTATTTTCAATTGCAACCGCATTGTTTTTAAACAATACATCCGCAGGCCCAGATATAATATCTGTCGTACCGTTGTTTTCTATTGCGGTATCAAATCCGACCATATTAGTTTCACGCAAAGCAAATGATTGTCCTGCATTCACAACAAAACCATTATTATTCGCACCATTCATAGTTTGACCATTTCCATCAACCGTGAAATTAATTCCATTAAATGTTCCCAAATCTGATGTTATATTTAAATCGGAAGATGATAATGCATACACTTTATCTGCGACATTGGATGCCATTGCGGTTATTAAATTTGCATGTTTGAAATTCATAACACCGGTTGAATTATTAAATGTAATCAAATATCCCAAATTATAATCTTCTGTCAATCCGCCAGAAACATCAACAATATTCATTCCCAAAATAGATATTTTAGATGCCAAGATAGAGTTTGTTACATTAATATTTTCACCCGTACCGGCCATAGACGCCAAATCAGATGTAATATTTAAATTATCAATTTTTAAATTACCCGTACCACCAACAGATGTTGCCGTCAAATAATCAGAATCAAGGTTTGCCAAATCAACATCTAAATCGATATTGCTTGTACCTGTTAATGTAACCGTACCAAAATTAACATTTTGGGTTGTTCCGTTTGCAATATTGATATCGGCATTCGTCGCATTTAAATCAACACCGGATACCACAGACGTGGAATCTATATCCATATCCGTACCAGATTTCAGAGTAATAGAACCGCCGGTTATATTTTTGTTGATGTCAATGCTGCCTGAATTTACGTTAATATTATTATTTGCAATATTTCCATTGAATATAATGTCTCCATCTGTATTCAATGTACCGTTACCTGAAACTTCTGCAAAAGTTATTGTATGACCCGCACTTGTTTCTGCATTAAATACAGCGTTGTTTACAATAGAATTATTTAAAACAGTGTCAGTATTTGTAGCATTTAAATTAATAATAGCATTAGAATTCGCTGAAATAAACGCACCATTAAATCCAGACACCGTACCAACGTCTGTTAATGTTAATTCTTGGTTTGCGCCAACGGTCATTCCACCGATATTATTACCGGTTATATTAAACCCATCTGCATCTATTATTAAATTATCTCCACCCATTGCGCCAATATCTGAATTAATTGTTTCGTTACCGAACATATTATATACTTTTTGGGCAAAGTTTTGATTAATGGCTGTTTTTAAATCTGCATATTTAAATTCCAACATACCTGTTGTGTTTTCATATCCAACCAAAGCGCCATAATCAACTGTCGAACCGGATGGACGTGTGATATTGCTTGCGATGTTTGAATCCAAAACGACAGAACCTTTGACTATATTATCTGCGATTAAAACAGATGTTTCAATGATGGATGCATCACCCAATATATTCAATGAATCAATAACAATTTTACCGGAACCGGATACAGAATTCGCGCTTAACGTATCTGCGCTTGGCGTGCCGGACAAATCAACATCCAATCCAACATTCAAATTAGAATTCAAAGTCAAATCCCCTAAATTTACGCCATGGATGTCTGAATCTGCCAATTCTAAATTCGTTGCGCCATTAACGCGGAAATTTGCATTATCAAACAAGAATTTGTTTCCCGCCAAAGTAATTGTTGTACCACCGGACGTTGTAAAGTTACCAGACAAACTGTCTGCTGCATTCGCATTAATTACAAGATTTCCGCCTGTCGAAGCGAAATTACCTGAAAATCCATTAGCGGCGCTGGACGTTAAATATGTAGTTCCATTTGTTTGTGTAAAGTTGGTGGAAACACCGTCTGAAACAGTTGCATCTATATATAAATCACCCGCTGATTTTGAATAAACACCCGCAAAACCGCCACCCGCAACAGTGTTCAAATAAACGTCTCCTGCTGTTTGATTAAATGTACCGGTAAATGAATTTGAGCCAACGTTCAATGTTAAATCACCTGTTCCTGTTTTTTTAACAATCGCGTCACCATAAACGCCTGATTCCAACGTAACATCATATCCGTTTGCTTCTATATTTAATATACCCGCATCCGCCACTTCGATTGCTTGTTCAAATATTGAATTATAATTATTTGCAATAATGTTTACGGTGCCTTCTGTATAAATTACGTCACCATCAAAACCAGATACATTTGCAACATCTTTGAAAGTCAAAGTTTTTGATGGATCAACGCTGACGCCTGTTGCAATATTATCGCCCACAATATCATAACCATTACCATTAATAACCAAGCTGTTACCACTCAAAGACAACAAATCAGAAGTAATCATTTCATCGGACAATAATGTATAAGCTTTTGTTTCAACATCAGATAAAATCGCAGAATTTAATCCATGATACGCAAATGTCAAATCACCTGTTGATTGGCTGTACCCGATAAAATAACCCGAATAATCTTCTGAAACGCCTGTGATTTCAGATACGGTTAAACCAGACAAATCAGTTAAAATATGCCCGCGAACTTCTTCATCTGCAATATTCACAGTTGTTTCAATTTCTGACGCATCTGTTAAAATATTTAATTCTGTTAATTTCAAATTACCCGAACCTGTAATATCTGATGCTGTAATTTTGTCAGATGTACCGGCATCTAAATCTATATCTAATATAAGACTTGTTGTGCCTTTTAATGTTAATACATCAAAATCAACATTTTGGATTTCATCGTTTTTCAAATTAATCGTAGAATCTGTGACATTAGCCGCAATACCTTCAAAAACAACATCTTTACCAAAATTTAATTCACCGCCCGCTGTAATAATGAATGTAGAATTTTTAAAATTACCATTGAAATTCAATGTGTCATTCGAATTAATAATAACACCCGAATTGTTTAATCCATCAAAAGTAAATTCTCCGGACATGGTCGTAATATAATTTCCAGTTAAATTACCTGAAAATAAAATATCACCCGTCAAATTCAAATCACCAGAACCTGAAATATCCGATAATTCCATTTTTTTATCATTCGTTGTAATTAAATCCAAATTGCCATCATTTACAATTGTCGCGTCTATAACAGAATCATGAGTTGACGCATTTATTTCTACGCTTGCATTATCACCATCAATTGTTAAAAATCCGTTATCAAATCCAGTTGAAACCGCAACATTATTCAAAACCAATGTTTTGTTATTACCGACAACGATACCGTTTACGGAATTATTACCCATTATATTATGGCCATTACCGTTTATTTCTAATTCAGTTCCATTCAAAGCACCTAAATCCATTGTGATGCCTTCGTCCGAATTCATTTCGTACAATTTATCATTAACGCTGGATGATACGGCCGTATTCAAAGTCGCCAAAGCAAAAGACAAATTACCATCTGTTTTTTCGTATCCAATTAAATAATTATCATAATCTTCTGATGAAGTCCCACCATTGATAATATTTAAATCTAATTCACCCGCCAAAGAAATATAATTTTTAACATCGTCGGATGCAATATTAACAGTAACGCTTGGCAACAAAGACAACGCATCGGCCAATATTTGTATATCTGTCAAAATAAATTCGCCAGAACCTGAAATATTTGATGTAATCAATTTATCAGAAGAATTATTTGATAAATTAATATCCAATCCCCATTCAACGTCATCATTCAATTCGATTTCATCAAAAGTATAGCTTTTTACAGAACCATCCAAAGTGTTCAAAGAAGATTCAGCATTAACAATTAATTTTGCGTCATCTATTGTTGTTGCTGCCCCAAAATTCAAAGTTCCGCCGTTCAAAGTAATATTTCCATTTGAATATTCATCATTCAAATTAACGATACCGTCATTAATACTTAAATTGCTGAATAACGAATTATTAAACGTTGTTGTTCCGTAATAAGTATTAACAATAGAACCACTTAACGCGCCGTTAAATATAACTTCACCGGTCTCATTGCTTTCGTCATTAATATTAAATATGCCTGTATTATTTATGGCACCATTGAAAGTAACTTTTCTGTCGGCTGTTGCTTGGACGTATGCCATACCCGCATTTTGTATATCGATTGTATTGCCAGAAAATAATACGTCAACCCCGTTGTCGGCCGTGATACCCAATGCGCCTGTATTTTGCAGCGCGGTTGTAAATCCGGTTATATTTGCAACTTCACGTAAATGTAAAGATTTACCGCCCCCCACAATGATTCCCGCCATTGGTGTATTTGCGATAATATCAAATCCGCCACCATCAATCGCCAAACTGACACCTGATAAATTACCCGTCAAGCTGTCCAATTTTGCATCTCGTATCATTGCGAATGATTTAGCAGGAACAACCGAAGAGATGGCTGCTTGTAATGTATTAAAATTGAAATCTAAATTACCCGTACCATTATTATAAAATATTAACAAACCATCATCCGTTACAGGGATATTCATTTTTGTAACATCAACGTCCGCAGCCAACGAAACATGATTTTTAAGATTTGCACCCGCAACCGTTACAGATACCGGAATAAAATTCGGATCTTTTGTAATATTAATTTTTGAAATTAACAAGCTGCCCGAACCATCTATTGTTGTCACATCCAACATATCGCCTGCAACACCTGGATTTTCCAAATTAACATCTAATTCCAGTTTTGTTTCGGAATTATTTAAAAATTTAATCGTATCAAATGTATACGAATTTGTCGCACCATTAACAAAAGACAATGTCGCATTTCCATCCAAAGTCAAAGAATCATAAGTCGTCCCTGCACCTGCACCAAATGACAATGCAGATTTGATAGATGTATTTTGACTTAAAGCAATATCGCCTGCAAAATCACTGTTTATATATACCATACCGCCTGTTATGTTCAAATCGGACGTTACAGAATCATTAAAGACAACTGAACCGTTTACAATATTTATATTGTTGGACGCAACCGTGCCATCAAATGTAATTGCACCCAAACCGTCATTGTCATCTGCATATGATACGCCATCTAATTCATTGTTAATATTCAATGTACCCGCACCAGATAAATTACCATCAAATTCAATAGAATTATTCGTATTTGCAGTTATATTTAAAATATTATTATTAACTATATCTGAATATATAATCGATGCGGTATTTGTATCAACACCCGCCTTATCATATGTATTTGCAGTTAAATTAATTGTTCCCAAATTATTTGTAATAAATCCGCCGGTAAAATTAAACACATTACCCAAATTATTATATGTCGCGACTTTGCCGGATGCATATGACGCACCACCGAAATTATTTCCATCAATATTATAACCATTTCCATTTACAATTAACGAATTTCCGAACATCGCACCCAAATCACGGGAAACATTTTCCAATTGGGTCATACTATAAACTTTTTGTGCAATATTATTTGCAACCGCACTGTTTAAATCACCGTATGTAAATGTCAAATGACCCAAAGCGCTGTCATATCCAATTAAATTTTCATATAATACGGAAGAACCAGCCGGATTTGTGACATTAACAGAATTCGACAAAACAATTGATTCACGCAATGTATCATCCGCAATTTGAACGGATGTTCCAATTGAATCCGCATCGGACATAATATTTACATCAGATATAATAATTTTATAATCATCCGGATTTACCAAAACCGTTGCATCCAGAAAGTCTGCCGATTGGGTTGCATTTTGAAAATCAACGTCCAAATGATAATTCATGTCCCCATTTAATGTCAATGTTGTAATATTTGTATTTTGTATAACCCCGTTCATCGCGTCTAATGCTGTGTCCGCATCAAAAGAAACATTTGATGAACTTAAAAAATCGCCGATTGTTATATCACGCGCACCAACACCTGTGTACCCAGATGCAGTATACGTATTTTCTTCGCCCAATACCAATGTACCAGCTTTTATGTTTATATTTGTTTTGTCAAAAAAGTTATTTACAACAAAACGACCGGCCGTGCCAGATGTGCTATCAAAATTTATATTATTACCTGCCAAAGAATATGCAGCTATCCCGTCGTTGAAAATGACATCATATCCATTATTTGCAGTTATGTTTATTATTGCACCATTACCTAAATATATCGCGCTGTCATTTGATTTTACACCATTATAATTTCCAGAAAAATACATATCATCTGTATTCGCCAACAATCCAACCGTTGATGTACCATTTAAAAATATAGCACCACCGAACAAAGATGTTGAACTTCCAGACGTCGTTGTATAATTATCAAAGAAATTTCCAGATATATTTGTTATTTCCGTACCAGAAGATAAATATATCGCACCACCGTACGAAAACGTCGTTTTAGATGACGTGAAATTACCGATAAAATCTGCTTCGATTAAATCGAATTTAGAACCGCTTGCAGTATAAATCGCACCACCGTATGCGGCATTGGCCGTTGAAAGCGCTGAATTATTGCCAAATGAACCCGATATATCGCCGATTGTAGAAGTGGCTGCATTATAAATTGCACCACCCGCTGCATATGACGCGCTGGACGTTACATAATTATTTTTAAAATCACCATCAATAGAATCTATCACAGAATTATTGTAATTAAATACGGCACCACCACCCGCGTAACTGCCAGAAGAACTTGTATAATTACCAATAAAATCTGCATTTAACACATCGATTAAACCAGCATTCCAATTCGCAATTGCGCCACCGTCAGCATAACCCGAACTGGTTACAATATAATTACCGTTAAAGGTTGTATCAGAAATACTTAAATCGCCAAAATTCACAATAGCGCCACCATATCTGGAAGCCCCGCTGATTACATAATTATTTGAAAATGTTGAATTTGTAAGATTTAAATCACCCGCGACAGAATTGTAAATCGCACCACCGGATTTAGAATAGTTTCCATCATATATACCGGTTGCGTTTGTAATTGTACCCGCATTATAAAGCGCACCACCGTATGAATAGCCAGAAGAATCTGTATAATTCGCATAAAAATTGGCATTCAAATCATTTATAGTCGACGAATTATAAATCGCACCGCCATACGCACCAGAACCGGCCGATATTGCATAATTTCCTATAAAATTAAGGTTTTCTGTATCGGTAATTACCCCATTATTATAATTATAAATTACCCCACCGCGCGCACTACTTGTACCGGCGGACGCATAATTCGTATTAAAGTTGACATTTGACATTGATTTAATTGTCGCATTATCATTATAAATTACGCCACCGAATGCAGATGTGCCACCGGATAAATAATTTCCGACAAACGAACTGTTTTTGATGCTATCAATTGTTGATTTTGTACCATTATAAATTGACGATCCGTATGTGGCTGCGTCAGACACACTGCGGTTATTTATAAAGCTGGCGGATATCGTTCCGATTTCGCCACCAACACCGTTCGAATTCCAGTTTGCATTATATATCGCTGAACCCTCGGCTTCTATTAAATTAGTTTGAACAACATTGTCGATAAAATTACCGGTTATATTTTCAATACGCGCATATTCCATATTATAAACAATCGCGCGACTGTCTTTGGTAGAATTAATATAATTTCCGATAAAATCCCCGGATATGGTACCGATTGTCGAAAAATCGCCGGCAGTCCCCATTCGATTTTCAATAACCAACGCACCAACAGGATTTACACTGTATGAACCGTTTCCGACAAAATCCCCTGTAATAGAACCAATATCACCACCACCACGATTTGAAATCACCGCCCCAACAAGAGCATTGGTCGAAACCGCAATTGGACTGGAAGAATAATTACCTATAAAACTACCATTAATGCTGTCGATTGTACCTAAATTATATAACGCCGCACCCGCAATAGAAGAACCATCTGTAATCGTTTTTTGATTTCCGATAAAATCACCATTGATTTCGCCAATTTTAAACCCCTTGGCATTATAAATCGCCGTACCCAAAGTATCGTTCGTCGCGGTCAAACCGATAAAGCTGTGATTAATGTCGACGCCGGCCGTGGATGTATTTACAAATCTTTTATTTAACGTGGGATCAACATATGCCGCGACATCATAATTCACACCGAATTGCGGTGTTGTTGGGGCAACCGTATTTAAAACTTTATTACCTTTTGAGTCCACACCCCATTGCAAATAAATATTAGCGGTTGTACCATCGCCCAACGTTCTATTTACAATATTCCAATCATATGATATGTTATATTCTGTAATGGTATTGTCTGCATTTAAAAAAGAATAAACCAAATCACCAGGCACCGAACCCGTATCTGTAAATTTAAGATCGTACGAGGATTGCGTACCCAAAGTCGGAGTATATGAAATAGTTGCACCATTTGCCGCGTATGTAAATACGCTGGACACGAAAAACACTGATAATACTGAAAATTTCATATATTTATATCCCCTCTCTATAAAAATTCATTTTCATTATATCAGAAACGACAATATTTTCAAAGAATTTTCGTAAAAAATTATTGTCTTTTTTTTAAAAACTGGACGAGTTATTTATTTTTTTGCTATGATACCGACAGAAAAAAAAGGAATGAAAATGACAAACAAATTAAAATTTTGGTTAATCGCATTAATATTTTTAAACGGGTACGTCAGTTTGTCTATGGAATTATTGGCGTTGCGTCAAATTTCATTTTTTGTGGGATCATCCGCAATAATCACCAGTATTGTTATAGGAATTTTTTTGGGATTTATGTCAATCGGATATTTCCGTGGGTCAAATATAAAAAATTCTAAACAGAACGTAAAAAAAATTATGAGCCGCAGCTTTTTAACTATCGCAATTATGACAATTTTGGCGACATCTTTCACATTAACATTAACGTATTTTAACGTTATGTATATTTTCGGCATACAATCGGGCGTTGTACAAACATTTATTTATTCAGCAGTCCTGCTTTCAATCGCACCGTTTTTATTCGGGTTTAATACCGCATTGCTGTCAAGATATCTGAATAAATACGACCGTAATTCAACGGGCGCTATTATGGCGTGGGACACAATCGGCTCTGTTTTGGGTTCATTGGCGACAACATTAATATTGATGCCTTTTATCGGGGTAAATTATACAATTTTATTGGTAGTATCACTGGCTTTAATTGGTGCGGTTTTGGCAAATAATAATTTAAAAACGATTATTTTAATACCTGTTATTTTAATCCCGGGATATATAATCAATTCAAATTCTTACCTGAAAGAAAATCACAATATCATAGAAAACAATGCAAATTCAACCATATCTATTTGGGGAAATAATCTTGAGAAAATGTTGGTTATGAATGGATTGCCTATGTCTATTTATAAATCATATAACAAAACATCTGCGGAATACATAAATTATGTAAATGATAATTTTATATATACGATGCCTGCGGACAAAAAACACGAAATTTTAATTCTGGGCGCGGGCGGATTTACAGCCGGCATACGTGATAATCATAATGAATATACTTTTGTAGACATAGAATCTAAATTAAAAGATATATCAGAAAAAGATTTCTTGGGCGAAAAATTGGATGATAATAAAAAATTCATAGTTCAAGATGCCAGCCAATTTTTAAAAAATACGACAAAAAAATACGATTTGATTTTATTGGACGTTTATTCAAATTCTTTCCAGGTGCCTGCGGATTTCATAACAGAAGAATTTATGCAAAGAATCAAAGGCGCGGTTGCGGACAACGGCATAATATTGATGAACATATTATCCAGCCCATCTTATTCTGATAAATATACACAAAGTTTTGATAATACTTTTAACGCCGTATTTCCAAACAATACGTCCCGCCAGATAATCGATGCGTTTAACCCGTGGGTCGCAGATTCTATATCAAATATTATATATATTTATTACAACCGTCCAAATACGGGAAAAACATATACGATAAATAAAAACCCGGTTATATTTGACCGATAAAAAAATCCCCATATGGGGATTTTTTTATTTCAATTTTTCAAAATTTTTACGGATTATATTTTTGCTTTTTGTTAATTCTTTTGACTCTGCGTCATTTAATTTTGGTTTTAAAACCATCTTTGCGCCGTTTTTACCAACAATGGTCGGAACAGAAAATGCAACCGTAGATTTACCAACAACAGACAAAGTTGACACCGTCAAAATTTTATTTTCATCCATTAAAATCGCACGACATAAATTTGCAGCCGCCGCAGATATTCCATCCCACGTTGCGCCGCGTCCTTTTATAATTTCATTTGCCGCACCCTTTACCCGATCTTCTATTGTTTGTTTTGCGGATGCATTTAAAATTTTTCCCGATTGTTTTTCGAATTCAGCCAAAGGCAATCCGCCAACGGTCGCACCCGACCAATTTAAAACGGCGGATAATCCGTGTTCACCCAAAACGTCCGCAGATATGGATTGATTGGACACGCCCAACGTTCTGGATAATATATTTTTAAATCGCGCCGTATCCAACATGGTCCCCGTACCCAAAACACGACTGGACGGCAATTTAGACAATTTTACCGCCAACATAACCATAACATCCAATGGGTTGGTCAATATGATTAATTTAACTTTATTTTTATCGACCTGTGCCATGACTTGTGGAATTATATCTTCTAATACCTCTTTATTGCTGGCTAATAAATCCGTTCTGCATTCGTCCAATTTATGATTTTTACCGGCGGCTATAATTACAATTTCGCTGTTTTTTATTGCAGAATAATTATTTGCCGCACGAACGGACACATCAAACGCAAATGTTCCCGCATGTCCTAAATCTTCGGCGACCGCGCGTGAACGCGCCAAATTTCTGTCGAACAAAACAATTTCACGAAACAAACCCGTATTTTGAATAGCCGTTGCAACGGCCGCACCAACGCACCCCGCCCCAATAATAGATACTTTCATTTTTCTCTCTTTTTTATTTTTTATGAATATATTATACCACAAAAAAACGGGGCATAAAACCCCGATTTTAATTTTTGGATAATATTCCAATTATTTCTTTTAACGCATCCATATAATTATCCAATTCGATATTCGTTGGCAATTCTGACACATCAACATCGTTTGTACGATATTTTAATTCTAATTGATTATTTTTTAAATTTTTTGCAGACACAATAATGCGAACGGGCGTTGCGATTAAATCTGCATCTGCAAATTTTTCGCCGGCGCGTGCATCACGATTATCCAATAAAACGTCCATTCCGGTTTGTTTTAAATCTGCATATATTTTTTCAGCCATAGGTAATACAGCACCTTCTTTATCTGGCAATCCGATAACTTGGACATTAAACGGCGCCGTTGCCATATTCCATACAGGGCCATTTTCATCTGCGCTTTCTTCCATAATCGCAGCCAATACGCGTGAAACACCAATTCCATAGCATCCCATAATTGGCAATTTTGATTCGCCGTCTGCACCGACATATGTTAAATCCATAGATTTTGAATATTTTGTTCCCAATTGAAATATATTACCGATTTCAATACCACGAACTTTATTCATATTACATCCACATTTTGGACAGACTTCTGAATCTTCATCAATCATTTCTTTGTTCGCAGCAAATCCGCAATCGCATAAATAAATAGTATCTTCACCCATTTCATTTATCAATTGAAATTCATGCGCCATATCACCACCCATATCACCGTTTGACGACAACACAGGAACAACGTTTTTACATCCACATCTTTTGAAAATTTTATTATAAGCATTTAAACATTTGTCATAATAAACTTCTAAATCTTGTTGCGTTTCATGAAAAGAGTATGCGTCTTTCATAATAAATTCACGAGTTCTGATTAACCCCGCACGTACGCGTAATTCATCACGGAATTTCGTTTGTATTTGATATACACAAAATGGCAATTGGCGATATGTTGATAAAACAGATTTAACATAATCAACCACAACTTCTTCGTGCGTTGGGTTTAAAACATAATCTGCACCACCGCGACCTTTGAATTTTGCCAAGACGTCGATTGTATCATATCTGCCAGACTGTTTCCACAATTCAGCATTGGATGTCACCGGCATTAAAATTTCTTGACCGTCTATTTCATTCATCTCATCGCGAATGATATTTTCAATTTTTTGCAATACGCGCAAACCAATCGGCGAAAAAGTATAACCGCCTTGGAATGTTTGATAAATATACCCGCCCTTTATAGCAATTTTATGGCCATTTGTTGCGGCTTGCGCCGTTTCTTCAAATAATCTTTTTACACATAAATTTTCAATTCTCATTTTTTTATCTACTTTATTTTAATTTTTCGTATTCTGCTTTTATTATTTCTTGTAATTTTAATGCGATGCCTTTTCTGTCCAAACCGCGCACATCGACGGGGGGCAAAACGGTTGTTTCAAACAAAAAACCGCCCAACATCATAATATGAAAGAATTGTCCAAAAGCGCTGCGTTCACGTTTACACATTGGTCCCATATCTTGTTTTTTATTATCGAAATAAGCAAAATGATTTGCCATGTCCACGTCATTTATTTTTGAACCATTTTTATAACGATAATTTATAATAACCGGTTGAATTGTGATATCTGAATCCACAACAAAATTGAACAATGAACTTTTAAAATCTTTTACGTATGCACCATTTGTTGTTGTACCTTCGGGAAATAAAACCATAGGATATCTAACGCGCGCCATAGTATCTTGGACGTGTTTCAAAACGGTTGCGGCGGCCGATGGTCTGCGATCAACGAACACAACGCCCAATTTTTTTGCAATCCAACCAACAACCGGATAACTTTCGATATCTTTTTTACCAAAGAAATTATTTCCCAAACCAACCGGCAAAGCCATTAATTCAAAAACAGATATATGATTTGCAACAACCATTAACGGTCTGTCGTTCACCAATTTCCCATTTGTTTTAACGCGCACACCCGCAATCAATGTGGACACAGTCATAAAAAATTTCATATACCAAACCGACCCTTTTGGTATAATCAACAAAACAGGAATTTGAAATATAACAAACAACCAAAATGTGATAAATTTGACAGTCGCCGTTGTCGTATTAAATATATTTTGTTTACGCAACATTTTCTTTATCCTCTTCTTTGGAATCGTCGATATATTCAACATCATTTGCATCTTCTTTTAACAAAGACAAAGCAACAGTTTTCATTAATTTCAAAGGCCCAGTTACCGGGAACATCATAAATTTACCCAATGTTTTAATCGGTCCATCTTTTAATCCCAAATGTTCAAAAGCGGTTGCAGAACCCGCAAAATATTTTTGATATGCGGACGCGATTTTATTAGTTTCAACAACAACAAAAACGTCATAAGAATTGAATGGGGCGTCGATAAATACGCCTTTACCGAATGTCGCGCCCAGACGCAAATAACCTTTGATTAACGGGGTCATTTCCTGGGTTGCCAATTTTTCGTCTACGAAATCACGTGGCAATATATTCATTCTGGATAATTTTCCATTTACGCCTTCTGCAAAATTTTCAGTTATAACATTTGGACGCAAATTAATATTTGCCAGATGGTTATAATACAAGTAAGAAATTGCTTGGGCGGATACAACAGGTTTAGTACCAACAAAACTGGCCACCCCGAATAAAACGGTAATTTCTTTTTTAATAATATATTCGCTTAAACCGACCCACAACATACGCATAACCAAACCGTTATTACGATATTCTGCATCGACGCAAGCACGGGACATTTCAGCAATGTTTCCAGATGCTTTTTTTATTTTTGAAATATTAAATTCTGTTTCTGTGTAAAACCCGCCCATTTTTGCGGCAGCATCACGGTCAATAATTCTGTATGTTCCGACCAATTTTCCATTATGAAAAACACCCATATAATCCGCGAATGTATCGAACACATCATATTCTTCGCGCAATGCGGCCTGTTCTTCTGTGACAGATGCACCTTCTTCTTCGACGAAGATTTTATATCTTAATTGACGGACTTGTTTTCTTTCTTCTTTATTGCGAGTTAAACGTACTTCGTAATCGCGGACTTTAATAGCCATAAAATTTCCTTTTGTATTATTACACAATACATATATTTTATAGCAAAAGAATCAAAATATCAAGAAAATCAAATAATTATTTTGTGCGCACATTTGGTCTGGTTTGCATCAAATACAAATCACTGATTTTTTGCGACAACAAATTTTCTATTTTTTTGTATCTGTATGATTCAGCAATTTTTTTCAAATGATTTAAATTCGCGACACTGAAAGAATTCGACATAGATAACAATATCATCAAATTATCTTCGCGACCCAAAGCAACCGCGGTTTCCGCTAATTGCAAATAATTTAATTTCAAATCTTTTCTTTTTAATAATTTGTTTAAAAATTTTGGGTTTTGAAATCCAACGAAATAATTTGCAACAGACACAATAGCTTCGCTTGAAAAATTCACATCTAAATCTGGACGCGCCAAAATTAAATCTAATTCACGTTCGTTTATCATTCTGTCGCCCAACAATTTCAACCAAACGGGCACACTATCTGACATTAAAATATTTATATCCAAATCTGGTCTTTTTAAAACATTTGTTATACCCGCATCTTGTGCGCCAAACACATAAACCCATGCAGGGTAAGAATCTTTATCTTTTGAATTTATATCGAAAGACGGGCTTAATAATAATAAATTTAAATATCTTAGATCTTTCTTAGATTTAGCCACATCAAACAAAGTTCTGCCAAATTTATTTTCAACATTAAGATTAACGCCCTTTGTTTTTACCAAAGTTTCAAATTTATCGTAATCGTTATTTTTTAAATATTTAAATAAAGAGATCGAAGAGTTCTTTTTTACATTTGTAATTTTATTAACATCTTGTGAATCATTAATGTCGGCAAAAACAGGATCTGCGGAAAAAGTCATACCACCGATTAGTCCAGCAATAAACATTGTTTTAACTTGATTTTTCATATCAAACCTCTTTGCATATATTATATATTACACACAAATATAGTACAAGTAAATCAAATCGTCAAGTTTTTCATCTATTTTAATTTATCGGACAATAATCCCACAGCTATGGCATACCAATTTGAATTATTCCATCTTTTTATACGATAAAAATTTGGGTAAACCAAAAATGCACGGGAAGTTTCAATATTGTCTACATCAACCACCAACCCCGCCATCATATCTGATTTCGGCAATGCGCCACCATGCATATTACGAACACCCAAAGCCGCCCATTCATCTACGGTTTTTTTTGTTTTGGCATTCATTAAATCTGTATCCAATCCGGTCGGCAATTTAACTTCGCGCAGGATTTTTTCATTCTTATTCCAACCCAATTTTGATAAATAATTGCCCGCGCTGAACATTGCGTCGCCTTCGCTGTTTATGATATCTATTTTACCGTCACCATTACCATCCGCGCCGTATTGTTCCAAAGTCGTTGGGATAAATTGGAAATGCCCCATGGCCCCCGCCCAGCTGCCACCCATTTTTGAAATATCTAAATTTGATTTATCCGCGTGACGCATCAAAGAATACAATTGTTTTGAAAAAAATGTTTTACGGCGACCGTCATACATCAAAGTCAAAAAAGCATCTGTTAATTTATGGCGCGCTTTATATTGCCCATAATTAGATTCCAATCCCCAAAACGCCATAATAACGTGCGGTTGCACCCCAAATTTTTTGTCTACGCGACCCAGTAAGGTTGGATAAGATTTTTTTACATTGCGTCCCTGATTAATTCTGGTTTGATTAACGGTTCGATTTAAATAATCATTTAACGTCAATTTAAATTCGGCTTGGTTTTTATCGCTGCGCACGATTGATGGCACAAAAACAGCGGGCTGAATAACACCATTTATTGTTTCGGGTGAAATCCCGTCTGCAACCGCCTTGTTTTGAACTTCGTGCAGAATTTCATACCATCTGTTCATATCAAAATCACCAGATTGTGCGACAGAAGCGGTTGGGATTAAAATCCCCATCGCCAATATATAATTAAAAAATTTTTTCATTATTTAAACTTTTATTAAATTAAAAAGAATATTTTACACCCAAATGTAAGCCGAACGATTGCCAATTTGCCTCGGTTAAAGAATCAGATATATCCAAAGTCTGTGCAGGCACCGTTGCCAAAATCGGAATTCCTGTATTTGGGTCTACGACCAATTGACCAAATTCATCATATTGGAAACTGGTATATTCTGCAACATACAATTTGCCAGGAATTTCACCAACATGAAAGAAATGAGAATCGACTTTTAATGTTAATTCCATTCTGTCAGACATTTGATAATTATATTCAATTTCTGCGCGATAAGAATATGCACCGTTACTGCCTTCGTCCGTAAAACTTGGATTTTGTTGCCAATCAGTACGGTTCGGCCATATACCTTCGGAATAATAGCTTGGCAAACCAAATTGAACATAAAAACGTAATTTGTCGGCCAAAGTCATTTGTTTTTCCATTTCCAAACCAACATATAATCCAGACCAAGTTGTATTATAAATATGTGTTGTACCCGGAACTTCGATTACACCATCTCCACCGATAATTACGCAATTTCCAGACCCCACACCCCAAATATCACCAGCATCATCAGCGCCAGGTGTATAATCTTCTGTCACCAAAGAATTACCTAAATCAAAAAATCCAGATGCGCCACCGGTATCGACCAATTTGATATCTTCTGGAGTCATACAAACTTGATATAAATCTGTTGGGATATTTGTCATATCTTTTGGAATGCTGTAAAAATTGCCGTTTCCGTCACCATATACGTAATCGCCGCCATCCGTCAATAATGGCAAATAAATCCCAGGGTTCGGATATAAATGATTAGACATTTGTAAATCATGTTGGAAAACTTCATACCCAATCGACGGAGACAATTTCCATCCACCGACATTCCACATTTTATTAGCGCCCAAACCTATACGAAAACCGGATGTATCACCGGACATTTCACCAATAGACACGGTAAAAGCACCCTGGTCCGGCACAGATTCATCATACGGCAACAAATCATAATCCATAGACAGACCGCCATGCGACATTGTCCCATATGAAAAATCCCCAAACGCAACCAAATCAAAATCACGAACAGAAAATTCATGTTTGATGCCGAAATTAAATTCGTTAAGAATCATATCGTCCCATTCAAGAATGGAATTTACGCCCGTTTTAAATTGAAAATCTGCAAAGCGACGAGTATAATCTGCAGAAACAGTTGTTTTATTTTCCGGCGCGAATGCAATACCATTAACGGTTGTCGGAGCAGAATATTCCATCACCTGTTGACGTGGAACCTGATAAGAATACGAACGAGTCCCCACAACGTGAGACGTCCCAGACTGCCCAACGTAATTCATATATCCTTGGTTTTGGTATTCTTGATAATTTGCCTGGTTCACGTTCAAAGAATTATTGTTTTGATAATATGTTGGAACACCCTCGTTCGCAGCAAAAGCCGCAAAAGGTGTTAAAAATCCCATTAAAAATCCAAATTTTGATATTCTCATAACCATTTCTTGATTCACATTATAACATAAAAAATAAAATTACAAAAGATGAAAATTCAAAACTTGCAAAGAAAAATTAAAAATGTAGAATTAATTTTATGAACACAGAATACAATCTTTATTTTCACGTGCCTTTTTGTTTGTCTAAATGCAATTATTGCGCTTTTAATTCATGCGCAAACAAAAATCCAGATTGGGATAAATACGCAACCGATATATGCCGCGAAATAAATAAAATGGCAAAATTCGCAAAACACCCCAATGTCACAACTGTTTTTTTTGGCGGGGGCACACCATCTTTGATGCCTGTCGACACATTCTCCCAAATTTTAAATTGCGTTCGTGACAATTTTAATATTTTACCAGATTGCGAAATCACAATAGAATCAAATCCAAAAACTTTGACACGCGAAAAATTACAAAAATTTATGGATATCGGATTAAACCGCCTGTCCGTCGGCGTTCAATCTTTGCGTGATTCCGAATTAAAATTTATGGGACGCAATCACAATGCGGCGGACGCGCTGGAATTAATGCATTTGGCAAAAGATTTAAATTTATCCGTATCTGGGGACTTTATTTATGGTTTGCCCGGACAGACATCAGACGACGTAAAACAAATGTGCGAAAACATAAACAAATTACAATTAACGCATTGTTCTATGTACGAATTAACAATCGAAGAAAACACTCCGTTCGGTAAAATGAATTTGGATATGCCAGATAATGATACGATGGCAGATATGTTTAACATTATTCAAAAACATTTAAATCTGCCACGTTATGAAGTTTCAAATTACGGTACAAAAGAATGCCGTCACAATAAAAACATCTGGGCGGGCAAACCATACATCGGATTTGGAAAATATGCAGCCGGCAGATTATTTATAGATGGCGTTTGGTACGAACAAATGGGTTTGGGTGAATTATTAAAACCAATTTCAAATTATGACAGAAATATCGAAAAATTAATTTTGGGATTACGCACAAAATACGGAGTTCTTTTAAACGACGATATATATGATATAATAGACATCGATTATATTAACAAAAACAATAAATTAATAAGAATTGAAAACGACCATTTAATTGCAACAAATGACGGATTGATTGTTTTGGATGACATATTATTAAATTTAATAAAAGGATAAAAAAATGTTGGGAAATTTTGATATTTATGCATTGGATAACGCATTTCAAAAAGTCGAAACAGCCATAAAAAACGCCCGCATTGAAACTGATGAATTATGCAAAATTCAAAATAAAACTTTTATGAATTTTGTACGACCATTGGCAGATATAAATACAAAACTATCAAAAATAACATCCCCGATCTATCATCTGGACGCGGTTAATAATTCGGACGACACCCAAAAAATTATGTCGGAAATTTTGCCAATTTTATCCGAATATTCGTCCGATATGGCACACCATAAACCGACATACGAAGCGTTCGTTTATATACGAGAAAACGATTGGAATAATTTAAACGACGAACAAAAATCTATTGTCACAGATTCAATTAAATCATTCGAAATATCGGGCATAAATTTACCGATTGCGGAACAAGAAAAATTAAAAGAAATCTCAAGCACGTTGTCTTTGTTATCCAACCAATTTTCGAACAATATAATCGCCGCAAACAAATTAAATAAAATCACTATATCGGACGAAACATTATTGGGCAATATGCCACAATCCGACAAAGATTGTAGCAAAACAGATTCTGGTTGGGAATTTGGAATTTCGGGCCCGGATTATTCTAAATTTATGAAATATGTAATAGATGATAATTTGCGTTTAACCATGCATAAAAATAATTTATCCCGCGCCCCAGAAAACGAAGACATCATTTCACAAATTTTAAAATTACGCGGCGAAGAATCTAAAATTTTAGGATATAAAAATTATGCGGATATGGCATTAGAATTTCGTGATGCAGAAAACGCGGATGACGTCATAAATTATTTGAATAATTTGTCCGACAAAACAATGGATTCCAAACGTGACGCATATAAAGAATTATGCGAATTCGCAGGTTTAACCATTCCCGCACACAGCACCGCTTTTTACACAAAAAAATATGAATCAGAAAAATTATCTGTATCTGAATCTGAAATAAAACCATATTTTGAATTACATAAAACAACGGATAAAGTTTTAAATTTATTGGGCGATATGTTCGGCATAAAATTCGAAAAACGTGCCGCAAAAATTTGGAACGAAAATGTTTTATATTTTGACGTCATAAAAAACGATAGAACAATTGGCGGATTGTATTTGGATTTAATTGTTCGCGATAATAAATCGCCGGGCGCATGGATGGACCCTTTTGCTCAACACCATATAAATGCAAAAGAAGAGGAAATTTTACCCGAATGCGTGGTTGTTACAAATTTTGCAAAACCGACCGATACATCACCCTCTTTATTAACATTGGGCGACATTGGGACTTTGTTTCACGAAATGGGTCACGCGTTGCATTTTTTATTATCACGCGTTGCGGAACTTGACTCTAATGACATAGATTGGGACGTAATAGAATTCCCATCAAGATTTTTAGAATTTTTATCCGAAGACAAATCTATCACAAAACAAATCAGCGAACATTACATAACGGGCGATAAAATTCCAGATTCTTTATTGGAAAGAATTGATAATTTAAATAATTATGAAAAACGTTGGGGAATGAATTTAGCTTATGATTTTTTTGATATGGAATTACACACATCAAATGAATACGACAAAGAATTTGTGCAATCGGTTGCAAATTCCACTAAATCCAGATTTTCTTTATTTCCGAAAATAGAATATGATAAATTTCAAAATACTTTTTCCCATATTTTTGCGGGCGCATATGCGGCCGGATATTATTCTTATATGTGGGCAGATAAATTTGCGGGCGATGCGTTGGCAGAATATAAATCGGCGACAAACAAATCAGAATTTATGGAAAAATACACAAACACCGTTTGTGCGTTGGGTGCCTCTAAACCTATGCGTGACATTTATAAAGATTTCACCGGACACGCACCCGATATTAATAATTTATTAAAATATTATAACATTAAATAAAAAACGGGCAATATGCCCGTTTTTTATTATTTTATTTTGCATCCGCAACTTGCTTTCTGAATTCCTTTGCAGGACGAAAGCTGGCAACAAAACGCGATGGTATAACCGCATCGACACCCGTTTTTGGATTACGCCCCATTCTTTCAGAACGTTTTGATACTTTGAAAGTCCCCAGACCTGAAATTTTCACATCTTCGTGACGTATCAAAGATTCTTCTATTTCTGTAAAAAACAAATCTACAAATTTATATGCGTCCGCTTGGCTTAACCCCAATTTATCGCGCAACGAATTTGCAAAATCTGCCCTTGTAATAGTTTTCATAATTTACACCCTTAATAACGCCGCACCCCATGTCAGACCGCTGCCGAACGCTGGGTACAATATTAATTGACCTTTTTTAATTTTACCACAGTCCATAGCATCAGCCAGCGCAAGTATTCCAGATGCAGCCGATGTATTTCCATGTTTTTCAACCGTTACAATAATTTTTTCCAACGGGAACTTCAATTTATCAGCACAACTTTCGATAATACGAACATTTGCCTGATGTGGGATAATCCAATCTACGTCTTCCGCTTTAATACCGGCGTGTTCCATAATATAACTGGCGGCTTCTGGCATTTTAGTAACTGCGTGTTTATAAGTATCTGGACCATTCATAGAAATTTTATGATCAAGCGTTCCATGCAACATATCAAAACATTTACCGTCCGCCATAACAACAGTGTCAATCACGCCAGAATAACTGGACGTTGAATGTTCCAAAATAATTGCGCCTGCACCATCTCCGAAAAGAACAGCTGTATTTCTGTCTTCCCAATTAATAAATCTGGTCATTTTTTCGGCGCCAACCACCATAATTCTATTATTCATACCGGCAGTAAAAAAAGCACGAGCACAATGCAAAGCATAAATATAACCCGTACATGCACCACGAACGTCGAATGCAGGAATTTCTTTTGTTGCGCCCAACTTACCTTGGATTTGAACACCCACAGATGGAAAATCTAATTCAGCGGTTGTTGTTGCAACAATAATCAAATCGATATCATTAATTGTTAAACCGGCATTATCCAAAGCGCGTTGTGCCGCAATCGTTCCCATATCTGCAACTGTTTCATTTTCTGCGGCAAAATGACGAACTTTCATACCTGTTCTTTGAACAATCCATTCATCTGACGTATCCATAATTTTTTCAAAATCTTGGTTAGTCATAATTTTTTCTGGCAAATATGTACCATAGCCAATTAATCTGTTTCCCATACTATCTCCTTCTACTATTTCATTTTAAATTTATACCGGACTTTTTTTTAACACACAAAATTATTTCAAAACAACATAACAATAATTTCGGGGGCATTATATAACCAAAACATATCGCCTGCAAGCGAAAACAAAAATATTTTCAAACCCAATGATTTTCTTCTTAAAACCCCAAAAAAAACACAGAAAAATTCTGTGTTTTAAATTATTTAGAAACGAAAACCGTTCTTGGTAATTTTGGTTTAGAACGAAACCCACCGTCACGACCACCACCAAATCCGCCGCCTGGACGACCACCGTCACGACCGCCTCCAAATCCGCCGCCTGGACGACCACCACGGTCGCGTCCGCCACCGAACCCACCTGGTTTTCTATCACGTTGTGGACGATCTGAACGTTCACCACGATCAGAACGTTCTGCACGTTCTGGTTTTGCAGCTTTGCGCATTGCACCATCTACGGCTTTGCGCACCAATGCTGAAATCGGCACTTCTATTCCCAATTCTGTTTCGTGTGTTTTTTGCAAACCTTCTAAAAAAGAATATTGTTCTTCGGTTAATTCAACCATTACTGTTTTATTGTTTTCCATATTTAATGCTCCCTTTGGCATTTTTTGCACGATAAAATTACGCACGATTCCGATTATATACTGTAAAACCCAAACAAGCAAGATAAATAAAAAACATGCATTTAATCCTGTTGTATAAATAAACAAATGAAACAATAATATATAAATCAACCCAAGGATACAATAATGAAAAATTTTTTAATCCGACACACATCTTTAAACATAGAAAGAAAAATTCGATTAACCGAAAGCCTGTATTTCTTTACAGTGTGCTTTTTTCTGATAACAGCGCCGAATATGGGATTGTTTTTAACATCAACCTTGATTGGCTTTATGGTTGGAACATTTGGTTTTTTTTATATGTTTAAATCATTTGTTGAAAAATCTGACACCCCTGTTTTGGATTTTATATTTGCTTCAAATAATTTTTTATATGGCACCATATTGTTTTTAATGTATTTGACATCTTTTTCTGTTTTTATTACATTTTTCGCAGTTTTATTTTTTCTGCGATCTGTCCATTTCATAGCCTCATCCACAATTTTGATTCAAAAAGATATTTTGGGTGGGATTTTGGGATATTTAATCGCAATATTATCATTGCTTGGTTTTTTCTGGATTATATTTAATCCGATATTTATTCCAGGTTATGGCACAGAATTAATTTCAGGAATATTATTTTTGTTTGCGATGTTAAATTTTGTGATTTTATATCGCATAAATTATCTGGAAAAAAAAATTAAAAAATGATAATTTTTCATTTGCACCACTTTGATTTTTGTGATAAAATGACATTATAAAAGGGAAGGAAAACACATGAAAAATTATATTGCTTTACTGGCCGGGATACTTGCATTACCTGCATATGCAGAGGTTGCGCCTATATCTCTTCAAGACTTTGTAATTGAAGAAGTTACAGAATCTGAAATGCAACCAGAAGCCGAAGTTGCGCCTGCATACGCACCCGCAGCAACAAGTCCAAGACAAACAGGAACATCGACTGTGCGCGTTGCGTCAAGTCGCTCTGTGCCAAACAACACTGTTTCCAATAACACACGTAACGTTGCATCAACACGCGCGACAGTTTCTCGTTCTGCTGTAACACCGACAACATCTCGCACTGCATCTTCCCGCACTGCTGTTGTTTCACGCAGCGCTGCTACACCAACGAAAACAGTTTCAACACGCACAGTGACACCGAATGTTAACACTGCACGCAGTGCGACATCATCAATTGTTCAAACAAACACAGTGTCTCAACCATTGTACAATTCTACATCATCACGTGTCAGTGTACGCCCCGCGACTTCTTTATACACAGCCGGCGCCAGCACTCGCAGCGGCAGCACCGCAACAGCCGCATCCGTTTTAACAACATCTGTTGTTGAAGATACGGTTCCAACAACGGCAGACATCGAACAATTGGCACAAATGACAGATTTCTGTAAAGCTCAATATACAGAATGTATGGATAATTTCTGTAATGTTTTGGATGATAACCAAGGACGTTGTTCTTGTTCTCCGAACATTGAAAATTATGCAGACACAGAATTGGCATTGGAACAAGCAACCGAACAATTACAAGCGGTCGCACAAGAAATTCAATACATCGGATTGTCTGCGGATGATATCGAAGTTTTATTTGCACAAACCGAAGCCGAAGCCGCAATGCAAGGCAAAACAGATACATCTCAATTGGCATCTGACCTGGAAAACATTAAAAAATTGGTATTAGATGTTGATACAAACACATCTTTTTCAAACGTTTCTAATTCAACATTTGATTTCTCTAATTTATTAGATTTTTCAAATTCTACGATTGATATCGGTTCATTATTTGGAACAACAGAAGATACATCTTCTATTTCCAACCAACGTGGGGCAGAATTGTATAAAACTGCATCCGCACGTTGTAAAGCGGCTGTATTGAACACTTGTTCAACACAAGGCGTGGACACAGTATTGGTTGCAAATACATATGATATGGAAATCGATAAACAATGTATTGCATACGAACGTAATTTGACAGACGCAAATGCGACTATGAAACAAACTGTATTGAACGCTCAATCTGTTTTGCAAAAAGCACGTTTGGCCGTTGCACAAGATAAAAATTCATACGATTTACGTGGATGTATAACCGCATTGGATGGATGTATGCAAGACGATTTCGTATGTGGTGACGATTACGAAGATTGTTTGGACCCGTCTGGCAAATACATCGCAAACGGCGAAGTAATTATTGGCAGCACACCGGGTAAAGCCGCCACAATCCCAACAGATGGAACATCAGGTATTTACGGCACATGGTCATATAATACAACTGACAACGCATGGGGCAATGGAACTTTGTCTGCATATATTGATGCCAACATCAAATCTACATCCTCGGACTCATCTGACGATATGATTACATATTTGCAAGACAAAATCGGCCGTAACGTTGATGGTATGAATACCGGTATGTGTATGTCTGTATTAAACAAATGTCAAGATTACACATATGAAGATGGCGAATACATCGAAGACAATGAAGTGGTCAGAAATTACATGATGACAACTTTGGCTACAATCAAAGTAGAACAAGACGAAATCTTGTCCGAATATGCTGAAAGCTGCCAAATGGATTTACAATCTTGCTTGGTACGTAACAATTACGATGAAACACAATCATCATCTGCACCGGTTAATAACGTTGCAAAGAATGCTTGTGAAACAATTATCGCAACATGTGAAAGCGTAACCGGATTTGACGACGGCGGAAACCCAAGTGATTCTGTATTGGCCGACATCGTTATGGGCAATAAAAACAGAATTTGCGTCGGTAACGCAAACAGCATTGAAACATGTGACGCAGGTTACGAATGTACAAGCGGCGGTGTTTCTATTAAAGATCAACCAGGTGTATCTGGCACATGTACAGCAATAGATGGTTATTGTTTGGCTGACTCACAATGTGACACAACAACAGAAACTTGTAACACATCGACACAACGTTGCGAGCTAAAAACTGTAACACCAACACCATAATAAATTAACCGGCGATATCGCCGGTTTTTTTTCGTTTGTTTTATTTCCCCAATTATGATAAAATATAATGTACAAGGGGAAAATAAATCATGAAAAAATATATTGCTTTATTGGCGGGGGTTTTAACTTTACCTGCATACGCAAACAACGCGACTATTTCACGCGAATTTAAAACGGTTGAATCCGCAGAAACAAATGCGACCGCCAGACAATCTACGATTGCGCGTACGACAACCGCATCTCGCGTGTCTTCAAACCGCAATCAAACAATAAACGAAAATTCTACACGTAACGTGGCATCACGCACAACTCCGTCGACAACAAATGACAACGCGTCGTCAACACGCGCCATCCCGGCGGCTCGCACTGCAACGCAAACAATTTCAACTCGTGGTGCGACCCCTGTGACAACAGCTGCGCGTTCAACAAATACTTCAAGATCAGCAACGACCGTTCGAACAACAAATCCAACCCCTGGGATTGCTGCAAGAAGCACGACCACGTCCCCTGTTTCTATTTTTTCAACCGCTTCAACTCCTATGACAACGGAAATTCCAACAATGGAAGACGTAATGGCCAGATCTGAAATAACCGATTTTTGCAAGGCTCAATTCACAGAATGTATGGATAATTTTTGTAATGTTTTGGATGAAAACCAAGGAAGATGTTCTTGTTCTGATAACGTAGAAAGTTACGCAGATATTGAATTGGCATTGGAAACAGCAACCGAACAATTGCAAATGGTTGCTCAAGAAATTCAATATATTGGATTGTCTGCGGATGACATTGAAACTTTATTCGCCCAAACCGAAGCCGAAGCCGCAATGCAAGGCCAAACAGACACTTCACAATTGGCGTCAGATTTGGAAAACATCAAAGATTTGATTTTAGACGTCGATTCAAACACAACATTTACCGGCGCGACCAGCACAACATTTGATTTTTCAAATTTGTTGGATTTTTCCAGCGGTGGAATTGATATAAATACTTTGTTTGGATCTGGCAATAACAACGACAGCATCGCAAATCAACGTGGTGACCAATTATATAAAACAGCATTCGCACGTTGCGAAGCCGCTGTTTTAGACACTTGTGAATTACAAGGCGTGGACGTCACTTTTGTTTCAAATTCGTATGATTTAGAAATCGACAAACAATGCGTTGCATATGAACGCAATTTAACAGATGCAAATAAAAATATGAAACAAACTGTAATTAATGCTCAATCTGTTTTGCAAAAAGCACGTTTGGCAGTTGCACAAGATAAAAACTCATACGATCTGCGTGGATGTATAACAGCACTGGACGGATGTATGCAGGATGATTATGTTTGTGGCGACGATTACGAAGATTGTTTGGACCCAACCGGTAAATATATCGCAAACGGCGAAGTAATTGTTGGAAGCGTACCGGGCAAGGCAGCCACAATAACAGATGCGGTATTGGGCGGAGACGGTTTATATTCTGCATGGAATTATAATTCCAAAAACGCATGGAGTAACGGGACTTTACCAGAATACATAAACACGAATGTAAAAATCAGCATCACCGGCGAAACGTCCAGTGACATGGTTGCATATTTAAAAGATAAAATTGGGCGCAATATAGACGGTAAAAACACAGGTATGTGTATGTCCGTTTTAAACAAATGCCAAGATTACACATATGATGACAGCGATGAATACGTAGAAGACAATGAAGTCGTCAGAAATTATTTACAAGCAACATTGGCACAAATCAAAGTTCAACAAGACGAAATTATGGCTGAATACGCGGAAAGCTGTCAAATGGATTTGCAATCATGTTTGGTTCGCAACAATTACGACGAAACCCAAGCTTCAAACGCAGCCGTTAACAACGTTGCGAAAAATGCATGCGCTACAATTATTGACACATGTGAAAGCGTAACAGGATTTGACGACGGCTCAACAACAAATGACTCTATGTTACCGGATATCGTTATGGGCAATTTACAAAGAAATTGTGACCCGTCATCAGCAATCGATACTTGTTCTGACGGATACAAATGTGGCACGAACGGCATATGTGGCGTAATTCAAAATTGGTGCGCAAATGACGCCGGATGCGCAGACGGATATATATGTAATATAGATTCTATGAACAGCAATAACAACCAATGTATCATAGACCCAAATCAACCACAATGCACACAAGCATCAGATTGCGCATCGATTGCCGGCAAAACGGCTGCATGTACCGCTAATGCATGTGTGTACACGGACATAGTTGGATATTGCACATCAAACACACAATGTAATGACAGTGACCCATCAACATCGGACACATGTAATACATCAACAAACGTATGTGCATTCACACCGATTGTTGGATATTGCACAACATCCGC
>CAYJKO010000004.1:47582-87986 GCA_964371145.1 uncultured Muribaculaceae bacterium
TAAAAAAATCCCCGATTGGGGATTTTTTTTAATCTGAATTAATTTGCCAATTTTAAATCTGGGCGGGATTTTGTTAAATTCTTTAATGATTTTTCTTGGACCGATTTAAATTTTTCTGGTGCCCATATTTGAAAACTGTTCCCGCGACCTACAAATACGGCCGAATCCGAAATACCCGCATGATTCAATAAATCATTCGGAATAATAACACGACCCGTTACATCAAATTGCAATGGGCGCGCATCCGCAAATAACATAGCCGACAAATCATCCAATTCTGAATCAAATACACCCATTTTGTCCGCAGCCATCGCCATTTGTTCCATACGCGACATAGATACGCCTTCGATACAATCATTGGTAAAAGAACGGAATAATATAACGCCTGCAAAATTATCATTTGATACCGCGCTGCGAAAGGATGCAGGAACGGAAATACGCCCTTTTGTATCCAAGCGATTTTCATAACATGATAAAAATAATGACATTTGTTATTACCTTTTATAATTTATGTGTCCTGCATCCTCTTAAAATCACCATAGCAACAAAAATTATGGTTGTCAATGACATTTTATATTCTCTTTATGGGATTTGATGGTATTTATAAAAAAATAAAAATAAATTTGAAATCTATTTTTTTTCTCTTGACTTGCGATTCGTTTTTATTTTAAGATATATGTATAGACAGAAAAGGAATCAAAAAAACCGCAAAAAACCGAATAAACACCGGATTTCTGCGAAAAAGTAAAAACAAATTAGAAAACGATAGATGAATTTTGTAAATACGACTGTAAATACAAGGTTTTAAATCTTTTTTAATGTAATATTCTGACAAAGGGGGAAAGGATATGGCACAAAACATCAAACAAATTATGGGTGCGTTAAACAAAGTATTAACAGCAACAGTTTGGGTGAATAAAGATCGCGAAATCGTATCTTTATCAGACGAATTGCATTTGGGTGAAAATAACATTCCACGTTCTATCGAAGATTTGCCACGCACATCTTTATTGGGTGCATATGTATCTTTGCAAATCAGAACTGACAATTTTGACGTTCCGGCCGAAAGCTTGGAAACAAAAGAATTGGCAGCACGCGTAAAAGAAATGGTATTTTCCGAAGCGAAAAAATCATTGGTTGCAGGCGAAACAGAAAGTTTTGCACGCGCAGCATAACACGAATTCCGGAAACGGAAGGAAGGGAGAAAAAAAGCGGGTTAGCCCGCTTTTTTGATATAAAATAAAATCCCCAAATGGGGATTTTTTTATTTTTCGTCGCTGCGTAATTTTAATTTAATTTTATTTAATTTCTTCGCACGCGCTTGGATTTGTCCGTTAAAATCTTTTTCTATTAAACTGGCCGCATAACGAAATGAATTCGCAAAAGCCAAAGCATCGCTATTTCCATGTGTTTTAACAGAAAAACCTTTTAATCCCAAGAATACCGCGCCCGCATATGAACGTGGATCGATTTTATGTTTCAATCTTTTGAAAACGTGAATCAAGAAAAATGCACCAATTATCGCCAACACAGATTTTTTAATATTATCCGTTATAACGCGTTTTATTAATTTGGCGGTACCTTCGACCGTTTTTAACACAACGTTGCCCGTAAACCCGTCGGTAACCACAACATCAACGTTTCCACCACCGATATCATTACCTTCGACGAAACCGATATATTCGTATGGCAATTTTGATTTATTTTCATTTAATAATTTATTTAATTTTTGCAAAGATTCGAAACCTTTTGTTTCTTCTTCACCAATATTTAAAATGCCGACTTTTGGTTTTTTTGTATTACCCACATTTTCTGCATAGATGCTGCCCAAGATTGCAAAATCAAATAAATTTTCTGCATCACATTGAACGTTTGCACCCAAATCTAGAATAGCAACACGGCTGTCGCCACCACCGGATGGCAACATAGTTGTAATAGCCGGACGTGATATACCGTCTATTGTTTGCATCGCCAACTTGGACAAAGCCATCAAAATTCCTGTGTTCCCCGCGCTGACTACCGCCGCAGAATTACCCGCGCGCACGTCTTTTATCGCCATATACATAGAAGTATTGCCCGCATTACGTAAAATATCACGTAATTTATCTGTGCCACGAATAACGTCCGGCGCATGGATAATTTCAGAATTACGAATAACGCGTGGATATTTTGATATTAATTTTTTTAATTTTTTTTCATCACCAAAAATACGAAAAAATACATTCTCTTCACCATTTTGGAATAAATATTGATTTAATCCCGCAATTGGTGCCTGTGGGGCTTTATCGCCACCGAAAGCGTCTACCGCTATAATTTTTTTGTTTTCAGACATTTTAAGAATACAAAGGCAAAAGACATAATCTGCCCCTTGCCTTTGATATATACCTTTGTTTTATTTTATTTAGAACCGCAAGCAGAACAAACGTGGTGTGGACGTTTCTTTTCGCCACATTTTTTACATACGCCCGCTGGCATTACAGCCAAAGCGTCATGGGCGCGACGTTGTTTTGTGCGTGATTTACTGGTTTTACTTTTTGGCACTGCCATGTTACATCCTTTTATTTACTTTTCTATATTCTATTGAAAACTTTTGTTTTTGCAAGTAAAAGTTTTCAAAAATCTTTTTGGGCGGTTTCGCCCAAAAAGATTGATTAATTAAATGTCCATCAATTGTTGATTTGATGCACCTTCGCGAGCCAGCTTTTCAGCTTTTTCTTCTGCTTTTGCGATTTCACGAGTACGACGAACGTATGCACCCGTTCCAATTGGCGCCAAACGACCAACAACCAAGTTTTCATTGATGCTGACCAATTTGTCAACCGCACCGTTAATGGACGCGTCCACCAATACTTTTGTTGTTTGTTGGAACGATGCGTTGGAAACGAATGATCTGGTTGTCAAAGATGCACGTGTCAAACCAACCAAGATTTGAGATGCTTCTGCAACTTTTCCACCCATTTTTGTAACGCGTTCGTTTTCTTCTTCTAAATCAATTTTATCTACAACTTGACCTGTTAAGAATACTGTATCGCCCGGAGTTTTGATTTCAACACGTCTGGTCATTTCGCGTATCAGAATTTCAATGTGTTTGTCATTGATTGACACGCCTTGTAAACGATAAACTTGTTGAATTTGTTCTACCATAAATGTTGCCAAAGCTTTTTGACCCAAGATACGCAAGATATCTTGTGGGACGATATCACCGTCAACCAATTTGTCTGCTTTTTTAACGATGTCCCCACTGCGAACTAATAAATTAGTTCCTTTTGGCACTGCGTATTCAACTGGATTAGATCCGTCTGTTGGTTCAATAATAATATTGATTTTTGTTTTTGCGTCTTCCAATTCAATTGTACCATCGATTTCTGCCAATAACGCAGGATTTGATGGACGACGAACTTCTAACAATTCATTAACACGTGGCAAACCACCTGTAATGTCGCTTGTTCTTTTTGTTTGAACTGGGATACGTGCAATAATATCACCTGCGACCACTTCTTGGCCTGCTTCTACGCTTAACAAAGCGTACATAGGTAATAAATATTCTGCAACTTTTCTGCCACCCAAAGAAATAACTTTGCCATTATCGCCAATCAAACGAACACATGGATTCAAAGGTTTTTTGGATATAGATTTCCAGTTTGTAACTTTACGAGTAACAATACCGGTTGTTGCGTCCAATTCTTCTTGGTAAGATACGTTTTCGATCAAATCGCCGAAATCAATACGTCCGTCTGCTTCTGCAATAATCGGAGATGAATATGGATCCCATTCAGCAACTTTTGTACCTTGTTCTACGGTATCGCCTTCTTTAACGATTAACATAGATGCGTATGGTAATTTTTGGCTGAACAATTTTTCGCCGTCTTTATCCAAGATTTCAATTTCACCGTTTTTAGACAATACAACAATTTTACCGTTTTTATTTGTAATAGTTTTAACGTCTACCAATTTAACAGTTCCTGAAACTGGCACTTCGATAAAGTGAGAATCCGCACCACCAGATGCAACCCCACCAATGTGGAACGTACGCAATGTCAACTGGGTACCTGGTTCACCAACGGATTGAGCCGCGATAACACCAACTGCTTCACCAACGTGTACTAATGCACTGCGAGACAAATCCATACCATAACATTTTGCACATAATCCATCTGCTTCACATGTCAATACGGAACGAACTTCTATGCTTGGCACGCCCGCTTCATTGATTTCTTTTGCGATGTATTTTGTAACGATTTCGTCTTTTGCAACAATCAATTCTTTTGATATTGGATGAACAACGTCTTGTGCAACAGTTCTTCCCAATACGATATCACCCAATGCGATTGATAATGTGCTTCCTTGGTATACTGGTTTCGCAGTAACAGACAATGATGTTCCACAATCGTGTTCTGTGATAATTGTGTTTTGCGCCAAAGACACCAAACGACGTGTCAAATAACCCGCGTCCGCTGTTTTCAAAGCCGTATCCGACAAACCTTTACGAGCACCGTGGGTTGAATTAAAGTATTCCGCCATTGACAAACCTTCTTTAAAGTTTGAAATAATAGGAACTTCGATAATTGAACCGTCTGGACGTTGCATCATACCACGCATACCAGCAAGCTGTTTAATTTGGTTTTTAGAACCACGAGCACCAGATAAAGCCATCATATGGATAGAATTCCAATTGTCGCCGTCTGATTTTTCCAATGCGGCATATGCCAAATCAGACAATTTATCTGTTGTTTTTTGCCAAAGGTCAATCAATTTATTGTATCTTTCACCACGTGAAATCAAACCGTTTTGATATTGTTCTTCGATTTCTTCTGCGTTACCTTCGGTTGCTTTAATCAAGGCATCTTTTTCTTCCGGAATAACCACGTCATCAAACCCGATTGAAATACCGGATCTTGCCGCTTGTTCGAAACCTGTGTTTTTCAAATTGTCTGCCAACATAATCATAGCTTTGTCACCACAACGTTCGTATGTAATAGACAACAATTCTTTGATTGCTTTTACCGGCATAACTTTGTTAACCAAATCAAATGGCATATTATCAGATTCTGGTAACAATCCGCCCAAAATCATACGACCGGCTGTTGTGTTATAACGTTTACCGTTAACACGTGCAACAATCGGAGTATGCAATGTGATAGATTTATTTTCCAAAGCTAATTTAATTTCATCCATATTTGCAAAACGTGGAGATTTTTCATTGTGTTCGCCATTAATCAAAGAGATATAGTAAACACCCAAAACCATGTCTTGTGATGGAACAATCATAGGTTCACCAGATGCAGGAGACAAAACGTTATTTGATGCCAACATTAAAGTTCTGGCTTCTAATTGAGCTTCTAATGAAATTGGAACGTGAACAGACATTTGGTCACCGTCAAAGTCCGCATTAAATCCTTTACATACCAATGGATGCAAACGTATCGCTTTACCTTCTACCAATTTTGGTTCGAACGCCAATAATGACAATCTATGCAAAGTCGGCGCACGGTTTAACAATACAGGATGTTGATCAATTACTTGTTCCAAGATTTCCCATACGATATCTTCTCCGTTTTCAACCATTTTACGTGCTGTTTTAATTGTATTAGCGTAATCGCCAGACATCAATTTAGAAAACACAAACGGTTTAAACAATTCCAAAGCCATAGTTTTTGGCAAACCAACTTGGTGTAATTTCAATGTTGGACCAGACACGATAACAGAACGTCCAGAATAATCAACACGTTTACCCAACATATTCATACGGAAACGTCCTGATTTACCACGCAAAGAATCAGACAAAGATTTCAATGGACGACGGTTTTGTGCAACCATTGGACGTGCTTTGTGTTTGTTATCAAACAAAGAATCAACAGCTTCTTGCAACATACGTTTTTCGTTATGAACGATAATTTCAGGTGCATGCATATCGATAAATTTTTTCAAACGGTTGTTACGGATAATAACGCGACGATACAAATCATTCAAATCAGACGCAGCAACGTGACCCGCATCCAATGTAACCAATGGACGCATATCTGGTGAAATCACCGGCAATACATCTGGTAACATCCAGCTTGGGGATGAATTAGAATCCAAGAAAGATTCAACCAATTTCAAATGTTTGATGATTGCTTTTCTTTTGATTTCTGATTTTGTTTCAGCCAATTCTGCGCGCAATCTTGTACGTTCTGCACCCATATCTAAATTAGAAATAATATCACGAACGCCTTCTGCACCGATACCAACTTGGAAAGAATCTTCACCAAATTTATCAACGGCTGTGCGATAATCTTTTTCAGACAACACAGAATACATTTTTAAATCTGTTAACCCCGGTTCAGACACGATGTATGCATCATAATACATAACTTGGTCTAATTTTTTTTGTGGGATATTGTTCAACAAAGTTGCTATTTTTCCTTCGCGCATAAACCAAGTATGGGCAACCGGCATAGCCAATTTAATATGACCCATTCTTTCACGACGAACGGATGAAGATCCAACTTCTACGCCACATCTTTCACAAACAACACCGCGGAATTTAATACGTTTATATTTTCCACATGCACATTCATAATCTTTTACAGGTCCGAAGATTTGTTGACAGAACAATCCATCGGCTTCTGGTTTTAATGAATGATAATTAATAGTTTCTGGTTTTTTAACTTCACCATGAGACCAAGAAAGAATTTCTTCTGGTGATGCAATTTTAATATGCAAAGCATCAAACTGTTCTTTGGTTTCAATTTGTCCAAATATCTTCTGCAACATATTGGTCATTTGATTATCCTTTTGTTTTATATCGATAACAGTCCCCCCGGGTCTGGACCCAGAGGGATATTTTTTCTTTTCTTAGTCAAGCTTTTTTGGTGTCATAGACAAGCAAAGCCCACGCAATTCACGTACCAAAACATTAAATGCTTCTGGGACGCTGGTTTGTATATCGTTGCTGCCGGAAATGATTGAATCATACATTTTCAATCGACCTGAAATATCGTCTGATTTAACAGTCAACATTTCGCGCAACAGATGTGCCGCACCGTGTGCTTGCAATGCCCAAACTTCCATTTCACCCAGTCTTTGACCACCATTATGTGCTTTACCAGCAAGTGGTTGTTGAGTAACCAAAGAATAGCTTCCAACAGAACGGGCGTGGATTTTTTCATCAACAAAGTGATGCAATTTCAACATGTACATAACACCAACGGTTACATCACGAGAGAATGCTTCACCTGTCATACCATCATATAATTTAAATTGACCAGATTCAGGTAATTTTGCCAATTTCAACATTTTGCGAATGTCTTCTGGTGACGCCCCGTCAAAAGTTGGGGTTGCCATTGGAACACCATCACGCAACAATGCAGCCTGTGCACGTACATCTGTATCTGTCATTTTTTCTAATTCAGCTGCTATGTCGTTACCATAGATTTTGCCCATTTTTGTGCGCAAATCGTCTGTAACAGCACGTTTTTGTTTAACTTCATCCAACAAATCGCCGATTTGATGACCCAAAGTCAATGCAGCCATACCAAGGTGAGATTCCAAAATCTGTCCGATATTCATACGAGATGGCACACCCAATGGATTCAATACGATATCAACCGGTGTTCCGTCTTCTAAATATGGCATATCTTCGATTGGAACAACTTTTGACACAATACCTTTGTTTCCATGGCGTCCTGCCATTTTGTCACCTGGTTGCAATTTCATTTTGTGTGCGATATAAACCTTTACAGATTTCAAAACGCCCGCAGCCAAAGAATTGCTTTCTGTTGCTTTTGCAACTTCGCTTTCGGCTTTTTCGTTCAACAATTTCAATTTTGTTACATGTTGTTCACGTAATTCATCGATTTTTGTTTGTGCGTCTTTATCGTCCACAGTTAATTTTTTCATATCAGATGATTTAATTCCGTCCAATACTTCTTCGCTTAATTTTTTACCGATAAATGGTTTTACGCTGCCGGTTCCTGCGGATATTGTCATACCTTTTGCAATTTGGAACACTTGGTTTGCGAAACCTTTTTCAATGATGACTGTTTCTTCATCACGTTGTTTATTGATGTTTTCAATTTTTTGATTTTCAATCAATTGAGTTCTTTCATCTTTTTTAACACCGTGTCTGGTTAAAACGTTAACACCGATTACGATACCTTCTTCATTTGGTCCAACGCGCAGAGATGTATCTTTTACATTCAATGCTTTGTCACCAAAGATATCGCGCAACAAGCTTTCTTCTGGAGTTGGCAATGTTTCAGATTTAGGAGAAACACGACCAATCAAAATATCGCCTTGTTTTACGTGTGCACCGATATAGATAATTCCAGATTCGTCCAAGTTTTTCAAAGCTTCTTCGGAAACATTTGGAATGTCACGAGTAAAGCTTTCTGGACCCAATTGAGTATCACGAACGGTATATTCTTTTTCTACGATTTTAATAGATGTAAATACGTCATCGCGTGAAATGCGTTCTGAAATAACGATAGAGTCTTCATAGTTGTATCCACGCCATGGCATAAATGCAACAACAACGTTTTTACCCAATGCCAAATCACCATAATTCATAGAAGAACCGTCCGCGATCATATCGCCGGCTGTTACTTTGTCCCCTACTTTTACCAATGGTTTTTGGTGAACAATAGAATCATTATTTGAACGTTCAAATTTTTCCAAATTATAAATATCAACACCTGTTACAACGTTACGGCTGTTCATATTTTTAATAACGATACGGTTTGCATCAACGGATTCAACAACACCACCGTGTTTTGCCAATTGGCCGGTGCGGCTGTCGCGTGCAACGAAACGTTCAATTCCGGTTCCAACCAATGGAGAATCAGAACGTAATAATGGCACACCTTGGCGTTGCATATTCGATCCCATCAAAGCACGGTTCGCGTCGTCATTTTCAACGAACGGAATCAAACCGGTTGCAACGGATACCACCTGGCGTGGTTCAACGTCAATTAAATCAATTTCTTCTTTTTCAACCATAGTAAATTCACCGTCAACGCGCGCTGTTACGTGTTGTTCTGTTAATTTACCATCTTTAGAAGTTGGAGAATTACCCTGTGCAATTTTGTAACCCAATTCTTCGTCGGCTGTCAAATAAACCATTTCATTTGTAACCTTACCATTTTCAACTTTGTAATAAGGTGTTTCGATAAATCCATATTTGTTTACACGTGCATATGTTGCCATGTGTGTAATCAAACCAATATTCGGACCTTCTGGTGTATGAATTGGACACAAACGACCATAATGAGTCGCGTGAACGTCACGAACGTCTGTTCCCGCACGATCACGGTTCAAACCACCCGGACCCAATGCAGAGATAAGACGTTTATGTTCTAATTCTGCCAATGGATTATACGCGTCCATAAATTGTGATAATTGAGATGTACCCAAAAATTCAGACAACAATGTTACCAATGGTTTTGCATTAATTGTATCTTTTGGTTCCATAGATGCGATTGTTTGAGACGCCAATTGTTCACGAACCAATCTTTCGATACGTATCATACCAATACGGAAATTTTGCTCGAACAATTCACCAACTGTTCTTACGCGACGGTTAGACAAGTTGTCGATATCATCAATATCATCTTTTTTATCAATAATGTTGGTCAATGTTTTCAACACAACCAAAATATCGTCTTTTGTTAACAAAGTATCATCTTCTGGATTTTTGTCTGATTCAACACGTAAACGTTTATTCATTTTGAAACGACCAACCGCAGACAAATCATAATAAGAAGAATCGAAACCTTGGCGTGCAAACAAATTTGCTGCCGCTTCAACAGTTGTTGGTTCTTCTTGACGGATTACTTTGTAAACTTCTAATAATGCATCTTCGCGATTTTCAGTTTTATCCGCAACCAAAGTATTACGCATATGCGCAGATACGGTTACGTTATCAATTGCAATCAAAGATATATTTTTTACGTTTAATTTTTCTAAATCAGCCAAAACTTCTTCTGTGATTTCTGTACCTGCTGCATAAATGACTTCGCCTGCAGATGTGATTGGATCGAACAAGAAATGTCCGATTAAATCATTTGATTCGACCACATAATTTTCAGATGCAATTTTGGATAATTTTTTTGCGCTTAATCTTTCGGCTTTTGCCAACATAGATTTTTTTGATTTAGGATTCAATAAATCAAACCCAAGGCGGTATTTATCCAATCCTTGGTAATCTTCTGTTTTACCTTCCCATAATGCGCCATCAAATGTGAATGACAATTTTTTGTAAAAGGCTGCCAAAATTTCAGAATCGCTCATCCCGATAATACCGGATTTACGTGGATCTTCAGCCCATGCGGCTTCATCGGCCGCAGTTGGCAAACAACGTAACAAAGTCGTAACCAAAATTTTATGACGACGATCAATACGTGTATAAACCATACCTTTGGCTTCTTCAAAATCGATCCAGCTTCCGTTTTCAGGAATAATTCTTGCTGTATAAGTTGTAGGATTTCCGGCCAGTTTTGATTCTTTAGTAGTACCAAAAACAACACCTTGGGCGCGATGCATTTGAGACACGATAACGCGTTCTACACCGGCTGCGATAAAGCTGCCCTGTTCTGTCATCAGTGGGACTTCACCCATGAATACTTCTTGTTCTTTGGTTTCTTGCAAAGTTTTTGTACCATCTTCTGCAACATTCCATAAAATCAATCTCAACTTCAATCTTAATTTGGCTGAATAAGTCATATCGCGTAAAATACATTCTTTTACGCTGTATACAGGTTTTTCCAATTTATATTCAATAAATTCCAATTCAGCTGCACCTGATGCATCTGATATTGGGAATATAGAATTAAAAACATTTTGCAAACCGAAATTCTTACGATCTTCTGGTTTTACATCTGCTTGTAGGAAATCTGCATATGAATTGTATTGTATTTCAACCAAGTCAGGAAGCGGAGTTTGCAAAAAACTTTTACCAAAAGATTTTCTAAGTTTCTGGATAACTGCCATTTTCTGAATCCTTTTTTTTGTGTATTTTTTTGCAAACGAAAAAGCGTCATGCTTTTTACGCCTGTTTGCCCACCAAATAAAATTATTTTATCTGGTGGGCGAATTTACCACATTTTATTTGTGGTTAATTTTTTTCAAAACCATTATGGTTTCGAACAGTTGTGAAAAATTAAAATTATTTCATTTCAACTTTTGCACCTGCTGCTTCCAAGTCTGCTTTCATTTTTTCAGCATCCGCTTTAGCAACAGCTTCTTTTACTGCTTTTGGTGCAGATTCAACCAAAGCTTTAGCTTCGCCCAATCCTAAACCAGTAATTTCTTTTACAGCTTTGATAACAGCCAATTTGTTTGCACCGACTTCTGCCAATACAACGTCAAATTCTGTTTTTTCTTCAGCGGCTGCGCCACCTGCTGCTGGACCTGCTACTGCAACTGCTGCTGCTGCGCTAACGCCCCATGTTTCTTCTAATGCTTTAGACAATTCAACTGCTTCTAAAACACTCAATTTTGACAATTCATCAACCAATTTTTGAATATCTGCCATTTTAACATCCTTTTTATTTTGAACTATTTTTTTGTTTATAAAAAACCGAAATTATATTTCTGATTTTTTATGCTTCTTTTTTTCCATATTCTGCGGAAACACGTGCTAAACGTGATGCAGGTTCTATCAATATACGTGCGATAGTACCGCGGATTTCCAACAAAGATGGAAGCTTGGATAATTGCATAACGCCTTGCTCGTCCAGCAAATCTGCATCCATTTTACCGCCAACGATTGACAATGCTGGGTGACTTTCGGCAAATTTAGCCAAAATTTTTGTCACAGCCAAAGCATCTGTTGCAACTGCAACAGCCGTTGGGCGTTTCATCAATTCAGAAACTGGTGCAAAATCTGTATCTTTCAATGCTAATTTCATCAAGCGGTTTTTAACAACTTTGAATAATGATACGTGTTCACGTAAATCTGCACGTAAACCTTCCATTTGTTTCACAGTCAAACCGTGATTTTCAACAACGAAAACACCATTTGCATCTTGCAAAGAGGTTTGCAACGCTGAAATCAAGTCTGATTTTTCTTCGCGTCTCATTTTTTAATTTTCCTCAGCTTTTTTTGTTTATAATCCAATCTTGCGATTGGGGCTATTTCCTGCCCCAAAGATAACTCTTTGTCTATGATGGCAATTAAGCTATGATTTTTCATAACACCATCAGTCTCGGACAGAAATTACTGACAAATTCTTGGCAAATATTTTGCCAAGAATTTGTAATTTTTATTTTGCTTCTACTTTTAATCCAGGACCTTGGGTTGTAGATACACTGATACCCAAAATATATTGTCCTTTTGAAGAAGACGGTTTTACTTTTTTCAATTGATCGATTAACGCAACTGCATTTTCAACCAATTTGTCTGTTGCAAAAGACATTTTACCGATACCGGCGTGTACGATACCTTTCTTTTCAGCGCGGTATTCAACTTGTCCTGCTTTTGCTGTCGCAACAGCTTCTGCAACGTTATTTGTAACTGTACCCAATTTTGGATTCGGCATTAAACCTTTTGGACCCAAAACGCGAGCAATTTTTGACATTTTTGGCATCATAGCAGGTGTAGCGATAACGCGATCGAAATCAATTGCACCACCGGCAACTTTATCAATCAATTCTTCGCCACCGAATACGTCTGCACCAGCTTTTTTAGCTTCATCTGCGCTTTCTGTAAATACAGCAACGCGAACAGATTTACCTGTACCATTTGGCAAAGACAACATACCACGGATATTTTGATCTGCTTTTGTTACATCAACGCCCAAACGAACTGCGATTTCCAAACTTTCATCAAATTTCTTTGAAGTAAAACCACGCAAAGCTTCAATAGCGTCGCTAATAGTGTAAACTTTTTCAGCATCCAATGATGCCCAGCCTTTAACTCTTTTTGATAATTTCATAATATTACTCCCCTACTTTAATGCCCATAGAGCGACATTGACCTGCAACGATATTGCATGCTGATTCAATTGAAGAGCAATTCAAATCCGGCATTTTCATTTCTGCGATTTCTTTAATTTGATCTTGTGAAATTGTACCAACAAATTCACGACCAGGTTTTTTAGAACCAGATTTTAATTTCAATGCATTTTTAATATAATATGACACAGGTGGTAATTTCATAATAAATTCGAAAGAACGGTCTGTGTAAACTGTGATAACACATGGTGTTGGTTCACCTGGGATACGTTCTGCGGTTGCATCATTGAATTGTTTACAGAATTCAGCAATGTTAACACCAGCAGCACCCAATGCAGGCCCCAACGGAGGTGACGGATTCGCCTGTTTAGCAGGGACGACAACTTTTACCAATCCCTTTACTTCTTTTGCCATTTTTCACTCCTATTTAATATAGTTTTTTTAGTTAGTGTTGTGGTGCGATGTGGCGCATCTTCCACGTTTTTCAGTATATTTATTTTATATACTAAACTTTTTCTATTTGTGTGAAATCTAATTCTACAGATGTTTCACGACCAAATACCAAAATCTTTACTGTCATTTTTTGTTTTATATTATCAACGTCATATGCAACACCATTGAAATTTGCAAACGGACCGTCGATTACGCGAACTTCGGCACCTTCTTCGTATTCTACACCTTCGACAGATACGGCACCTTCTTCAACCTGTTTCAACAAACGACGGGCTTCGTCTTCTGTAATAGCAATCGGATTACGACCTTGGCCCAAAAACATAACAACTTGTTGAATTGAACGAACCAAAGCAAATGTTTCATTATTCAAAACCATTTGCACAACGATATAACCAGGGAAGAATTTTTTTTCACTTGTTACACGTTTACCACCTTTTACTTCGGTAACTTCACGCGTTGGAACCAAAATTTCACCAAACAACGCATTCATATGACGTTTATCAATTTGTTCACGCAATCCACGAACAACTTTATCTTCACATCCCGTATGTACGTTAACAACAAACCATTGCATTGTGCCTTCCATTATAATTCCTTACCTACTTAAATATTACGTTATTGTTAAAAAATCCAACCGACCAGAGCATTCAATGCAGAATCCGTTAAAAAGAAAAACAAAACAGACGCCGCAGAAAAAATCAATATCAAAATTGTTGTTTTCACAACAGTATCGCGGTTTGGCCAAATAATTTTGAACCATTCACTGCGCACTTGTTTTATATAATCAAATATTTTTTTCATATATTTTCCGACTTTGTTTACATATATTTTTCTTTTTCCAGACAACTGTCCTGAAAAATCACTGGCAGGGGCAGAAGGAATCGAACCCTCATCCGCGGTTTTGGAGACCGATATTCTACCGTTGAACTATGCCCCTGTAAAATCAAATGTTTCGCAAAAAAGCCAGAAAAATCAAAAGATTAAACCGACGACCTTACATAAAAACACCCTCTTAACTTCGCATTTGCACCCATTAAGTTCAACACAGCATAGCATACAAATACCAAAAATCAAGCTAAATTATTATAATTTCTTTATAAAAAATACGCAAGCAAAAATTTCAAAAACAATCAATTAAATTTTCAACACACAAACAAAAAGCATTTATTTGTAAACTTTTTACTTGCGCGCCCCCCGATTTTTTGACTAAAATCAATTTCAAGGAGAGAATTTATTGTGCAAAAAACCATAGAACCACCCGTTTTATTGTCCAGATTGATGATATTCATATTTGCTGCATCGCTTGTGATGTTGGGTGCGTTGGCTGTTACGATATCTAAAATGTATCCTTTGAACAAAACTCAAATATTATTTTTAAGCCAAGAACCGAAATCAGATACCGAAATATATTTAACCGAATTTACACCAAATGAAAAAAATATAGAATTGTATAAAATTGCTTTTATCAAAGAATACATCAAAGCACGCAATGAAATTTATCCAAACGCAGGTGTCATGAGAAAAAAATGGTCTGCGACACCTGACGGCATTGTTTATATGTGGAGCAGCGCCGACGTTTATAAAAAATTCCAAGAAACCGGTATGTGGAATGCATATATGTCAGACATCCCGACATTCGAATTTGAATGCCCTGTTGAATTTGGTCCAGTATCCCCATGGGGTGAAAATTCATACGAGGTAAAGTTCGGATATTTCTGCAAAGATAACAATGGACAAACCACCAAAAATTATTTTACAATTGTATTGCAATTAGAATTTGAAAATGCTATAAAATGGACAGATAGGTTGCAAAACCCATTGGGGATAAAAGTCACAGAATATTCTGTCAAGTCCGGCGGAGTTGATCCATTGGATATATGGACAAATTAAGAAAGAAAGGTAAACAGTTATGAATATGTTTAAAATATCAACTTTTTGTTTATTAACCGTAATTGGTTGCGGGGTTTGTGAAAACGCAAATGCAAGCATCCAAGCAGCATGGGATAATCCAAATGCAAATATGGCAGCCGGCAGCAAAAAGCCAGGATACGCAACATTAACATGGGCGCCGGGTTCTGTTTTACCAATCAAATTACGCAGCGGTATGGTAACTATGGTTAATTTACCTGCCGGCGAACAAATTGCAGACGCGGTTGTTGGGAATACCGGATTGTTTACTTTTGATCAAAAATCTAAAAACGGAAATGTTTTATACATTACACCAGATGCCACAAACCAAGGTGCGGATACAAATTTAATTGTAACCGGTAAATCTGGAAATAAATACATTTTATATTTGCGTTCCGAACCTGCAAATTCCAGCGAAATTACATATTCCCAAGTTGACATTACAACAGACGGCAATATGAATATCCCGATGGCAAATTCATCTGTTCAATCGGGTGGCATGAATTCTATATACGAATCAGTTACAACGGATAATTACATCGGCGTAGACGGTGAAGATTATGGTTGGATTAAAACTATGAAAATTGACCCTGCTGAATTCAGATTTGATTTAGACATTTTTGTTCCAAATCCAGACGATTATGTAATTGCACCTGAACGCGTATGGCGCGACAGAATATTCACATATATTGATTTCGGTGATAAAGTTATTGCTATGACTCAACGTCCGGTTGTATCATTATTGGTAGAAGGTGGCGAAAGTCCGGTTGGATTCAGAACAGATGGCGAAAACGGCAGATTATTAATCGTAGAAGCCGTGGGCGATATGGTGTTGCGTTCAGGTCAAAGAATTGTATGTATCAAAAGACGTGAAAAACCATTTATGATAGCAGACACTGCATCCGTTATGGCATTGGCCGAAGCAAACGTTATGCAATCTATGATGTCCGCACAATCTTTGAATAATGCGTCATATGGATATGGTTCTATGCAACAACCTATGATGATGGACGCAAATGGATATGGCGTTGCGCCAACCATGAATTATGGTATGCCGTCCGTACCTGTTAATTATCCGTCTATGCCAGCGGTCGGATCCGGCACGGGATTAAATATGATTCCAACTGAAAGAATTACAGCCGGTTCTTATTTACCACAATCTGATATACCATTGATTTCCAGCAACCAAACAGGTGTTGCAATTGAATTAAAATCTGACACATCTGTAAAAGCTTTGAATGATTATTGGACATCATTATTGGCAAAATTCAGCGGCGATGAAGGCGCAGGTATTTTGGCTCCGTATAAAGATATGGTATTCTTTGCGGTTGATGAACAAGGGGTCGGCGATTTGGGTGATGACACATCAACTGCCAGACTTTATCGTTTGCGTATTGGACCAATGGCAGACATCGACACAGCCCAAGTAATTTGTGATAAATTATTGAAATTCTCTGGCGCCAGCTGTCACGTTGTTCGTATACAATAATAAATAACATTAAGGCATATGATTTATGAAAGTCATTAAACAACAAATTTCAGAAATAGAAACACATACTCCACGTTATGTTTTGTGGTTGCTGTTATCTGCGGCTGGCGTTGTTGTGTTGATATTATTGACTTTGTTATTCACTCGCGATGACAAATCCCAAGAAGATATACAAGTTCAAGAGGCAGTCGCTGAAATTATACCGGAAATTAATATCACCCCAACCGTTGTTGATTGGGCGGGAACAAAAATCGGACAAGCGGTCGAACAAAAATTTGAAATTACCGCAAATACACCCGTTATCATAAACGATATCAGAACCACAAAAGAAATCGAAGGTTTATCAAAACCTGTGACAAACTGCAAACACGTTGGCCAAATAAACGAAAATGTTTCTTGCCATATTGATATAGAATTTGCGCCGTCTGCTTCTATTGAAATCCAAGCTGTGCCTATATTCGTTGAATGGCGTGGTGCGAAACAACCAGAAAACATGACGTCAACATCAAAAATTACTTTGTCAGTTGGCGCAACTATGGAAAAGAAAATTGAACCTGTGGTTGTACCTGAGCCTGAACCTGTTTTTGTGCCTGAACCTGAACCTGTTTTTGTGCCTGAAATAATTGAAGAAGAAAAGATTTTTCTGCCGGAACCAGAATCTGTTGTTTTGCCAGAACCCGTTGTGATAGAAAAAGAAATACGTAGCATTGGTGCAACTAATCTGTTTGCAGAACCGGTGGATAATTTTGAATATTCTGAAACATGTGATGATTTTTCTTTTTATGGATATAACGCATCCGGTAAATCTATTGGATGGATTAAACCCGTTCGCGGTACATATAAATTTTATCCATTTGCTGATAAAAGCTGTTCAAACCCAACCGGAATCTATAACCCAGACAATGGTATTATAACAGGAATCTCCGACCCATCAATTCGTATTGGCACAGACGCAGAAAACATTGGATTTAATATTATAAATAATGGTGTTATACCACAATTATCAAATCCGGTTGCAACCAGAACTGTCAATCGCGCACGTCAATTAACGACAGAAGAATTAGCAACAGTAAAATTCGGTGGATCCGGCAGATTGGACAACATAATCATGGAAGAAGAAGACGTCAGTTTATTACCTTCTTCATATGGAAGTCAGGCGACTGTCAATTCTATGCCATATGACAGAACGTTTGTTTTGCGTCAATATAAACCAATACCTGCGACAATCGTTACAGAAATCCAAGCGGTATCAAATCCGACACCATTGCCGGTTACCGCAACGGTTGATAGAAACGTTTATTCTGATGACGGCCGCACAATTATAATTCCTGTTGGAACTATGATGTTGGGTTCTGTCGAAGGCGATATGCCGGGACCATATAAATCCGTTGGTCGTGTGAATTTAGAGTGGTATCGTTTCGTTCGTCCGGATGGGGTTGAATTTAATTTTAAAGGCAGCAGACCGTTTTCAGGTGACGCCCAGGGTCGTGTTGGCGTTTTGGGACGTGGTTCAACAGATTATGTGGAACAATTGGCAATGCCTATGTTAACGGCAATGGTGCCGGCGGCTGTTAATTTAATTGCGCCAATATCAGATTCTTTTATCAATCAAATTGATTTGGATTCAAATACAGTTACGCAAAGCGGACAAATCCGTTCCAGTGAATTGGCAAAGAATGAAATTATTACCACATGGAATCAGGTTGCTCAAAAAATATTGACCGATATGATAGATGATTCTGTACCACCATTTACAATTGCGTCCGGCACACGTATTACCGTTTATTCTCCAACGGATTTGATATTAACGTGCGGAAAAGGTTCTGGCAAAAAATGTTCAATCACAGAATATAATAATGCCTATGCAGCAACAGAACCACGTGAATTCACAGTTGGGAAAGACGATCCGACAACATTGGTGGGTCAATCACGTTCGTTCAATATGGAACAATATTGCGCAACAGACAATGATGGTAATTATACAGGTGAAGTTGCTGAAACACCAGATGACACAGATTATAGAACTGTTTTATTTTATTGCCAATCTTTACAATACGAGGCGATTAATAATGCGAAACAAGACGCCGTATATCAAAACCAAGTGTCAACTGGATTGCCTCAAAAAGGCACCCAAGAATACAATGAACAGGTTTTGGGGCTTGAATATAATGATTCTGGCACTATAAAGAATCCGTTCGAATCAACATCTGCTCCGGCTGATTCCGGTGGCATAAAATGTCCAGACGGAACGTCGCCAAATGCAAATGGTTGTTGTACCGGTGAAACATACACCGATATGGGAGACCAAGGATTCAATTGTTGTCCGGATACCGGTGGCGATTGTTTCCCACCAATATTTTAAACCCGCAATTGCGGGTTTTTATTTATTACACTGAATATCAACAAAAAACAAATATTTTACGATTCGTTTAAAAATATAAAATCTTTTAAATGAATCGGAAAACCGATTCGAAATTCAATCACAGGTTGTAATGTTTTACAAATTCTTTTTTTATTTAATAAAATAGAAACTAGACAGGATTGGATTCATAAAAAAAAAGGAAGAGAAAAATGCAAATTTCATACAATAATAATATAAACACACACGCAGATAAATTTCAAACGGCCGAACAATTATGGTTTTGGTTTATATATACTAAACAATCCCGTTCTGCTTTATCTTATAATCGTGGGACATCTAAATCCCGCGTATGCGAATTATTGGATGTTGAATCTTTGATAACCAAATTATATTTATCAGGCAAATTAACCGATGAACAATTATCCGTTATGAAAAAATTTGGGGACAAAAGACGCACCCCCCATCAACACATTTGGTCTGAAAATAAATCGGCATCCGTTTGGGGATCTGCTATGAAGACTATTGACGTGGCGGCTCGCGCAAAAGGATGGTTAATATAAAATAAATTTACCGGCTTACGCCGGTAAAAAGAAAAAGGATTAGATAATGATTATGATTGGATTTTCAAAAAAGACTTCTTTATTTTGGACGAATTTATTATGCAAACAATATAAACATTGTGTTGTCATTTTCCCGGCGTCAGATGAATATATATTAATGCAAATTGCAACCGATGGCATCCATTGTATTCCATTAAATGATTCGGGATTATATAAATTAAAGTCTGCGGGTTGGGTATTTTTAAAAACGCATAAACATTCAAATAAAAAACCAATATGCTTTATATCTTGCGTTGGATTTGTAAAATCTGTTTTGGGAATAAATAAACCATTTATATGGCGGCCAGATGATTTATTTATGTACATAAAAAAATCCCCGAATTTTCGAGGATTTTTTTAAGACTGTTATTTCGTTGTCTTTTTGATTATGTACATTTGGCCGATACCAAATAAATTAGAAACGGTCCAATATAATACCAAACCAGCCGGCATCCATGCAAACATAATTGTAAAGATAACAGGCATCCATTTCATCATTTTTTGAGTCTGTGCCATTGGATCGTTTGCACCTTTATCTGTTGCACTTGCGGCTGATTGCAAACTTTGTTGCCACCACATTGTTGCCCCCATAATAATTGGCAATATGAAGAATGGATCCATAGCGGCTAAATCAGATATCCATAAAAAGTCAGCCTGACGCATAGGAACAGATATCAATAACGCTTTGTACAATGCAAAGAAAATAGGAATTTGCAATAACATTGGCAAACAACCAGACATGGGCGACGTTTTATGTGTTTGATACAATTTCATCATTTCCATTTGCAATCTTGCTTTGTCGTTTGCATATAATTTTTGAATCTTTTTCATTTCAGGTTGCATTTTTTGCATAGCAGCCATAGAAACATAAGATTTTTTAGTCAAAGGCCACATTAACAAACGTAACAATAATGTTAACAAAATAATTGCAACACCATAATTTAAAACAAACGCGTGCAAGAAATTTAATCCGGCCAACATTGGGCGAGCCAAAAATCCAAAAAATCCATAATCCATAGTTTCATTTATGTATGGAATTTTTGTAGCAGCCACATCCAATATTTTTTGATCGCGCGGCCCATTAAACAAATTAGAATTAATTGTTTTTACAGCGCCCGCGTTAACAATGATTTCACCGGCTGTGATATCAGATACAATTACATCACCCACAGGTTTTACCAATATTGTTTGGTCGGCAGAATCTATTGCAACAACAGATTCCCAATATTGTTCTGTGTAACCTGCAAAACCATTTGTTGTTTGATATGCAAAAGATTCATCCGCCAATGCACCCCATCCGTTTTCGGTTAAATCGTTATTTTCATAAACTATACCACCTGTTGAAACGGCAACATTATCGTCTGATATCGGGGTATATGCCAATTTTGCATATGGCGCAAAAGACAAAGATTTGCCCGAATTGTTTTTAATTTCGTCATTTACCGTTACAACATAACCCTCGATAGATAAAGTTCTGGTGAATGTAACATTATCTTTGTTCGTCCATACCATTTTTTTACCGTTATCGGATATTTTCCAAACAGTTGATTCGTCGGGTGTTATTGTGCTGGCTGAACGCAAACCAAATTCTGCAAAATTATTGTCTGCACCCAACAAAGTAATGTCTGTATTTTCTGTTTCCGTTTCTTTGTATTTATTTAATTTCGCATCGAAAATTTGAATACCACGAACAGACACAGTTACATCATCATTTGCAATTTGATTAACGGGTACGTTTGCTGGAATTTCTATTACTGTTTCTGAAACAGTTTCTGTTACAACTTCTGTTTTTTTATCAAATCCGAAAATCAGATAATATCCCATTATCATCAAAGCCGTCCACCATAGAATAGATGTAAAAGAAGATTTCTTTTTTGAATCTGTATTATTTTGACGATTTGCCATCCAAGAATTAAATCCTGAATTTTGATTTTCCATAAATTTTACCATAACGATTATTTCCTTTTTCTGAATATATTAATAATATAAAGCCCCACACCGACAACGATACAAATGTCGGCGATATTAAATGCTGGCCAATGCCATCCGAACGCGTGAAAGTCTAAAAAATCCACAACTGCGCCGAATCTGCATCGGTCGATTAAATTGCCAATCGCACCACCCAATATCAAAGCAATTGGTAATTTTTCATTGGATTTTGCGGACACAAATAAATAATGAGCCAAAAATCCAATAATTGCACCTGTTAACAAAATTATAACCAATGGTGCGCCCTGTCCCAACGCACGGAACAAAGAAAAAGAAGTACCCGGATTCCAAGTAAATACCAGATTAAAAAATCCCGTTACTTCTGTTATTAAATACGGATACGGTAACAAAGACCACGCGTCCTCAGCCAAAGGCACACGACCCGTTAACATATAAATGATATATCCTTTTGATATTTGATCTATTAACATAACGCCGAATATAACCGACAATAATTTATAAATTTTTTTCATAATATAAAACCTTTCCATATCCGGAATAAACGATACCATAAAATACAATAAAAGCAAATATAAAATAACCCCTAAAAATTGGGGTTATTTTATTATTTTTGACCTTGGACTTTGCTCAATTGAACATAATGGCTTTCGCGGAAATCGTTTAACATATTTTCAATCACACTGTCTTTTATACCGATGCTGGTCAAAACATCTTGTCCCAATATAAATGATGATTCTATTGTTTCTGGCAACGCGGTTTTGACACCTTCGTTCATTAACATTTTTGATTCTTCCAATGTTCTGGCTCGTGAAAATATTTTTGCACGCTTTTGAATTGAAAATACTGCACGGATTGTGCTTTTTGCAACCCAAGCGTTATCTAATGCCACAACCACAGCGCGAGTTTTACCGGGGCTTAATCCCATAGTTTTTAAAATTTCAGGATTGCTGGTATCACCATATACAACATTTAACCCCGCCTGTTGACCGGCCAAAACTGCATCCACAGATAAATCGATTGCAACGTATGGTATTTTTTGAACACGTAACATATTTGCAACAATTTGTCCCACACGACCAAATCCACAAATTACAACATCTGGATTTTTTTGCATTTGTTCTTTCTTATTTAATTTTTTATCTTTTATGTTTTTAAAAGCTTTTCCTGATTTTCTAATTTTCTGATACACAGATACCAATATCGGGGTCGTCATAATAGATAAAACAATAACAGATATCAAAATTTCTGCGTGTTGAGTTGGGATAATATGCAGGCCGCTGGATTTCATAGTCTGCAATATCAACAATCCAAATTCACCCCCCTGAGCTAAAACCAATGCAAAGAAAAAAGCATTGTGCGCCGGCACATGACGAACGCGAGCCACGATATAAATTGCAAAGAATTTTAACGCAACCAACGCCGCCGCGCCGCCTAATACTATTGGCCAATTATCTAATAACACGGACACGTCCAATCCCAATCCCAATGACACAAAGAACAAAGACATAAATAAAATCGCATACGGTCCAACTTCTACTTTTATTTGATGGCGATAAATGGTTTCAGACAATAACATACCGCCCAAGAATGCGCCCAATTCAGACGGCAATCCAATCATTTCTAAAACAACCGCCCAAAATACAATGTTTAACATAATAGCGATTAAAAATACTTCTTTTGATTTTAATTTCGAAACCATACGCATCAAAGGATTGATTAAATATCGCCCAACCAAAACAACGCCCAAAACGATACCGGCGGATAATACCAAAACATCCACTACGCTGCCGCCCATATTAAAAGTTTTACCCGCAAACACCGGTAATATCGCAAGCAATGGAATCGCCAATAAGTCTTGGAATAATAAAACTGAAAAAGCCTGACGGCCAACGGGTGAATGCAATTCGTTTGTTTCGGCCAAAATTTGTAAATCGGTGGACGTGCTGGACATAGACAATAATAACGCGACCATAATCATACCCATAAATGTCCAAGATGTTAAACCAAATAACACCGGAAATAAAACGGCGACAACCATCATAACTTGTGAAAAACCAAGGCCGAATATATTTTTCTTCATTTGCCATAAACGTTTAAAATTCAATTCCAACCCGATTGTAAACCATAAAAACATCATACCGACTTCACCCAGAAAAGTCCAAACCGATGACGACTCCAATATTCCCAATCCATGCGGACCAACGGCGACACCCGCCAGTAAAAAAGCCAACAATGCGCCTATTTTCGCCAAACGCAATACAAATACCAATGCAAAAATAATTGCAAAAAATAACAATATTCCAACAGTCATAAAATCCTCTCTCTATTTTTTTATATTATATCAAAAATTTTGTGAAATTTCTAAATATTTATCCGGCGATATTTCTTCGGCACGCATAGTGCCAACCAACCCGTATTTTTCCCAATCGAAATCTTTCATAATCCCGCGTATCATTTTACGTCTTTGGCCGAAAAGTTTCGCGGTTAATTGTTCAACCAATTTTAAATTTTTGACCTGTTTAATTTTTTCAATATTCGGAATAATTTGAACAATCGCAGACGTTACCTTTGGTCTTGGCACAAACGCCGTATTTGGAACATCAAATAAAATTTTCGCGTCCGCAACCAATGACGTTAACACCGCCAAACGCCCGTATTGTTTGTCGCCCACGCCGGCAACAATTCTCATGGCTACTTCTTTTTGAAACATCAAAGTCAAAGAATTTATTTTCAAATCTGAATTTTTATCTGCAATATAATGTAACCAACGAATAAATAATTCTGTGCCGACATTATACGGCAAATTTGCACATATAGAAACATGTGATTCTTCCAATTTTTTACCACCACCAAAATAATTTAACGCATCATCATATATAACTGAAAAACGTCCATTTGATGCGCTTTCTATTTCTGACAAAATTGGATTTGTTGTTGTGTCTTTTTCGATTGCAATTAATTTTTTTGCGCCCGCCAATAAAATTGCACGTGACAATCCACCCGGCCCCGGCCCGATTTCCAACACCGTTTCGTTTTCAATGTTCGGCACAGATTTTGCAATTTTGCCCGTTAAATTTAAATCGAACAAAAAATTTTGTCCCAAAGCTTTTTTAGGTTCCAATCCGGTATCACGCATCATTTGCGAAATAGGTGGTAATTTTGAAATTAAATCTGTCATATTTTTTTACGCCCCCCAAAAGCCAAGGACAATGTACCATCGTCCAGATAATCTAAATCGCCGCCCAATGGAACACCGGATGCTAATTCTGAAAAAGATAAATTGTCTGCGCCTTCCAACACGGACATTACATAATGTTGCGTTGTTTTACCTTCTATTGTATTTGGTAACGCGAAAATAATTTCTTCTATTTTTTCATCATCAATTCTTGCCGCCAAACCGGATATATTTAAATCGTCCGGCAAAACGCCCGACGCGCCAGAAATCAATCCACCCAACACGTGATAACGTCCGGAAAAAATATTTGATTTTTCCAAAACCCATACGTCGGACAAATCACGAACGACACACAATTGACCATTGCTGCGAGATTCCATTGCACAATATTCACATTTATCCAATTGAATATCTGTTAAAATTCCGCAAACCGGACATGGGCGAATATTTACCGCAGCGTCCATTAATGCGGACGCCATATTTTCTGATTTACCGGTATTGTCTTCCAGTAAAGACAATACAATGCGCGTTGCCGCACGTTTACCAACGCGTGGCAGTTTTGCAAATTGTTTAATTAATTTATCTATTTTTGGATTCATTTTAACTGTCTTCTTTTGCGACATAATTATCTATACCGGATGCCGTTGCATTTATTTTTATTTTATCTGCATCAGCGCGTGACATGCCCCCTGTTTTTACTCGATACAGGCCGGCGGACGTTTGTTCTATCAAAGTCGGCAGACCCAATATATTTTTAACGCGCGTCTGTTGCGAGTTAGCGGCATTACGTGTTGAAAAAGCACCAAATTGAACACACCAATCACCCACGCCAGATATTGAAACCGTTTTAACAGACGGTGCGGAATATGTTTGAGTGGTCGGTTTTTCAACGCCCAACATTTCGAAACCTTTGTTCAACATACGAACAGATGTATTTGCACGCACGTCTTTATTAGCAGCGCCCAAAACAACGCTTAACAATCTTTTATCGTCGCGTTTGGCAGAAGACACCAAAGAATATTTTGATTTGTTTGTAAATCCTGTTTTCATACCATCACATCCGGGATAAGACGTTAACAATCTGTTTCCGTTGTTATAAGTTCTGCCGTTATATGTCCAAGATTTAATACCAAAATATTTCCAGTATTGCGGAAAATGTTTATATACCGCAATAGATAACAATGCAATATCACGAGCGGTTGATTGTTGGTCATCGTTTGGCAGGCCTGATGAATTTTCAAAATTGGTATTAGACAATCCAATCGATGCCGCTGTTTCTGTCATTAATGACGCAAAGCTGCCCTCTTTTCCGCCCTTTAAATTTTCGGCCAAAACGCGTGCGACGTCATTTGCGCTGTATACGGCCAAAGCCTTTATCGCGTCTTCTACTTTTATTTTGCTGCCGGCTTTTAATCCCAATTTAACAGGCGATGCGTTCGCGGCACTTTGTGACACAATTAAATAATCATCCAAATCCAAACGTTCAGATTCCAATGCATGAAAAACCATATACAAAGTCATAATTTTTGTTAAAGACGCCGGATAATTTAAATCATTCGCATTTTCTTGGTATAATATTTTACCGGTATCCATATCTGCAACCAATGCGGCCCGATAATCTGCGGAAAAAACAGACCCCACAAATAACATCCCCAGCAAATTAAACAAGATTATTTTTTTAAATAAATTCATAAAACAAATGATACAAAAAATCCGCCCTTAACGTCAAGAGCGGATTAATCATAATAAACAATTTTTATTGATTATTAAAAATTGCGCAAAGACACATTGTCTCCATCTACAATCACCAATGCACCCGCATTGATACCACGACGACGGCATGCTTCGAAAGCATCGCGATTATCGAACAATACTGTATCACATGTTGGGAAAACACCACGAGCTAAACATAATTGATTTGCAGTTGTGCAATCTTTACAAACAGCGATAATCGGCATATCTGTTTTACGGCACGCAATTTCAGTTGTAGCAATCGTATCTTCTGCAAATACAACAATCGCAGCGGCTTTGTTTAATGTTGCCATAGATGCAACTGAACGAGACCAATTGTTTTCAGGAATCATTTCAACGCGTGACCAATCAAATGGATTTTCCATTGTGTCAACGTCTGCATATGTCAAAATTTTCGCCATAGTTGCAACAGTATGAACAGGATCTTGACCAATTGTTGTTTCTTCGGACGTCATAGTAGAATCCGCACGCAAATACGCCGCATTCGCAACGTCTGTGATTTCAGCACGTGTAGGGAACGCAGAATCAACCATAGAACCCAACATTTGAGTTGCCATAATTACAGGTTTATTTAATTTACGACAATCACGAATAATTTGACGACCGATTGCAGGAACGCGTTCGAATGGAACTTCTACTGCCAAATCACCACGAGCAATCATAATAGCATCAGCCACTTTGATAATTTCTTCGATTCTTTCAACAGCATTTGGACGTTCAATTTTTGCAACGATTTTCACAGGATGATTTGTACGAGCAGCGATAAATTCACGAACTTCGATAACATCTTCTGGTTTTTGCACAAAAGAAATTGCAACGAAATCAGGGTTTTTAGTTAATACATATTCCAAATCTTCTCTGTCTTTTGATGTCAAAACAGATGTATCTAATTCTGTATCCGGAACATTGAAACCGCGTCTGGACCAAATATCTGTTCCACGAATAACGGTTGTTTCCAATTTATCTGGAGACACAGAATCAACACGCAATTCAATTTTACCGTCGTTTAATAATACGCGTTCACCCACTTTGATGGATGAGAAAACAGATGAATCCGGCAATTGAACACGTTCTGAATTACCTGGGACATCTTGTGTATCTAATACAAATTTTTGACCAATAGTAATTGGATATTTATCTTCTGTTTCAAAATTTCCGATACGATGTTTTGGACCTTGCAAATCGGCCAAAACAGCAACCGGCAAACCCAATTCCGCAGAAATTTCACGGATTGTATCAATTTTTTTACCTTGGACATCGCCTGTATCATGGCTGAAATTCAAACGGCACATATTTACGCCGGCTTTTATCATTTCTGTCAAAGTTGCTTTATCTTCGCATTTTGGTCCGATGGACGCAGTTATTTTTGTAAATTTTTTCATATTTCGTCTCTCTTTATATCTTATATCTATTTCAGCTTTTTTCGAAAAACACAAGCATTAAAAAAAAAGTTTTTGTTTTACTTGATTTTTCCGCGAAGTAATATAACATATTATATTATAAAAACAAGGAGAAAAATATGAAAATTGCAAACCAAGGTGCGATAGACAACGAACAATTAGTATCTTTTATCGAACGCGTTGAAAAATTAAATGAAGATGCAGCAAATATCGCAGCAGACATTAAAGAAGTTTTCACAGAAATTAAAAGCGCAGGATTCGACCCTAAATACGTTCGTCATATGATTAAATTACGCAAAATGGACCCAGATGAATTAGACGAAACAGACGAATTAACAAAAATGTATCGTGGCGCATTGGGATTATAATTATGGCTAAACACTTTACAAAAAAAGTCGAAGATTTCAACTGCGCCCACTGTGGCGCAGTTGTTCATGGAACCGGTTACACAAACCATTGTCCGATGTGTTTATGGTCACGTGACGTTGATGTAAACCCGGGCGACCGCGCCAGTTTGTGTGGTGGTATGATGGAACCAATTTCTGTAAACGCCCACAAAGACAGATACATTATTCGACATAAATGCACAAAATGCGGCAAAGAAAAAAATCAAATCAGCGCGGACAATGACAACATGGACGAAATTATTAAAATATCCGCAAATTCTGACTTTATCTTTGGGAAATAAATCCTTATAATAGGATTTATGAATGCGATTAAAAATTTTTTTATCAATCAAATTCCAAATTTATTTTTGTGGATGACCTTTGTCGTTATCACGGGCGGCGTTACATATTTTATGTTGCCAACCGAGCCCGCTGTCCCATACCCTTTTGTTATTTGCGCTATCACAGCAATTGTTATCATATATTTTAAACCGAACATTTTAATCAATGCTATTTTATTATTTATATTCGGATTTTGTTATGCAAACGGATTTACAAAATCTATAAATACCCCAGACATATATTCTAATAAATACAATATAAATATTACCGGCACAGTTTATAAAATTGATTACACAGATAAAGCCGCCAGAATATTTATGGAAATCCCCGCGAACAAAATAAATCGTGATTTTGACGCCCACACAACAGCAAACATTCGCCTTTCTTTAAAACCGGAAATAACGCCGCCGACATTGGGCAATACGATAATCGCAAAAGCGTCGTTATTTAAACCGAACACGCCATTTGCACCAAATGCTTTTGATTACAGTCGTTGGGCTTATTTTAACGGATTGTCGGCAACCGGATATTTAATAGAATATGATACCATCAACCATAACACAGGCAATGATTACATTCAAAACATCAGAGAATCAATTCATAAAACAGCCAATTCTTTTTTGGTAGACACATTGTTATTGGGATATAAAAACGCCGTCCCAAAATCAGACAATCAAATATGGTCTGCAACCGGTGTCGGACACATTTGGTCAATCAGCGGATATCATATGTCTTTGGCGGCGGTTATGTTATTTTTTGTATTCTATAATATATTTCGGTTAATTCCCGCAATCACCAAAAGATTTCCCGCACGTTATCCCGCGTTAATATTGTCATTATCTGGATTATTATTTTATTTATTTCTATCCGGCACAGATGTCGCAACCATTCGTTCATTTTTTATGGCCGCCCTGGTAATCGTTGCGTTTTTATTTCACCGAAATGTGTTAAGCCTGCGTAATGTTTCCATAGCCATGATTTTATTGTTTTTAATAAACCCACATTTTATTATGCAACCAGGGTTTCAATTATCGTTTGCAGCAGTTTTCGGAATGGTATATTTTTTCAAAGACAATAAATTTATAAAAAGAAATCCTTCGCAAAAAATTATACATTGGTTTATGATATTGGCAAAAACGTCTTTTATCGCTTTTATATTTACAGCGCCATTTATTGCATCTCATTTTAATTCTTTGACAATATACAGCCTGGTTGGGAATTTAATATTAATCCCATTATTTTCTATTTTAATTATGCCATTTGTTATTTTGGGTGCTATTGCATCATTCTTTGGATTTCATTGGTTTTTAAATATTGCAAACGACATATACATCTTTTGTTTAAATGTCGGCGCCCATATATCTGATTTGCCTTTTGCGATATTGCAGATGCCAAATATGCCTTTTTGCGCATTGGCTTTTATAACTTTGGGATTTTTCTGTTTGATATTTATTCGAAACACACCTGATAAATTTATATTACAGCACGCAAACAAATTATTGTTTGGGATATTTTTGTCCACAGGCCTTTTGATGATTACAACCAATCAGAAGCCGGTTGTTTATTCAACACCAGATAATAAATTAATCGCATTCAAAGAAAATGACGGATTGCATTTCAATAAATCTAAATCATCTGCTCATTTTTTTGCTTTTGAAACATGGAAGAAAATGAATTTTCAAAATCCGGAATCTGTGAACAAAAGAATAAAATGCAAACAAGATTCATGTTTTTATAAATCTGATAAATTCAATCTGGTATATATCAAAAATTTTATGGCGTTATATAATAACATAGAATATTTTTGTAAAGACGATAATACGGATTTCATCGTATCACCATTTGAAATAAATTCAAAATTTTGTAATCACAAAATATTAAACGGTGGATTTGTTATTTATAAAGATGGCCGTGTTCAAAAAACAAATACAAATCGAATTTGGCACAAATAATTTTAATATTTCGCAGACATAAAATACAAACCAACGGGCGGCGCGGTTATGCCGGCGGCACATCTGGATTTTGCTGCAAATATTTTATCTATATCTAAATCACGCCCCGAACCTATTTCAACCAAAGTCCCTACAATATTTCGAACCTGATTATGCAAAAAAGAACGTGCTGCAACATTGATTTCTATCCTGTCGCCGTTTTGTACAATTTCCAAAGAATCCAATGTTTTAACCGGACTTTTAGATTGGCATTGAGAACTGCGAAAGCTGGTAAAATCGTGTGTACCGATAAATTTTTGTGCGGCCAACTTCATTTTATCTATATCCAATGGACGCGCGCACCACCAAACCAAATCTTTATCCAATGCGGTGTTTGCATTGCGGTTTAAAATAATGTATTTGTACGAACGCCCCAGACATGAAAAACGGCTGTGGAAATCATCGGCAACAATGCCGGCATTTAATATCACAACGGGTTTTGTTGCCAGATAAAAATTTAAAGCGCGCATAACGGTGTTCGCGCCATATTCTTTTACCGTTTCGTCTAAATCAAAATGCGCCACCATGCAACGTGCATGAACACCCGCGTCCGTTCTGCCGGCGGAATAAACATCCACGCGTTGACCGGACAAAGAAAATATCGCGTCTTCTATTAAAGATTGTACAGACGTGCCACCATCGTTTTTTTGCCAACCGATTAATCCGGTGCCTTTGTATTCTATTTCTATTTTATATCTGGTCATATTATTCACCAATATTTATAATGCCACGTTGACCGTTTACAAATGATTTCCAATCCATAACCGATTTGCCGGCTGGTTGTAATTTCAATATTTCTAAATCGCCCGCTTCATTTATTTTTGTTTGAATTATTTTGACAATCAACCCATTTATTTTTGTGCGCCCACCGATACTGCGAATTTGATTATGAATTTTAATTGGCGCATTATTCCAATCTATATCCATATCGGATTTTTTAAATTTTTTAGTATGAGATATTTCACCAACCTGTTTTTGCGGTGGATAATTTTGCGGATTATTTAAATATTCTTCCAACATATCCGCGGACATAATGGATACTTTTTCTTCCAGACGGTTGTTATTATCATTTATATCTATATCTAAATCACGGCGCATTAAAATGTCACCAGCATCCAATTCTGGTGCAATTTGCATTAAACAAACGGCCGTCTTTTCATCCCCATTATAAATCGCCGTTAACATAGGCGACGGGCCACGATATTTTGGTAATTGCGATGGATGAATATTTATAGCCGGCGCAGAAGATAACACATCAGATTTTAAAATAACACCATATGACGCCACAACAATAAAATCAGGAGTAAAATTATATTCTGATATATCTGTAAATACGGGCAATCCTTTTGCATTCGCCCAATCGTGCACGGGCGAATTTTGCAAAATCATTTTACGACCCGATGGTGCGGGCGTTTTTGTAAAAACGGCAATAACGTGGTGCAATTGTGAAATTCGTTCAAACACCGGCACTACCCAAGAATTTGTTCCCATTAAAACAATTTTCATTTATTTTCTCTTTACTTTTCGCATTAACATTTCGCGTTTAACGGATGACAAATAATCTATGAATAAAACGCCGTCCAAATGATCTAATTCATGTTGAGCAATGCGCGATAACATCCCCGACATTTCCATTTGATTTGTTTTGCCATCTTCATCCATCCATTTAACAGTAATTGATTCGGGGCGCGTAACATTTGAAAAAACCGGAAAGTTATCATTATTTAAAATGGACAAACAACCTTCTTCCATAGATACAGTGCTGGACGATTTATTTACAATTTCGGGATTTATCATTTTATAAATTTCTTTTGTATCCGGATTCATCATAACGATAAATCTTTTGGTGACACCAATTTGTGGGGCGGCCAAGCCAACACCATCTTGAGCATTCATCAATACAACCATTTCATCCAAGATTTTTAATAAATCTGAATCAATTTTTTCAACCGGCGCGCAAATTTCGCGTAATACCAAATCTCCGCATAATTTTATATTCATCATTTTATTCTTCCTCGTCCATATCTTCGCCAACCAAAGCTGGATTTTTGGCCACCGCCAAACCGCCTTGTTTTTTTATTTTTTCAAACCAACCGGATATGTTTCCGCGACCGGAAATCAATTTACCCAATCCCACATCATACGTTCTTTGAGCCACATCCAAAGCATTTCCGATTTTTTTATAATCTTCGGTAAATCCCGCATATTTTTCATATAATTTTTCGGCTGAATCTACGATTTTTGCGACGTTTTGGTTTTGTTTTTCAATCTTCATTAATGTATCAATCGTGCGCAACATAGGTATCAACAAAGAAGGCGTCGCAATTGTTACACCATTATCAAATGCGAATTTATAAATATCGTCTTTATCTTTGTTCATTAATTCAATATACGCATGTTCCAATGGCATAAACATACAAACGTATTCAAATTTTTTATCGACCAATTGATTATAATTTTTACGCCCCAGCGACTCTATATGATTTTTAGTCGCATTAACGAACGTTTTCCATAATATCTTTTTTTGCACATCATCTTCTTCTGCCAAATAATCCATATAACTGTTCAAAGACATTTTTGCATCCACCACGAAATGTTTTCCGCCCGGCATATTAACGATATAATCGGGAATATCTTTTCCGTCATTTAATTGTTTTTGAGCATCAAATTGAATTCCGTTTTGCCAACCCAATATTTCAAACAAACGTTCGACCTGGATTTCGCCCCAGTTGCCTTGCAATTTTTTCTTTCCGCGCAAAGCATTGGTTAAATCTGATGCTTCTTTTTTCAAAGCCGAACTGGATTCCAACATATTCTTAATTTGCGTTTCAATAGACGTTTTATTTTCAACACCAGATTCTTTCATTTTTTGAATTTGTTCATTAAATGAAGAAGTCATTTTTTCCATCTGTTCTTTAAACGGGTTAATAGTATTTCCCAAATTTAAATTTTGTTCTTTGATGGCGGATTCACGTGATTGTTCTAATACCTTTACAGATACGTTTTGGAAATCTTTTAAAATGTTATTACGCACATCTTCCAACACATTTACGCGTTCTTTTGCAGCGCCCAAATTCGACCTTAAATTACCGTTTTCGCTGCGCAATTCAGATACTTGGGCTTTTAAAAATTCGGCATCGCTTTTCGGACGGAACACGAATACCATTGCGCCACCCAATATAACACCGATTGCAAATACAATTATAATTTCCATTAACTTTGCCTTTTTTTATTTTGGTTCTGTTAAACGAACGCCGGTTTTTGGATGAATCCAAACAGGTTCCATTGCCGCATTCATAATTGGATAATCTGTACGACTGTCTGAATAGCTGCGGATAAATTTATAATCATAATTATTTTTAGCCGCCCACACGTCTAATGCCAAAACTTTGTTTTTTCCCCAACAAAAGAATTTAAATTTCCACGGACGTTTTGATTCTAATTTAGACGTAATAACATCATCAAATTTTAAATCTTTTACCAATTTAGGCACCAAATAATCGGGGCCTGCGGAAATCAATATAACGACGTTACCCAATTTTTTTTCGGCCGCAACCCGTTCTGCAACCCAACCGAAACGTTCTGATTTATGTTCTTTGATAAAACCTGGGGATAATTTTTTTACCATTTTTGGAGTTAAAAAGCTGCGCATTAATTCACGCCACCAAATCCCGCGGCGATTTACAAAAGACGCGAAAATACAAAACAAGATAACGGGACTGAAAATCCATGGGCGAATACTGTGTTTGAAACAATATTTACCAAATCTATAATTAGAATCGTGTGCCGACACCGTACCATCAAAATCAAACACAACCAAATTTATTTTTTTATTTTTTTTCATATTTTAAACCTTTTGTTTTTTTGATTATAAAAAAAGCTGGACGTATTATCCAGCTTTTATTTTTTTATTTTTTACGGGTAAAACGAGTTCTCATTTTTTCCAGCGCAAAGAATAATGCGGGCGTTAAAACAAAAGTCCAAATTAATGACGCCATCATACCACCAATAATAACCGCACCCATAGATACTTTCATACCGTCTGTCGACAACATTTGTGGTAACATACCGGCAATAATCGCAATGGACGTCATCAATATCATGGCTTTTTTATCCATAATTTCTGACCACAATACAGATTTTGCCTCTTCACCTTTTGCGATACGTTGAACGGTTGGTTCTAATATCAAAATATTATTATTCACAACCAATCCAACCAACATAATGAAGGCTAACATAGACGCAATGTTAATGGTCGCACCTGTTAAGAACAACATTACAAACACTCCGACAAATGACGTCAAAATAGATGTCGCAATTGTAAAGGGGTGTACCCATGAATTCAAGATAGCCGCCAACAACATAAATGTCAATATAACCGCCAACAAGAATGTAGACCCCATTTCTGCATTTGTTTCTTCTTGGGTTTCGCTCATACCGCCGAAATATGCGCCATAACCAAATTCCCAATCCATTTCATCGATTTGATTTTGGATTTGTGCTTGCACTTGACCCATTGTTGATTTACCCAAATTGATTTTGATTTCTGTGATACGGCTTTTATCAATACGAGTAATATTTGAAGTCGCAGGCACTTTGTCTATATCACCCAATCTGGACATAGGCACCAGACCTTTTGATGAATTCACATACACCAAATCAAACATATTCTGGGTTTGGAATGGCTGCGCAATAGACAATATAATCGGATATTCATCGCCATCTTCTTTGTAATCAAAAGAATCATCCCCGAATAACGCCGTACGCAAAGTCGCACCCGCATATGCATTATTCACACCCCAAAACGACATTTTTTTATCATCTGGGATAAATCTGGTTTCTAATGCCGGATCTTGTTGTTCCAAATACGCGCTTTGAACCGCGGCCAATCCGTTAATAGATTCCATTAATCTATTCGCGTATTCATTACGTAATTCATCAGATTCACCCGTGACATTTACAACCATATCTTCCAAACCTGCGCCACCTGTTTCTCCGCCTTTTATTTGGATTTGAGCATCAGGAATTTCTGCCAAACGCGGCAAGATTTCTTGGGCCAATTCTTTATCGGATATATCGCGCATACTTGCATCAACCAGATTTAATTTAACATCCATATTTTGCAAACCTCTGTCGCCAATTTTTACAGATATATCTTTAACCTCTGGAAAATCTTTTACAATACCTTCTATTTGCTTTGCGATATTTTCAGATTTTTCAAATGTAGCCCCCATTGGTGCACGAACAAACATATTGATTTCGCCGATATCTGAACTTGGGGAAAATTCATTTCCAACGAATCCCATTAATGATGCCGCCCCAATAAATACAGCAACCGCCATACCGATAACAGTCATAGGTCTTTTTGCTTGGAAATCGAACCATTTTTTGAATGTCGGCATTTGATTAGTTATTTTTTTAGGTTCAACTTTTTTTGCTTTTTTTGACGGTTTTAATAATTTTGCAATCATCATAGGTGTCAATGTGAACGAGAACATCAAAGATAATAATGTTACATAAACAATTGTCATACCAAATTGAATCATAAATTGACCAGCGATTCCGCCCATAAATGCCAAAGGCAAGAACACAACAACGTTTGTTCCAACACCCGCCAAAATTGGCACCATAACTTTTTTAGTTCCATCCACGGCGGCGACTTCTGAACTTTTACCTGCACTCAACTCTTGCAATGCGGCTTCGATTAAAATAATCGCGTTCGAAATCAAAGTTCCCAAAACAGAAGACAGAGCAAGCAACGTCATAGAATTAATGGTAAATCCACCCATTTCCATAAAGAAGAATCCTGCTATCATAGATGCCGGAATAACGACGGCGGCCACGACTGTTGAGCGTCCATTTCTGGTAAACGCGAATAAAATAATGATTGTAAATAATATACCCAACAAAATACCATTTACAGTTGAATCGGTTTCGCTTAAAATAGAAACGGAAGAATCTGAAATAATCTGCATTTGCGCACCCGGCAAAGCTTTTTCTAAATCAGTTTTGAAATCAGGTAATTTTTTATGTAAATTTTCTGAAATTTTAACCGCGTTCCCGTCCGTTGCTTTTATCAAAGACACAATCACGACAGATTCGCCCATATACCGTGCACCCGTTTCAACATCGCGTGCTTCATCACGAACCCATGCAATATCAAACAACGGGAAATTATTACCTTCCATTGTTGTGATTGGCATGTCTTCAATATCTTTGATAGATTCGAATTCACCCACAAAACGCACATTAGAAGAATCTACATTTGATTCGATTTTACCACCCGGGATATTTAAATTATTATTCCCCAAAGCAGATACAACGTCCATAACGGTAATACCGCGCGCTGCCAATTGTTCGGGATCCATATCAACCAAAATCGCACGTTCTTTTCCACCAAAAACATCCACAGACGCAACACCCGATATACCGGTTAATTTATTAGACAATACGTCATCCACATATTGTTGCAAATCACGCAAATCTGCACCACTTAATGCGATATCTACAACGGATTCTTCCAACGGGTTTAATTTTTCTACAACCGGTTGTTCCATATCATCTGGGAAATCCGCAGCGATTGCGTCTATTTTTGTTTTAACTTCGGTTGCTTTTTCATTAACATTCACACCAATGTTAAATTCAGCCATCACATATCCGCCATTTTCATATGCGTTTGATGTGATTTTTTTCAATCCTGCAACTTCGCTCATGGCGTCTTCGGCACGTTTGATAACTTGCGTTTCAATTTCTGCCGGTTCTGCGCCCGGATAAACAAAGCTGGCGGTTACCATCGGAAAATCAACGGATGGGTCGGCTTCTACATTCATACGTGGATATGATACGATACCCAATGCCACCCAAAACATGATGAACATTATCGTCGTAACAGGTCTTTTTATAAAAAATTCTAACATTTTAAATCTCTCTTTCTTTATTTTATTTTAATTTTATCGCCATCTTTAACGTCAGATAATATAACAATATCACCATCTTTTAAATCACCGGTTATGACGGCAAAATCTGCATCTTTATTAACAACTTTTATTTGTTTTTTTACAGCCGCATTATTTTCTGCAATGAATATAGAATCATCCAATATCGCATCCACAGGAACGAAAAATCCGGTCATTTCTTTTTCAGCATAATTCAATCCATCTTTGACGCCAGACGTTTTAATAACATGCATACCGGTGTCTAAATCCACGCGCGGATTAACAGATTTAATTTTGCCATCTCCGATTTTTTCGCCAGATTTGAATAAATTAATTCTGGCACCTGATATCAACCCACGGTTATCCAAAATATACAGCGGGGTTTTCAATACAGATGTTTTGCGTTCAATTGTCATAGAATCTACGGGTGCCCCCACTTCTGATTCTATTCTGAATTCGTTATGAATTTCTTTTCTGTTTTGGATATCAATTGCAATAAATCGATATGTGAACCAAGATAAAATTAAAATTCCAATTCCCAAATAAATATATTTTTTCATCATTATTCTCCTAATTTTTTAATTTCAGCCGCAGACATCAATAAATTATATTTTGCATTTAATAAAGCAATATCAACCTGAGACAATGCGGTTGAAACTTCGGACAATTCAACGGCGGATGTTTGACCGGATGTAAATCTATCGCGGGATAAATTATAACTTTTTCTGGCCAAATCTTTTGCATTATTTAAATCGGATAATTGTCCGCGCAAATGATCATATTTTTTGATGGCGACATTATATTCTTCACCGACCAATTTTTTAGACTTCAATAATTCGTTCGTTGCGATTTCAGCGTTCATAACTTCCATTGTTGCGTTTGCACGTGATAATCCGCCATCAAAAATAGACATTTGTAATGCCAATCCAACCGTACCGCTTTGAGAACCGGACGTTTCAAACACATTAACATCGTCATTGAATGCATTATACCCATAAGATGCAAATGCCGCCAAAGTCGGATAACGGCTGGCACGTTGTGCGGACGCATTTGATTCATACATTCTGATTTCTTCATCCAAAATATCCCATTGCGGGTTTGATTCCAAAGTTTTTGCAACATTTAATTCTTCGAATTTTTGTGGCAACACATCTGTTAATTTAATATCAACAGATTCTTCGATTCCTGCAAATATTTTCAACATTCTGTATGCTGTATCACGATTGAATTTTGCGTCCGACAAAGTAATTTCTTTTGACGCGATATCAGATTCTATTTTTACCAAATTAGAACGTTGAGCGCGTCCCACAGCGGTTAATCTTTTTCTGGCCGACTTTGCATCGTTTAAAGACGTTTGATAAATATCAACCAAACCATCTGTCATAACAGCCGTCCAATATAAATTGATTGCTGCATATTCTATTTCTCGGCGCGCCAATTCAACACCAGATTCTGACATTTTAATCGCAGATTCCATTGCATCGACCGCATTGCCTATTTTTCCAAAAGTATAAATAGGTTGAGACAATTCAACAGACAATCCCAATGTATTTGTCGGAACAGAAAACCCCGGTGGCAACATCCCCGCCATAGACCCCGGAATCACAGAGCCACCCGATTGAAATGGACGTTCCATATCAACCATATTTGTATATGTGGCCGATCCATTTATTTGAAACCATCTGGACGAATTAACAGCATCCAAACCGGCTTCGGCTTTTTTCAAATTGAATTCGGATATTTTTAAATCTTCTGATTCTTCCAAAATTTTTGCGGTTGCATCAACCAACGATAAATCCATACCAAAAGACGCGTTTGATATAAACGCAACCGTTAACACAGACAAAATTGTTTTTAATTTAAACATTTTGATTCTCCATTTTTTGTAAAATTTCATTTGTTATTTTCATAGCGCCAATTAATCTTTCTTCGTCGTCTTTGGACAAAGATTTAAAAACAGTTTCTATATTTTTTTTGAAAACATCCAACGCTTTTTTTGCCAAAGCTTCGCCAGATTCTGTTACAGAATACCAAGTATTACGTCTGTCGTTTTCATCAACTGTGCGGGATACCAATCCGTCTTTTTCCAAATTTCTGAAACAAGAACATAAATTAGAATTCGCAATTCCTTCACGGTGCGCGATGTCTTTTAATTTTGCGCGCCCTGACAAATGCAAACGAACAACAACCGACAAATGCAATCTGGAATATCCATCCAGATGTGTTTTGTCTTTTTGTATTTTGTCCGACAATTTATCGCGCAGCGCGATGTTTTCGTGTATTAAATCTATAATTTCTTTACGCATATTCAACCTTTTGATTGTTATAAATTCAAATCATTATGTTTTATAATGATTATAAAGTCAAGATAAAAATTTTAACTTTTTTGTATTTTTTTAATTTTATTATTGCAAAAGAAAAAAAATAATTTATAATTGGGATACTTTTGGGATGTCGTCTAATGGTAGGACAAGAGTTTTTGGTTCTCTTTATCATGGTTCGAATCCGTGCGTCCCAACCAAAATAAACAAACCCGCCTTGTGCGGGTTTTTTTATTTTCGATTGGATTAAATGTATGAGAACCAATGGTTCGACCCGAAGGGGAAAGGGACCCGCCAATTTATTGGTGGGAATTACAATCCGTGCGTCCCAACCAAAATAAACAAACCCGCCTTGTGCGGGTTTTTTTATTTTCGATTGGATTAAATGTATGAGAACCAATGGTTCGA
>CAYJKO010000004.1:88086-91739 GCA_964371145.1 uncultured Muribaculaceae bacterium
AGATTCAAATGACCCACATCGCAAATACGATGAATTAGATCTGTCATTGACAATAACACAAAAATTTTAATAAAATAATATAAACATTAACAGGAGCAAGAAATGAAATTTTCAATCGTAATACCTACATACAATTCTGAAAAGTTTTTGGCCAGATGTCTGGAACAATTGGTAAATCAAACATATCAAAATATTGAAATCATTATCATAGATGACGGCAGCACAGATAACACAGCAGAAGTTTATAACAAATACAAAGCGCTGGACAAAAGAATCGTCGTCAAAAAACAAAAAAATGGCGGGGTATCCGTTGCATCCAACAATGGTATCAAAATGGCAACAGGTGATTATGTACACATACATGATCACGACGATTATGTAAATATTGAATATTTCGAAAGAATGGCGGACGCGATTGAAATTACGAAAAAAACTGGATTGCCAGACATTTTATGCGGTGAAGTAAATCAACCGGAATACGATTTTCCGCGTTTTGATTACGTAGAATCATGCACATTAATGCAAGATAAATTTATTAAAACACGTGCAAATCATTTAAACCCTGCGTGGCGTTATGTTTATAAAAAATCTTTTTTGCGTGATATTAAATTGGAATTCAATAAAGATTTTTGGGGTGACCAAGACGTTATATTTACAAGAACCGCCGTTATCAAAGCACAAAAAATAACAATGGTACCAGAAGCCATATATAACGTTGTAAATGTTATGACATCTTTGGGTAAAACAAAACCGAAAATCATCCCAGAAGACGTTTTAAAAAGAAAATCATCTGCATGGCAAAATTTTTGGAATATGGCGGATGAATACGGTGCAACCAAATATTTAAAAGAACCAATGCGCCCAACGTTCACACAATCTTTGAAAATATTTAACATAAGAATTGCCCATATTAATTATTATGGTCATAAAAAAAGATATTATATATTTGGAATTAATATCGCCACAACCAGACAAAGCGCATAAGAAAACGGGATATAAATCCCGTTTTTATTTATTAATATTTTTCCATTCAACAAATTTTTCTATTCCTGATTTAAAGCTTGTCTTTGGATTATATCCCAATAATTTTTTTGCTTTTTCGCAACAAGAAATCGTTTTATTCACGTCTCCCTTTTGCATATCCAAGATTTCTATTATTGCCTTTTTGTTCAAAACTTCTTCGATTGTTTGTATCATTTTCTTTAAAGACACGGGCTCTCCACCGCCCAGATTTATAATTTCATATCCCGATTTTTCATAATTAATCGCACCAACAATACCATCTGTAATATCATCAATAAAAGTATAATCACGAATAGTTTCGCCATCGCCATACATCTGGATTGGTTGATTGTTTTCTATTTTTTCAATAAATTTTCTTATTGCTAAATCTGGTCTTTGTCGTGGACCATAAACAGTAAAGAATCTTAAACATACTGCATTTATCCTGTACAAGCTGTGATAAGTATAAATAAATTGTTCACACGCAGATTTCGAAGCCGCATAAGGAGAGATAGGTTCAACAACTTTCAAATCTTCTGTAAAAACATCTGCCTTGCAATTTCCATAAACGGAACTGGACGATGCGAACACTAATTTTTTCACATCAAAATCTTTCATTATTTCTAATAAATTAACCGTTCCCAATATATTTGTTTTTACATATTCATCTGGGCTTTCAATCGACGGACGAACACCCGCACGCGCAGCCAAATGAACAACGCAATCTATTTTATTTTTTTCGAAAACTTTTTTTAATTTACCTTTATCAGATATATCAATATTGTATAAAGAATAATTTTTATTATACTGATTGTTTTTTACATTTTCTTCTTTTATTTTTGGATTATAATAATCGTTAAAATTATCAACATTTATAATTTTATGGTTTTGTCGCAACAATTTATCCGCCAAATTAGAACCTATGAATCCCGCGCCACCCGTTATTAATATATTCATACAAACCTCTTTAAAAATTGAAAAAAATTAAATTTCTTTTCTGACTTTGTTTTTTTTATAAATCTGTTATGAGATTTATTTTTTATAAATTTTATTTCTTTACATTTTTTATGATATCCGGCAACAGGGAACAGTTTTTTTATATTAACATTATTTTTCCAAAAACTGTAAACTCCGGACAACTGGTCTCGTTTAGAATATTTCTCTATTATGCTCCACCACAATTTTTGAACTTTTATCAAATTTTCATCATTATGTTTTCGATATATCGTATTATTTTCAAACAATCCCATTTGTTCAGGAAATTTTTGTTGTTTGAAGATTTCAATTTGCGCGTCAACAACTTCGGGAACATCAATATTTAAAGCTTTTATAATTTTTGCTTCTTCATATAAACAATTCCGTTGAGGATGCAAAGGTATCGCGACCAGGCAATTTTCTTTTATCAATGCATCAAATCTGTCCATCATTTTTTTATGACGCACAGATATGTTGGCGTCAAAATAAACAGATACATCATAATCTGGAAAAACAATATGCGGATTTATTTTTACATATCTGGAATTTTTTGTATTATCCAATTTATCATACGGATTTTTTCTTATTTCCCAATGATAAATTTTACCTCTATTTATCCAATCTTTGTTATCTGTAAACAAAACATAATCCCAAGAATTATCTATATATTTATATTTTGGTATTTTATCATATCCACCTATAATGCAAGTGTAGACAACTTTTTTCATATTTCATTCCAATTTTTATCTGTTTAATTTGGGTTTGCCCCGCTTTTTAATAGCATTTTAACCATTGCATCCGATGACACGGCAACCGCTTTTTGTAAAACATCTCCCTGGTTAACATCCGCGCCCGCGCATACCAAAAAATATGCCATTTCGAAATCATTTCTCATAACCGCATAACTTAATGGAGTTTCACCGAAAACGTCACCCTGGTTAACGTCTGCGCCCGCAATTATTAAAGCCATAGATTTTTTCAAATTCCCTTGACGCAAAGATTGTATCAATGGCGTTGTATCCACTTTTTGCGTACAAGATTTTTCCAAAATTTTTGCAACAGATGGATTGAAATTATATAACTTTGCGTCTTCTATGTAATAATTACAATGTTCTGTAAAATTATATTCATTGAAAAATGGTATTAAAATTTTCATCACATCTGCATTTATTGTATATTTCACCAAATAATCAACATCTGCATGAGACAATCTGTCCATTTCACGTACAACCAAATATGCAACGGTAGGATTAGTTGAATATCTGGCCAAATTTTTTAAATCTTTGCTGTCAAAATTTCTGCCACATTCAACGGCGCGCATAATGTTCACAGGCGTTGCTTTTTTCCAAAAATCAACCGACAATTTTTTTGATAAAGCACACATATCTTTCATTTCTGGCGAACTTGCATTTTTTTCACGCAAAGCCTTTACATCATTATCCGTTACAACCTTTTCTGGTTTTGGATCAGATTTTAATTTTTTTGATTTTTTTTCCACATTAAAATCTTCGCAAGCAGCCATTAAAAACACAGCCGGCAACATAATCAACAATTGTTTTAACAAAGTCTCTCTCCTTTTGATAATTAATTATACCATAAAAAAAGCCTTTTTCAAAGTGTGCAAAAAAACGGGAATAAATCCCGTTTTTCTACAATTCATTTAAAACATTAAATTC
>CAYJKO010000005.1:0-28651 GCA_964371145.1 uncultured Muribaculaceae bacterium
GGATTTGTTATGAAAAAAACTAAATTTTTATCTGTTGCAACTTTTGTAACTATGAATATTGCGGCCATAGTATCATTACGTGGTTTGCCAGCCGAAGCCGAATACGGACTGTCGTCTATTTTTTATTATCTGTTTGCGGCCATTTGTTTTTTGGTGCCGCTGGCATTTGCATCTGCGCAGATGGCGACCACATACCCGCAAAAAGGTGGGGTCTTTCGATGGGTGGGTGAAGCTTTTTCTGCACGCCTTGGTTTCTTGGCAATATGGTTACAATGGGTACAAAATTCAATTTGGTTTCCAACTGTTTTAACTTTTGCCGCCGTGTCCATTGCTTTTGTTGGGACGAATCCGTCCGGTGATTTGGCATTGTCTGCAAATAAAATTTATATGCTGTGTATTATTTTGGGTATCTATTGGTTATCAACTATTATAAATTTATTCGGAATAAAATTGTCCGGATTTATAACCAAATGGGGTGTTATTTTGGGCACCCTGTTTCCGGCCGCCGTTATCATTATTTTGGGTGCAGCATACGTTATTATGGGCGGTGATATACAAATGCCTATCAATGCAAATTCTTTGATTCCTGACCTTTCTAATTTCAATGGGTTAAGTTTGGCAGTATCTATATTCTTATTTTATATGGGATTGGAAATGTCAGCAATCCATATTCGCGAAATGAAAAATCCAAAATCTGAATATCCTCGTTCTATTTTTTACACTGTTATAACCGTTGTTTCTATTTTTATTCTGGGTACATTGGCTTTGGGTGTAATCATACCACAAGGTGACATTAATTTAACCAGCAGCCTGCTTGTCGGATACAATAAATTATTCGATTTCTTTGGCGTGCCATTATTGGGTCAAGTTATGGCGGGATTATTAGCGTTGGGTGTAATCGCAGGCGTTACAACATGGATTGCGGGACCAAGTAAAGGTTTATTAAATGTCGGTCAGGCCGGATATTTACCCAGATTTTTTCAATATAAAAATAAATTTGGCATACAAAGAAATATTTTATTTATCCAAGCGATCATTGTTACATTATTGTCCGCCGTTTTTGTTTTATTACCATCTGTCCAAGCGGCTTATCAAATATTAAGTACTCTGACCATTGCAATGTATTTGATTATGTATATGTTATTGTTTGCAGCTTTTATAAAAACAAAAATAAAAAAGATAAAATTCAATGGAACATTCATTGCTCCGTTTGGAATGTTTTGGGGAATATTGGGTTTTGTATCATCTGCTTTGGCTTTTGTTATATCTTATTTTCCGCCCGATCAAATTCCAATTGGTAATCCAACAATTTGGGTCACAATTTTAATTGCAGGCACATTAATCGGTGTATCTGTTCCGTTCATAATCTATGCGTTGCGAAAACCAGAATGGATTGATAAAAATTCAGATTTTGAACCATTTCAAACAAATAAAATAAAAAGGATAAAATATGAAAAACAATAAATTAAATAATTATTTAAATGACGATATTTTTTCATCAAAAGAATTAGATATTTCATTACCAAAATTCGAAATGCCAAAATCCGAACAAAACGCTAATCGTATTTATCGCGTTATAAAAGATGAATTAATTTTAGATGGTAATTCACGACAAAATTTAGCGACTTTTTGTCAGACTTATCTGGACGATAAAATACATCAATTAATGGATGATTGTTTGGATAAAAATATGATAGACAAAGACGAATATCCACAAACCGCTGAAATAGAAAAAAGATGCGTTGCGATTATTGCAAAATTATGGAATTCACCAGAATATAAAACGACTTTTGGATGTTCTACGACAGGGTCATCCGAGGCCGCTATGTTGGGCGGTTTGGCTTTGTTACGTAAATGGAAAGAAAATAATAAAAATTCAAAAACACGTCCTAATCTGGTTTGTGGACCTGTGCAAATTTGTTGGCATAAATTTTGTAATTATTGGGACGTTGAAATTCGCGAAATTCCATTGGATAAAAACCGTTTAATGATGACACCGGACCAGATGTTAAAACACATAGATAAAAACACAATTGGCGTTGTCCCGACATTGGGAATTACATATACTGGTGCATATGAAAATGTTGCAGATATCGCAAAAGCTTTGGATAAATATCAAAAACAAACTGGTATAGATATTCCTATTCACGTAGACGCCGCCAGTGGTGGTTTTATTGCACCTTTTTGTACACCAGATTTAAAATGGGATTTTAAAATAGAACGTGTTAAATCTATCAATTCATCTGGTCATAAATTTGGATTATCACCGTTGGGTGTTGGTTGGGTTATATGGAGAGAGAAAAAAGATTTACCAAAATCTTTGATTTTTATGGTGAATTATTTGGGCGGAAATATGCCAACATTTGCGATTAATTTTTCGCGCCCCGCGGGTCAAATTATTTGCCAATATTATAATTTTTTACGTTTGGGATTTGATGGATATAAAAGAATAAATAATGCATGTTTTAATACGACAAAATTCATAGCGGAAGAAATTAAAAAATTAAAAATATTTGATATAATATCAGATGGCACAAATGGAATCCCAGCCGTTTCTTGGCAATTAAAAAAATCCGCAAAAGTTAATTTTACTTTATATGATTTGGCCGACAGATTACGAATAAACGGATGGTTATCGCCCGCATATTCTATGCCCGAAAATGCAACCGAAATTGTCGTTATGCGCGTTTTAGTAAAACACGGATTTTCAAAAGATTTGGCCACAATGTATATTAATAATTTAAAGTCAGCTTTGGAATATTTCAAAAAACATCCTGTTAGAAACTCATTACAATCCGGTGGATTTAATCACGGAAAATAATTAAAAAAACCGGTATTTTACCGGTTTTTTTTAATTATCTGTATGTATAGAATATTGCGTTCCTTGATAATTCATTTTTAATCTGGATTTTGTTAAATCTGTGCTCATATTACTGTAATATATACCACCCACATCATCTTGAACTACCAATATTCGACCAGATGGCAATGCGCCCGATTTTAAAAATATTTTATATGTTGCAACATTCGGTGTTAATGCATTTTCTCCGAAATTTAATGTTCGTCCGCAATCATTCGCGTTATCTGCACCCGCCCCCCCTAATCCTGACGTGCGCAAGTCTACAGATTTTCCAGATTCTAAATCTGAAATTGTTGGGCATGGTGTTTTTCCCATATCAACAGTTGGCGCAACAGGATCATTGCCATCATAATTATATGTCGTTATATCCGGACAATATGAATCTGATGTACACGGCGCGCAATCGAAAGTTCCACCCCTTAAATAATATCCCGGATTACACACAACAGAAGATGGAGCCGGACATATTTCAATTCCATTATTACCCTCGCTTAATAGATGTTGCGCAGCGTCAGCGACTGCATCAAAAGGAGGTTGCGGAAAATATCCTGGCTGTCTGGATTTGGTTAAATTTATGTTATCTGCGATATCTGTTCCCGGTCCGTAACAAGTAAACCCTGTATTATCAAACATAGAAAGTCTGTTTGTCAGTGTTGAACCCCATGTTTTTGGTAAAGTTACCATATTGAATACTTCGTTATTTTGGAACATATAGGATGCATTTGTAACATTGTCCCAAGAATCTGGTAAAACAGCGAATATGATACTGCGTCCAGCATTTTTTGTTTGAACAAACATTCTGCTTGTATTTGTGATATTACCCCAAGAGCTTGGCAAATGGTTGGTGGCCGCCGCCGAAGATTCGGACGCATATGTATCGACCGATGGTAAATCTGTGTTTGCGAACATATTTGTTGTATCGTATATATTACCCCAAGTTCGCGGTAAAATCACAGATGTTAAAGATGTTGAATCTTGGAACATATTAAAAACATCTGAAACATTATCCCATGATGATGGCAAAACAACAGACGTCAATAATGACATTTCGCGGAACATATTGGTTGTATTTTCGACATTTCCCCAAGAATTTGGCAAATTGTTTGGAACACCCGAAGAAGATGCGGACACATATGTATTAATTGAAGGTATTTTAGTGTTTATGAACATATTATACGTAGTTATAACATTACCCCAAGATCGCGGTAATATAACCGACTCCAAAGACAAGGCATTGTAAAACATACCGCTGACATCCGACCAAGATCCCCATTCATTTGGCAATGTAATAGATTTTAAATTTGTAACGTTTTCAAACATACCAAATGGATATCCATCCATAGCTTCATAATCATCTCCACTGGCGGGAAAATGTAAATCCCATTTTTTATATGCGTCTTTAAATCTGTATTTTGTTGTGGCAGACGGTATCGTAGTACGCCCAGAACCATCCGTATTAAAAAATTCAAACGTTCCTAAAAATATATCAAGCCCCATATCAGTTGTTGATGTGAACGCAATATCAAAAGAATCATATGTGCAATTTGTTATAAATCTATTACCCCACGTTCCGTTGAAATTTGCGGTTTCTATAAATGTTGCGGATTTACAATGTTCGGCTCCTAATGCTGCAAAATCACCATAACTGAAATTATTGTTATTTATAGTTCTTTCTTGGGCGCAATCGAATCCTGATACATTCGTATCCGTCCAAGTCACGGTATTGTTTGGACAATTTTGTGCGACAGAACAATTTGGCAAACTATCCAAACCTATACCAGAAATGTATGGTTCGGACGGGAAAGAATTTAATAAGCTGGAACCATAATAAAATTGATTTATTTCGTCCCCCGGTTCTTTACAAATAAATCCTGTATTAAAAAACATATCTGTATTATCTATAACTGCATTATTATTCCATAATTCCGGTAGAGATATATAAGTCAAAGATGTAGAATTCGCAAACATTTCAAATGTAAATTCTATATTTGCCCAACCAAAAGGCAATATTACTTCTGACAAATTCGGCGTAAATGAAAACATATTATTCACAGAAAACATAATTTGCCAAAAATGAGGAATTCTGTTTATATTTGAACCCGGATCTTGATTTATATCTGACGTATATTCAATAGACCCATTTATATTAATTGTTGGATCAATATTATTATACGTTTCTATAAAATGATTATTAGCAGGTTCATACAGAATACCTTCGTCATAAGTATATAAAAAAGGTTTTATATCTGTCTCGCTGAACATACTATTTGCACTGACTATTCCCCACCAATTATTTGACATTGTAAATTGATTTAAATACGAAGAACCCGCAAATAATCTGTCTACATATTCAATTGTGTCACCACCATTTGCTTCAAAAGGTGGTAATTCAATATATTGAACTGAAGAATTTTCAAACATACCCGTTAAATCTGGTGTTGAAAACATATGTTTTGTTGGTATATCCCAATGATTATCTGGAAATTTAAAACAATAATATTTTGTATTACCGCTGATTATTGTGGTGCTGTCCGGATTATACATATAAGATTTATATTGTGCGACATTTTCAAATGTTATTTCTTGGTTTACAATCATTTCCCATGTAACATCATGTCCCAATGGTACGAAATATTCCAAAAATTTATAGTTATCCGGTGCATTCAAACACCAATTATCACGAATTGATATTTCAAAACATGTGTCTTCTTTTGCAATGAATTCGTATAAAAAATGATCTTCGTAAATTGGGTCTGATTGCGCGAATATTTGATTTGTATAAAAAACATCATCTTGTATATAAATATTGCAATTATTATTAGGTGCAGACAAAACCACGGACGGTAACAATAAACCGCATATTGATATATATAATAATTTTACGTTTTTTAAAAACATAGAGATATTATAACATAAATTATAGTGTTATAGGAATCTTTTTTTATTTACAATCTTTTAAATAATCATAAACCCCAGAATAATCCAATTCTTTATTACGTAATTCTTGGGAAGCTTCTATTTTTTTTATTAATAATTTTAAATCAGGATTATTTGACAATGTGTCATACATTTCATTAATAATAAAATCTAATTCTGATTTATCTTTTATAAATTTTGGAACAACCATATCGGACGACAATTTAACAGCGTCTATTATATTTTTTTTATTATCATTTATAACAGATAAATAAGTATCGATATGTTTTTCTTCGTGTTTTAAAATAGCCAAGTATTCACAAGAATTTTTTTTATGTGATGAATCTATTTTTACTATAAATTCTGAATATCCAATTCCTGCTTTTACATCGGATAAAATTATACAAAACCCGTCATCGTGTTTTATTTGTTCAACCGATATTTCATAATTTTCGGATAATACAGCCGTCACATTACCATGATAAATATCTTTTAAATCATTGGAAGATTTTATAATTTTTTTATTATTTGGAACATATATATTTATATCTGGATTTATTTTATATTCGTAACAATCTGTACCAAAAGCCGGTAAAATCATACAAAAAACTATAAAAACAGATGTAAATATTTTCATATCATTTATTCCGATATTTAATCAAGATTTTTTGTTTTCTTTAAATATTCTTCTACAAAATTATTACCGAATTGTTTGTATAAATCTTCGGCCAATAAAACAGAAGAACGTCCAGATTCAAATAATTTTAACAAATTCCCAAGTCCCCCCAGCTCTGTATTTAATATAACAGATTCACCGGTTACGGGACGTGATAATAATACTGCACGTTTTAAATTAGGGTATGCTTTACCGCGTATAAAAGCCATTTCCAAAGGATTTAAATTCCAATATTGATAATCATTTTCATCCGCCGCAGGATTACGGAAAAACATCATAGTTTGAGCCTGACCACGAACAACGTCCCCTATTCCTAATTTATCCAAAATATTTGCGCGTTGGAATGCAACCATATATGCTTGTCTATTTTTTCTGCCTTCTTGCAAACCTGTTATAAAATTATCACGGAACATTTTGTTTTCCAACATTGGCGCGGTTTCGTCTATCATAATCAAAGACGGATTTCCACCGGCAACGGTCGTATTATTTATTCTGTGTAATATATAAGATATAACGGCAGGCGCTAAAATTTCATCTTGTAAAATTTCTGTAAAATCAAAAGTCGTTAATCTGTTTTGTAAATCCAACGTATCATTTTCTTCATTAAACATATCACCATATTGTAATGGATCTATCCATTTTTTTAAACTGGATCGCATATGACCATTGGATGAAAAACAACTTTCCCATAAATTTTTTAACATTCTGTCATTTGATTTAACGTAATCAAAATTCACAGACACAGCGCGTGCAATTTCATCCAAAGATTGTGGATCATCTTGACCAGAAATCATAGATAACCAACGACGCAAAAACGCACGATTAGCGGCACTGTCTTCCATTTTCAATGGGTTTAATCTGGTTTGAAAATCCAACACAGAATCTTTTTCTTTTCCCTGCATAGTTATATATTTACCACCCGATGCAAGTGTAAATATTTCTGCCCCTTTGTTTCTGTCAAAGAAAAAAGTTTTTAATTTCGGATGACGTAAAGATTGTGAAATCAAAAATGAAAACAAAGTCGTTTTACCACCACCAGATGGTCCAACGGTCAAAGTATGTGCAACAGCGGCCGGTTGGTCGGATACATGAAATTGAAATTGATATGGCGTACCACTTGACGTTGGGAACACAACAATTGGTCCCGGACCCCAATCTGAATTTGCAACCCCGACCGGTGTGCTGGACATAGGTATGCTGACAGCGGCCGTTTTTGATAACATTTTAAATGTACGTGAAAAAGTATCAAATCCTGGAATCAAAGAAAACCAAGCTACTTTTGCACCAAAATTTTCAACAACAGGTGATATACCAAATCCGGCACATATCTTTTTTAATTCTTCTATATTTTTATTTAATTCTTCTATTGATTCACCATATAAAACAAATAATGGAAAATAATTAACCAACGTTTGATTGCCGGATAAATTTTCATCCATCGCCATTTTTGCAGCCGATATTTGTTCTTCTGCTATGTTTTCATTTGCTTTATCTGTTGTGGACAATTTTTGTCGTATTGTTAAATCTATATCATTAGAACCCATTATACGAAATGAATTCATAATTATCATTTCAGATTGCAAACTGGTTAATGAATTGAAAAATTCTTCGTCTAAAAAATCTGGTGATATTTTAAATGACACGCACCCTGAATATATTTTTTTTGAACCGCTGGAATATTTTACAACACCGTCGTTTTCGAAATCTACGTCATCTACCGCTATGACAGAAGACAAAGAATTATCACATTTCAAAGGTTTTGGTTTTGTTATCGGAGATAATATTCTGGCCATAAATTTTGCAAAATTATTATCTGAATTATTTTTCAATATTTCTGGTTTATATGGTGATAAAATAGATTCTATATAATTTGAATATTGTTTTAATTTATCCAATTTATTATTACCCGCAACCGTTATTACTACATAATAAGAGTTATTATATATTTTTAAACCTTGGCTGTTCCAAACATCGCTGATTTTTTGTAAAGCTGGATTTTCAAATTCATATTTTTTTTCATCTCCTGCAAAATCACGAACTGTATAAAATCTTAAAATAACATTTGGATCTTTTATTTGATTAAATAACGACGTTCTTAAATCCAAAAAATTAGATTTTGTTTTTTCATCTTGGATACTGGTTTGCACACCCGATATTTTATAAGCACGCATAACAGATCCATCTGTTAATAAAACAGAATTATCGTCCAGAACAGATTTAAAAGGTAAATATTCAGAATATTTTTTATAACCAAATTTAGGGAACACCCATAACGTGATTGTTGGTATATATAACATTAATATTATAAATATAAATAATGCAACCATAACCAACACAACAAAAGTTATAGAAAATTCAACACCTGTAAAAAATTCAAAAAATCCATTCATAGTTTAAGCCGATAACCTTTTTGGTATTTTAGCTTTATAAAGCTGTATTTTAGATGATATAATTTGTCCTAATTGTGGTTCTTGTTTTGAAAAAGCCGCCAATATAGAATGTACAATTATTACAGAAATAAGAAAAACCAAAGGATTAATACCGATTGATCCACCGGATAATATTAACACAGGAACAAAAATCGCCATAAAAACCAAAAATTGCACGACAAAATTAATCACCGCCAAATAATACGGTACATAAAATATACGTGGTGGGTTTGCAAGGGCTTTTAAAACCTGTTCTTTCATCTTCTCTCTCTTATGTTAATAATTATAACAATTCTAACATTTTTCAACAAGTATAAAAATCAAACAAAAAAATTTGTTAAAAACTTTAAAAAATCGACAGTTACAAACAGTTTATTTAACACATTTAAATTTTAACAATTTGAAAAAAATCCCCAGAAATCAAACAAAAATTTGTTGAAAACTTGTTAATAAAAATTTTAAAACTTTTTTCAACAAAACTAACAGGTACAACAAAAACAACAATATATATAATATTATATTTGATTTTTTAAAATTTATGTTTATAATACGTCTGTAAACTCTAAGGATTAAGTTATGAAATTTTTAAGTTCTTTAAAAGCTTGGAAGAAGCGCGGTAATATAAAACAAATACGCCGTGGTAAACAAGTTATTCTTATCGACCCTGATAATCCTAAATTCAAGGCTAAACAAGGTTTTAAGAAAAAATAAGAAATCTGCGCAATTGCGCGGGTTTTTTTATATAAAATAAAGAATAGTATCTATTTTTCCAAAAACGCGTCTGACAATACATTTAAAGCCTTTTTATGGTCTAATCCAGACTCTTTTAAATATTGAATTTGAAAATCGGTTGGTTTGTACATATATGCACTGTGTTCGGCATCCACCGGCGGGGCAGATATATATTGTTTTGGGCAAAATTCTATTTGTGCACCTGTCTCGGCAATTGCGCCGAAATTTATATCTGAAATACAACCCAATAAATTTTTACCTATTACAGCCGACCCATATAAAACAGATTCGGATTTTTCGCTTGCGAATATTTTTGTCTTTATAATAATTTCCGTGTCTGTATTTTTATGTTCACAAATATTGTTTAAATGAAATTTTGAATAATTTTCTATTATTACGTTTCCGCGTAAAAAAGATTTTTTACCGGCGTTTTTAACATTTATATTCAATTTGGCCGGTAAATTATTTTTTAATTTAACGGTTAAAAACACATTTGTTTCATCAGAATTTATATTTATATCCAAATTATTATCACCCGATATTTCGCCGACATATATAATATGTATAGGTAAATCGTATTTATTGTTAATGTCCCCATATTCCAAAGTTGAAATATCGGGCATATAAATCCCATCCCGAAAAACAATAGTTTCAGAATTAAAGGTTTTTATATTGAAATCGTTCCATAAATAGTTCATATTAATTCCATTATAAAGGATTTTTAAATGGGATTCAATTGTGGAATTGTCGGATTGCCAAATGTTGGTAAATCTACATTATTTAATGCGTTAACGCAAAGCGCAGCGGCGGATGCTCAAAATTATCCGTTTTGCACCATCGAACCAAACACAGGTCGCGTTGTTGTACCTGATGAAACTTTACATAAATTGGCGAAAACCGCGGGTTCTGCCAAGATTTTGCCGACTCAACTGGAAATCGTTGATATCGCAGGATTGGTAAAGGGTGCGGCCGCCGGTGAAGGTTTGGGTAATAAATTTTTGGGTAATATTTTATCAACAGATGCAATTATTCATGTGGTAAGATGTTTTGAAAATGATGATATTATACATGTAAATGGTGTAATAAATCCGTTATCAGACATAGATACTATTGAAACAGAATTAATGTTGGCGGATATTGAAAGTCTGGAAAAACAAATTAAAAATTTGGAAAAAAAAGCACGCGGTCAAGATAAAGATGCTGCGAAATTATTGGTGGATGCCAATGAATTAAAGAAAAATTTGGAAAATGGAACGCCTGCTCGTTTATGTGACGTGGATGCGACGCCTTTTAATTTATTAACGAAAAAGCCGGTAATTTTCGTATGTAACGTCGAAGAATCTGCCGCTGTATCTGGAAATAAATATTCAGATATGGTTGTCCAAAAATATGGAAATACAACATCTGTATTAATTATATCTTCTAAAATTGAAATGGAAATTTCACAAATTGTTGATATGGACGAACGTAAAATGTTTTTAGATGATTTGGGTTTAACCGAATCGGGTTTGGATAAAATTATAAAATGTGGTTATGAAACATTAGGTTTGCAAACTTTTTATACAATTGGACCAAAAGAAGCGCACGCGTGGACAATTACCGTTGGTATGACCGCCCCGCAGGCTGCTGGAAAAATCCATACAGATTTCGAAAAAGGTTTTATCCGAGCAGAAGTTATAACACCAGATGATTATATATCATTGGGGTCAGAAGTCGCAGTGAAAGATGCGGGTCGTATGAAATTGGTCGGACGTGATTATATAATGACGTCTGGTGACATATGTCATTTCTTATTCAATAATTAATAAAAAAACCGGCAATCACCGGTTTTTTTATATATTTATTAATTTATTTTGATTTAAAATTGCTTTATCTAAATCGGATTCAATTTCTGTTAATCTGGCTGATACACTGTCGTCCCCGTTTAACAATTTAACTGTTAATTCTTTTTTTTCAGATTGCAAATTATCTATGAATTTTTTTAATTTCAAAGACACTATATATTTTTCTGCCGTTTTAAAATCCATAGTATTTTTAATTTCTGAATCCGGTCTTTTTAAATTAAATGTGGATAAAAATTCAATATGTTGTTCTGCTATTTCTGGATAATGTTCAATTATTTGAATTAAATTATCTGTTGTTATATTATCAATTTTTGGAACATCTATTTTAATTTTATTTTTATCTTTTTTCCAAGAATGCCATTCTTTAAATTTACGAGAACTGTATTCTTTTTCATATTCTGATTTTAAATTTTTATCTGTTATTTTTTCCAATATTTTTTGTAAAAATTTATCGGCCTGGACACGACCGCCCGGGGTTGACACCAAATAATTTTCATTTGTTATGTCCCATAAAAAATCGGTCAAAGTTTTCGCAGAATCCAAAATTTTATTCATCAATGTTTTACCATTGTCTTGTTTTAAAATATCATCTGGATCTGCGCCGTTTGGCATAAATGCAAATTTAACGTCAGATGTATCACGAATAAATGGCATAATAATATCGGCTGCTCGTACGGCGGCTTTACGTCCCGCGTTGTCACCGTCGAATGCAAAAATAATATTACGATTAATTTTACACAACATTGCAATATGATCTTCTGTTAATGCGGTACCCAATGGCGCAACCGTTTCACCAAATTCAGACAATTGCATTTTAATAGCGTCTATTTGCCCTTCGACTATTATGCTGCGGTTGGCGCGATAAATATTTTCTTTCGCAAAAGACAAACCAAAAACAGTTTTTCTTTTATGAAATAATTCTGTGTCTATTGTATTAATATATTTTGGTTCTGTTCCATCTAAACTGCGTCCGGAAAATGCAACAATATTTCCTTTTTCATTGGTGATTGGAAACATTAATTTTTCACGGAAAAAATCATATTTTCCATAATCACCCGTTCTGACCAATCCGGTTTTAATCAAATCATTGGTTGAATAATTCGTCAGAGTATTAGATATAATATTATTTTTTGGCGCATATCCAATTTTATATTTTTGTATATCCGCATCAGAAAAACCGCGTCCACGAATATAATCTAATGCGTGTTCTGCGCCCGGTTCAAATAATTTTTTGTTATATAATAATGCGGCCGAATTTGTGATGTCCAAATAAGAATTTTCTGATTTAATTTGTTGTTCAGATTTTGGTTTAAATGTCGGCATTTTTATACCGGCCATATCTGCTAATTCTGAAATAGCGGCAATAAAATCCATATTACCGGTTTTCATAGTAAACCCGATAATATCTCCGTGTTCACCGCAACCAAAACAATGATAAAAACCTTTTTCTTCGTTTATAGAAAAGCTGGGCGTTTTTTCATTATGGAATGGGCAACATCCCCAATAATTTTGACCTTTTTTGGTCAAAGGAACACGGCGCGACACAACGTCATAAATAGACAATCGAGCCCGTAATTCATCTGTAAAATTATTGTCAAATTTCGCCATTATTTTTTCTTTTTAAATTTCGCCGCTGGTTTTTTGTTATTAATTAATTCAATAGCTTCGTCCAAAGTCGGTTGTTCTTTAACGGATACATTAACTTTATTAGAAGAAATATATGCACCATAACGTCCCGTTGGATAAAACAATATATTGTTCCCGGTTTTTGGATTAATACCTAAATCAATATTTTGCGCTTTTTTAGGTTCTGCCGCCAACAATTCTTTTGCAATTTCCAAAGTAATAGAATCTGAATTATATTGTTTAGCAGATACATTTTTTGAACCGTCTGTTACATATGGTCCAAAACGTCCGATTTTAAATAAAATATTATCGCCCAAATCTATATCCATTTTTTCTGGGTGGTTGGATGGATTTGATTCGTCATCTGCATATAATCTTTTTGTGAAATCACAATCTGGGTATTTATCGCAACCAATGAACGGGCCAAATTTAGATAATTTAATACCCAATGTTCCACCACATTTCGGACAAGTATTATTTCCATCTGGGAATAAATGATTTTTCATAACCAAATTAATTTCATCAATAACGTCAGATGTTTTAATATTTTTTGCATCATTGATTAAAGTGCTTGTAGGTGTCCAAAATTCTTTCAAAGCCGGTATTTTAGATGTTTTTCCGTCTGCCACGTCATCCAAAGTGTCTTCTGTTTTTGCGGTAAAATTAACATCAACCAAACCGTCAAAATGTTTAGATAGATATGCGGATAAAACCCATCCGCCAGGGGTTGGGATAAAACGTCTTTGTTTATCTTGTTCGACATATTTTCTGTCTACGATAGTAGACATAATCGCGGAATAAGTAGATGGTCGGCCGATACCCAATTCTTCTAATTTTTTAACCAAGGATGCTTCTGTAAATCTGGCGGGTGGTTGTGTGAAATGTTGATTAGGTGTTAATTCGTTAATTTGAATTTCGTCACCCAAAACCAATAATGGTAATTTTGAAATTAATTCATTTTCTGTATCATCTTTATCTTCGACATAAACTTTCATAAATCCATCAAAAGTTCTGACCGATCCTGTTGCATGGAAAACAGCGCTGGATTTTTTATCTGTGATGTCAACAGACATATTATCGAATTCAGCATTATTCATCTGACATGCAATTGTGCGTTTCCAAATTAAATCATATAACTTTGCCTCGTCCCCTGATAAATTATGTTTGTCATTATTAAAATGTGTTGGACGAACAGCTTCGTGGGCTTCTTGTGCGTTTTTAGATTTTGTTGCGTATACGTTTGCGTTCGCCGGTAAAAAATTAGCACCAAATTCATTTTTAATATAATCACGAATATCGGAAACAGCGTCTTTGGATAAATTCGTAGAATCGGTTCTCATATATGTAATCAAACCTTGTTCATATAATCTTTGTGCCGCCATCATAGTGCGTTTAGAAGAAAAATGTAATTTACGTGCGGCTTCTTGTTGTAATGTACTGGTTATAAATGGCGCTGCCGGTTTTCTGGAAATTTTCTTTCTGGTTAATTCGGAAATTTGCGCGGTCAAAGGCACGTTTATATTCGACAAAATTTTATCCATAGCATCGCGATTACCAATGGTCATTTTTTCAATTTTTTCACCATTAAAACCGGATAATTTTGCATCAAAAGAATCTTTATTTTTTGCGCAATTCGCAATCAAAGACCAATATTCTTGTGCAACAAATTTTTCGATTTCACGTTCGCGGTCCACAACCAATTTAACCGCGACAGATTGAACGCGGCCGGCAGATTTACCCAGATTTTTTCTCCACAATAATGGGGAAATTCCAAACCCAATTAAAAAATCCAAAGCACGACGAACCAGATAAGCATCCACCAAATTGCTGTCTATTTCACGAGGGTGCGCGATAGATTCATTTACCGCTTTTTTTGTGATTTCATTAAAAGTAATACGGTATACTGGTTTGCCTTTTAATATATTTTTTTCATTAATTATATCTAATATATGCCAAGCAATCGCTTCACCTTCTCTATCCGGGTCAGATGCCAAATATACTTCGTCAGATTTTTTAATAGCATCGATTATCAATTTAATTTGTTTTTCTTTACCATCCATAATTTGCCATTTCATAGCAAAATCATTTTCAACGTCCACGCTTCCATTTTCTGGAATTAAATCGCGTACATGCCCAATAGATGCAATAACGCGCCAATCAGAACCCAAATATTTTTCAATTGTTTTTGCTTTTGATGGTGATTCCACGATAAGTAATTTCATTTTTTTTCTCTTTTAAGTTCCGCTGGACGATAATTGTTGTTCTTTGTTTATGTATGCATTTTGACACAATCCGAATCCAAACATCAAAGATAACAGACTGCTGCCGCCAAAAGACATCAATGGTAATGGAACGCCAACTGTTGGCATTAAACCCAACACCATTGCGATATTTATAAAATAATAAATGAAAAAATTCAACATAAAACCAAAACACAATAATTGTCCAAATCTGTTTTTTGATTTTTTTGATATCCAAAACATAATCGCCAAAATATATGCATATATCATCATTAAGAAGAAAGTCCCAATAAATCCAAATTCTTCACCCATCATAGTAAATATAAAATCGGTTTGTTTTTCAGGCAAAAACTGTTGTTGTGATTGTGTGCCAGACATATAACCTTTGCCTAATATACCGCCCGATCCGAATGCTATTTTGGCTTGTGTTATTTGATAACCTGACCCCATTAAATCTTGTTCCGGATTTAAAAACGTTATAATTCTTTGTTTTTGATAATCATGCAAACCGCCATACCAAATAACAGGCATAGAAATCAAAGACACAATAATCGCAGTAATAAACCATTTTTTTGGGGCACCCACCACAAAAAACATTCCAACAACAATCATAGCAATAGATATTGTCGTTCCCAAATCTGGTTGCATTAAAACAAGGATAGACGGGATTAATAACATTAAAACGGGCGGAATATAAGTTTTTAAATTTGATAATTCAGCAGAATTTTTCCATGCGAAATATCGCGCCATAGCAATAACGATTGCAATTTTTATAAATTCTGATGGTTGTACATAAATAAAACCTAAATCTAACCATCTTTGAGCGCCCATACCGGTATGACCAACCAAAGATACCGCCAAAATCATTAAAACTGCGATTGCATAAATTGTATAAGAATATTTAATCCACGATTTTATATTAACCAAAGCCGCAAAGAAAAACGCACCAACGGCCAAAATAATTTTAGAAAATTGAGACAAAGCAAATGGTCTCCAACCGGATCCGGCCGAATACAACATAATAACAGATATTGTTAAAACCAAAACAATAGGTATAAATAACCCCCAAGAAAAACGTTTCATTTTTTCAGGTATAGTCATCATATTAGAATTTGATATACGTATTTGTCTTTGCATTATTTTAATAACTCTTTCATAACTGTTGCTGCTGTTCTGGCGGCGGGTGTGCTGGTTTGTGAATGTTCTGTAATAACAGACACGACATATTTTGGATTATTAGTAGGCGCATATCCAACAAATAATCCATGGTTTCTTTGGGCCCATTTCAAATCTTTTTCTGTCAAAACACCGGTTAATCGTTCTTTTTTTGAAATACTTCTAACTTGAGAAGTACCGGTTTTACCGCCCATTTTTTTACCATTTATATTAATAGCCGATCCGTATGCGGTACCACCTTTTTTTAAAACTTCTTCTAAACCTTTTAAAACAACTTTTATATTTTTTTGATTTAATCCCAAATTTTCGAATTGTTTTTGATTTTCACCATGTATTAAATTTGGCACAACGTTTTTATTAGACGCACTGCGTGCCATCATAACGGCCAATTCTAAACAATTTGATAATACGAACCCCTGACCGATTCCTGCGATAATTGTGTCGCCATGAACCCAACCGTATCCGATTCTTTTTTCTTTCCATTCTCTGTCTGGGATAATACCTGCGATTTCGCGTGGTAAAATTCCATTCATATATTTATCAGATAACCCAAGTTTAACACCCATTCTTTTAATAGAATCAATACCTATGCGAAGTGCAACTTGATAAAAATAAATATCACAAGAATGTTTTAATGCATCAACCAAATTTTCATATCCGTGTCCATCGTGTTTCCAACAATGATATCGTCTGTCTGAATAATCCCAATATCCCGGACAATATATTTTTTCAGCAGGTGTAATGGCGCCAGATTCCAATGCGGCCAATGCAACTACAATTTTAAAAGTCGATCCCGGTGGATATAAACCTTCCATTGTTTTATTCATAAAAGGTTTTGTGTAATCATTCGATAATTTTGCGATATAATTTCCACCATCATCCGTTTGGAAAATTGTTGGATCAAAACTGGGGAAAGACACCATACCCAAAATATTTCCAGTTTCTATTTCCATAACAACGCCGCAACCAGATTTATGTTCTGATAATGCGTCATATAACGTTTGTTGAATATTTGATTGAATTGTTAATTTTAAATTTTGACCGATTTCTGGCGCTATGAATTTTTCTTTGTCTTCGCCCGTAATACGTCCAACAGCATTTGTGATTAAAACACTTTTGCCGGCCGCACCTGTTAAACTTTCATTAAAAGATTTTTCTAATCCGGTAACACCTGTTTTAAAAAATGGTGCGTTTATAGATTGATTTTTAGCGTCCCCCACATACCCGAATATATGTGCGCCAGCCGCCCCCATTTTATATTCGCGTGCAAATCCTTTTTCAATATGCAAACCGGATAATTCCATAACTTGGATTTTTGCCAATTTTTGCCAATCTGTATTTTCGCTGATTAACACCGGTTGAAATCGCATTTGTGTTCTGATTTTTCTTTCGATGCGTTTAACGGCAGATTCAGATAAATCAAATTCTTTTGTTAAAACATATAACATTTCATCCATATCTTTTACTTGTTCTGGAATAATATATGTTCTGTAAATAGGTTTGTCCGCAGATATAATATTGTTATCCGCGGATATAATTTTACCGCGTTCGGGTACATCAATTTGAATGCGAAACGAATTGTTTTCTGCACGTTTTTTATATGTTTTATAATTAAATACTTGCATTTGCAACATACGTAAAATCAAAACAGATGTAATAACACCCATACCGCCCAAAATCATAGTGGTGCGTCTGTCAAAAGTATTTACAATTTCTTTATCTATCATTTGTAATCCTTTTGTGTAAATCTGTTACAATAACATAAAAAACAGACGTCCATAATACTAACCAAGTGTATTCGAAAAGATTTGTAAAATTAAAATTATAAAATAATAATATCAAATTACAGATTGAAAAAAATACCATAAAAACAAATAACCCGTCTTTGGATTGTTGTTTAAAATCAAAATAATTTTGCAACCCTGCAAAAGCATACATAGCGCAATAAAAAATAGTCCAATATAAAACCAGATTAGATTTAAAATCTATTGCCATACAAACGATTAAAGAAAAGGCGGGAAAATATGGAACCGGTTTAATAAAAGAATAATAAAACACCGGTATAATTGCCAAAATACCAACTGGATTCCAAAAAGGAAAATCCATTCCCAACAAAAATAACGTGACAAGGAATGGAAATGATTTTTTTAATAAATTTTTTAATTGATAAATCATTTATATAAATCCTCGTCATTAAATTTGATTACCAAAACGTCCGATATTTCGTCCGGAGTTATAACGTCGACTAAATTATCTTTTTTTATAGATCCGATATTAATACCGTTTGGTAAACTGCCGTGGATTGATTTCGTAGAAATGTTTGATCCGACCATAATTTGAAATTCTTGATCGCTTAAAAATTCTATTCCTGGATTTGATGTTCCCATACCTGTTAAAAATCCGAAAACTTCTGTACCTGTGAAACGAACCGGTATTTTAGATTCTAAATCATTTAATCCGCGCACAATAGAATAATTCGGCATAACGTTTGAAACAATCCCAACCAAACGTTCGTCCATCGACAAAACAATCATATTAACATTAACGCCGTCTTTTTCACCGCGATTTATAAAAAATGAAGAAGAATGAAAAGATGTATTGTCTACGGATATGTTTGCATGAATATATTTAAAAGGTAATTGTTCGGCAACCCCCAATTGTTTTTTTAATAATTTGTTTTCGGATATCGCAACATCATATTCATTTTGTTTTGTTTGATATATTAATAATTGTTCTTTTAAAATAACATTTTCATCATCGATTAAATTTCTTTCTCGGATATTTTCTGCGACCTGTCCGACGGCACGTACGGGCCATGTGACAATATTACCCAAAACATCTATGGCCGGGGTGATTATTCCGCCAACTGTATCGATAAAAGAAAAATTAGGTTTTGCAACAAACACGTAAATTAACAGCATAGGCACAGCCACCAAAGCAATAATAGGTTTGGTTTTTGAAATTATTCCTGAATTTTTCTTTTTTTTTCTCATGGGTTTCAGTTTACTTTCTTTTTAAATAATATTCAATAAAAACTTGATTTTCTTAAAAAATATGTCAAAATCGTAAAGATCCGAGGTGGCAAGGCATTGCCATAAGGTACAAAAAAAGGATAGAAAATGCCAAAAATGAAAACAAATTCGTCGTTGAAAAAACGTGCGAAAATGACTGCAACGGGTAAAATTCGTGTAGCCAGATCTGGCCACAGTAAATTGTTGCGTAACAAATCAAAGCGCGCAAACAAAGCTGGAGCAAAACCTCAGTATTTGAATGATAACATGGTCGGACAAGCAAAATTGCTTGCTCCATACGGCTTGAAATAAGATAAAGAGGAATTAAAATGGCAAGAGTAAAACGCGGAACCACCGTTAAACAAAAACATAATAAAATCTTGGCACGTGCCAAAGGTTATTTGGGTCGTCACAGCACAACTTATCGTGCAGCTCGTGAAAAAACAGAAAAAGCAGGACAATATGCATATCGTGACAGACGTGTTAAAAAACGCGACTTTCGTTCTTTGTGGATTGTTCGTATCAACGCTGCTGTTCGCGCAGAAGGTATGACTTACAGTGTATTTATGAACGGCTTGAAAAAAGCTGGGATTGAATTAGACAGAAAAGTATTGGCTGAAATGGCTTATGCTGGTGATGTTAATTTCAAAACACTGATCGAAACTGCAAAACGATTTACCACAGATGCGAAATAAAGCTTGTCGCAGCTGTGCTAATTTGCAATAATAAAGCCGTCGACAAGACGGCTTTTTTATATTTAAAAGGAAAAAATATGAATATCGATAATATAAATCAAATTCAAACGTTGGAAGATTTAAAAGTTCTTTATAATGATGTGTTCGGAAAGACGGGTACTATGACCGCGAAATTAAAAGAAATGAAAAATTTGGACAATGATGCACGCGCAGCATTAAACAAAGAAAATACAGATTTACGTGCAGCATTCAAACAAAGACAGGATGAAATTGAATATAACACTCTGATTACGGCATTGGAATCTGAAAAATTGGATGTGTCATTAAATGCCGAAAAAGACAGCACGGGGACTTTGCATCCTTTAACAGGTGCGGTTATATCTATATCAAATATTTTAACATCGTTCGGATATAAATTATGTACAGGACCAGAGGTAGAAGACGATTGGCATAACTTTACAGCGCTAAATACGCCTGCCCATCACCCCGCTCGCGATATGCAAGATACTTTTTTCTTGGCAAACGGCAATGTATTACGTACTCAAACGTCCGCCATACAAATTCGCACTATGGAAGAAACAGGCGCGCCGATTAAAATATTTGGATTGGGGGCAACGTATCGTAAAGAAATGGATGCAACTCATTCACCTATGTTTCATCAGGTCGAAGGTTTATATATCGGAACAGATGTTACATTGTCAGATTTAATTACAGATATTAAATTATTCTTGCAAAAGTTTTTTTGCATAGATGATTTAGAATTACGTATTCGTCCATCTTTCTTTCCGTTTACAGAACCGTCTATTGAAATTGATATGAAATGGAAAGACGGAAAATGGTTAGAATTAATGGGTGCGGGAATGGTACATCCAAATGTGTTGCGTAATTGTAATATAGACCCAAATAAATTCCAAGGATTCGCATTCGGATTTGGTTGGGATAGATTGGCTATGTTGAAATATGGTCTGGAAGATTTGCGCAGCTTTTACGAAGGCGACGTGCGCTGGTTAAAAAATAATGGAATTATTGGGGGTTAATTATGAAATGGACATTTGATTGGTTAAAAGATTATTTGGATACAAATGAAACGCCGGATTCAATTGCAACAAAATTAAATGCAATTGGTTTGGAAATAGAAGATTTAACAATACCGACTTTACCGGTTGCGGCTAAAATTGTTGAATGCGAAAAACATTCCGACAGCGATCATTTACATGTTTTAAAAGTCGATGATGGATCGGGCGAATTGCGTCAAGTTGTATGCGGTGCGCCAAACGTTCGCGTTGGATTGGTGTCTGCGCTGGCGAAACCTGGTTGTAAAATCGGGGATTTTGAAATCGGCTCTGGTAAAATTCGTGGCGTTGTATCAAATGGTATGATGTGCAGCGCAAAAGAGCTGGGGTTGGGAAATGACCACGATGGTATCATGGAATTAAATGAAGCCGACGAAGTTTTGGGGCAAACAATATTTGCTATGCGTGATATGACATCCCCTGTGTTCGAAGGTTCTATAACTCCAAATCGTCCGGATTATTTATCTGTATCTGGAATTGCGCGCGATTTATCAGCGGCGGGCATGGGAACATATTTGGAACAAAAAATAAATACTCCGTTTCAAAATAATGATAACAGAAAAGTCGAGATTGAAAATTTGGATTTATGCCCAATTTACAGATTGGCAGAAATTAAAAATATCGATTTAAAATCCAGCAATCAAAAAATTGCAGCACGTTTATCTGCGATTGGAGTCAATCCGAAAAATGCGGCTGTGGATGCGACGAATTATATTTGTTTTGACATGGGTCAACCTATGCATTGTTTTGACGCGGATAAAGTTATTGGAAAAATCACAGTACGTCTGGCAAAGACGGACGAAGAATTTACCGATTTATTTGGCACAGAACATAAATTAAAAGATACGGATTTAGTTATCGCGGACGAGATAGGTGTTTTGGCGGCAGCCGGGGTCGTTGGTGGAATGCGTTCTATGACAGATGATAATACAAAAAATATTTTATTAGAATCAGCATATTTTAATCCGGTATCCGTTCGTAAAACATCTAAACGTATGGGATTGTCATCTGACGCGTCATATCGTTTCGAACGCGGAATTGACCCAACGGTTAATGGGGGAGCTTTGTCGCGCTGTGCGTCCATTATAATGGAAGAATGCGGCGGAGAAATGATAGGTGTATCCATTGCCGGTGCGCCGATTATGCCAAATGTTAAAATAAACTATAATCCCGGTCTTTTCGTTAAAAAAATCGGTTTTGATATTGCAAAAGACGAACAATTGGCGATTTTAAAATCATACGGATATGTGGTTGATTCATCCGCCGACGATTGGGTTGTTATGCCACCGGCATCACGCGTAGAAATTGAAATCCCAGAACATATTATTTCTGATTTAATCAGAATGTACGGTTATGATAAAATTAAAATCGATAATGATAAAAAATATTTATCTGTGAATAATTCAAATGACATGGGTTTGTCTGTTAAAAGACATCTGGTGGCGCGTGGATTAAATGAACATATTTATTTCGGTTTTGGAAATGATGAATTCGAAAAAGAATTGTTTGATAAACCGAACGTTATGATATTAAACCCGATTACGGTTAAATTAAATACTTTGCGTAATAATTTGTTATGCAATATGTTGGATGTAATTTCTTTAAATGAAAACCGTGGATATGCAGATATAGATTTATTTTCATATGGCACAGTATTTGATGGCGATACACCAGGCGCACAACATAATCAATTGGTTGTGGTGCGAACAGGGGTCACGTCACCAAAACATTGGCAAGGCCGCAATCGCGACAAAGATATATATGATGTAAAATCAGATATATTGTCTTTGTTCGGTGGTCAAAATTTAACTGTTAAAACAGATAACCCACCACGTTGGGCGCATCCATACAGATATGGCGCATTGTACCAAGGTAACAAAATGGTTGGGCAATTCGGTGAATTACATCCCGTAATTGCAAAGGCAAAAAAAATCAAAACAAATGTTGTAATTGGATTGATTGAAGATACATCTGTTTTACCAGCCGTTATAAAACATAAAAAAATACCTGTTACAGAATTTCAACCTGTGACACGTGATTTTGCTTTTATTGTGGATGCGGATTGCGCGGCGGAAAAAATAACGTCATCTGCAAAATCTGTGGATGCCAGAATTGATAATATAACCGTGTTTGATTCATTCGAAATGGGTGACAATAAAAAATCTGTTGCATTTACAATAACGGTAATTCCGACAACAAAAATCGGTGAAGATACTATGATGGAAATTCAAAATAAAATCATAGCAAATGTTGAAAAAACAACCGGCGGCAAAATCCGCGATAAATAAAAAGGTTTACAATGAATAAATACAAAGCGCTGTGTATGCTGACTGTTTTTCTGGGTTTGAACGCTTGTGGCAAACTGTATACGAATTATGATGAAATTAATGATTATTTAACAGCTGAATCAAATCATACATTTTCATCAAAAACACCTTTGCCGGCCAAGTATGATATACCGATGGAATGCAAAGGTTCGAACAGATTCCAAACGTGTAACAATTACAAAGGTGTTTTTCTTCTGAAGGAAGTATTAAATGAATATAATATAAATCCTGTAAACTTGAAAGATTCAGAAGATAAAAAACTGGGGTTTGATGAAGGTCAAAAATACATTTTAATATCTGTGCCGTATACATTGTTGCATATTATGTCTTTCGGTATAATACCTCTGTATATTGTAGAAACTGTAAATGCAGAATATAAAGACGGTGATTACGAAATAGAAAAAGAAATAGAATTAAAATATTGGAATTCGACTTTGTTCTTTTCTAATTATGATATCGATAAAGAAGAATTGAAAAAAGGCGCGTTGAAAAAAACATTAAACCAAGCCATAAAAGATGGGAAAATAAAATGAAAAAACCGGCATTTCGCCGGTTTTTTTATTTCATTTTATCTGGGGCGGGACATATGTTAAATATCGGACACGTATCGCATTTTGGGCGCTGTGCGCGACATGTATAACGGCCATGCAATACCATTACGTGATTTACCATACCGTGAAATCTTTTCGGGATAAATTTTAATAATTTCTTCTCTACTTTTTCAGGTGTGTTATCGTTGTCTTTTGCCCATCCAAATCTGTGGGATAAACGAAACACATGTGTATCAACCCCGATAAATGGCATTCCCCATAAAACATTCATAATAACGTTCGCGGTCTTTTGTCCGATACCCGGCAAATCCATCAAAGATTTTTGATTATGAAAATCTTGTGGGAATTTCCAATTCGTATCTTCTGATATGTTTGCCAATTTTTCAGACATAGCAATTATATTTTTTGCTTTGTTATTGAAAAAAGATATAACGCGAATATGTTCTTTTAAACCGTTTTCACCCAATTCCAACATCTTATCCGGGGTTGGTGCGATATCAAATAAAACGGGCGTTACTTCGTTCACTTTTTTATCCGTTGCTTGCGCCGATAAAATCACCGCCACCGCAAACGTGAATTCATTAATCGCATATAATTCAGACCGTATATCCATATCTATAATTTTTGGAATTTGTTCAAAATAAATATCCGGTGATAATTTTTTCATTGTCTTTCCTTCGTATAAAACAACCGCCCGTGATGGGCGGTTTTGTTATTATGCTTTTGTTATTTTAATGCTGAATTTATAGCCTTCGATTTCGGTGTTGTGTTCACCAATACCCGATTTTAAATCAACACATAATGTATCAGACATAATTTTGTCTTTATATTTTTGAACCGCATTTGCCAATTTTTCATCAGCCGTATATTCAATAATAATTCTGTTCGATACTTCCAAACCAACTGTCTTACGTGTGTCTTGGATAAAACGCAAAGCGTCATTTACCAGACCTTCGGAAATTAATTCGTCGTTTAAATTTGTATCCAAAATAATAACCGCGGTATTATCCGGCAAAGCAATTCCCGGAACGCCATTTTTAACAGTCAATCTAGATTCAAATTCATCCGCGTTTAATGTATATTCGCCGACAATTAATTTGTCATCCGCCATGCTATATTTACCCTGTTTTACCATTGGGATAATGTCACGTAATGCACCACCCAAACGTGCGCCAATTTTCGGAGTAATCAAATATACAAAAGAATCGGCGACATCATTTACGTCTTGGATAAAATCAACAGATTTAACATTTAATTCATCACAAATAATGTCGTTGTAATCTGCCATATTAATTCCGGCAACTGTTAATTTTGCCAAAGGCAAACGGTTGCGCATTTTATATTCTTCGCGTAATTGTTTACCCACAGACACTATCATTTGAATGCGACGCATATCTTCTTTTAATGATAAATCGCCGGCGTTTTCGTCATATTTTGGATATTCGGTCAAATGAACGGATGCATCCCCTGTCAAATTTTTATATATAAATTCAGACACAAACGGAGCCAACGGCGCAATCAATTTTGCAACAGTCGTTAAGACGTTATATAACGTATCGAACGCGCCCTGTTCTTCGTTCCAAAAACGCGCGCGAGAACGACGGATATACCAATTGTTTAAGATGTCTAAAAATTCTACAACTGATTTTACAAAAACGCTTGGGTCATAATTAGACAAAGAATTATTTGCAACGCGCACCAAATTATTTAATTCAGACATTATGTATTTGTCCATAACGTTATCAATTTTTGAATTTTCATTTGCGACTACATTTCCTGCATTCGCGTATAACGTAAAGAAATGATAAGCGTTCCAAAGCGGAGTTAATAAATTTTTAATTGTGTCATTAAATACTTTACCGCCTTTATCAATTGGCACAGGTTCTGCTTTTAAAAAGTTGCTGCCCAATATATACAAACGCATAGAATCCGCACCATATGTATCCAACATTTCAATTGGGTCTACGTAATTACCAACGGATTTAGACATTTTCTTTTTGTGTTCGTCGACAGACATACCGTTTGCAGAAATCGTATTAAATGCCGGTCTGTCAAATAAAGCGGTTGATAATACCATCAAAGTATAAAACCAGCCACGTGTTTGGTCTTGGCCTTCGATAATATAATCTGAAATGTATGCGTCGGCGACTTCTTCTGAATTTTCAAACGGGAAATGTTTTGCAGCAAATGGCATAGAACCAGATTCAAACCAAGCGTCCAAAACGTCCGGAATACGTTTCCATCCGTCTTTTGTTAAACCGTCCATAGTTGCGCGATGTAAATCTTTAACGTCTGCACCGAAAAATTCATTTAATTCTGCGATTGATCCGAATACTTTGATGTCGCCCGCTTCATTAGTCCAAATTGGTAATGGAACACCCCAGAAACGATTTCTGGAAATACCCCATGGGCGTGCGCCTTCTATCCATGCAGAAAAACGATTTCCTGCAGATTTCCAATCAACGGATTTGTTTAATTCAATTAATCTGTCGCGGATTTTTGGAACGTCAATGTACCAAGCGTCTGTCGCACGATAAATCAATTTTACTTTTGTGCGAGGCGACATAGGATAGCTGTGTTTATATTGTTCTTTTTTTACCAACTGACCGCGTTGTTTTAAATTTTCCATAATTTGTGGATTTGCTTCGAAAATATTCACCCCCGCCCAATCTTTAACGTCGGCTGTAAAATTACCATAATCATCAACGTTTACAATAACTGGGAATTTAGGGTCAATTTCTTTTGCAGCCAAATAATCTTCTTCGCCGAATGCAGGTGCGATATGAACGATACCGGTACCGGACGCGTCAGAAACATAATCCGCCGCAATCACAGAATACAATCTTTCATCATCATAATAATTAAATAATGGTTTGTATTTTAAACCAACCATATCCGCGCCTGAAATTGTACCAACGTTTTGAGCGTTTTCAAATTGTTTTGCGTATCCAGACAACAGGTTTGTTGCAATGATATATTCTGCGCCATCTGCGTCTTTCATAATTGTGTATTCCATATTTGGATTTACCGCCAAAGCAGAATTCGCAGGCAATGTCCAAGGTGTCGTAGTCCATGCCAAAACACGTCGACCGTTTTCTAATTCAAACCAAACCGTGACAGCGTCATCAACAACGTCTTCGTATTCGGATGACGCTTCGGAATTAGACATAACAGTTCCCAATTTCCAATCAAACGGATTTACTTTAAAGTCTTTGTATAACAATCCGTCATCGTATAATTTTTTCAAAGCCCAAATTACAGATTCCATATATTCAGGATTCATAGTGTTGTAAACATTTTCTTCACCTATATCAACCCAACGACCTAAACGGTTTAAATAATTACCCCATTCGCCAACATATTTCATAACACCACGACGACACATATTACAAAATTCTTCGATACCGTATTTTGCAACAATGTCTTTTGTTTGCATGCCCAATTCTTTTTCAACCATAACCTCGGTTGGCAATCCATGAACATCCCATCCCAATTGATGAACAACGTTACGACCGCGCATATTATTAAAACGGCATACCATATCTTTTACCGCAGACACACCCAAATGCCCGATATGAGGAATAGAAGAAGGTGTCGCCGGCCCGTCAAAAAATAAGAAACGTTTTCCGTTTGCGTTTTTTTCTTGCAGCTTTGCGAAAGTATTATCCGCCGCCCAAAATTCTGTCATATTTTTTTCTATTTCAACAAAGTTTGCTTTTGCGTCTGTTTTTGGATATGTCATTTTGTGTTTCCTTGTTAATTTTAATTATTATTTTCGCATAAAAAAAAGCGCCTATGCGCCCCAGCAATCGCCAAAGGGGCAATTTGCATTTATGCTATGATAATAACTTTTGTGTTTTTCATAACATTTATTTTACCTTGGATTTGACCCGAATTCAAGAAATTATTTAAAAAATTGACATTTCGTTTTTTTGCAATAGAATCACAGCAAAAGATATAACAAAAGGGGTGTATTATGAAAAACAAAATACTGTCAGAATACAAAAATTTTACAACACATTGGAATGTGTCTATGGATGTAGTTGTTCGTATAAAAAATTATATGAACAATAATTATATTTTGAATATAGAAAAAGATAAAAAATCTGGACGATATAATTTTGAATTGAAAATGTTAAAAGGTACAGGTTTTGTATCAATAATAGAAGAAAAAAATTTCATATCTGAAATGTCTGTTATTAAAAGAATTAATGAATTGACATTTACAAAAACGGATGCTTCGTCACGTGGTGTGCCGATGGATGCGTTTAAAATATTAACCATACCTTTTTATGCAGCAGCATTAAAAGCAACGGCAAAAGATGTTTCGAAAAAAGCAAAAACGTTCGAGAAAAGATTTGCGCAAAAAATAAAATAAAAAAACCGGCATATCGCCGGTATTTTTATTTAAATGGTGCCGGATACAAGATTGTAATTCCCACGGCTTTGCCGCGGGTCCCTTTCGTTTCGCAACCGTTCAATCTTCGCAATAAAT
>CAYJKO010000005.1:28751-36808 GCA_964371145.1 uncultured Muribaculaceae bacterium
GGTGTTTTTTCTTAAATGGTGCCGGATACAAGATTCGAACTTGCGACCCCCTCATTACGAATGAGATGCTCTACCAACTGAGCTAACCCGGCATGTTTCACATTATAATATTTAAAAACGCAATTATGCAAGTGTGTTTTTTATTGTCGTAATTTTCGTAAAATTATCATAATTCCAGCCGGAGTCATCCCCGGAATACGGGACAGGCTTGCCACATTTTCAGGACGCGTTTTTTCCAATTTTTCTATAATTTCATTTGTTAATCCCGGCAGGTTTTTATATTCAAATTTATTTGGAATTTTTAAATTCATATCACGTTTATATGCGTCGATTTCTCGTTGGTTGCGCGCAATATATCCCGCATAAAATTTATCTGTTTCTAAAATTTTATTTTTTCGAAATTCGTATTTTTTTATTCTGTCATCTTCTGACAACAAATTTAATTTAACCGCCATATCCCCCAAACGCGCAATCGCGTTGTCACAACGCAAAGACAATCTGTATTCTGCGCGGGATGTAAACATACGGTATGGTTCGTCCACACCCAATGTTGTGATGTCATCTATTAAAACACCTGTCATAGAATTTGTTCTGTCTAAATCCAATGTTGGTAAATTCAACGCATGTGCCGCGGCATTTGCGCCCGCAACCAAACCTTGGGCGGCGGCTTCTTCGTAACCGGATGTGCCGTTTATCTGTCCCGCAAAAAATATTCCAGATACGTCCACAGATTCCAATGTTGATTTTAAACAACGTGCATCGATTGCATCATATTCTATTGCGTATCCGTATCTTTCGATTTTGCAATTTTCCAGCCCCGATATCGTGCGAATCCATTTATCTTGAATAGTGTCAGAATAAGAAGTTGATATTCCGTTCGGATAAACGATATCAGAATTGATACCTTCTGGTTCTATGAAAACGTGATGAGTTTTATGTTCTGGAAATCTCATTACTTTGTCTTCAATAGACGGGCAATAACGAGGACCTGTGCCACGAATACCACCGTTATACATCGGCGCGAGATCCAAATTATCACGAATTATTTGATGAGTGTTTTCGTCGGTATGAGTAATGAAACAAGAAATTCTATCGGTATTTTCTTCAATTTTGTCAGAAAACCAATCGTGATTTTCGTCCGATGGCTGAATTTCCATATTTGTATAATCAATAGAATCTGCATATATGCGCGCGGGCGTTCCCGTTTTCAATCGCAATAATGAAAAGCCGGCCGATTGTAATGTTTTTGATATATTTGTATCGGCATCTTGATAAGTATTGTCATCGCACAGACGGCCTGATTTTATTTTGTCGTCCCCACGATGAACCAATCCATTTAAAAAAGTCCCAGTCGTAATCACAATTGATTTTGCACAATATTTATTATTAATGACTTTTTTATATAAATCTAAACTTTCGACCGTGTCATAAATAATTTCCAGATTTGGATAATTGTTTAAAACGTCCATCATATTATTATGATATTTTTGTCTGTCGATTTGAACCCGCAGCGCTTGTGTAGCGGCGCCGTGTGTTGCGTTTAATAATCTGAAATGAATCCCAGATTTATCGGCAACAATTGGCATAACGCCACCCAACGCATCTATTTCTGCGATTAATTGAGATTTTCCGGGGCCGCCAATACTTGGGTTACAAGACAGAGCGCCGATATCAGATTCTTTCATAGTAATCATAGCGGTGCGGCATCCACGACGAGCAGCGGCCGTTGCCGCCTCTGTCCCGGAATGTCCCGCACCTATAATGATTACATCAAATTCTTTCATTAAAAACGACCCATTGCGCCATTAACGTGCAATGTTTGACCGTTTACATAACCGGCTTCCGTACTTGCAAGATAAACACAAGCATTTGCAATATCAGATGGTTCGCCAAAACGACCTGCTGGGATTTGTTTCATGTATGCTGCTTTTAATTCTTCTGGCAAAACATCTGTCATAGGTGTTTTGATAAATCCAGGAGCAATAGTGTTCGCAGTAATTCCACGTGCGCCAACTTCGGCTGCGATGGATTTAGTCATCGCAATCATACCGCCTTTGGATGCTGCGTAATTTGTTTGGCCCGGGCCCCCGATTGCGCCAATAATAGATGCCATATTTATAATACGACCAAAACGATTTTTCATCATAGGCATAATTGCCGCGCGACACATTTTAAAAGTAGAACGTAAATTTGTGTTAATAACATCATCAAATTGTTCGTCCGTCATACGCATCATTAATGTGTCTTTTGTGATACCCGCGTTATTAATTAAAATATCCAATCCGCCGGCCATTTCAATGGTTTTTGCAATTAATTCATCCGCACCTTTGTCGGCTGATAAATCGGCTGGGATTTTGATAAAAGAATCATCAAATTCAGCATTTAATTTATCCATTGAACGACCCGTTACAACAACGGTTGCGCCCGCCAATTTCATTTGTTTTGCAATTGCAATTCCGATACCACCTGTTGCACCTGTTACTAATGCGATTTTATCATTTAATTCAAACATATTTTTTCTTTCCTTTGTTTTTATATTTCTAATTTTTTAGCTGTCATGCTTGGTGCGTTTCTTGGTGTCATACCTGTTAAAACTGCGCCTGGGCCGCATTCAATAGTTTCTGTTATTCCCAATCCTGAAAAAGCAATTACAGATTCTCTCCAACGTACCCCGTGTGTAATTTGATAAACCAACGCGTCTTTGATTTCGTTTACATCTGTCATAGGCGCGCAAGTTTTATTTGAAATCAAAGCCGCACCGGGTGTTTTAATTTCAATTTTATCCAATGCGTCTTTCATTTGAATAGCAACAGGTGCCATCAATCTGGAATGAGGCGGTACAGACAACGGCAATAACATTGCGCGTTTTGCGCCGGCCGATTTTGCCAATTCCATTGCAATTTCAATCGCCGGTTTTGAACCTGATATAACAACCTGGCCTGGGCAATTATCATTTGCAATATCGCATACAAAATTATCGCCGGCGGATTTTTCAGCTGTCATGCAAATGTCTTTTAATGCGTCAATATCCAATCCCATAATAACCGCCATAGCGCCCTGTCCAACTGGTACGGCTGTTTGCATAGATTCCCCGCGCAGGCGTAATAATTTTGCAGTGTCCGCCAAAGATATCGCGCCCGCTGCACAAAGAGCCGTATATTCGCCCAATGAATGCCCTGCAACATATTCAGTCAAAGGAACGTTTGCAACTCGAAACATAGCAATGGATGTCGCCATAATCGCAGGTTGTACATTTGCGGTCATTGTTAATTCATCCAACGGGCCGTTGAAAATAATGTCTGATAATTTAAAACCCAATGCATCGTCAACTTCGTTAAAAACGTCGCGCGCAATTTGGTGGTTATCATATAAATCTTTACCCATTCCAACAGATTGACTGCCCTGACCTGGGAAAATTAAAATAGATGACATGTTTAATCCTTTCTTTTTATTAAGTTCACGTGAATTATAATATGTTTGTTTTGCACAATCAAATTTTATTTAGCTTTACTGAATTCGCAACCGCAATAATTTTGGCGATAAAAATCTTGGTCTTTTGCGACCGTATTTTTGACTTTTTCATCCCAATTAACCGGTAAATATGATATTTTTGTTAAAACGGATGCAGCGGCCACATCGACTTGTGGTTGTGATTTATGGCGAGATATTCCCAAAACCGAACATATCGCATTATATCCATTTTTATTTGCCCAAATTTGCGCACGGCGAAAACGAAAACGAAAACATTTTGAACATCTGTTTCCACGTTCAGGTTCTGATTCGTCCCCTGCAATTTCGGACAACCAATCTTCGTGATTGTATTCTAATTCAATGTGTTTAACACCCATGTCATCACAAAAACGAATTTGTTCATCACGTCTTTTTTCATATTCGTATTCGGGATAAATATTCGGGTTATAAAACATAACAACGAAATCGTCGATGTTTGGAATGTCTCCGTTTAATAATTGCAAAATAGCCCCACCAGAACACGGCGCACAACAAGACAATAAAACAAGTTTTAATTTATTATTTTGCATTTTTAAATTCGGCTGAACTTTCTGTTTTTATACGTTCGATCATTTCATCGTCAATTCTGTCGAATAAATTTTCAGGTATTGTAAAAGATGCACCATTTTCAATTCTGCGTTCGTATTCTGTTGGCCATGATAAATCAAATTTTGTCCCGAAAATATTTTGAATTTTTGCGGCAGTGTTTGGCATAAATGGTGCGCACGCACGACCAAAAAATTCTATCATTTGAAAACATTCATTTAATACAGATTTTGCTTCGTCAATTTTACCGTCTTTGAGCAACGACCAAGGGGCAAAGTCTGACATAAATTCATTCGCGGTTGCCCACATAGAACGCAAAGCAAAAGCCGCACGACGGAATTCACATTTTTCTAACCCATCTGTTAATTCAGATAATAATTCATTTAATTTTTTATTAACATCATCAAATTTTGAATTTGACGTCGGCACATTTAAACCGAAATTTTTATCCGTTAATTTTGTAACACGAGAAATAAAATTACCCAACAATCCATTTAAATCTTTGTTTACAATATCTGCAAAACGACTTGCTGTAAAATCGCTGTCATCTGTTTCTGGTGCAGATGATATAAGCGCATAACGCCAAACGTCTGACGATGCATAATTTAATGCGTCGGATAAAAATACACCATTTCCTTTTGATTTAGAAATTTTGTTTCCTTCGAAATTCATAAAATTCAAAGCTTTTAAAACATCAACTGTTTTAAAGTCGCGCGCCGGCAAAGCCAATTGTTGCGCCGGGAATAAAACAGAATGGAATGACACGTTATCTTTACCCATAAACTGAACATATTTGGTGTCCATATCTTTCCACCAATTTGCCCAGTTATCTGTTGCGCATTGTGAAATGGATACATATCCCCATGGTGCATCAAACCAAACATAGAAAACTTTGTCTTCGTATCCCGGTTTGTTGACCGGAATTCCAAACGGTAAATCACGAGTAATCGGTGTGTCTTGTAAACCCTCACTCATCCATTTTTTAGCAATAGATGTCGCAGTCTTTGGCCAACCCGTACGACTGTCTAACCAGCTTTGTAATTTGTCGGTTAATTTTGAATATAGAAAATACAAATGTTTTGTATCGCGAAATTCTATGTTGTGACTGTTTGAAATTATAGAATACGGATTTATTAAATCAATCGCATCTAATAATTCACCGCATTTTTCACATTGATCTCCGTCGGCTGCATCATATCCGCATTTTGGGCAAGTCCCCTTAATCTGACGATCTGCTAAAAACATATTGTCGTCCACAGAAAACGGTTGTTTCATAACTCGTTCTTCTATTAATCCCGCATTATCCCATTGTGTAAATAAAGATTGCACCAATTCGGTTTGTTGTTGCGTGTGTGTGCGTCCATATAAATCAAAAGATAAATCAAAATTTTGAACGTCATTTAAATGTTTTGCATAATATTTATTATTGTATTCTTCGACAGAAATCCCCTCTTTCATAGCGCCAACGATACTTGGGGTTCCGTGTTCGTCTGCGCCAGATACGAATAATACATCGCGGCCCATTGCGCGGTTAAAACGTGCATAAATGTCGGACGGTAATAAACATCCGACAAAATGTCCGATATGTAATTCGCCGTTAACATACGGCAATGCAGAAGTAATAAGAATTTTGTTCGTCATACGTTTTATCTTTTTTGTTTTATTAAATTAGACATTAATTATATCGCAAAAAAAACAAAAATCAAATATGTGATAAAAATAAAAACCGTTATAATTCACTTCGTAACTCGCGAAAGCCTCGTCAACTTCGTATCGAACCAACGGTTCTCGCACATTGATTAACCACGGGTTCAAAAAAAATATCCCAAACGGGATATTTCTTTTAAACTGGTGGGTGATATTGGGTTGTAATTCCCACCAATAAATTGGCGGGTCCCTTTCCCCTGCGTAATAATTTGAACAGCATTTCATTTGTTCAAATTAACTTTCGGGACGAACCAACGGTTCTTGCACATTGATTAACCACGGGTTCAAAAAAAATATCCCAAACGGGATATTTCTTTTAAACTGGTGGGTGATATTGGGCTCGAACCAACGACCTCTACGATGTCAACGTAACGCTCTAGCCAACTGAGCTAATCACCCAAAGAACAAAACAGATTATAACAAAATCTTATGTCTTTGCAATTGTTTTTTATTTAACGGGTGCCAACATAATTGATTTTGTTTGTTCGTCCGGTTTTGAACGCGATTCCAAAGTTCCATGGCCTTCTGACATTTTAATGATTTTTTCAAACAATTCTGGAACAACCGCACGACCCAACGCCAAAACTTTTTTATGGCCACGTGTCATAACGGATATTTTTACTTTGTCGCCGTCTGCTAAAAATTCAAAAACTTTTTTCATTTTTATATTCAAATCGTTTTCTTCAATAAAAGGTTTTACCCAAACTTCTTTCATTTCAGTTGTTTTTTGATTTTTCTTTGCTTCGGAATTTTTCTTTTTACGGTCGTATTTAAATTTTCCGTAATCAATTAATTTAGCAACTGATGGTGTGCTGTTCGCGTTAATTTCCACCAAATCCAATCCCAAATCAGCCGCCATCTGCAAAGCCATATTGGTTGCGATAACACCACGGTTTTCGCCGGTTTCGTCAATTAATTGAACGGTTTTATCTGTAATTCTTTCGTTGATTCTTGGTCCCATGTCGCGACGAGAATCTTTGTTATTTCTTGGTCGTATTTTCAGCTCCTTATATTACTGTACCTGTGTATTATATATTGTTTGTGCCATTTTTCAAGAGTTTTTGCAAGTTTTGTAAAGCATTCCAAACATCTCGTTTTGCATCCGGTTTTAAAATTAAAAAACTTGGGTGATAAATGGATATTGTATCAATGTTGTCGAATGATTTTAAAGTGCCCCCCATATCTTTTGGGATTTTGGCATTTGCGACCGCGGTTGCGGTAATAGCGCCCAATGTTAAAATAACGCGTGGGTTTATAATGTCGATTGCTTTTTTTACAAAATCCATACCTGAATCTATTTCTGATTGTTCCGGTGTTCGCCCACCCGGGGTTCTCCATGCAAGAATTGGAATAATTGATGTTGTCGTTCTGTCTATTTCAATGGCAGACAACATTTTGTTTAACAATTCCCCTGCACCGTTTGTTAATATTTTTTTATTATTTTCGTCCACGTCAGATGGCATATCTGTGATAATTAAAAGACCGGATGAATTGTCGCCAAAATCCGGCAAAACGGTGTTTTTTGCAAATTGTTTCAAAGGATGATTATATTCAGAAATAGCGGCGGACAATTCATCCAAAGTCTGTACATCGTTCAAATCTTTTTTAACCGCTGGTTCAATGGGTGGAACAATATTATTGGTTTCCGGTGTTTCGGGTTTGGTGTTTAATTTTGTTGGGGTTGGGTTTTCGTTTATTTCCCAATTTACGCCCGCCATACATAAATCTTTGATTTTATTATTGCTCATATTCCGTTTTCCCTTGAATTAATAGTCATTTTAATATATAATATACCACGAACAACAAAAACTCAAGGGAGTGTTTTCATGAAAATTAAAAACTTAGCAATGTTGGCAGGAGCTTCTTTATTGGTTACTGCTTGCGGTTGTATCACAGAACCAGCAGATATGAACGGTCAAGCTGCATATTTCGAATATGCTTCATCTGAAATCACATCTGATTCTGAAAATAACTTGTTGGGTCAAGCTTTGTATATGAAAAATCACCCAGAAACAGAAATCCAGGTTGCTGGAAACTGTGACGAACGTGGTTCAACAGAATACAACTTGGCTTTGGGTGCACGTCGTGCAAACGCAGCAAAAGCAGTTATGGTTCAAGATGGCGTAGAAGCTGATCGTATTTCAACAATTTCTTATGGTAAAGAACGTCCAGCCGTAAAAGGTACAGGCGAAGAAGTTTGGAAATGGAACAGAAACGCAACAACAACTGTTAAATAATAGATTGTTGATGAAATTTAAAACCGCCCAATTGGGCGGTTTTTTATTAGAGATAAT
>CAYJKO010000005.1:36908-61881 GCA_964371145.1 uncultured Muribaculaceae bacterium
TTTTTTATTAGAGATAATATAAACAAAAACCGGCAAAATGCCGGTCTTTTATTATTTGTTTTTCTTTTCAGATTCCAAAAATGTTTCCAACCAATGATTGTCAAAAGCTAATTTTTTAACGTCACTGTTTTTTAACAATTTTTGTTGCAAAGCAATTGTTGTATTAATTCCTTCGATTACGAATTCATCCAAAGAACGTTGAGCGCGCATAATGCAAGCCGCACGATTTGGAGCATACACAATCAATTTTGCAATCATAGAATCGTATGTTGGTGGAATTGTATAACCTGTATACACGGCCGAATCAACACGAACACCCAATCCGCCAGGTGCAGAATATTGGGTAATTTTTCCAGGGTTCGGAACAAATGTTTCCGGGTCTTCTGCATTAATACGGAATTCAATAGCGTGACCATTTGGTGTCAAATCAGATTGTTTGTAACCCAAAGGTTCGCCATCTGCAATACGAATTTGTTCTCGTACCAAATCAACGCCGTATACCATTTCGGTTACGGGATGTTCTACTTGTAATCTGGTGTTCATTTCCAAGAAATAAAATTTACCATCTTCGAACATAAATTCAAAAGTACCTGCATTTGTATAGCCCATTTTTGTTGCAGCGACGCGGCAAACTTCGATCATATCTTCACGTTCTTTTGGGTTTAAAATGGCGGCTGGACATTCTTCCATAACTTTTTGGTTTTTGCGTTGCAAAGAACAATCGCGTTCTCCGAAAATAACAACGTTGCCGTGTTGGTCGCCCAAAACTTGGAATTCAATATGACGTGGGTGTAATAATAATTTTTCCATATACAAAGTGTCATCTCCGAAACCGGATCTGGCTTCGTTCTTTGTCATTTGGAATAATTCTGGCAATTGTTCCGCGTTTAATACGGGACGAATACCTTTACCACCACCGCCAGCGGCAGCTTTTAACATAACCGGATATCCAATTTTTTCAGCCCAAGCAATCGCGTCTTCTAATGTGTCGACCGCGCCATCTGAACCTGGTACAGTTGGCAAACCACATTCTTGTGCGGTTTTAATTGCGTTAACTTTGTTTCCCATTTTTGTAATCATAGCAGCCGTTGGCCCAACCCAGATTAATCCGTGTTGTTCAACTTTTTCAACAAAATCTGCGCGTTCGGATAAAAATCCATATCCAGGGTGGATTGCGTCTGAATTTGTTAATAATGCCGCTGTTAAAATGGCTGATTCATTTAAATAAGAATCTTTTGATGGACCTGGTCCAACGCAAACAGATTCGTCTGCGATATGAACGTGAGTCGCGTTTTTATCAACTGTTGAATGTACAGCAACAGTTCTGATTCCCATATCACGGCACGCACGTATAATACGTAATGCGATTTCTCCGCGATTGGCAACTAATACTTTTTTGATTTTTTGCATTTGTAATAAAAGCGACAAAAAATAAAAACAACTGAATGCTTTCATCTTTTATCGCAATCCTCCGAAAAATTATTCAATAATAATCAATGGTTGATCAAATTCAACAGCAGCGCCGTCTTTGATCAAGATTTCTTTAACCATACCATCGCGGTCTGCTTTGATTGGATTAAATGTTTTCATAGCTTCGATTAAAACAACTGTGTCGCCTGCTTTGATAGTTGCGCCAACTTCTGTAAATGTTTTTGCGCCCGGTTCTGGTGACAAATATGCAACGCCAACCATAGGTGATTTCAAAGCTGTTCCAGAAGAAGTTTTTGGTGCTTCGGCTGCGACAGGAGCTGTTTCTGCGATTGTTTGTTTAGACTCTGTTGCGACAGGAAAATTTGGCATAGCTGTGGCGACAGTTTGTTGTTTAGACAAACGAATTTGTTTACGGTAAACGCCGAACAAAAATTGGCGTTCTAGATTTAATTCTGTTATTCCCATTTCGGCCATCATTTTTGACATGGATTCAACGGTTGAACGAAAAGACATTATATATACCTTTGTTAAGTTAAACGGTTGCATTTCGGTTTTGCCGATTTGCAGAATTGATTCTACCACATCAAAGCGATATGTCAAGGAACAGGGTCAAATCCAAAATTTCCCCACGGATTACAACGACTTATTCTGCGCAATCCCAAAATGGTGCCGCGAATAAATCCATATTTTTCGATTGCTTGCTTTGTATATTCGCTGCATGTTGGGGTAAAACGGCACGTTGCACGCCCGCCCGTAATTGGCGAAATTGCCAATTGGTATAATTTAATTAATAAAATAGCCGGCTTTTTAAGCATTTTTATTTAACTTTTCAATCGCGTCTTTCATTTGATTAACGGCGTCTGTAAAGGATGCGTCCAATATTTCGCGACGCGCAATAAATATGTAATCTAATTCAGGTAACAAAAATTCTTCATTTAATCGCAACCAAACACGTAACAATCGTTTTGCGCGATTGCGTTGTACGGCGCGCTTCATGCTTTTTTTTGTGACGATAAACCCATATCTGGCGTCATTGGGAAAAAGCGTTTTGCCGGCCTTTGCGATAAAAAATTTTGTCTTAACGAAATCGCTTTCTCTGTGGGCTGCGAAATTGCTATGTTTTTTAAAAATGTTTCTCATAACAAAAATAATAGCATACAAATCGAATTTTCCAAGAAAAATATGTATTTATATGCTTGCTTTTTTTTACGTTAAGTTTTATATTTATTTTGATTTTAAAATATATTACTTACAAATTTTGATTGGAGATAAAAATGTACAATTGGTTATTAAAATTCTTTTCTGCCGATATGGCGATTGATTTGGGGACTGCGAATACTTTGATTTATGTAAAAGGCCAAGGTGTCGTATTAAACGAACCATCTGTTGTTGCGGTTGTAGAAAACAGATTATTGGGACGCAAAGAAGTTTTGGCGGTGGGTGCCGAGGCTAAAAAAATGTTTGGTCGCACACCTGGTGCTATTTCTGCGGTTCGTCCATTGCGTGACGGTGTTATCGCAGACTTTGAAATTACAGAAGAAATGATAAAATATTTCATCCGCAAAGTACACAGCAGAACTTTATTAACAGCGCCTTTGATTATTATCTGTGTGCCATCATGTGCAACGCAAGTTGAACGTCGTGCAATACAAGAAGCGGCCGATGCCGCCGGCGCGCGCAAAGTATATGTTGTCGAAGAATCAACTGCGGCTGCAATCGGTGCCGGATTGCCGGTTGATAAGCCAATTGGTTCTATGGTATTAGATATTGGTGGTGGTACGTCCGAAGTTGCGGTTATGTCTTTGGGTGGTATCGTTTATTCCAATGCTGTTCGTACAGCGGGCGACCAAATGGATTTAGATATTATCGATTACGCACGTAAATCTAAAAATTTGTTAATCGGTGAAAACACAGCCGAAGAAATCAAGAAAAAAATTGGTACGGCTATGCCTCCGAAAGATAAAGAAAACGAATTAAGCGTAAAGGTAAAAGGACGTGATTTATTGTCCGGCACCCCGCGCGAAGTTGTTATCACAGAATCACAAGTGGTCGAAGCTTTGCAAACAACTGTTAATAAAATCATTGATACAGTGAAACAAGCATTAGAATGCACTCCGCCAGAATTGTCTGCGGATATTGTTGACTTCGGAATTGCTATGACCGGTGGCGGTTCTTTATTACGCGGTTTGGATATCGCAATCAGAAACGCAACGGGATTGCCTGTGTTCTTGGTTGATAATCCTCTGGCTTGTGTGGTAAATGGATCGGGTAAAATGTTGTCCAATATAGATGGCAGCCGACACGTTTTGCAAACTATGTATTAAAAAAAATAAACCGGTTAAATACCGGTTTTTTTAATCTTTTATTGATTTCGTTAAAAATGTTTAGTATCTTAAATATCATAAATAAAAAAAGGAATTAAATTATGGATACAGAAAAATTGCCGTTCGAAGAAGCGTATAAACAATTAATGGAAATTGTAAAAAAAATGGAATCGGGCGAATTGTCTTTGAAAGATTCTGTTGCCGCGTATGAAAAAGGCGTTAAATTAAAAGCTTATTGTGAACAGATTTTAAAAGAAGCCGAATTAAAAATTTCCACAATCGCAGGCGAATAATTATCAAATCCAAAGGTTTAAAAAAATGAGTAAAAAATTAACACCGGTTATGCAACAATATGTGGATTTGAAACAAGAAAATCCAGATGCTTTATTATTGTTACGATTGGGTGATTTTTACGAAGTTTTTTTCGAAGATGCAAAAATCGTCAGTCGCGTTTTGGGTATAGTTTTAACCAAACGTGGATTGGACGAAGATGGTGCGGATATTCCAATGTGCGGTTTGCCGTGGCATGCTGCTGAAAATTATTTCGGACGTTTGGTGCGTGCGGGTTACAGTATCGCGTTGGTTGAACAAATGGAAACTCCGGCCCAGGCCAAAGCCGCAGGGCGAAAAAATTTAAACCGCGAAGTTGTACGTGTATTAACGCCCGGTACAATTACTGATGATAATTTATTGACCCCAAAAAAATCGAATTTTTTGGTGTCTGTTGCAAAATGTGCAAATGGATTTGATATTGCAGGTTGTGATATTTCAACCGGTGAATTTTTCATCGGAAAATCAAATGATGTGTTCGACGACATTGTTCGTATAAATCCGGCCGAAATTATTTATCCCGAAAAATTAGCAGAAGATGCAGACGTTTTAAAATTGCGTGATGCTTTTAAAACAACCCCTGTCTATGAACGATTGTATTACCGCAGCGATGCAAAAGAAATCGTGTCAAAAATATTCGGACAAACATCCGATTGGATTAAAATCGCGGGGTCAGATAATGCGTCTTTTGATGACAATGCGATTGCTTTGATGGCAGGATATTTATTTAATACTCAACGTGGTGCAAATATAGTTTTCCGAACCCCTTATGATTTTAAATCTGGCAAACAATTATTAATAGATTCTGCGACTTGGAAAAGTTTAGAAATAGATTCTGCAATAAACGAAAACGGCAAATGTTTGATGGATGTTTTGGATAAAACAAAAACGTCCGCAGGTGCGCGAAAATTGAATTCTTATTTGCGTTGTTTGTCTGCGGACATCGATGAAATCAAAAAAAGACAGGGACATATTTCGCATTTGGTTTTGAATAAAAATTTAATTCATTCTTTAACAGACGCTTTTGCAAATGTTCCAGATGTCGGCAGATGTTTGTCTCGATTGTCTTCTTCTCGTGCCACCCCGCGCGATTTAAAAAATGTTTGTGATTTTATATGTGGGTTGGATAATTTTAAATTAATCGGACAAAATCTGGATAAAGATTTGGCAGAAAAATACGCAAATATAAAATCTAATTCGTCGGTCGGATTACGTTTAAAATCTGCTTTGGCGGATGAATTGCCAACTTTTTTCCGAGACGGTAATGTGATACGCGATGGTTTTGATTTGTCTTTGGATAAAATAAAAGAATTGGCAAACGGCGCACGAGATACTATTGCGGGATTACAAACAAAATACGCATCAGAATCTGGCATTTCGACTTTGAAAATTAAATACAATAACATATTGGGATATTTTATAGAAGTCCCAAGCGCGCGTTCAGATTATTTAATGAAACCGGAATCTGGATTTATACATCGTCAAACTATGGCTGGAAATATGCGTTTCACAACGTCTGCATTAATTGATTTAGATAACGAAGTTCGCAGCGCCGCAGAAAAAGTGCGCGGTATCGAAGATAAAATAATAGAAGATTTAATTGATGAAATAACTGGCATTTCGTCCGATTTAATGGATGCTGTCGATTTAATATCTGATACAGATGTTTGGGTCTCGCTGGCTAATTGTGCTATTCAATATTCTTGGGTTCGTCCCGATATGTCAAATGACACGTCATTCGATGTGACGGGTGCCCGCCACCCGGTCATAGAATATGTGTTGCAAAAATCTGGTAACAGATTTGTTCAAAATGATTGCATGTTAAATGATAAAAAAATTGCATTATTAACAGGACCAAATATGGCGGGAAAATCTACGTACCTGCGCCAAAATGCTTTGTTGGTGGTATTAAGTCATTTGGGGTCTTTCGTCCCGGCAGATTCTGCAAAAATCGGAATATGCGATCAATTGTTTTCGCGTGTCGGGGCGTCCGACAATTTGGCGGCCGGTCAATCGACTTTTATGGTTGAAATGAATGAAACGGCAAATATTTTAAATCGTGCAACAAGCGCATCTTTCATCATTTTTGACGAAATTGGTCGCGGAACTGCAACGTGGGATGGGATGGCTATTGCTCAATCAGTATTAGAATTTCTGGATGATAAATGTCCACGCACTTTATTTGCGACGCATTATCATGAATTAACGGCTTTGGTTGGCACGGAAAAATTGCGAAATGTTGGTTGTTTAACAATAGATGTGCGTGAACATAATAATGAAATAATATTTATGCATAAAATAATACCGGGTGTTGCAAATCGTTCATACGGAATACATGTCGCCCAATTGGCGGGTATGCCACAATCGGTTATCGATCGCGCAGAAAATATATTGTCTGATTTGGAAAATAAAAAAGACGTGCCTGTTTCGGCCGCTGCACCTGCTGTGATTGAAAATGCAACAATTGAAGAAGTCGGTGTTAAACCAAAAATGGCAGAGCCAAATGTTAAAAAAGTGCAATTAGATTTATTTGGATAATATTATGAATGGATGGATTGTTTTAGATAAACCGACAAATTGTAATTCTCGCAAAGCGGGTGCAATTTTGGCAAAGATATTTGGCGCCAAAACATTTGGTCATATCGGGACATTGGATCCTATGGCATCTGGTTTATTGCCCATTGCATTGGGGGAAGCCACAAAAATGATTCCTTTTTGGCAAGCGAATGCACCAAAAGAGTATTTTTTCGACGTAATCTTCGGGTTCGAGACAGATACATTGGATATTACGGGCGACGTCACGCAAAAAAACGATAAAATTCCGACAGAACAAGCCGTGAGAGATGCTGTTTCACAAATAAAAGGCGAAATTATGCAGGTTCCGCCGCGTTATTCTGCAATTCATATCAATGGCGTTCGTGCTCATAAAATGGCGCGCAAAGGAATTGATTTCGATGTGCCGCCCCGCCCCGTTACTATTTTCGAATTAGAATATTTGGGAAAAACAGATAATGCGCACCATTTCAGAACTTTGTGTTCTGTTGGTACATACGTGCGCAGCATCGGCCGCGATATCGCAAATATATGCGAAACTGTTGGTACGGTGTCTATGATTTATCGCACCCAGACGAACGGGTTAAATATAAAAAATGCTGTAAAACTTGATTTTTTGGAAAATCTGTATAATAATGGCAAAGATTGCAAAGAATATTTACAATCAACGGATTATGGGCTGGGGGACATCCCGGTTTGTAATTTGAATGGTATTGACGCCGATTTTTATAAATCTGGCCGATTTATCAAGGTGTCGCAAGATTATCCAATTGGTTTAATTCGTGTTTATTGTGATGAACAATTCACAGGGATTGGATCTTTTGATGGAGAATTATTGCGTCCAAAAAGAACATTAATTTAAACAAAGGCTAAAAAAGATGATGTCCGTAAAAGAATTAAAATCAAAAAAAGGCGAAATTATCGCTGCATTTAAAACAACAGAAAAAGACAATGGTGGTTCTGCCGCGGCACAGGTTGCTGTATTAACAGAACGTATCTTGCTTTTGACAGAACATATGAAAGCAAATCATAAAGATAATCATTCTAAACGTGGATTGGTTATGTTGGTTAATCGCCGTAAGAAATTATTGGCGTACATCAAAAGAAAAGATGTGTCTGCATATGAAGATTTGATTAAAAAATTAGGTCTGCGTAAATAATAAAAAACCGGCAAATTGCCGGTTTTTTTTTAATTCATCAATTTGTCTATTAAATCTTGCATTTGTGTTCGGCTGTGGAAATGAAACACCAATTCCCCTGCTCCGCTGCGCTTTTCACGCAATTTCACGTTGTAACCAAACTTTTTTTGCAATCCATTTATTATTTCTTTTAATTCTTTGGCTGGCAACTTTTTATGTTGAAATGACCGGCTTTTTGTTGATCTGGCAGAATCTTTTACTTTTTTTGCAGTGTCCGCAACAGATAATTTGTTTTCAACAATTTCACGAGCCAATGCAACCGGGTCTTCTGCAACCGCAATTGTGCGTGCGTGTGATCCTGATATTTCGCCAGATGCCACCAATTCTTGTACAGATTCCGGCAAAGCCGTCATACGCAAGAAATTTCTGATATAACTTTCGGATTTTCCAATCAAACGTGAAACATCCGCCAAAGAATATTTACATGCGTCAATCAAGTTTTGGTATGCGAACGCTTCTTCTATTGGGTTTAAATTTTCGCGTTGAACATTTTCAATTAATGCAACTTCCATGGAATTTTCATCCGTCATCTCTTTAACCAAGGCTGGGATTTCTTTTAATCCCGCTTTTACAGATGCGCGGTATCTGCGTTCGCCCGCAACAATCTCATAATTAAAGTCTTTCCCTTTGACATTACGTAATAAAATCGGTTGCAGAACACCTTTTTCTTTTACGGATGCGGTCAAATCTTCCAATTCTTGTTCTGTAAATGTTTTACGTGGCTGGTTCGGGTTAACGCCAATCATATTTAATGGAATTTGACGGACGGCCACGCGTTCATTACCGGTCAAAACGGATATATTTGGCACAACGCCCATTTCCGCTTTTAAATCTGCCAATCCTTTTCCTAATCCAAATTTGTTTGCCATAATTTGTATCCTTTTCTTATCTTTGTGTTATTTCTGTTGCTACGCGTAAATATGCTTGTGCGCCCGCTGAATTAAAATCATAAAACAAAGCAGGTTTTCCGTGGGACGGTGCTTCGGCCACGCGAACGTTTCGTGGAATTACGGTTTTGAAAACCAAATCACCAAATGTTTCACGGACGTCAGATTCTACGGCACGTGTCAAAGCCTGTCTTTTATCGTACATAGTCAACAGCACGCCCATTATTTTTAAATCAGGGTTCCATTTCTTTTGGATTTCTCCGATTGTATTTCCAACCAAATGTTGGATTCCTTCTAATGCGAAAAATTCGCATTGCAATGGGATTATAATATTGTCGGCCGCAGTCAAGGCATTTACAGTCAAATAACCTAATGCTGGCGGACAATCTATTAATATGTAATCATAATAATCTTTTACGGATTCCAAAGCGTCACGCAAACGATATTCACGATTTTCAACGTCTAATAATTCAGCCTCGGCGCCTGCCAATTGAGGTCCCGATGGTAAAATATGCATTCCGTCCACGGCTGTGGTTAAAATATTATTAGCCGCAACATCGAACCCCATGATGACCGGATAAACACTTTGGGTGTGTGATGCGCGAACAAAACCCAATCCTGTGCCGGCATTACCTTGTGAATCCAAATCGATTAATAAAACTTTTTTCTTAATAGCCGCCAAAGAACAGCCGATGTTTATGGCGGTTGTTGTTTTACCTACCCCGCCCTTTTGATTTGCAAATGCAATGATTTTAGCCATAATTTACCCCTTCTTTTTATAATAACAAGGATAAAATATAAAGTAAAAATAATCAAGTGCAATAAAAACAAAAATAAAAAATACAGTAAAAACAAAATGTTATAAACTGTTTCACGTGAAATTATTTAATGTTCCACACGGAAATAATGAATCCGTCGCCTGTTTTTGATGGTGTTAATTCAAAATCAAAGCTGTATTTTTCTTTTGCGACCGCGATTTCAGATTCTATTTCCCGGCCTTTTAATAAAAACAGCCGGCATTTTGTGTGTGCTGTGTAATCTAAAATTTTAAGTAACGACGCAAAGGCGCGTGCAGTAAATATAGTTTCAGGTTTTGTCTGTTTGAAATTTTTTAAATATTGTTCAACGCGACCGTTATAAATAGTCAGGTTGTCCAAATTTAATTCTTCTTTTAATGCGTTTAAAAAACTGGTTTTTTTGGTAATTGATTCTGTCGCGACAACATTCCATCCCAGAATAGCCAAAACAACAGATGGAAATCCCGCCCCACTTCCTAAATCAATTATGTTCGCGTTTTGTGGTAATATGTCTGCCAATTGAATACAGTCGTCAAAATGACGTGTTTGGATGTCTGTCAGAGTGCTGGGCGCGACCAGGTTCATTTTGGTTTGCCATTCTTTTAACAGTGTTTCGTATTTATTAAAAATTTCTTTATTATTCATGTTAAATATTGTATCATATAATAGCTATGAATAAAACAAAAACTTTGATCTTCGCAAGCCTTTCATCTGTCCTGATTTTGGGCGGTGTTATTGCAGCCTTGCGATATAATGACGATGTGAAAACTGCCGATGTTGAAATTCCTGCGAATAAATACGGGGCTTATTTGGCAGCACACCATGCGATTTATACTAATGATTTTAAAAATGCAGATAAATATACAAAACAATTGCAAGATACAGAATTAGAGACGGTTTCTAATTTGATTGTGTTGTCCGAATTTTTAAACGGCAAAATGCCAGAAAATGCCGGTGATTTAAAAGATTCTAAAAATATGACTGAAAAATTTGTGTTTGATGCTTATCTGGCAAAAAACAACAAATGGAAAGAATTGTACAATCGTCATAAAAATGATAAATCGGCTTTGATTTCGCCTTTGCGTATATGGTCTGGGGTGTCGATTAATTACATAACAAAGACTTTGAATTTTATTGATACATTAAATACAAACGAATCTTGGAAAGATTTTATTCGTGGGCAAATTTATGCAGAATTAAATCGTTCTGAAAAAGCGGCGGGTTTCTTTGCAAAAGTCGATATTAATTTTTTAAATATAAATGATTATCTGTATTTGCAATCTTTTTACAATCATTTTGATATGGCGAAAAAGGGCGATGAATTAAAAAAAGAATTCATAGATAAAACCAGCGCGCTGTATTTATTGGATCTGAATTATGTGCCAAATTGGGACGAATATTCGGGAAAACAAAATGCAATGGCATTCAGTTTGATACAGAATATATCACATACACAAATTATGATGCATTCGGATTTGTCTTTATTGATGTTACGTTTCGCACAAGTTTTACAATCGGATGAAAACAGCGATGCTGTTAAATATTACATAGGTCAATATTTCTATAATAATGGCGGGGATTTCGACTCGTATTTAAATGGTATTAATCCGAATTCTCCTTTTTATCCGTTTGCACAGATTAAAATAGCAGAAAAAAACGACAATATTTCTGATTATAAAAAGATTTTAAAATCAAACGATTTGTTTATGCCGGCAATTGAAAAAATATCCGCGAAATACACAGTTGTTGGGGACAAAAACAGTGCATTGGATGTTTTGGATGATGCATTAAGTCATCCGAAATTAACAGAAGCAGGGCGTCAGCATTTATACAGATTGCGTTCGGATGTAAATATCGCGTTCAAAGAATATGATGATGCGCAATCGGATATAGATTCTGCAAGCGAGGTTTTGGGATTAAACCCAGATTTATTATCAAATCAAATAAAGGTTTGGGCGGCGAACCACGAAAACATAAAAGAAGCATACAGTCATGCGATTATGTTGATATCTAAAAATCCATTACAAACGCGATTTTGGAATTCTTTGGGACGTGTTGTTTGGGTGAACGAAGGGGCGACCGAGGCTTTGGATATTATAAAATCTGTGACGGATGCGACCGGTAAAGATTCTGATTTGTTTGAAACGTTGGGTGATATATATAAAGAGCAGGGCGAAAATGAAAAGGCCGCCGCCGCATATATGCGTGCCATAGAATTATCAGACGATGGACGTACAGTTTTGCCGGAATTGAAAAAGAAATTAAGGAAAGTTAAATGAAAATAGGAATATTGGGGGCAGGTGCCTGGGGAACGGCTTTGGCTTTGACCGTGTCGTATTCTGGATGTGACGTTGTTTTGTGGTCTTATGATGGCGAAACAAAAGATTTTGGAATTGATTTGGGCGATAATATAACCGTTACAAAAGAATTAAAAGATATGGCTCATATGGATGCTTGGTTAATCGTAACGCCCAGTGCATTTTTCAGAGAATTATTGCGAAACAGCCGGGATTTTTATAAAAATCAACCAATTATAATATGTACAAAAGGTATAGAAAAAGAAACTTATAATTTAATGTCCGAAGTTTTAACACAAGAATTGCCAGAATGTAAAAATTACGGTGTGTTATCCGGTCCACAATTCGCAGCCGAAGTCGCAAACAAAATGCCGACCGGTTCAACTTTGGCGGGGAACGCCGTTATACAAGAATTGGGTAAACAGGTGTTTAAACATTTGTATATCGAAGAATCTGATGACATAGTCGGTGTTGAAATATGTGGTTTTGGAAAAAATGCCGTTGCGATAATTTCTGGTTATTTGTCTGAAACAGTCCGTGGGGAAAATGAACGCGCAATGTTATTCACCAAATGTTGGTGCGAAGTAATGGAATATGGCGTTAAAAAAGGCGCGCGCAGCGATACTTTCCTTCGTTTGTGTGGGTTGGGTGATTTATTCTTGTCTGCGACATCTGTAACAAGCCGAAATTATTCTGCCGGTGTTGCTATTGCAAAAAACCAAGAATTATGTGGCACGGTCGAAGGAATTTATGCTTTGCGTGGATTAATTCATTTGGCTGGCGATGCCGAAATAAATTTGCCGACATGTTCATTATTTAAATCAAAAATGAAAATATAAAAAACCGGCAATTTGCCGGTCTTTTTATGTGTTTGTTAATTTTTTCTTTCTGAAATCATCCAGACTGATAACACGTTTTTCGTCCGGAACGACTTTGTCATCCAGTGGCAATTCCATGTCATTGTCTGCGGCAACGGATGTTTGTTTTGGTTGGAATGATAACATAAAATCAACGTTCGGATCTTTGAATTCAACCATAGCCGCAAATGGTACGCGTATAAAGAAAGGACGACCGTCAAATGTTAATTGTACACCGAATTCTTTGTCGGACACATTCAAATTATTAAAAGAATGTTGCAAAACGATTGTCATAATGTCCGGATATCTCATTTTTAAAAAATCCGGTAACACGACGCCAGGATGTCTGGTTTTAAAAGCAATATAAAAATGCGTTCCGTCACCCAATCCATTTATTTGAGCAAATACCAATGCTTCGCGTACAATTGATTTCAACGCGTTATCTAATAAAGTTTGATAGTCTATTTTTTTCATGTTTTACCCCAAGATTTATTTTATTCGATTATAGAATTTATTGTCCCGTCAACGCAAGAAACAAATGCGACATTTTCAATGCCCAAAAAAGCGGATTTATCAATTCCTGTTGCCCATACTTGGGCATCAGCCGCAGCCAATTCTGAAAATACGTGCATCCGTGCATTTAAATCCAGATGAGCAATTGCTTCGTCCAGCAATACAACCGGTGTTTTTCCGGTTTTAACTTTGATTAATTTGCAATGTGCCAAAATTAAATCTATTAAAACAGATTTCTGTTGGCCTGTGCTGGTCAATTTTACCGGTAAATTTAATGTTTTATTAAATAATCCAAAATCAGATTTATGTGCGCCATCACATATCATTTTATCGCCGATTAATGTACGGTTTTGCGATAAATATTCCAAATATTCTTTTTCGGCCGTTGCGGCAGATTTATTCATTAATAATTTTTCAACCATACCATCAACGGATACCGCGCATGTTTTCAAAAAATAATTAATTTCACCGGCATATGTTAAACGTGCCGCCGCAATTGCTATGGCGGTTGATGATATTTGTGTTTCATATACAGATATTAAATTATTGTCCGCGTTATTTTTCAAAGCGAACGCACGTTCGGATAACAGTTTTGAAAGTCTTGATACGCGACCAGAATGGGCGGCGTCGAAATTTGCGACCAATCTGTCAAAAAATGCGCGTCTGTCGGATACAGAATCTATGAACAATCGGTCTTCTTTCGGGGTTAACCATACAATTCGCAATAAATTTCCCAAAGATGATAGGGGCGCGTTGTCGCCATCTATTTTTGCGCGGCGATTTGTATCGTCTTTGGCATATGACACAGATACGGCGGTATCATCAGATAATTCTGAAAACACAGAAAATCCAATATTTGAATCGAATCTGACGATGTCGGACATAGGGCAGCTGCGCATACCTTTGTCGCCGCCCAATAATGATACGGCTTCTAATATAGCGGTTTTACCAGATCCGTTTAATCCGGTAATAATTACATTTTTTGCGCCAGATAAAATTATCTTTGAATTTTTGTGATTTCTGAAATCGGTAAGAGTTATTTTTTCTATCATAATAAAAGATGGAGGCCTGGGTCGGAATCGAACCGGCATCCAAGGATTTGCAGTCCTCTGCATAACCACTCTGCCACCAGGCCATCTGATTATTATATTATGCGATTTTTAAAAGTATTTCAATAAAAAAATTTAGAGAATCAGACTTTTTTATGATATAATGTTTGCATAAAAAAGAGAGAGAGAAATGAAGATACCTTTTATAATGGCGGCGGCCTTGTTGCCGGTTATGGCAAATGCAAACGATGCCGATTGTTTTTCCAGAAAAACGGTGCCTGCCGGGGAATTGTCTTTGACAGAAATTATAAATTTGGGATTGTGTCGCAATCCTCAAACATCTGCTGCGTATATGGCGTCCGAATCGGCGCGTTTTAATAAGAACGCAGGATATTCGGATTATTTGCCATCTATATCTGCATCTGCCAGTGCGGGAAAAAATTACCAAAATAATGATTGGGAATCATGGAATTATGGCGCGTCTATTTCTGCGTCTTATTTAATTTTTGATTTTGGAAAAAGATTATCAGATTTAAATCAGCTTTCTTCTGTTTGGGCGGCGACCGGTTTTGATTATGATGAATCTGTTCAAAATTATGTTTATGGAATAATTGGCGATTATTATTCTTTGTTGACCGCGAACGCAAATATCAAAAGTGCACAAAGCTTGCAAAAGGTTGCAAAGACCGCACGTGATACTGCGAATAAAAAATATAAAGCAGGCGTTGTTGCAAAGGCGGACTTGTTAAATGCGGAAACAACATTGGCTTCTCGTGAATTAGCGTTGGAACGCGCAAAAAATAACGTGCAATTGGCCCAGGGTCAATTATTGGCGGCTTTGTCTTTTTCGGCAGAGCAAACAATTGAAATAAAAGATATGCCTTCGAACTTTGGAAAAGAAGACGAAAATAAAAGCATCCAAGAATTATTGGATCAGGCTGAAAAAAACAGACCCGATTTATTAAGTGCGGCCGCCGATACGGACGCCGCATGGCACAGACGTAACAGCACGTTTTTAAGCAATTTGCCGACCATATCTGCAACGGGTTCTTTGTCTTGGAATAAAACCGAAGGTGTCACATTGTTACCAGGTCAAGACGATATGTCTGGTTCAATCGGATTACGTGCATCTATGCCGATATTTGCAGGTTTTTCAAATTATTATTCCATCCGCGCGGCTGATGCTAATTATGACGCTGCGAAAATGCGCGAACAATATGCGAATGACAATGCAAAGTTGGATGTGTTTTCTGCTTTTCAAAATTACAAGACGGCGCAAAATGTTTTAAAACAAACAAAAACTTTGTTGGAATCTGCCGCAGAAAGCGAAAGAGTGACCGCCGGTATGTACAATGTCGGTAAAACAACTATGCTTGCTTGGCAACAAGCCCAAGCAGATTTGGCGGATGCCGAACTACAAAACAACAGTGCAAAATATGATTTATTTATAAAAAGAGCAGCATTAGCATTGGCAATAGGCAGCATCCAATCAGAATTAGGAGACATAACAGATGAAAAATAAAACAAAAAAACCGGCGATTTCGGTTGAAAACGAAAATGTTGTGCAAACTGTTGCGCCAAAGAAAAAAAGAAAATGGTTACGTAATATAATTATTTTGGGTGTGATAGGCGCAGGCGGATATTATTATTTTACGGGCGGTGACACAAAACGCGAAGAATCTAATTATATGGCTATGCCGGTGTCGTTTGGTGATTTAAAACAAATCGTAACTGCGACCGGTGAAATTCAACCTGTAAACACTATTAATATCGGATCGCAGGTCAGTGGTATAATCGAAGGTATTTTTGTAGATTTTAACAGCGAAGTAAAAGAGGGGGATGTTTTATTGACTATTGAACCATCTGTTTTACAAGCGTCCGTAGATGAAGCATATGCGACTTTGTTAAGTAATGAATCCAGCCGTGATTTTGCAAAAAATGAATTCAATCGTAACCAAGCATTATTTGATGATGGATTTATCGCACGCGCGGAATTAGAACAATCCGAAACAGTGTATGAACAAGCCGAACAATCTGTTGCCAGATCGAAATCGCAATATGACCGGGCAAAAACAAATCTGGGATATGCAACAATTGTGTCCCCCGTTAACGGTACCGTTATTTCCAGAAAAGTAGACGAAGGTCAAACGGTCGCGGCCAGCTTTACCGCACCCGATTTATTCGAAATCGCAGAAGACTTAACAAAAATGCAAATTGAAACTTCTGTGTCCGAGGCCGATATTGGTATGATAAAAAACAATCAATCTGTAACTTTTACCGTGGACGCATATCCGGCTGAAACTTTTGTCGGTAATGTTAAACAAATCAGATTGTCACCAACTACATCTTCAAATGTTGTTATATATACCGTTGTAATAGACGTTGAAAATGATGATTTAAAATTAATGCCGGGAATGACCGCCTTCGTTAATATTATTATCCAAGAAAAATCAGACGTTTTCAAAGCTAATAATTCGGCGTTATTATTAAAAAGCTTTGAAGGTATAGCAGACGCAACCGATGGCGAAACAACGGATACTCATTTGGCAATAGAACGCGATGGTGACGTTATATTAATCCCGTATGAAAAAGGTATCGTAACCGCAACCCAAACTGAAATCGTGTCTGATGAATTAGAAGACGGCGACAAAATAGTTGTCGGATTATTGGGCCAAGACGCTAAAACACCTGCAAAAATGCCAACAGGCAGACCGAGATAAATATGAAAAAAGACAATAAAACAATTATTCATATGAAAAACATAAACAAAGCATTTCCAATGGAAGTGGGCGATCCACATCAGGTTTTGTTTGATGTTAATTTTGAAATAAAATCCGGCGAATTCGTTGCAATTATGGGACCATCTGGTTCTGGTAAATCAACATTGATGAATATTATCGGTGCGCTGGATACCGCCAGTTCTGGTACATATACTATGTATGATAACGATACCATCAATATGACGTCGGATGAATTGGCTGTTGTTCGAAATGAACATATCGGTTTTGTATTCCAAAACTTTAATTTGTTATCCAAACGATCTGTGTTGGATAATGTTATGTTGCCTTTGATGTATCGTGGATTGCCGATGGAAGAACGTATCAGTCGCGCACGACAAATGTTGAAATTGGTGGGGTTGGAAAATTTCGAAAATTATAATCCACCACAATTATCCGGTGGTATGAAACAACGTGTTGCGATAGCACGCGCTTTGGCGGGAGATCCACAATTAATTTTGGCGGACGAACCGACAGGGGCGTTGGATACAAAAATGGGGAACGAAATTTTAAAGTTCTTTAAAGATTTAAATGAAAAGCAAGGCATCACAATCGTTATGATTACGCACGAATTTGATATTGCAAAATATGCAAAAAGATTAATACATATTCGCGACGGAAAAATTAATTTTGATGGCAAAATGCCGGCAAATGAACATAAATTATAAATGGGTTTGATATGACTATTAATGATATTTTTAAAGAATCTTGGTTATCCATCAGCGGTAATAAAATACGTTCATTTTTGACCGTGTTGGGTATTATTATTGGCGTTATGGCGGTTGTTATAATGGTTGCCGTTGGCGAAACGGTTGAACGTGAAATTTCAAATCAATTTTCGTCTCTTGGATCAAACACTATGATGATACGTGCGGGATCTGCCGAAACCGCTGGTATTAAATCGGGACGTGTACAAACTTTGACCATATCTGACGCTGAAATAATAGGGCGCTTGCCATCTGTTACGAATGTCAGTCCCGTTCAAACGGGGGCGGCAACAATTGTGTATGGAAATAAAAATTGGCAAACATCTATCACAGCCGGTTATCCTGAAATTTTGGATGTTCAAAATATAGAAGTCGAATATGGTACAAATTTTGATGATACGGCCGTGCGTAATAATTCAACGCACGTTGTTATGGGACCTGAAACTTTGCAAGAATTGGGATTGCCCGCCAATCCGGTTGGTGAAATAGTTCGGGTAAATAACACCCCATTTACGATTATAGGCGTTACAAAAGCCCGTGGAGATTCCGCAATGGGCAGCCAGGATGATATGTTAATTATGCCAATTACGACTTTGAAAAAAAGAATCCAAGGCAGCAAATTTCCAGAATCTGTTAATATGATTATTTTAAAAACCGAAGAAAATGCAGATAATATATTGTTAATAGAACAAATGACAGCATTATTGCGTGATCGCCATAAATTATTACCGGATGAAAAAGATGACTTTGAAATTATGGATATGAAACAAATTATGGAAACCATGGATACGGTTACCGGTTATATGACTTTGTTATTAATCGCGATTGCTGGCGTATCTTTGTTGGTGGGTTCAATCGGTATTATGAATATGATGTTGGTGTCTGTTGCGGAAAGAACTCGTGAAATCGGTGTTCGTAAAGCAATCGGTGCGAGAGAGGCAAATATTGTTATTCAATTCTTATCTGAATCTGTTCTGATATCGTTTTTGGGTTCATTTGCGGGTTTATTGTTGGGAATCGGTTTGTCCCAGGGGATTGGTCGTTTTGTATTGGGGTATGATGTGCCGCTTACTGCTTGGCCGGCGGTTTTATCATTCACAGTTGCGATTGTGGTTGGTTTGTCATCTGGCGTTATGCCGGCGATAAAAGCGGCAAAATTAAATCCAATTGAAAGTTTGCGTTATGAATAAATTAAACCGGTCTTGAACCGGTTTATTTTTTATATAAATAATTATTATTTAAAATTTGCAAATGAAAAAAAATGTAATATAATTATCATTGACGCGGGAAGCAATTATTCTTCTTTATCTTTTTATCGGAATATAAAGATGAATGATTTTTCTCCCCGTGTTTTAATTAACATAAAAAAAAGGAGAACTGAATGGTATTCGGTTTATTTAATAAAAAATCAGCAGACCAGGGCGGTGTTTTGAACACTCCTGTATCTGTTCAAATGCAATATGGGTCAGAAACATTGACTTTGGAAACAGGTCGTTTTGCAAAACAAGCAAACGGTTCTGTTATGGCAACAATGGGCGGAACAATGGTTTTGGCAACTGTATGCGCAGATAAAAACGCGGTAGAAGGACAAGATTTCTTTCCTTTGACCGTTGATTATCAAGAAAAATATGCATCCGCAGGTCGTATCCCGGGATCACGTGACAGACGCGAAGGTCGCGCATCAACTGCTGAAACTTTGACAGCTCGTTTGATTGACAGACCAATTCGCCCTCTGTTCCCAGAAACATTTAAAAACAAAGTGCAAGTAATCGCACAAGTATTTTCATATGACAAAAAAAATCAACCAGACGTTTTGGCTATGATTGCGTCATCTGCTGCTTTGGCGTTAAGCGGTGTTCCATATATGGGGCCAATTGGTGCGGCTCGCGTTGGTTATGTCGATGGTGAATATGTATTAAACCCTTCTAAAACAGACGTAATTGAATCTGAAATGGATTTGGTTGTTGCTGCGACTTCCGAAGGCGTTATGATGGTTGAATCTGAAATCGGTAATTTGGACGAAGCAACTGTATTGGGCGGTGTTAAATTTGGTTTTGATGCTCAACAAGCTGTGATTAAATTGATTGGTGAATTGAAAGAACAAGCCGGTAAAGCGGTTTGGGATGCGCCACAATTGCCTGCTGAATATATCGCGTTGCAAAAAGATTTAGAACAATTCAGCGGTGAAATCGAAGCTGCATTATCCATCAAAGAAAAAATGGAAAGATTGGATACTTTGTCAGATATCACATCTCGCGCAAAATTGCGTATTGCGGATGTTGTAACTGAAACTGCTTTTGCTGATTCTACTTTGAATTCATTTGCGGCAGAAATTATCGATCATTTAACTGCAAAAATTATGCGTTCTGCTATTTTGGCGGGCAAACCAAGAATCGACGGTCGTGATAATAAAACAGTTCGTCCGATTGAAATCGAATTAGGCGTATTACCACGCGCACACGGATCTGCATTGTTTACACGTGGCGAAACCCAAGCTTTGGTAACATTGACTTTGGGCGGTGGTAAAGATGCGTTGCCAATTGAAACTATGGACGGTGGTACAGAACAAGATTGGTTCTTGAACTATAATTTCCCTGGATATTCTGTTGGGGAAGCTAAACCTATGCGCGCACCAGGTCGTCGTGAAATCGGTCATGGTAATTTGGCTTATCGTGCATTAAACCCTATGATGCCATCACGCGGCGAATTTGATTATGTTGTTCGCGTAGTGTCTGATGTTTTAGAATCAAACGGTTCTTCATCTATGGCGACAACATGTGGTGGATGTTTGGCTATGATGGACGGTGGTGTTCCTGTTAAATCTCCGGTTGCTGGAATCGCAATGGGATTGATTAAAGAAGGCGACGATTATGCTGTGTTAACAGATATCTTGGGCGACGAAGATCATTTGGGTGATATGGATTTCAAAGTAACAGGTACAGATTCAGGTATCACAGCTTTGCAAATGGATATCAAAATCACATCTATTACTTTTGAAATTATGGAACGCGCATTAAGTCAAGCACGCGACGGACGTTTACATATCTTGGGTAAAATGAATGATGCGATTAAAGCTCCAAGAAATTCAGTGTCTCAATTCGCACCGCAAGCCTATGAAATGAAAATTCATCCAGATAAAATCCGTGAAGTAATCGGTAAAGGTGGATCTGTTATCCAAGCGTTAACACGTGAAACTAATACTATTATTGATTTGTCAGATGACGGAACTGTTAAAATTATGGCTACGTCACGCGAGCAAGCCGATGGCGCAATTGCAAGAATCAAAGAAATTGTTGCAGAACCAGAAATCGGTCAAATCTATGAAGGTACAATCAGCGGAGTTAAAGATTTCGGTTTGTTTGTGAAAATTATGAAAGGTTTTGAATCTTTGGTTCATATTTCTGAAATCACAGGCGAACGTATGGAAAATATCGCAGACGCAAAATTAAACGAAGGCGACAAAGTGTTCGTTAAATATTTAGGCGCAGACAAACGCGGTAAAACCAGAATGTCTATGGTTGGAATCGACCAAAAAACAGGTGAAGAAATCAAAAAATAAATAAATGCCCCCGTTTCGGGGGCTTTATTAATTAAAAGGTTGATATATATGTTAAAGAATATTTTCGCATTTCAAAAATCTGTGCGGGATGCAAACAAAAAATTGTCGGATACAATTGTTATGGGTAAATCCAAAACAGGCGCTGTTGTAATAAAAATGAACGGTAAATACGATGTTTTGGATGTGATGGTAAAGGATGCGTCGAACATAGAAAAAGACGTTATGGGTGCATTTACGGACGCAAAACGCAGTGCTGATAAAGCAGCAAACGAAATAATGAAGGCGGCGACACGTGGAATGCCATTGCCGGACTTAAAATAACTTGACAACGTTTCTTTTGTGTACTATTTTTTTTGTGTAAAATAAAAGGATAGTCAATGCCAAAAGATACAAGAAAATTTAAAGACAGATATAAATATTCGGATGGAGAAAAAAAGAAATCTGAAACAGCTAAAAGAAAACATAAAAGAAATTATGAAGATGAAATTGCGAAACGTATGGATGCAATTTGCGGCTATGTTAGATGCAAAACAAAATAAAAAACCGGCATTTTGCCGGTTTTTTTATATGGTTTTAAAAATTCCATTGTATTCCAACTTGACCGCCGAACCCGCGTTTGTCACCAACGGTTGCATTCGTTTCTGCAAACCATGACAATCCATTCGATGTGCTTTTATTTATACCGGCTTTGAATTCTGTGTAATCTTCCAATGCCAAACTTGGTAACAACAAATTGTTTGCCGTTGTTTTATTATCTGTTTGATAATTCCAATTATAGCTGGTTGCAATGTATGGTTTATATCCATTTCCGATTTTAAAACCTAATTTCAATTCAGGGGCGATATTAAACAAATGAATATTGTCTGAACTGATATTTATATTTGCAGAATTTACATATTCGTTTGTATGAATATAACTGTATCCTGCCAACACGTTTGGTTGAACAAACATTGTGTCATTAAAAAAGTCAAAATTTAACCCGTTCTTTGTCGCTATACTGGTCGCATAAATTTTAAATTCATCACGTCCCACAGATGTGTCCGCGTTTACATAACTGGTGCTGAAATTGGATGTTATGCTGGAAAAAAATCTTCTGTTTTCTAAACGTAATCCCATACCCGCAATGTATCCATTTTGATGAATGTTTATGTCATTATATTCTTGGGTTGATCCGATATAACCTCCGTAAACTGACATCAAAGAACGCAAACATCCGGCTTTGTATAACGGTATATCAACGCCCGCAATAGATAGATAATGAGAAGAATCTATTGTATATCCGTCGTGATTTATGTCAGATTTAGATCCGTATGCATCCACCCAAACGGACGCTTTGTTGCCATATAAATTAACGTCTGCTGGCAATCCCATTTGAAACATATCATTGTAATTTGGTGTTAACACGTGTTCTGATACGTCTGCCAATAAAACGGTATGCGCGCTTTGTGCACTCAGAGATGTTGTTGTGTAATCTGATATACCAATTGGTGTAAAAGATAATGTCCCATCGCTGCTTAATTTCGTCCCGTCTATACCATAATTGTAAAGCCCGCTGGATACAGTTGTCAAAGTGCTGTCTAATTGCAATCTATTGTCGGGCGCAGTCGTTATTTGTGCAACAATCTGATTGTCTGTTGATGTATCCAATAAATTAATATTTGAAATTATCAAATCGCCCGTACCGGACATTCCTGATACGTTTGTAATTTCGTCCGACAATCCTGTTGCCAAATTAACGTCTATTGCGATATATGCATCTGTGTTCAATATCAGATTCGACGCATCTAAACTGGTTAAAGCTGAATTTTGCAAATCAATAATTGAACGCCCGCCCGAGATAGTATCAACCGTTAAACCACCCCCGAACATAGTCCCCGATTGTCCAAACATAACTGTCCCGTTTTGTAACGTCGTTGTGCCCAAAACACCGGTCATATCAGAATTTATTTGAACGGTTCCATTGTGGGATGCGTCGCCAATATTTATAACGGATGAATTCGTTCCAACAATCGCATCATTAAATATAATTTCACCATTGTTTGCCAATAAATTTAATTCGTCGTTGTTATAAATTGCGTTGTCTGCGCCATTGGCGGTATTGTTTATAAATATTGTGTTGCCATCTATTGCATAAATATTTAATTCCGATTCGTTGTGAATTGCGCCACCCAAATCAGCTGCGGCATTATTTTGAAAAATAGAATTTTTAATATTTAAAACTCCGTCCACGTCATTATATATCGCACCACCATAGTTTTCAGATTCATTGCCGTCAAATAAAGTGTTTTCTATGCTCAAAACACCGGTAAAAGCGTTAAATATCGCACCACCGTATGCTTCCAAAGTCCCAATTTTTGCTGTGTTATTTGTAAAGGACGAATTATAAATATTTGCCGTCATATAATTCGCAAAAGCCCCGCCTTCTGTTCCCAAAGCAAAATGATCTGATTGAGCGATATTGTTATTGAACGATGTATTGCTTATATCCATTAAATCGTTGTTAACAACTGCGCCTGCGCCAGAGGACATATTTGAATTAAATGCAGAGTCATTGATAATCATATATCCGCCCCGGTTACTGATAGCGCCACCATAATTCACAGATGCAAAAACTATGTTATCCAAAGCATAATTGTTTGTAAAAGTCCCGTTATTAATTAAAACGTTTGACCCATTGTTAAAAATAGCGCCACCAGAATCATGAGTATAAAAATTTTGCATAGTAAAATTATTAAAAATATTGTTAATCGAAACGGATGGCGAAACAGGGGTTATATTAAATCCTTGGACCCCTTCTGTGTCAACAGAATTGGTGGCGGTGTATGTTGTGCCGCCGTCTAATACAAACCCTGTGTTAATTAAATAGCTGTTTGTGTTAATAGCAATAGGTCCTGTAAAAGTTATGTTGGCCGTTTGATTAATCGGATTTGCTCCCGTTGTGGATGATGACAAATATCCCGTCAAATCGGCATAGTTAGCAGCGTCATTCGCAGCATTTGCATATCCCATCAAAGCCAGACTTAATATCACAATGGAAACTTTTTTATTCATATATTTCTCCCTTTTTTTATATATGAATTATTGCTTAAAAAGTCGTATTTAAAGACTTGTATGATTTCCTAGCAAAAAAAGCATAGGGTAAAAATCGTCTTGATTTTTATGTGTCTTTTGTCGCCATTGTGATTTAAGTTTTGAAAAAATTATTTTTTGGGAAAATGTTCTTTTATTGAAAATTATTTTGCAATAATTAATATTTAATATTATGATAACAACCATTAACAAAAGGAAAGATATGAAAAAAATATTGTCTGCAATTTTAATTGCATTTACGATGGTTGCATGTGGAAACACAGAAACTTTATCCAACAAAACATATGTTTTGCAAAATTCAGAACACGAAATAACATTGGGATTTGATACAAATGAACAAAGATATTTTGGTGGCGCTGTAAACAGATTTTTTGGAAAATATGAAATGGATGGAAATAAATTAACTTTATTGCCGGGTGGTTCGACCATGATGATGGGGCCTCCGTCTGCTATGACGGCGGAACAAGAATTTTTCGCAATATTGCCATTGATTGAATCTTATGAAATATCAGGGGATACATTAATATTGAAAACGAAGGATGGGTCAAAGTTAGAATTCGTCGAAGTAAAAGAATAAAAAAACCGGCATTTTGCCGGTTTTTT
>CAYJKO010000006.1:0-4888 GCA_964371145.1 uncultured Muribaculaceae bacterium
CCGAACAACGCTTGCACCCTTCGTATTACCGCGGCTGCTGGCACGAAGTTAGCCGGTGCTTTTTCTGTAGCTACTGTCATCATCTTCACTACTAAAAGAACTTTACAACCCGAAGGCCTTCTTCACTCACGCGGCATGGCTGGGTCAGAGTTGCCTCCATTGCCCAATATTCTTAGCTGCTGCCTCCCGTAGGAGTCTGGACCGTGTCTCAGTTCCAGCGTGGCTGATCGTCCTCTCAGACCAGCTATGGATCATCGCCTTGGTAGGCCGTTACCCTACCAACAAGCTAATCCAACGCGGGCGCATCCTTCACCGATAAATCTTTCCCCTTTCGGGCGTATGCGGTATTAGCGTTCGTTTCCAAACGTTATTCCCCAGTGAAGGGCAGCTTCCCACGCGTTACTCACTCGTGCGCCACTGACTTTACAGAGCAAGCTCTGTATCATCCGTTCGACTTGCATGCCTAAGACCTGCCGCCAGCGTTCGTTCTGAGCCAGGATCAAACTCTCATGTTTTTAAAAAAACTTGATGTTTAAGCCCGTGCACATATTCAAACTACTGACATATTATATATTTCAGTTCGTCTTTACATATTTTTATTCGCAAGACAAGTAAATTTACGAGGTGTATACTAAATTCAAAATCTATATAACCTACTACCTGTCTAGGATATGCACTATAACTTAATGTTAAAGTTTGGATGTTTTCCAAATTTAACTGTCTGCATATCCCTTCTTGAAAAAATGACATATAATTTAAAATTACACATCATTTGATGAGCTGCTTTATTAACAATGTTGCGAAACTCAAAAAAACTTATTCATCTTCTTAGCTCGCTAATTTCAGGGGTTGGGATGTTTGTCTCAACTTGAAAGCTCATAAAATATAACTCTGGTTTGAAAAAAAGTCAAGCGCAATTTTGAAAATAATTGTAAAAAAATGCAATTAATTTAAAAAATGGCGGATTTCTGCGGTTTTTATTTTGAACTTTTTTTCCATTTTTTTATAAAAACGCGTATTTTACGATTCGTCACACGAAAAAAGGCCATAAAAAGCCCATATTTTTTCTAAAACCGCATAAATTATCAAAAACAGACGAATACGATTCGTCTGTTTTATTTTTTTGCCTATATTTATATATATAGTAGCGTCATCATTAAAAACGATACATTAAGCCCAATTTTACAACCGGATAAAACCCAATATCTGAAATACTATCGTTTGCTTCTTTTAATGCCGCATTTTTCAAATCTTCAAATTGAGATTCCAGCGCAGGCACATTACCAACCGTATTCCACGACCCGTTAAAAACTTCTAAACTGGTGTTAACAGGCACATTCAGATCAAATCTGCCAACATCATTTGTAATAACAACACCCGCATCCAAATACAGTTTCAGACCAGCAAACAAGCCAAAATCGAAACCAGTCCCCAAATACGGACCTGAATAATCCCAATTGAATTCAACGTCCCCCGTCATACCGGATGCATTATAACGATATTTTTGACCACCCATTTCAAATTCAATAGGTGCACCAAAACCATCCAACCCATCAACGACCGCGTCGGCTGCAATATTTGTATTTCCTTTCATATAGCCACCGGAAATTCTCCAACCGCCCAGAGCAAAAGTATTTCCAAACGGATAAAAATCAACCAATACGCCCATATGTTCCGCAGAAACCTTTGTGTTTTTAGCGCTTAAAATTTCTCCCAGCCCGTTGACTTCTTTTAAAACCTCATTCGCAACGTCATCTAATTCCAATTCAATAAAATCTGTTGTTGCATAATCTGCACGAAAACCAAATCTTTTCCACCAGAACGAATCGAAGTCTTTATTCGCGTATCCGACAAAGAAATTAGCCCCACTGGTTCCCGCCCCTGCACCGATTTGCACACCGGCCGGGAAAGAATTTTCCGAATCGTTTATTTCCGATTCGAATTCTTCTGTTTCTTTTGGTTCTTCTTTTTTTACAATTTCTTCTGCAGATTTTTTGTCGGCAGCCATTAATACTTTTTCATCTGACTTTGCATACAAAGAATCATTTGAATCTTTTTTCATATCCACATCTATTAACTTTTCTTCTGATGGTGGCAACATATCTTTTTGAACGTCAAGAGAATAAGCCGGCACAGATAACGCCAACACAGACACAAATGGAATTATTTTTTTCATAATTAAAGACTCCTTTTTTATCTTTGATAAATTAAATTTAACCATTTTCGGAAAAAATTCACAACACAATTATTTTTATGTTTTAAAAAGCAGGTTTTTTTGATATAATATGTATTATGAAATTAAAAAACGTTATATTTACGGGCTTTTTATGCAGCGCAATTTCTTTAAATGCGGTTGCATCTGATTACATCCCAGACCAAGAAGAATTAATTGTACCGGAATACACGTCTGTTTTTTCTGACGATACTTTTGGTAACTTGGTGGAATACGCACCAAATGCTATATCTGCAAAAACACCTGAAGAATACAGAATATTAATTCAATCGACAGGCGAAATCCCAAATGATGTAAAAAACGAATTGTTAAGCGATTGGTTCGTCGACAAATGGTTTCCTGAACACATTGTTGTGTCCGAAGCCGACGTTGGCCGCGGAAATGATTTTGATATTACAGATGAAATGATTGTTAATTTCAGAAGCATCGAACGCCCACGCAATATTTTGGATATATTAGAATCAGAAAAAAGAAACGCTAATAAATCAAAATGTCCATTCGATACAAAATCTAAATGTGACATATGGAAAACAAAACCGACGGTTAATGAAAATACTTATGACGCACCAAAAACTATGCGTATGACGTATCTGGACAAATTCATTATGCAATCGGTCTCTGACAAAAATTTTTGCGCAAATAAAAAAATTGCAAAACCATTTGTTAACGCATATAAAAATTTGATGAACATGTCCAATATATGTTGCACAGAGACAATGGTGCACAAATTAAAGACTTATGAAATAAAACCTGCCTCTATTTATACATTTTTGGCGGACGACGCAAATTATTATCACGCAACCGAACGTTGTTTGGCAATGACCGACGCACAACTGGATGAAGAATTTCCATTAGACTATGCAATTTTCATCGCAGATACCAGAAACAGCTGTTTATGTAAAAACCGTGATGCTTTTGAATATGCATTACAACCTTTTGCACAATTGTATGATTTGTTTCCAGAATTTGCGGAATTTGATTTTAAATACACATATACTGATGATCTGGGACGTGAAACGGCCGTTTCAATAAATGAAGACGTTTTGAACATTATGTCTCAATTAAAAGCTTGTCCGTAAAAAAAAGCAATTGTATTTTAATTTTTTTATCTTATAATCTATTCTATGTTTAAAATTATAAAATCTTTATTAACGCCAAAAGGGCTAAAAATCACGGCTGGCGAATTGGCGACCAAGTTGGGTCTGGAATTAATCGGTGATGCGAAAACAGTTATTCGTTCTATTGCGCCTATTGCGGACGCGGGCTTTGGGCAATTGACATTTTATTCAACGGAACAGAACAGCACAGCTTTTAAAGTATTGCCAGTTGATGTTTTAAAGAAAACAAAAGCAAGCATAATAGTTATCCAACCAGAACAAGTCGAATTTGCACCATCTGGTGCGACTTTGTTGGTAACGGGTTCACCACGCGGTGAAATGGTGAAAATTTTGGGCGAAGTATACCGTGAAAAACCAAGATTTGGTGTACATTTTACTGCACACATAGAAAGACGCGTTTATTTTAAAAAGAAAAAAACTGTATATATTGGCCAAAATGCAACTGTCGAATCTGGTGCATCTATTGGTGAAAATGTTAAAATTTACCCAAATGCATTTATCGGCAAAAACGTAGTATTGGGCGCAGGAACAATTGTCCATAGTGGCGCCCACATAGAAAACGCTACAATTGGCGCAAATTGCATAATACACGCGAACGCAGTTATCGGCAAAGACGGATTTGGTTACACCAGACAAGATGGCAAAAACGTGTTTATTCCACACGTTGGACGCGTTATTTTGGGCGACCGCGTATCTATCGGGTCTTGTTCTTGTGTTGATCGTGGCGCTATGACAGATACGAAAATCGGAAATGGAACAAAAATTGATAATTTAGTGCAAATAGCGCATGGCGTTATTATAGGCGACGAATGTTTCGTTGCGGCACAAACGGGAATTGCGGGTGGTTGTATAATTGGTAACCGCGCATTAATCGGTGGCCAGGTTGGTCTGGCGAACAAGGTAAACGTTGGGGACGATGCGGAAATCGGTGCGCACAGTGGTGTATTTCGCAGCATCCCGAATGGTGAACGTTGGATGGGTTATCCAGCGGGTGTTGGAACCGAAATGATGCGACATTATGCTTGGCTGCGCAAGAATACAAAGTAAAAAAAAGGAAAGTATAATGGAAACAGCAGATAAAAAATTAATACAACAAGTAATACCACACCGTGGCGATATGTTATTGATTGACGAAGTTCGTGAATACGGTAACGAAAGCGCAGTTGGAATTCATAACGTACATGATGGCGAATTTTGGTGTGCGGGACATTTCCCACAAAACCCTATTATGCCGGGTGTGTTGCAAATCGAAGCAATGGCGCAAACCGCATGCTTTATGGCTTTGACAAAGATGGGCGTAACCGACGGCAGCCGTTTGGGTTATTTTACAACAATTGACAAGGCTAAATTCTTTCATATGGTAAAACCAGGCGACATATTGGAATTACACGTAGAATTATTATTATCAAAAATGCGTTTATATAAATTTCATGGAATCGCAATGGTTGGCGGGAAAAAAGTATCCGAAGCCACATTTACCGCGATAATAGAAGACGAACCAAAACAATAAAAAAGAACGCCCGATTGGGCGTTTTTA
>CAYJKO010000006.1:4988-42381 GCA_964371145.1 uncultured Muribaculaceae bacterium
CGGCATTTTCAATTGCATCACCCTCGAAATACGTTGGGGAATCTTGGGATATTATTTGCTGCAATAATTCAACACCAATATTCGATGATTTTTTACGATTTCTGAACAAAGCAGAATTATCCAATGCGTCGGATGCACACATAACACGAACATCAGAACCGCTGCCGGTATTGTTCATCCATGCGGCTTGCACCTGGTTATCGTCGTCATCTGTTATCAATTTCACCAATTGCCATCCCGCACGATCATTCCAGCGGTTATTGGTATATGTACCATCACTTTGCTTCGTATCAGTTTGTTCGCCCATATAAATATATTCACCCCAAATTTGGCATGTGTCATTCAACATCATATAAATATCTGTGATATCGACACCCACGCTTTGGGATAAAATCAAAGCATCATAAACTTCGTCCAGAACGTCATTGTACGGATCAAAGAAATCATTTGCTTTGTCTTTGAATACAGCAACGCGGCCTGGGCCTTCGCAATGATTGCCGTTTGCATCGCATTTTGCATAATCAAACACAGTCTGCATAGTTTTTTTCAAAGCTTTTAATGCGTCTTCTGCATTTTCCATTTGAGATAAAATTTTATTACCGATTTGTTCGCGAACCAAAACATCCGCCGATACATCATTTTTAACAGCGTTTTCTATTTTTTGAGACGGCGCAGCAGCAGCAGCAGCAGCAGCAGCAGCCTCGGCGGCGGCGATTTGTTGTTGGGCAGCGGCCTCGGTTAATCTTTTTTGTTCATCCAATGCGGCCTGGACGGCGGCGGCAGATGACGCGGCGGCGGCCGCGGATTGTGCCTGCATTTGTTCAATTTGTTGTTGCATTGCTTGCAATTGTTGCGCAGATTGTTGTGCAGCAGCATTCGTCGCAGCGTTTTGAGCGTCTACCGCGGCCGCATTTGATTTTGCGGTTGCATTTGCCACCATTTGTGCGGACAAAGACATAATTAAATCGTCGCCGTATTTTTTACATTCATCATTTGATAAAACGCACCCCTGGACAATTGGCACCGCCAATTCCATAGACGTGCAACCCGAACCACATTTTGGTTGCGCACAACGTAATATAACCGAATTACAATTACCGAAATTCGCAGCAGCATTTGATGTACCACCATTATTATTACGTACGTTTGTTAAATTATTCCATTGATTGTTCGTAATTTCACCCATAGAACCATTCCACGCGGTCAAATTTGAACCGGCCGTCCCAGAAAGCGGCGCACTTGCAATCACAGGGACGCAAAGCATTGTAGATAAAATTGCAATTGATATTTTTTTCATATTCTCTCTTACCATATATTTTACCACAGTTTTAAAAAAGAAAAAAGAAAAAAACACCCATACGGGTGTTTTATTTTATTTAAAATTCGGTTGAAATCATATCACCGTATGAACCGACTTCGTCCGGTCCGATATAACATTTGATTTTTGAACCAATTTCATCCATCCATTCTTGGATTGCAGCTGCTTTTTCCGCATCAACCTTTGCATCCAAAGATTGTTTGGTTGCTTGGTACCCAATAATACCACCGGCTGTACCTGTAACTGCCGCACCCGCACCAATTCCAATCCAATTCGTCAGATCTTTTGATTCTGTCGTATCAGATGAATTATTTGCAGCATCAAAATTCTTTTGTGCCACGCCCAACACTGCTGTTGCGGCTTTACAGTCATCTGAAGTACTGTTAGTATCTGCGCAAGCATTTGTTTTTTCCGTTGTTGCGCGTTGCAATTCAGATGTTGCTTTTGCTAAATCATTTTTGTTACCTGTTTTGCCTTCGATTAAATCTTGAACGGCATTACCACCAAATCCGCCACCGATTAAACCTGCAACTGTTGTACCCAAAGATACCCATCCAGCTGTTTTTTTATTTTTGGCATATTGATCTGCATAACTTTCTTCGATTTGTTCCGTGATATTATCCAACACATCTTGATCTATCCAAGATCCGCAAGTAAATGAATCACCGGCTGCGAAATATCCAATTGAATCACCGCCCAAAGAATCTTGTATCATTTTGTCATCAGACAATACAGTTACGCGAATACGGCAGAAACTGTCATAGATTTCATTACTGGCCACGAAATCATTTGACCCCAAACCTTTTAATGAATAATCTTTTGGTAATTTATTGCTGCGTAATTTTGACCACATAAATGTACCACCAACATTTTTCGCACCTGTGATACCGGTGTTGCCGGACATACACATATTTTGTTGTTTTGTTAATTTTGCGTTATATTGCGCTTGGGCTTCTTTTTCCAAATCAAAGATTAATTCAGAGAATAAATTTTCGCCGGCCTCGGTTATCGCATAATCCATAAATGACACCATATATGGTTCTGTGAATAAACCAGAACAATTGCCAACCGCGCCTGTTTCAGGATTTGTGCACAATTCTTCACCCAATGCATTTGTTGCTTGGATTATATTAACCGTTTCATCAACGCCATATTGACCCGCAGACAACCAACCATCACGAACGGTTGAGGCTTTGTTTGCACCAGTCCCCCAAGCAGACGAATAATCATCCGCCATTAATGACGCGTTAATACGTGCAGATTCTGTTTGTAAATGTTCGTTACATGTTGAGTTCTTTTTAACAGTATCCAAACACAATCCCAACGCAACAGTATAATCCAACACACCACCAACACGGTTCATGCTGTCGTTAAAGCTTTCTGAATTTGTAGCGGTCAAAGATGAAAATATATCGTTACGGTTTCTGTAACAATTTTCGAAATCTGTTCCGCATTCTGTACGGATACATCCCGTTGCAACAGATTCACATTGTGATTTCATTTGAGCCAAAGCCGCATCATTATATGATGTTGACAATCTGGCATTCAATAAACCAATCACACCGATTTCGTCTTTCGCGCTTGAATCTGCAGATGGGAACAATTTAGAAAACAAATCATCTTCAAAATCTAATACGCCTGTTGTCATATTAAATGTAGCGCCTGCATATTTACAATAATTATCATTATTTACAATCGCAGAACATCCATTATAGATATCAGAATATGTACGAGAGCTGTTTACACCGACATCACCTGATTTTGCAGACGGATCATATGACAATGCGTAACATGCAGAACCAATACCGCCACCGCAAGAATTCATAGCACAATCGGTGATTGTATCAATACAACGTTCTTTTGTTGTTTCATCGAATTCAGTAATTAAATCTTCAATTTTTGATTCCATAGAATCGCTCATACGTGTTGCATATGCTTCTTCAAAGATATCGTATTTGTTATCTTCATCACGCAATTGAGAATTTGTTGGCATTGCACCATTACCTACGAATGTTGCATAACAATATTTATTCGATGAAATTGTATCAAAACATTTATCGGAAATATATCCACGAACGGCAGAACCGTTAATTGTTTCGAAAGAATAATCGTCCACAGATTTTGCAACAATAGAAGTATTAGACACAGCGTCCGCCGCATTTGATATTGTTACGTTGCTGCCTTCTTTACATTTATATGGATTGGACGCACATGCGTTTACGATACATTGATCTGCAACTTTATAACAAGTAGATACCGCATTAATCGCCGCCAATGCCGCACCTTCTTCGATTGCAACACCCAAACGACTGGAAGCCGCCGGAGAATTAGAAGGAGAAGTCGTCCCAAACAATTCTTTTATACCGTCTTCTTGACATCTGGCCAATGTAGATTCACAAAATATTTTTTGAGTTTTAAATTCAGTATTACCGGTACACAATTCGAAATCTGAACCACAAACATCAGATCTTTTTAAACAAGATTCATATCTGCGTACACATGTTGATGTATCATAACGATTGTTTAAATATCCGGCTTCGACCATTTGACCCAAAACGCTGGTTGATAATGGATAAGTGTAATCAGCGTCAGTCGCGGTTGAAACCTTGGTAGCAAATGCAGTTGTAGCAGTCGTACCGTATAATTTATTTATAACAGTTGAAGAACATTGTGATAAAGTGCTGGCGCACATACCTTGTTTTGCAAACAACAAAGTTTTATTTGTACATTCTTCGAAATCAGAACCACAAACGTCCCCGCCTTTTAAACATTGGATATAATTTTCAGAACAAGCTGCGTCCTCTTCTTCGATATCCGTTGCCGTTGATGTAGATGTTACATACGTTGGTGATGTTGTTAACAAAGAACCCGCGATTGACGGCATACGCGTAACAGGCACCATAGACGTCATACTGACGCGAGATGTCAACGCAAAACCGGCAGGCAAAGTTGCCATAACCGCAAGAAAACCAATACTTTTATACAGAAAATTCATTCCCGACTCCATTATCTATTCATGGTCATTATATCATAAAAAGTCGGGTCGTACAATTAAAAAAAGCGAAAAATCTCTATCTTTCTTGGGCGCAGTCCAAGATATATTTTAAAGACAACATGTCAGCCGGCAACTTTGTGTTGAACTTTAATAATTCGCCTGTTATTGGATGATTAAATTCCAATATCTTTGCGTGCAACATTTGCCCGTCGTTTTCTTTCAAAAAATCCAATAAATCTGGATTTTTAACGGACCCCAAACGAGTCGAACCACGACCATATAACGGATCACACAACACAGGGAAACCATGAGAAGACAAATGCACGCGAATTTGATGAGTACGCCCTGTTTTCAAAGTGCATCGAATTTCAGATATTTTAGAACGAGTCCAAACGTTTAATAATTCGACTTCGGTTTCTGCATGTTTTCCGCCAACTTTTACCATAGACATTTTTTGACGATTACGTGATGAACGCGCTATGTTACCCGTTATATCGGCAAAAGTCCAACTTGGGATTCCCCACACAAACGCAGAATATTTACGCAACAAAGTGTGATCTGCAAATGTTTTCACCAATTCTTTAAACGCAGCGTCCGTTTTTGCCAAAACCACAACGCCGCTGGTATCTTTATCCAAACGATGCACAACACCGGGACGCACCCCGCCGCCAGCCGGCGCCAAATTTGTATGTGATAAAATTGTTTGAACCAAAGTCCCCGTCGCATTTCCGGCCGCCGGATACATAACAACCCCGCGCGGTTTATTCACAACAATAATATCATCGTCTTCGAACAAAATATCTAAATCAAAGCTTTTTTCTGCGACCAGATTTTCTGACACTTTATTTTCAATCACAACTTCGACGATATATTCGGAATCCAATTTTACTTTTTCTGAAATTTTGGTCGGCATCAATTCACCGTTCACCAATTTATTTACGATAAATTTTTGGATTTCAGATCGTGAATATTGTGGCAAATTTAATGATAAAAATTTATCCAAACGAATATTTTCGAATTCTTCTGTTACTGTAAAATTTAATTTTTCTGACATAATTTTATACTACCTGCGTTCTTTCCAATCGTCTCCAACCACACAATCTGACATATCCAAAGTCAAATCACGTTCCCCTGTTACCGGACAAGTTAATAAACCTGTTGTTGTTTGTTGTGTTGCGTCACGTGACGCATAACGCCACGCCAATTTTATTTCGGTTGGCGCATATACGCACGCCAACATTAAATCTTCGTCACTGTGTGCACCATTTGGCCCAATCCAATATTCTGTTCTGTCGGCTTGGCCATAACATGGAAACCCATCCAAATAATACATTTGCATTCCGTTTTTCACCAAATCTTTGTCGGCAATAAATTTTATTCTGTATTGATTCAAACGCAATCCTGTGACGGCCTCCCAATCTGTGCTGGTCGAAAAAATATTTACGCGGGGCGCAACCGTTGGCATAGCAGCCATCACAGACATCGGCAAAAGCATGGCAAATATAATAAATAAATTTTTAATCATTTTTATTCAACCTTTTCTAATTCTATGTTCAATTTTGATACGTCATATGACAATACCGGCACAAAATATTCAAATTCCACATATTCACCCGCACCCAAAATAGACACAGGCGGATAAAAAGTTTTTTTACCAATAACAGAATCTTTTTCACCAACCGACACAACCGTTACATTCGGCAAGCCATAAGCGTGATTACTGCGATTTTCTATTCTGCCCGCTACTTTAAAATTTTTCACACCATAATCATCCGTTTCAACGTTTGTGTTCGTTATTTCAGCCTTTAACGGATTGTTTTTTATATCGCTTAATCTGTTTTGATTAATAAGAACCAGCGCGAATATTATTGCAAACAACAAAGCGGAAACAGGCATCAAAATAGATAAAAATAAATTTTTCTTCTGAATTTTGGGACGAACCATTACTTTGCCACAAATAGAGCAAACAACCGTCCAATCAGTTGTATTATCAACCGTTATTTCAGCACCACAAATATCACATATAATTTTCATATCTTAATTTATACCATATATTATTTTAAATTCAACTGTTGATATTTTATTTTAACGCGGTTTTCTATTTCATGCAAAGCATTTATAAAATCTGTTATTGTCGCATTTTGATTGTTTGCCGGGACATTAAATACTTGTTTGGCATATGTATCGCTGTTTTTATCCAAATACATCAATTCGGTCGCCATACGGTTCAATTCTGCAAATGTGACGTCTGCAAACCTTGCCGTCCCGTTATCCGCATCCCAGAAATAAGAAGAATCTGATGAATCTTCTATTTTTGAATGAACGACCAAACGCGGAGCAATAGATCCATCAAAACCAACGGTTGTATAAATTGCAGATATTATTCCATCTGTCATATCTAATTTACGATTAATCTTCAAAGTCGCCACGCCATCAAAATATTCAACAACAGATAAATTTGAAACATTTAATTCATTCACCCACAAATTATTTGATTCAAAAACATTAATCTTTGCTGATTCTGACAAAGTCAAAGTATTTGTAATTTGCATAATTTTCGAATCCGCAGACAAAGCACCCGACACAGTCGCATTAACGGCACGCAAATTATTATCAATGCCGGTCCGGCTTTGAAAATTGATAGTATCTGCAAGCAATTCTTTTGAGCGAAAAAATTCATCCACTCGGACAGACATTCCATCCAACCAGTTTACATTTTGAACATCACGAAAAGCCAAATCTAAAGAAGACAACATTGTTGCGTCTTCTTCGTTATCTGACGGAATTCTCCACAAATAAGAATCTTGACCGACGGTCGGACGAGTTGTTTTTATAATGCCACCCTGTTTTTTTATTCCCAAATTTTGTGCTTTTGTTTCCCAAGAACCAAATGCTCCATACGCTTTTTCGCCTTCGATAAAACCGATGTTATTTTCACCCAAATTTATAATTTCGCGCGTTCGCAATGCAGATATTTCATCATCATTTAAAACTGCAATCCCTTGTACCACAGTTTGATCATCGATTGTTTTTGATTTTAATATTCTCAACTGGATTTTATTATCGTATTTTTCCATCAAATCAATCGGCACACCGTAACTTTCCAAAGTTTCCAAATCAACACGAGTAATTGTTTTACCCAAAGTTCTCATTAATCTTTCTTTATTTGCATCTATATATCTTTCCAAAGAAAGTTGCACGATTTCTAAATCATTTGCGACGCGAATATTATTTGCACGTTCTATTCTGTCCGTTTGAAAATTCAACAAAAAAGGAAACACAACAACCGCCAAAGCCAACGACAATAAAAATTCGACCATGGTTGCACCACGTTCGGAATTATCAAAAAATCTTTTATTTTTAAACATCATTGAAACACCTCGGCAGTTTGCCAATCATCAGACATTATTTTATCAAATTCAACCACATCAGGAACCACCGGCAAAGATGTCAGACCTATTTCTAAATGCAAAAATTCGGGCGCGTCTGCACCAGGAAACGACCAAGAACCTATTTGAACAGGTTTTATATTGGTCATCAATAATTCACCAGATATTGTTATACCAAAATTATTAAAAAATATTAATTCTTCTGTTGATAAAAACGACGTTTCCACATAATGGGTCGAAATATCTGAAAAGCCATAGACAGATCCACCAGAATCCGATTTTAAATTCAAATCATTACCTATGCTTAAAGAATTATAAATATATGCAGAATCCGACACAATATCACCGACAGATGAAAAACCATTTTTATTCAAAGTTTTTCCAACGATTTCACGAAACCCGGTAATGTCGCCATTTACACGAACATTTTTAAAATCCGCAGATTCTCCATCTATGTTCGCACCTTCGGCAAAATAAATATAATCGGACATTCCTGTTTCTATTTCTGCGAACGATGCAACGCCTTCATCAAACACAGCAGACACACCAAACACAGTCCCCACATTATTTAAATCAAAATTTCCCATATTTAAATCTCGTTGCATAATATTTAAACCGGATTCTGTTTCTGTTTTATGTAAATATTTACTTGTATCATCGCCGCTGAAATCATAGCTGATTTTATACACCAAATCACCGGGTCTTAAATCCGGAGAACTGATCGCCCACGCAGAACCATACGCCACGCCATCCAATGAAACAACTGCTGCATTTTGTCCTATTTTTTCAGCTATTTTTGCCGCACGTATTCCGCCGTCTTTTATTTCATAAGAAAAATACATATCTGTTACAGATGCGCCATCTATTTTATATTTATCTATTAAAATTACATTCGCTTCGCTTGATACATCATTTTTTTCAGCATCGCTTAATTTTATTTGAGCCGCATCCGGCCATTTATCTTGGTTTAATCTAATAAAATTCAAACCACTTTCGCCCAACTCTATAATACCGGACGCAAATGACACGTCCTGAATATCTTTGGCGACATCTGAAATCATAGAATAAAAAAATGGAGACAAACCCGCAACCAATGCCAAAGTTAATATGACTTCTAACAATGTTGCACCAGATTGATTGTATAGATTTGTTTTGCTTTTAAACACAATCAGACCCTCCCTGGATTAAACATTGTTTGGCATTTATTCTTTCTTCTAGATTTCTCCAAAAAACATATTGGCAAATAATATATTGAGAAATAGAATTTTTATCATATCCCACATCAATACTTTCTATTATATCATCACAACCAATTGTATCCGAATTATCATCTTTTGGGTTTTTTAAAATTTTTATTAAATCGTTATCAATACCAGACACAATCGCATCCGGCAAAACAGAAGTCCCCGCGGGTCTGACATCTAAAATAACCGCGCCTGATTCCCCTTCTAATAATCCGGACGACGTTTGATCGCGCAAAGTAATATTTGACGCATATATAATCCCGGTTTCAATACCACTGCGAGATGAATATGTTAAGCTTTCTGAATCTATATAAACATCTTGGCCGGCGGATGCATCTATGAAAGAAGAAACGTCCAAACGTTCAACAGAAAAAGAAAAACCGTCAGATATCAAATCGCCACGAACATCCCAAATGCCGGGTCCATAAAAACTGTTGCGACCGGCGGCAGATGAAAATTCAAAAACAGATGAATCTTCAAACAACACGTTCGGTTCTGATCCATATTCAGAAATCGTTATCGTAGACACATTATCCGCAGTCAAAACCCCACTGTTAATTGTCAAAGCCGCTTCCCCCGTCGACGATTGAAATATTGCGTTTGATGTTATTAAATTTTGTATTTCGTTTTTTTCATCACGCCCCAATTCCAAACCGGTTAAAGAAAAATTTTTAATTCTGGCTACCTCTACTTCTGCATTACGCCCCAAAAGTTCATTTATATTACGAATACCAAATTCACCCATATCCAAATCGGTTAAAAAACCAGAATTGACTATATTTTTACTTTTCAGACGAACCAAATCAAAATACATTTCACCCAATGGCACAATAGAATACAAAACACCTTCTTCGAAAAATCCATAAAACCCAATACGTTTTGCTTGTTCTGCCAACAAAATTTCTGACAAATCACCGCCCGTCATTTTTAAATACGCAGATATTTGATTTTCATCTTTTTCTATTACCAAAGAAATATCTTGGCCGAAAGACGTTACCGGCAAAAAACCCAATGGCAAACCATATGGTTCTAATACGTCTGCGAATTCGTCTCCCTCCAAAATGGTTTCATTGTAATTAATATCATTCATATTTTCTTGGACATATATTTTTGCCGCCGTCGTCGCCAATTCTATCTGATTAACAGCAGCATACATTTTTGCATCCATATCCCGACGAGATATTTTTTGCGCGACAAATGGCATAAAGGCGACCATCAAAGCCAACCCTAACAAAGCCTGTGTTAAAAAATTACCTGACTGTTTGTGCAAAAACATCCTCTCTTTCATATTATATAATAGCAACAGAAAAAAATTATTGCAATCGGTTTTAAGATGAATTATTATTAAACCCGAGATGCGGGAATACAATATAAAAAAATGTTAAGTGTTTCCTAAATTATTTCCAAATAAAAACAAGAAAAAAATATGCAAAATAAAAAAAATCAATCTGGTGTCGGCGTAATGATTCAACGTTGCCACAAATGGCGCCAAAGACGCAAACAATACATTGACCAAGCCAGAACAACCCAAGATATAATTGAACGCGAACGTTTATTGCAAATGGCGGAACATTTTTGCCGAATGGTTAATAATGAACAAGGCAAAATTGATGCGGGACGCGACCCAAAAGACAAAACACCTGTGGCGGACGCAACACCTGCTGAAATCGTTGAAGAAGAAGAAAGCGGATTTCCAGATTTTATACAAAATTTAAAATAATTTTTTTATATTAATCCTTGATATTTTCCTTATGTTTGCTATGCTATACACAGCATAAGGAAGGTTACAATGGATTCAAAATACACAGTTCTAGCAAGAAAATACCGCAGCGGCGATTTCAAATCTTTAATCGGACAAGATGTTTTGGTAAAAACATTAACGACCGCTATACAAACTGGACGCATTGCTCACGGTTATGTTTTAACCGGAATTCGCGGAACAGGAAAAACCAGTACCGCACGTATTTTGGCAAAAGCCTTGAACTGTTTATCAAACAATACTCCATCATCTAACCCGTGCGACGAATGCGACAATTGCAAAACTATTGCAGCCGGACAACATATTGACGTCATTGAAATTGACGCGGCGTCTCACACAGGTGTTGATAATATGCGCGACGTTTTGGCGGGAGTTCAATATCGACCGACCAACGCACGTTACAAAGTTTACATAATTGACGAAGTTCATATGTTAACAGCACAAGCCTTTAACGCATTGCTTAAAACATTGGAAGAACCGCCCCATCACGTTATATTCGTATTGGCTACAACAGAAATTCGTAAAATCCCTGTCACCATTTTATCCAGATGCCAAAGATTTGATTTAGCGCGAGTATCCGTTGACACATTAAAAGAACATTTTGCAAAAATTGCGAATATGGAAAATATAACTTTAACAGACGCTGCAAACGAAATGATAGCAATTGCAGCAGACGGTTCTGTTCGTGATGGATTGTCTTTATTAGACCAAGCAATCGCTCAAACCGGCGGAAACGTCGACGAACAATCTGTTATGGATATGTTGAAACGCGCAGACAGAAATATCGTTATGAATTTAATGGAATACATTTTATCAAATGATATAGATGGCGCCGTTAATTTGGTCGACAGCGCATATAACGCAGGCATCGATTTATCTATGTTATTGTCAGACATGATGGAATGGACACATTGGGCGACACGTATGCATAACGCATTAAAAATTGAAAATGCAAAAAGCGCACCATATTCAGAAGAACAAAAACAAAAAATTATAAACATCGGAAAACAAGTATCTTTGAATACTCTGTCCCGCATATGGCAAGTTTTAATTGCGGCCGCACCAGAAATGAATGCCGCCGGCAACCAAAAACAATGTTTTGATATGTTGATTATCCGTTTAATACACATTGCCGATATGCCGTCATTAAAAGAAATATTAAAAAATTCTGAATCTGAAAAACCGATTATTAAACCCGCACCTGTAAAAACAGAAACTGTAACGAATGATTTAACATCTGTTATGGAAATTGGCGACGCATTAAACAAAACAAAAGAAATAATGTTGTATTCTTATTTTAACGACAATGTTGAAATATCCGAAATATCCGGCACACATATCAAATATTTCGACAGACGCGGCGACAAAGATTTTTATACAAAATTTTCAAATTGGTTGCGCGGGTACACCGGAAAAGATTGGACATTGGAAAAAATGGACGAATCCAACAATGTTCAAACTATCAAAGAAATTAAAACAACTGAATTAGAATCTGATTCTGCAATTGCGGACGCAATGTCTTTGTTTGGCACAACCAGTTCAGACATAGAAAAAATATAAAAAAAGGATTTAATTATGAAATATGAATCTGGCAGATCTTTGATTGAAATGATGGGAGTTTTGGCAATAATGGGTGTTTTAACAGGAACCGTTTTGGTTACTTATAACGCACTACGCACACGTACGACTCGTTCTATTGCGGAACAATCTTTGAAAGAAATTGCAACAAATACAAAAATGTTATTTGCGAACCGCGGCGATTATACGGGTGTATCCGTTGATTATTTAATCAAATCTGGCGCATTAAAAGATTTCCGCGCCCCTATCGGCGGCACAAATTGGGACGTTAAATCCAGTCTGGACGGAAATGAATTCGAAATAATTTTGACAGAATTGTCAGACGGAGATTGCAATTATTTTTCTTTGAAAAAAATGGATTGGGCAAACAAAATTACAATCAACGGAATTGAATTAACCAATGACGCATATTGTATGTCGGGACGAACAAACACAATAATATTTAATGTAAAATAAAATATGAAAAAATACATTTTTCTTTTATTAATTTTAACGGGGTGTGGCGCATATAAAACGCCCGAACATTATAAATGGGGCGATATATTGGCGGGCGCGACTATGTCGGATATGACGCCTGCCGCCATGGTTGCAAAAAGACCCGTATATTTGGGATCTGGTGAAAAATTATTAAAAGACGAAAATAAACCGTCTAATTTAAATTATGGCGATAAACTACAAAATGATAATTTGGTTGCATTAAATTATATGACGGGATTGGAATACGAATTATATGATTCTTTACGCAAATCCGGCATATCTGTACAGCGCGCAGGAACAGATGTATTAATTGTTTTAATCCGCACATCTTTAATAGAATTAAATGCGCCCGAAATATCGGACAAAGGTTCGGATACTTTGAACACAATATCTGATATATTAAAAAAATATAATTCTACATATATTGAAATCGCAGGATATACAGATTCTATGACAGATAGTGACGCGTCACAAAAATTATCTGATGATATGGCACGCCGTGTCGCATTATATCTGGCACAAGACGACATAAATCCGGTACGTATGTTTATCACAGGACGCGGGTCCAGCCGGCCTATTGCCGCACAAGATTCTATGGGGCGCCAAACAAACAGACGGGTTGAAATAAAAATATCTCCGGTCAGATAAAAATCTGGTTTGCAATTAATATTTTAATTGTTATAATCAATACGAATTTTTTAATAACCAATAAAAAAAGGAAGGAAAGATGTTAAAAAATATAAAAAATAAAAACATTCCTGCAAATTTGCGCGAATACAAAAAAATCGGAATTATTTCTGCTGGTGTTTTGGCTGTATTAATAGCTATTGCTGGTATTTCTATGATGGGTGGCGACAAAGTTCAATCAGTTGAAAAAGCAACAAATTCCGTCAGCGAACAAGCAGCAAGCGCAGATACTTTGAATATTGCTGTTATCCGTATGGACGCAATTCAAAACGAAGCGGACGTTTTAAAAGCATTGCGTACACAACGTGAAGGTTTTGAAAAAGATTTGCAAAAAGATTTAGAATCTGAACAAAAAGATTTGGAAGAAGAAAAAAAAGAAATCGAAGAATCTCAAGATATGTTATCACAAGAAGCTTTGCAAAGACGCGTTGTTGAATATCAAAACCGTATCGGTTTGTTGCAACGTAATTTGACTGAAAAAGCACAAAACATTAATGTTGCATATCAAACATCTTTGGACGAAATCCAAAAAGAACATCTTGATCCAATCATTGAAAAAATCATCGAAAAGAAAAATTTATCTTTGGTATTAGATGGTCGTTTCACTCGTATTGGCGAAGGTGTTAAAAATTTGGATATCACAAATGACGTAATTGACGCTTTGAACAAAAGAATCAAAACAACAAAAATGGACACTCCAAAAGGAATGTAAATCATTTGAAAAATAAAAACCCCAAATTGGGGTTTTTATTTTATTGTTTATTTGGTACGCGACTTCAATTGTTTTTCCAATTCCAAAATCTTTAAACGTGCGTTACATAATTCCGCTTCTTTTAAATCCATTTCAGACTTTTGCAATTTAGACAGCTGTGAACGAGATAATCTTTTTAACAAAAGCATCACATCAACGTTTAACAAAGCAACAAGCAAAGCGAAATTCAATTCATTTGTTTGCCCAAAATTTACAATTGGTAACGAATGCAGAATAATCAAAGCAGCAGAATAAAGAACATTTAAATCTTTATCTCTTTTTTTTGCGTTTTTTATTTTTGACATTTTTATACCTTTGGTTTATTTAGAATAATTTTTTCTGAACTCTAACATTTTTCTAAATATCACATTTTTCGTAGATATAGAATCTGTGGCTTCTTTTTTAATTGCATATTTTTTCATATATTCAGGCTCTTTTGCCGGTTTATAATACATAGAAATCAAAACAATCATTGATATAATACATAAACCTTTTACAGTTGCCGTTAATTTTTCTTCATTTATATTTTTTTTCATTATTTCACCTTGTAATTATATGTGCGCACAGAATCTGCTTTTGCTTTGCTGATTTTTTCGGCTTTTTCTGTCGCTTCTTTTCTTTTTTCATTGAATGCTTTATTATCCAAATAATTTTTTACAACCATTCCACCTATTATTGTAAAAATCACAACAGCCGCAACAGCGGTCCATTTATTTATATTATCAAAATTTACATCTTCTTTTTTATTGTCGTTTTTCATATCTTTTACCTTTTGTGTACCGGGAAACATTTTGACACAGATATACTATAAGTCAAACAAAAAAAATCCCCGAAACGGGGATTTATTGTTCAAAAGCATAAAGAGCTTTACAGTTCCATAATCAATGTAGACAACACAGAAATTGTTTCTTGATCATTCAATGCTGCTGCAATTATGTATGCGGATTCCAAATTTTCGCGTGCCGCATTTAAATCACCAATTTGGATATTTAATGCTGCGATTTTTTTGAAATATTCCATAGCAGATCTGGATAATTGTTCACGTTTAACATCTGTTGTCACACCTGGAATTTGTTCAGAAACAATACGGATAGCCGTGCTGTAATCTTCTATTGCCGATGTAAATTCGCCAACAGCTGTATATGCTTCTGCACGTTCTGCGTATACCGCTGGATTCACAACACCTTCTGGGCGGGACAAAGAATTTGTATAATCAGCAATTGCGCCTTTCCAATTTTTTAACCACAAATTCAATTTACCGCGCGCGGCATAAATATCACGCATAGGAACAGCGTCTGATCCTGTCAGAGACGCAACCGCCAAAGCAGCATTAATATCAGATAACGCCATATTGTATTCGCCCATTTTAACAAACAAATTAGAGCGATTATACAAAGCTTCGATGTTTTTTGCATCCAATGCGATGGCAGTATCTAAATCACCCAAAGCGAATTTATATTCACCGGATTCCATATACGCTTTACCACGAGCCGTAAATGCGTCCGCAGACGGTTCTTGTGTTTTCAAAGCTTCGGACAAATCAGAAATTGCACCGGATAAATCACCGTCTTTTAATTTGACTTTGCCAGACGTGATATAATTATCAGATTGCAACAAAACTTCTTCTTCCATAACTGTAACTTTGGCTTGGTAATTTTGCATATATCTGGCACCCAATATAAATAAAGTTGCAGAAATAAATACAATGATAATCAACCAATAAACATAAATAGATAAATTATGGGCATTGATTTTTCTTGTAACAGGTTTTTGAATTTTTTTTGTTTTTACCGGCTTTACAACAGGTTTTTTAACGGCCTTTGCCTTTGTCACCAATTTTTTTGGCGCAGCTTTTTTATTTTTCATGAATATTCTCCCTACCTTTGGTATAGGTTAATTCTAATTTTTTTTGAACGCTGCGTCAATTGTTTTTTGTGACAATAACTTAATTTCTCCTGGCTTTAAATCCCCCAGTTTTATATTCCCATAAGATATTCGATGTAATTTTATAACTGGCAAATTTACAGACGCCAAAGTTATTCTGATTTCTCGCTTTTTTCCTTCGACGATTGTGATTTGCAAATCATTGTTTTCCAAAACTTTTATTTCCATCGGGCGATATTTTATTCCGTCAACGGTTGTGCCACGGCGCAATATTTCCAATCCCGAAAAATCTTTACCAGACGTGCGCGCAATATATGTTCTTTTTATTTCCGATGACGGCAAAGTCAATTTACGCGATAATTCACCATCATTTGTTAATAATAAAAGACCCGTTGTTTTATAATCTAATCTGCCGACATATTTTAAATTTTTATATTCATCTTTCAGGCAATCAAATATTGTTCTGCGCCCCGATGGGTCAAAATTTGATGTGATTGTATTTATTGGTTTATGAAAAGCATATAAAACGGTTTCATTTTTGTCTGAAATTTTTTTGCCTTTTATTTGGATGTCTTCTGCGCCCGACACAAAAAACACTACATCCGTTATTTTTACGCCATCCACAAAAACATGTCCATCCGATATTAATTGTTCGGCCGTGCGACGAGACGCAAAACCAGAATTCGCAATAAATTTAGCCAATCTTACATTCATATCATTTTTCCACACATTACAACACCTGCGACCTCGGCTCGTAAAATCGTACCACCCAAAGATACGCCATTCGCACCCGCCGCATCAAATTGTTCAAATTCTGCATCCGAAAAACCACCTTCTGGTCCTATCATAATATGTTTAGCGCCTGTATCCAGCGCATCAGATTTTTGTAATTTACGTTCGTCCGCAAAAACAATTTTCGATTTGTCCAAATCTGCAAATTTAATTATTGGTAAAATTTCCGGCAAACTGTTACGACCCGATTGTTCGGCGGCCTCTGTTATAATTTTATTGATTCTTTTCCAATTAATATGACGTGCAACTGTGCGTTCTGTGATAACAGGCTGGATTCTTGCCACCCCCATTTGGGTTATCATATTTAATAAATCATCCGTATTTTTTATAACGGAAAAATAAAAAGTCACATCCAATGCATAATCGGCATGATTTGTTTTATCACCAACAACCAAAGATTTACAATCGTCAGATAATTGTGCAGCATATTCTGTACCCGAATTAAACACCAAACAATTATTTGTTCTCATAACTTTTTTTAAATAATGAGACACGTCTTTTTCAATCGGCACAATTGCATTTTCGTGCAATACAGCGTTTAAATAAATTCTGGGGATATTTTTTGCCAAAATTATACCTTTTTATTTTTATATTTCGTTTTTTTCTGATATAATTGTATCACAATGGCTTTAAAATTCAACATCTTATCATTAAGCGGAAAAGGCAAGGGATTTAAAATATTCCAGTCTTCGTCATATAAAGAACACCAACAAAAACCCATGGCGCAATTATTTTGGAAAATGCGTTGGGCGGCTGGGATTTGGTTGGTATCCGCATTGGTGTTTATATTTGCTTTTCCCGCAGAACACATATGGAGATACGGTTGGTCACCCGCGACATGGGATTGGATTTCTATTTATTTCCAAAACGCATTAACATCTGGCGGATTATCCGTTTTGGCAGAAATTCCACCTTGGTTTATGCGCATGGTTTTACAAACAGATATGCCATCTATGGTTCCATTATTTCCTGTTGTTTTATATTATATTTTATTGGATTCTACATTTATGTCTGAATTCAACCCGCACAAAGGGGATGCTATGGATGAAAAATCTTCCGGCAAAGCATCTGAATCTGATTTGAAAAAAATGGGATTATTGGGCGGTTTTATGATGGTTTTGGGATATTTCAAGAAAAAACCATTGCAAATGGACGAATGTTTATCTGCGCTGTGTTTGGCGCCCCCGGGTACCGGAAAATCACAAGGTGTTGTTTTCCCGACGATTTTTGACACACCTGGCGCATCTATGATTATCAATGACCCGAAACCTGAATTAAAACAAAAATCATCTGCATATCGCGCAACGGTGGGGCCTGTATTTATTATGAATTGGGCGGGGCAAGATGATCCAGCGCGTGGGATATATTATCCGTCTTGGAATCCGTTATCCCCCAAACAAGTTCCATTCAATCCAGAAGAACGTGATTTGTATATAGATTCTATTGTGGCGGTTTTAATTTCTGAAAAATCTTCATCTGCGAACGATCCATATTGGATGATATCTGGACGTTCAACATTATCCGGTATGATTCAATTTATGGTTTCAAAAATTGAACGAGCCAAGGCAAATGATTATTTTTATCACCGCATAAAAACGGGTGCATTTGATGAAGAAGACGCAAACGTATTACACGATTATTATGCGGCGATGGTTAACGACCCAAATTCTTATGCGGCGATTAATTTATTGGAACGCGGCGAATTAAATGAAATGAATTATGTTCATATCGGCACATGGGCAAATATCCCAGACGCATGGGTTGGACGCGAAGCATCATTGTCTATGTTATTAGATTGGTTAAACGCCAGCCAATTAAAAGCTGCCGAAAAATTAAATGAAATGCGCGCAGCCGGTGATCAGATGGCTTTGATGGGCGCAGACCCGTTAAAAGATACATTTACAAACGCAGTGGACGAAGCAATCCAATACGCATACGCACACAGATGTGTTGTTGAATTAACACAAACCGCGAATACACCGGACAAAGAACGTGGATCTATTTTATCCACCGTTATGGCGGGGTTGGCGATTTTCCGAAATGCCGCCGTTCGTAACCGTACGTCTCATTCTGATTTCCATTTTGAAGATTTGCGCGGAATGGTTGATCCACGCGACGGGAAATCAAAACCTGTTACCGTTTATTTATCTATTAATATGGTGGACGCCGAAGCATTAAATCCAATTACAGGAATCTTTATAGAATTGATGTCATCTTTTCTGTTATCCAATCCACCAGAAAATATGCACCATGGTAAAAAATTAGGCAAATATCCGGTGTTATTCGTATTGGATGAAATGCCAAAAATGCAAAAATTACAAGCCGTAATCCAAGGGCCGGATTTGGGACGCGGACAAAAAATATCTTATTTGATGATAGGTCAAGACATTCACCAAATATCTGAAAAATATGGTTCGGACGCGGCGGCGACTATTATGTCAACAACGGCGGCTAAAATTGTTTTACGTCAAAATGATATAGATACCGCGAAAAAGTTTTCTGAATTAATGGGTCAAAAAATATCTATTAAAAAAGACAAAGACGGCAAAGAATCGAAAAGCGCGGGCGACTTATATAGTCCGATGGATATCATGAGTTTAGATGACAAAAAACAATTGGTTATTTTCCAAGGTTGGTACCACAGACCGATCGAGGCCGACAAACAAATGGCATTTAAAGACGAACGTTTGAAAAAATTTATGGAAATGGGGGAATCATCACCTATGCCAGAATTTTTAATCCCGTCCCATCATAAAATTTTGGGATACCCTGGAAAACCGAAAATTTTAAATCCCAAAACAGGCGAAATTAAAGAATTGGATGAATAAAAAATATGAATTTTTTTAAAATTTTTATCCCCCTGTTTTTATTATCTGCATGCGCAACCGATATGGAACATAAATTAGATTCTGTACGAAATGGTTATGCGTCTGGCACCTCCCCCGTTTTGTCTGCAAACAAATTCAATGGCAATGAATCCGATTTTGCCGATATGGATAATTTGGAAATTTTAATCACGGCGGACGCTATGTTTCGCGACAATCAATTCAAAAACAGCGATACCGCTTTTGAAGACTTTAATAAACGCGGCATAGATTACACCGGCTTTGACCTGTCGCGCGAATTAGGAACGTTACTGGGCGGAAATATGGCAAATGAATATCGCCCGTACATGATGGATTCTTTGTTTGTATCATATTATCAAATTTGGGACAATTTGGCGTTAAATGATTTTAATACTGCGCGTGTCGTTATAAATCAATCATATGAAAAACAAAAAAACATGTCGATTGCATATGACGAATTAATTAATGCTACGAACGAAAGTTTGGCAGATTCCGACACGGATACCGCAGACGAAATATTACGCGAAACCCAAATATGGCGGGGGTATAACGCTATTATGAATCCCGCGTTGACATATTTATCTGGTCTTTATTTTTTAAATATGGGCGATTTTGCGGATGCGAAAACATATCTGGAACGCACAACCGGTATGGTCCCCGACAACGAATACGTACGCCGTGATTTAATATCTGCAAAAAACAAAATAATTCCAGATAACACGGTATGGTTTTTTATAGAAACCGGATTTGCTCCCAAATTATATGAAAAGCGAACAAACATACCAATGATTATAGATTATAACGTAACATTTGTACCAATTGCTATGTCATATCCCGCTTTTTATGATAACGACACACATATCAAGGGTTCACAAATTTTAGCGGACGTTGACGCGATGTTTATAACGGAATATTCACAATACAGAATCAATGAATCTTTACGCAGCGCGGCATCCGCCGCATCTCGCGCAGCCTTGCAAGCCGCCAGCTATGGTTCAAATTCAAATGCCGCACCATTAATGGGATTGGCGGCGCAAATATATTCTCAATTATCGACATCTGCGGAAATTCGCACATGGGCAACATTACCCCAATATATATGGCTGTATCGCGTATCAAAACCCGCCGATGGGCAAATTGTCTTAAAATCAACAAATGGCGCAGAAATAACCATTTCTGTACCAACAAACGGCAATCATTTAATATATGTTCGCGAAAACGAGCTTGAATTTGATATTAAAACAATTAAAATAAAATAATACGAAAGGAGAAAGTATATGAAAATAACAAATATAATTTTAACCAGCATGATGGCCATCGCATTGGCGGCTTGCGGTTCTACGCGTACGGTCGATTTAAATAACCAAGAAGAAGTGTCCGATTTAAAACACGTTATGGAATTAGAATATCGTGATTGGACAAAGACAGCCGAAAACATGACAGAATCTATGTTGGCCAGTGGTGCATTTAAAAAACAACAAAACCCTGTTATTGCAATCGAAGAAATTGAAAATGATACTATGCAAAGAATTGATTCTGATATATTGGTAAAAAAAATCAGAACGACTTTGGTAAATTCTGGAACGGCTCAAATTACAACCGGATTTAAAAACAAAACCGAAATTAAAACAGGATATTTGCCTGTATCTGCTGAAATGAAAGCAAGCGCAAAAAACAAACGCGGCGAAAAAGCAAATTTACATGCAAAAGCCGATGGATATATGACGGCTGAATACGAAGAATTAACAGCAGAAGATAATACCACCCACAACGTTCGCGATATACGTGGTGACAAAGAATACGATCAATCAACAATCGCTAAAACGGGAACATTGATTGCGCCAAATATGTCTTTGTCAGGTAAAATGATTCAAAGAAATTTACCGGTTCAAACAGGATGGTTTGATCGCAACGACAGCCGCGTTGAATATTATTTACAATTGACATTGTCCGACGTTAATACAGGTCTGTCCGTTTGGGAATCTGAAGAACAAATTGTAAAAGAAGGAACACGTGTTCCAACATGGTAAAAACCAATAAAAAAACCGGCATTTTGCCGGTTTTTTTGATGTTTTTTAATCGTATGGATTTTCAGATTTTTTATATTCTATGACAATCGGTAATTGTTCCCAATTTAATATTTTCGCCAACCCACGACGCAGATATCTGGTATAGCTTTCTGGGATATCAGACGCGCCGCCCACGTTAATTAAAATGCGCATAGGATGCAAACCAATTTGCGTTGCAAATTTAATTTTCATAGGACGTTTTAATCTGGACAAAGGCGGTTGACGATGTTCCATTAATTTTTCCAAAGAACGATTTATCAAACTGGTCGGCGCGCGAGAATTTGATATATCCCATAATTCATAAATACGTTTAAATAAATTTTTAACACCCGAACCCGTTTCTGCGGACAAAGCCAAAATCATCGGTTTAATAATTTGATGAAATGAATTTTTAAATTGATGTTTTAATTTCAATAAAATCGCATCACGTTCGTTTTCATGTATCAAATCCCATTTGTTTAATGCTACGCATAAAATTTTACCGGAATCATAAATACGTGCCGCGATACTTAACGCTTGGTTTTCAATATCGCGTGTTGCGTCTATGAACAAAATTACAACATTTGATTTTTCAATCGCATCCAAAGATTTCAATGCAGACAAAGTTTCAACATCATCTGTCACACCAGATTTTCTGCGTAATCCGGCTGTATCCATCAAAATAATATCACGACCATAGAAATTTACAGGAATTTTAACTGTATCGCGGGTTATTCCCGGTTCGTCTTTTACGATTTGTCTGTTTTCACCCAAGACTTGGTTTATAAAAGTCGATTTCCCAACATTCGGTTGACCCAAGACGGCTATTTTTAATCTTTCTTCTTTTGCAGGTGCGTCCACTTCGTTACAATATTTTTCAATAAATGCATATATATCTTCGAATCCGCGTTTGTGTTCTGCGGCAATAGATACCGGCGCACCGAACCCCAATTTATAAAATTCATTTGTATCCGACAAACGTTTTGCCGATTCGCATTTGTTTACTAATAATAAAATCGGAGCTTTTGTTTTACGTTTAACCAGACGCGCCCAATCCAAATCTTCGGGCATTAATCCGACACGGCCGTCAACCACAAACAATATCATATCCGCGGACATTAATGCGCCCATCGCCATTGTTGTTGAATCAGCAGCGATTCCGATTTTTTCTTTTTCCAAACCCGCAGTATCCAGTATTTCTGCGTCATACCCACGAACACGACCCGCAACAACGTCTCTTGTCACCCCCGGTCTGTCATGAACAATCGCATCACGAGAATTCGTTAATGCGTTAAACAAAGTTGATTTACCCGTGTTCGGGCGTCCTACTATACAAATTTTTTTCATAATTTTTTCCATTGATTATTGTTATATTATAAAGCAAAATTATAAATAATCAAATCGGAGTTTAAAAATGTTCAAAAAAATAAGAAATTGGCCAAAACAAATCAAAGATATATTTACCCAACCGAAACGTTATTTTTCAAAAATCGTGGTTGATGGCGATTTAGACGAACCTATGTTGCGTGCTTTTTTATACGGTTTATTGGGCGGAATAATTGTTTTTGTTTTAAATTTAATTGGTGGCGCGCCCATTACAATTGAATCCATTTTCACAGCATTGATAATTGTCCCTGTTGCTGCGGTGACGGTTTTATTCTTGTCGGGCGGAATGTTGATGTTGGTATCAGAAATAACAGGCGGCGAACGTGATTGGGAAATAGCCATAAAAAGTTTGGCTTCTATTTTCTTTGTATATCCATTGATTTTGGCGATTAATGCATTGGCATTTAATTGTGCATCACTGTGGTTAATCAGTTTGATTGTGGATGGATACATATTATTTTTATTCTATAACATCGCACTGTATTGTATGAAAGGCAAAAGACACAATGTATTAGCGTCTATCATAGCATTAGGATTTTTGTTATTATGCATTTATTTAACAGATTTTTCCGATTTTTGGTTGGGAATAAAAAATGCAGACGCAGCTTTGAAATGCTTGATATAAAACAACGCCCGATTGGGCGTTATTTTTTTTAAAATTTATATCTGATTCCAGATGATAAAAATGGACTGTCAACAGAATAACCACCAGACATCCACACATCCCAATCTTTGTTGAATTTATAACGTAATGATCCTATTACTGAATTATATCTGTCACCGCCCGTTTTAAATATGGTTGTATCCGAATATAAATACGATACAGATGCGCTGAAACTTAATAAATCGTAACTGATACCGCCGCCTGCGACCAAACCGTCTTTTGGGGCCGGATTAATTAAATCTTTGTCATAAATTAAATTCGCGATGGCTGAAAACATAAAACTGTTGTATTGAATATTTACGCCACCCGCAACTTGCGCCCGCCAATCGGCCGTCAAAGAATTACCCGTATAATCAGATTTATACCCCGTCGGAGAATCTACATATGACAAACTCAAAGAATATGCGGTTTTTGTTTTGCCGAACGAATCTTTATATTTCCACGCCCCATCTATTTCAAAATTGCTGTTATCGCCATTTGACACAGAAATCCCGTACATAGAATCTCCGATTTTCGGCAACACATAATTTATACGTGCGCTATACTCTGCATTGTTTAAATTGATATTATCAATATATGGACCGTTTGGATCGATTTTATCATAAAATATCGGGGTATTATTAATTCTTAACCCACCAACATCTGGCAATCCCAAACCCATTTTTGTCGCAACAGAATCTGTTATTCCAATTTCGATTCGTCCGAATTTATTGCTTTGATAAAATCCATACAGTTCATTTATATATTCATCTTCTGACACGGACAATTCGTCCACGGAATAAACGGCCGCCAATTTATCAGAATTATTCATTTCATATGATAATTCTGCGCGCACCGCATAATCACCCAGAAAAGCATTATCAGACGTTGTTTTATTTGATAAAAAACCACCCGCCGTTCCATAACCTGATATTTTTAAATTAATATCATTATATTTATAATCAATTGCGTGTGCCGGCACAATTAAAGCAACCGCAATTAAAGATACTGATATTCTTTTAATCATAATCCCTCTCCTTTTGTGTCGGCCAAGATTGCCGACTTTAATTTTTCATATGCACGTTCTTCTATTTGTCTGATTCTTTCGCGTGACACACCATATTTTTGCGACAAAGATTCCAAAGTTCTGACCGGTTCTTGCAATCGTCTTGCGTACAAAATTTCACGATCTCTTTCTGGTAGATTTAACAAATGTTTTGCAATTAATTTATGCCCTTTTGTTTGATATTCTTGTTTTTCATAAGTCTCTTCTACGCTGCCTTTGTTGTCTGATAAATTGGACAGCATATCTGTTTCACCTTCCCCCCCCATTGGCGCATTCAAAGATAAATCACGTGCACCCACACGGGCCGACATTTTAACAACATCTTTTTCTGGGACATCCAAATATTTTGCAACATCTGCGACTTGGTCGATTGTCATATTATTATTTAAAATGCCCAATGCTTTTTTAGCCCGAGACAGATTAAAGAATACTTTTTTTTGATTTGCGGATGTTCCGATTTTAACCATCGACCAATTGTTTAAAATATTTTCATAAATTTCTGCTTTTACCCAAAACATTGCATATGTTGAAAATCTGAAACCGCGTTCCGGATCAAATTTTTGCACGGCTTGCATTAACCCCATATTTCCACTGGCTATTAAATCGCCAACCGGTATTCCATAATTTTTAAAATCATACGCAACGGATACCACCAAACGCAAATGAGATGATATTAATTTTTCAGCCGCCGATTCATCTTTTTCATTCAACCATTTTGTGGCGTATTCATATTCTTCTTCCTGAGACAGAATTGGGAATTTTAACACATTGCGTATATATTGTTCCAAACCCGATTCGTCGCTGACTCCGCGGGTAACCATCAGGCTGGTATTTTCTGATAAAGTATTCTTGATTTGTTTCGTCATAGCTTTTATACTATAACAATAAATCAAATTTATCAATACAGGAGAATAGTCACATGGCAAATATGTTATCCAGACACAAAAAACCGGCACAGCCAAAGAAAACACGTCAAGATCACGCAGAAGACGCATTGTATCGTGAAGTTTGGGAAGATGTTAACAACGAAAAAACACAAGAATTTTTAAAAAAATATTCTAAAATTATTATTTCAATCGTAATTGGAATTATGATTTTGGTTGTGGGTGCGCAAATTGTTTCCAGACAAATGACATCAAATCGCATCGCAATGGCAGAAAATTATGAAATGGCTGTGAATAATATGGACGCAACCGCTTTGTTAAATTTGGCAAAAAATCATTCTAATTCAACATCTGATTTGGCGATGTTCCAATCTTGGATGTTAGATAAAAATAATGACACTTTGAAAATTTTATCTGAAAACGCAGACACAAAAGATTTCCGCGATTTAGCAACATTGCATTTGGCCATGATAAATGGTGACGATATGACGGCGGATGAAATGATAAAATTTTTAAAACCATTGAACACTTTGAAATCACCTTTTTATTATAATGCAGCATTAATAATTGCTCAAAAATATATTGCGGATGGAGACAAAAAATCAGCCGACATTTGGTTGGATAAAATCATTTCTGATAAATATGCACCATCAATCGTTTCTGCAAATGCATCTGCTTTGAAATAAGGATTTTTAATGAAAAAATTTGGATACCTTTTTTTAATTCCAGCAATCGCATTATCTGGATGTGACAAATCTGACCCAATTTTACCGGGGGACAGAACGTCCATTTTTGAAAATGAAGAATTACAGTTTTCTGACAAAAAAATCACCGATTTACCGGCCAATTCGATAAAAAATGAAAATAATAACTGTAATTTTACTCTGGATAATAAAAACAATATTTGGCGTGGAAAAACAAAAATTCATTCTGGATTTGCAACAAATGATTTCGTAGATACAATAAAAAAACCAATATGTGATAACGGATATGTTTTTGCCGGTTTAACAACGGGCGATTTGATAAAAATAAATCCGATTACAAAAAAAACGGTTTGGTCCGCACAAATTTACAGCGATTCGAACATAACAGGGGGCGCATCCATTTTGGACATAGTTGCACCGATTGTTATTCTGGATAAATATGTTTATGTCGCAGGATTAGGAAATGCAATTTGCAAAATATCTACATCGTCTGGAAATAAAATTTGGTGTAATCCAATCAGCATATCAGATGAATTCATTGTTACAAAAAATGTAACATTTGCAAAAGATATAAATAACACATTATATGCAATCAATAATGCAAATGGCAAAATCCATTGGATGATTGATACAGATTCTGACGATAAAATATCATATTCTGATTATAAAATTATGATTGATGGTGATGAATATGATGCATATACAGGATCGCAATTATAAAAAAAATCCCCATTTGGGGATTTTTTATTTAGTTTTATTTAAATATAAATTTAAATAAGATGATATTTGTTTGTTTTTAATACCAGCCAATTGATTTTTTACAAATTCTGGCTTTAAATGAATCGAAGTAGACGGACTTTCACATAAAATTTCAACCCTTTCTATTACTTCGAATTCAATTGCATCACAAAACAAAGCTTCTATAAAAGGTGCCTTATCTGTTACATAATCAATTTTACCCATTAATAAATCAATGTGTTTTGCTTCACGTTGCTTCATTTCATAAGCTTTCCATAAATCCAGTTGTACAGATTTCATCTGTTTCCTCTTTTATTTATAATTTAACTTTGATTTCTTCGACTTCGTAACATTCTACGCGGTCGCCTTCTTTCAAATCATTATATTTATCAAAACTCATACCGAATTCGGATCCGTTTTGAACTTCTTTTGCTTCATTTTTTTCACGTTTCAGCAAACCGATTTTACCGTCATATATAACAACGTTATTACGCAACAAGCGAACAAACGCGTCTTTTTTAATAACGCCTTCGGTTACACGACAACCCGCAACGCGAGTCCCTTTGCCAACTGTAAACAATTGTAAAACGTCTGCGTATCCGATAAATGTTTCGCGGCGTTCTGGTGCCAATTTACCAGACAAGATTTCTTTTACTTCGTCTGTGATACGGTAAACCACACTGTGATATCTGATATCTACGCTGTTGTTGCGCGCCATATCACGAACAGAAGAATCCGCACGAACATTAAATGCAATTACCAAAGCGGATGACGCACCCGCCAATCTTATATCACCTTCGGTTATTTGACCAACACCGGATGATAATATTTCAATACCGGCCTTGTCCGAATTAACGTCACGCAACATATCTGATATAGCCTCGACAGATCCTTGTGTATCTGCACGCAGAACAATTGGTAAAATCATTTTTTTATTATCATCGCGTTTTGCAAACATTTCTTCTATGGAAGAACGTTTGGCTGCGTTCGCTTTGTTTTTCGCCAATTCTGCGCGATAGCTTGCAACTTCGCGAGTTTGGGCATCTGTTTCCATTACGTTTAAATCGTCCCCTGCATTTGGCACAGAATCCAATCCCAATACCATAACAGGTTGGGCCGGCCCCACAGATTTAACACGTTCACCGAATGAATTAACCAAACCGCGTACACGTCCGAATGTTTCACCAACAACGAACACATCGCCAATTTTCAAAGTACCTTGTTTTATTAAAACTGTTGCAACAGATCCCAAACCTTTTTCCATTTTAGCTTCGACCACGGATGCAATTGCCGGCATATCTGGATCTGCTTTTAAATCCATCATTTCGGCTTGCAAAAGAATTGCTTCTTCTAATTTATCCAACCCGATTTTTTGGGTTGCAGAAATTTCAACAGCTTGGACATCGCCGCCCATTTCTTCTACTTGGACCTCTTGTTGTAACAAATCCGTTTTAACACGCATAGGGTTCGCATCTGGCAAATCAATTTTATTGATTGCAACGATGAACGGTACGCCTGCTGCTCGAATATGACTAATCGCTTCGATTGTTTGAGGCATAATAGAATCATTTGCCGCGACAACCAATACAACGATATCAGCGATTTGAGCCCCACGAGCGCGCATAGCTGTAAATGTTTCATGACCTGGTGTATCCAAGAATGTAATTGCTTCGCCGGACTTTGTTTTTACTTCGTACGATGAAATATGTTGAGTAATTCCACCGGCCTCGCCTGCTACCACATTTGCATTACGGAACGCGTCCAACAGAGACGTTTTACCATGGTCAACGTGTCCCACAACGGTCACAACCGGTGCGCGAGATTTTAAATTTTCAGGATTTGGTTCGCGTTCTAAAATATCTGCATACGGTTTAACAACAACGCGTTTAATGGTTGCGCCAAATTCTGTTGCAATTAATTCTGCGGTGTCTGAATCAATAGATTGGTTCATTGTTACCATCATACCCATTTCCATTAATTTTTTCACAACATTACCGACTTTTTCAGCCATCATTGCCGCCAAATCTTTAACAGTTATTGTGTCACCCAATGTAACCAAACGTTCAACCTTTTGAGGGGCTGTGAATGCGGTTTTTGCTTTTTCACGAAAACGACGCAGGGACGCTTCTGATCTGCGACGATTTGCGCCACGCAATCCTAATTCTTCGTCATCACCTGTCATAACGATATCATTCAAAGAAATTTTGCCAGATTTTTTGAAATCTTTTTTAACAACATTTTTTGTACGAGCATTATTGTCAGATTCACGAACCTGTTGTGATACAGAATTATTTGAAAACACTTTTGCCGGTTTTTGGCTTGCAGGTTTTACGGATTCCGTTTGAACATTTGCTTTTGCATTATTGTTCAATTGTTCTTTAACCTGTTCATATTCACGATTTTCGCGATCGATTTCAGCCTGTCTGGCGGCAACGGCTGCCGCGTCGGCGGCTGCGCGTTGTCTTTTTTCTTCTTCGCGTTTTTTTGCAGCGTCTAATACTGCACGTAATTTTTCATCGGCCGCAGAACCCGCAGCAACAGGTTTGACCGGTTCATCGCGTAATTCTTTGCTGCCAGGAACAACAACGCGTCTGCGTCTTTCAACAAAAACGGCATCGCCCTTTTTGCTTTGGACCGCGTCCATTGTTACAGATTTTCCAAGTGTCAATGTTGCCATTTATTTGTCTCCAATTTTGTATTAATCGTTATGTTCTTCGATTTCTTCTTCTGTGATACCGAATGCGACTTCACGAGCTTTCATAATAACGCGAGATGCCAATTTTTCGCTCATAATATCTTCGCCCAATATTTCAATCAATTCGTCAGACGCTAAATCCGCCAAATCTTCCAAAGATTTGATGCCGGCTTCGCCCAATTTCATAATTGTTGGACGTTTGATAAAATCGAATTCTAACAAATCGTCTTTCATCCCCAGCGCATAACCACCAGATTTATAATCTTCTTCGATTTTGTTCAAATATGTTTTTGCGCGGCTTTGCAATTCTTCTACCAATTCTGCGCTGAAACCTTCAACAGATTCTAATTCAGATGCGTCAACAAAAGCGATTTCTTCGATAGTTCTGAAACCTTCTGCAATCAATAAATGAGCAATCATTTCATCGATATCCAATCCTTTTGTAAATAATTCTGTTTTGTCTGCAAATTCTTTTGCACGTTTTTCTTGTTCTTGTGCTTCGTTCATAACGTCGATATTCCATCCTGTTAATTGAGAAGCAAGGCGAACATTTTGGCCACGACGACCGATTGCCAAAGATTGTTGATCTTCGTTTACAACGACGGTTGCAGTACGTGAATCTTCATCTACGATAATTTTAGCAACTTTTGCTGGTTGCATCGCATTAACAATAAATACAGCCGGATCTTCTGAATATAAAATAACGTCGATTTTTTCGCCATGACATTCATTGATTACAGGTTGAATACGTGTACCTTTGATACCAACTGTCATACCAACTGCATCGATTGACGGATCTTGTGTTTCCACAGCAATTTTAGCATGAGAACCCGGCGCACGTGATACAGATTTAATTTTGATGATACCTTCGTAAATTTCTGGCACTTCGGCTGTGAATAATTTTTCCATAAACATCGGATGTGTTCTGGTCAAGAAAATTTGAGGTCCTGTGTTTGTTCTGGCAACGTCCATAATCAAAGCACGAATACGATCACCCGCTGACAATCTTTCGCCTGGGATTAATTCTGTACCTTTTATATAACCTTCGGCTTTGCCGTTAATGTCAATATATGCATTACCAAATTCAATACGTTTAACAACACCATTTACTATATCTCCGATATTATCTTTAAATTCTTCAAATTGATTACCTTTTTCAGCATCACGAACACGTGCAGTCATAATTTGACGCGCAGTTTGAAAAGCCTGTCTTCCGAATTCTGGTTCTGGCAAAGAGTCTTCTACGTATTCACCAACAACAGGATTATCAGAATATCTTTTTGCCGCATCCACAGTCAACATAGTGTTCGCATCATATTCTTCACCCATAGATTCTGGGGATTCAATTACCAAGAACACGCGTTTAACGTGAATCGCGCCGGTTTTACGTTCGATGTCGGCCACAATATCAAATTCTTCGCCGTATGTGTGTTTTGCAATTTTTGCAATCGCGGCTTCCAATGCCTCTATAACGATATCGCGACTTATTTGTTTTTCGGTAGCCAAAGAATCAATTGCTAATAATAAATCTTGTCTTGGTCTGGAAATAAAAGCCATTTTATGTTTCTCCTGTTTGTTGTTGTATATCTAACATAAGAGCGGGGTTTTTCAACCCCGCCCCTAAAAATTTTAAGAACTTAAATATATTATAAATCCCGAATCGCAGAAAATCAAGAAAAATCAAATCAATATTTTTAATGCATTGCGGCTTGACGGTTTAGGTTTTGACCTTTATACTTCAGATTAACTATGAAAATTATTAATAAATACTTTATAAAACAATTGACCGTTATTTTTGTAATGTTCTTGTTGGCTCTGACAGGGCTGTCTTGGATGTTGCAAATTATGACCATGATGAAATTTTTATTAACATATGGTGTAAATATTGGCGATTTTTTGGGGCTGTCGTTTTTGATGGTGCCATTTATCATGTCTATTATCATACCATTCGTTACATTCATCGCGATAATTTTTGTTTATAATAAATTAATCGCAGAAAATGAAATCACCGTATTGGCGTCTGCCGGAATGTCCGCACATCAAATCGCACGTCCCGCTATCGGCGTTGCTATTGCATTAACCGCGATTCATTTTCTTTTGAATTTATGGATTGTGCCTGTGACCCAAGAAAAGTTTTATGACACTCAATGGGAATTGCGTTACGGATTGGCCCATATGAAATTACAAGAAGCGGCTTTTACAAAAATGACAGACGGACTGGTTGTTTATGTAGACAAAGTATCGGGATATGATTTATCTGAAATTATGTTGTCTGACACCCGAAACCCGAATTCAGACACAACAATTATGGCGGACAAAGGAAAATTGGTTTCTACAAATCGCGGTCTGTCTTTGATTATGTCAAAAGGATCATTACAATCTCGTGACAAAACATTTATGATTGGCACTTTTGATTCTTTTGATATGGATTTGAATTTATCAAGCAAAGACAATATTGATGAAGCCTTTCGCGTACGCCGAGAATCTACGTTTGAACTGTTAAAAAGCGTAAAAACAATAGATACGATAAAAAAACAAAAATCTATCATGTCTGAATTGGGCAAACGTTTTTACACCCCTTTGATGAATTTAATATTGGCAGCAATGTGTTTATTAATCCTGTTAAAATCATCTCTGTTGCGTCGCCGTGTCAGCTATGCACCTTTGTTTGCGACAGTTGCTATGGCGGGTGCTATGTCTGGATTTATGTCAATCAGCAGCACATTAACCAGCATAACTAGCTTTGTTCTTTTGGGTGTCACAATGGCGGCTGTATTAACAATCATAATTATAATATTGCTAAAAAAATGATGAAACAATATTTAACATCTTTTCTTTTATTGTTTTTGCCGAACTTTGCATTCGCATTCGGCTTGGATGTTAATACTCCGAAAACAATAACAGCGTCTGAAATAGAATATGACATCAAATCAAATTCTATTAAAACCATTGGGGGCGCCGAAATAAAAAACGAAGATGGTAACAGAATTACTTTGACTGATTCATATATATCCAATAAAACAAATAATATAGATGGATATGCAAATAATATAGAATTATGGATTGGTGAATCTGGAAAAATAACTGCTGATAAAATATCTACGAACAATAAAATCAGCACATCTGAAAACACAAATTTCACAATGTGTGAAGGTTGCGACGATTATGGAAACGCATGGGAAATATCTTCATCTGAAATTGTTCACAATGCAGAAAAAAAAGACATTACATTTTATAATTCTTTGTTTTGGGTTTATGACATCCCTGTGCTTTGGTTACCATATCTTTCGATGTCTGACGGTACAGAAAAATACAAAACAGGTCTGTTAACCCCAAGCTTTCAATCAACAAATAACATGGGAACACAATTCAATTTTCCTATATACGTTTCTATATCGGACACCCACGATTTGACTTTTACTCCGTCATATTTATCGGATGAAAATCCTTTGTTTCAAATAGAACACCGATTGAATAAACCGCATTCTAATTTTTTTACAAACGGATCATTTACTCGTAATTTAGAAGGCGATGACAGATGGTTTTTTGAACACAAAGACACAATCGAATTGGGTGAACATATGCGCGCTTCGATTTTCATAGAAAGAACGTCAGACACAACATATTTGCAAAAATATGGTTTTTATAACGAAGAACCATATTTAGATTCTGGTGCTAAATTAGAATTTTTCAGAGAATCTGGATATATCAATGCTGAAACACATATTTATCAAGAATTGCGTGACATTAATTCTACAACACGCGTGTCTGGAAATGTATTACCAAATATATACGGTACATATCAAACATTGCCTTTTTTCTATGACACATACGCCGTAATTAACGGAGATATTTTAAACACATCAAATTCTACATCTTCGTCCCAAAGATTTATCGGAGAATCAAGAATTATTTCCCCGTGGACTTTATTGGGCGGCACACGTTTGACATTGGATTTATCCGCCAGATATGATTTATATAATTTTAATAACACAGAAATGGCAGACGGAACACTGTATTCTGGAACAAAAGCAAGATTTTTACCGTCTGGGTCTGTTGAATTTGGATTACCTATGTTAAAAACCGGTGACAGATGGACACAGATATTAGAACCAAAAATCAGCTTTACGGCTATGCAGAATACATCCGATTACATATATGCAAAAGATAACGATTCATCAGCAGCTTTTTTATCGGACGCAACTTTGTTTTCTGACAACCGTTTTTCAGGTCTGGATTTATGGGAGAATGGAACTTTTGCCGATTATGGTATTGGTTGGACCGCTTTTGATAATAATGGCCACAACATAGATTTGTTTGCCGGCCAATCGTATAATTTTACAGAAATTTTACAAACCAACAGCTACACAGGATTTAATGACGGCCAATCCGATTATGTCGGACATGCAGAATATAGATATTTAAATGATTTTTCAGTATACAATCGGTTCCGTTTATCCCAAGATAATTTATCGTTACAACATTCAGAAACGTCTTTATCATTTGGTGATTATTCTGATTATTTAAAAATTGGTCACATATGGAATATTAATGATTATGACCCATTAATCCCGGGACCCGAAAAAATCAATCAATTGGCGGCAGGTTTCGGATTAAAAGTAACAAACAGAGTTGGGGTTAATTTCGAAGCCATATATAATATCAATTATGGTACATTCCAAAAACAACGTGGACGTTTGTATTATTCACACCCTTGTTATTTTGTGGCATTAGAATACGAACGCGACAATGCAATAAAAGAAGATTATGTCGGAAACACTACATTTGGGGTAAAATTCGGCATACCAATCGATGGATTCAGTTCAGAAAATAGTGGAGGAGAACAATGGTACAATTCAAACGTATTTTAATTATAATCACAGCGGTTTTAACAACATATGGCGCCAATGGCGCATCAATTGTTGCAACGGTTAACGGCAACCCTATATCGGACGCAGACATAACAGCACGCACAAAATTAATGGCTCGCCAAGGGAACACGTCTACAAACAACCGACACCAAGCATTGGAAAACATAATATCTGATTCTGTTAAATTGGAACACGCAACAATGATGAACAGTTTACCATCTGATGTAGATGTTGAAAAAGAATTGAATGAAATGAACGTATCTGATTTTTCATCGGTTGAAAAAGCCGTTGCAAAATCTGCAATCCGCGCCAGTATGGCTTGGCAAATGACGGTCGGTCGCACAATTATGCCTAACATAGAAATCACAGACGAAGACATAAAAGATGAAAGAATATCTTTAATCGCAGAACGTGGATTGCCTATTGAAACAACACTGGTTCGTTTATTAGACATTCCAAATGACGTCGCAAAAAAATTAAAAAAACCGACCTCTTGTGACAATGCAATTAAAATGGCAGAAGATTTGGGCGGCGCACCACAAAAAATAACAGCACTGCAATATGAATTGTCTCCAGATATTCGTGAAAGAATTGCAGATTTGCCGAAATTAACATGGTCTGCGCGCGAAAACGAATCTGTGTTATTGGTATGTTCAGACAAAAAAACAAAAGATTATGGCGATTTGGATAATATAATTGAACAAAACGCTAAATTTAAAAAAGCAATTAATGCAGGCGAACAACAATTAAAACAATTACGTCGCAAAGCTATCGTTATTATTCATGACGACAAATACAAGATTTAAAAATGAAAACAATATTATTAGATTTAAACCCAAAAGAATTAGAAGATTTTGTTGTTCAAAACAAAATGCCAAAATTTCGTGCAAAACAAATTTCTGAATGGCTAACACGTGGCGCGCCAGATTTTTCTTTGATGAAAAATTTGCCGGAAAATATGCGCGAACATTTGGATAAAATTGCAACTACTTTGCCCGTTAAAATTGTACAAGAATTAACATCAAAAGATGGGGAAACTACGAAATTTTTGTTCGAATTAAAAGACGGTGAAAGAATCGAAAGCGTTTTAATGAGAACAACATACGGTAACAGTGTGTGCGTATCAAGTCAGGCCGGTTGTGCGATGGGGTGCAAATTCTGCGCCAGCACTTTATTGGGATTAAAAAGAAATTTAACAGTATCTGAAATATATGCACAAGTTTTGGTTGCAACATGGACATTGCGCGGTGATAAATTGAACAAACCAAATGGCGACAAAAACCAAATGGACGTCACCCATATCGTAATAATGGGTACGGGCGAACCATTGCAGAACACAGAAAACGTTATTGGATTTATGGAACGCGCTCATGATGAATTGGGTATTGGTTGGCGTAAAATTACGGTATCGACTTGCGGATTGGTTCCGGGGATTGAAAGATTAACCGAATGGGGACATCCCGTTAATTTGGCCATATCTTTGCATGCGCCGACAAATGAAATGCGCACAGAAATTATGCCATCAAATAAAATTCACGACATAAATGCGGTATTGAATGCGGCAAATGAATTTGTATCAAAGAACAATCGCCAATTGATGATTGAATATATATTATTGGCACGCGATGAAAACGGAGAAGCCGTTCCATATAATTGTGGAATTAAACAAGCCGAACTATTATCCAATTTATTAAAAGACGTTAATTGTATGGTTAATTTAATACCGTGGAACGCGGTTGATGAACGACAATTCAAATCCCCCAGCGGAAATGCCGTACATCGTTTCCAGGACGTTTTAATTAACAACGGGATACATACCCGCATCAGACGCGAACGTGGCACAGATATCGGCAGCGCATGCGGTCAATTACGATTAAATAATAAAAAATAAAACCACCAAATGGTGGTTTTTTTATTATTCTATTTTGCTATCTTTGATTGCTTGGTTCAAAGTTTTAATCAAAGTTGATTTCATATCCGAACTTTTGACAGGCTTTTTATTGTTCGTGTGCCATATGCTTCGAACGAATCCTATTGTTATTTCTTTTCAAGAATTACTTTTTTTAAAAAAAAGCTGGACAATCATAAAAAGTTATTATATTATGTCATTCAGTTTCGGGTGTTTAGCTCAGTTGATTAGAGCATCTCGTTTACACCGAGAGGGTCGGGGGTTTGAGTCCCTCAACACCCACCAGATAATAAGAAAATACCACTTTTGTGGTATTTTTTTATTACCATCTGTTTGTGTTTTAAAGTACGAAAACCCCGGGGTTTGTGACGATAGTTTGTGAAAACAAGCAAAGCGCGGTTTGAACAATTACGTGTCGTGAGCAAAGCGAACAGTCCCGAAGGCACCCACCAGTTAAAATAAAAAAAGGGTTTATTACCCTTTTTTTATTTTGACGAAACGATTTGTTAATTTATTGAATTCGCAATGCGAAATGATAATAAATGTTACAAAGCGATTGTTTGAAGTGAAGTTGGCGAAGGATTTTAAAAAGCCAAGCCCTACGAAACAAGTTTAAAGAAAATACCACTTTTGTGGTATTTTTTTATTACCATCTGTTTGTGTTTTAAAGCACGAAAAAACCGGCAAAATGCCGGTTTTTTTATTCTTTTACTTCGACGAATTCTAACT
>CAYJKO010000007.1:0-5876 GCA_964371145.1 uncultured Muribaculaceae bacterium
TTAAAATGCACCACGATCATTAACGATGTCGGCGATTGTTTTTGAAGATATAATATCGTTAACAATATCTTTTTCATTTTTGAATGTATTCAAAACACGACTGATAATTTCGTCTTCATATTTTTTATAAATCACAACCATGGCGCTTTCATCTACGAAAATTAAATCTCCGGGATTCACCAATTTACCGGCTATTTTTATCGGTTTATTAATATAATCCAATGTTGCACGACGGCGAACATCTGTTGCGTTATAACCTTTTGCAAAAACCGGCAACCCCAAAGCTTGCGTTGCCTTTGCGTCGCGCGTTACGCCATCAACAATCACACCAGAAGCACCGCTTTTTATCGCCAATCTTGCATTCAAATCACCGAAATACGCGAAATCTTTTTCTTCGTTTTCAACAATTATTATATCGTTGTCTGCAACGCCTTCATAAGATTTCAAAGCATCATAAATGCCTTTAAAATCTTCACCTTGTTTCAATGAACGCAATCTTAATGTATTTGCACGACCAAATAATTTGGCATCCGCAATATTGCATTTGAAACCGTTAAAAACCGCACCACAAACATCGCCTTTTTCAATCGCCATATCATCCAACATATCCGACAAAGCAGGAGAAGAAATAAAATGTTTCATTAAATTTAATTTTTGGTTTTCTTCATTTCTTTTACCTTTTGCATATGTCTGGGCAAAAGCCAAATCTTCTGGCATATTTATATCTATTAATTCTTCGGAATTACCCCAAATCAACAAAGGTTTTTCCCCGTATCTTCTGCCGTTTTTAATAGCGGCATCTTTTTTAACAATATACAATCCCATAGATTCTGTAATGGTATCGGGCAAATCTTTGGAATTCGGTACATGATTGATATCGTATTCAGGATTTCCATCTTTCCAAAAATAACATTTTTCTTTTTTCATTAAAATTGCAGAATCGTATTCAGAATTATTTTTCAATTCTCTGATTGCATTATCAATTGTATCCGGAGAAATAAAAGGAGACGTGCACAATAATTGAACATAAATATCCGCATCAGGATTAGTATTTACTTGGTTCATAAACATTTTATGACCATCTGTTTTATTGTTTGCCAATTCTGGATTTCTTTTCATAAATTTAACCGGCAAATAATCAACCAAATCAAACATTTCATCTGATTCAGTATCCAAAAATACCTGATCAATTTCTTTGCATTTCAACAAAGTTTTCAAAGCGCGCACATATAATCTTTCGCCGTCTAAAAACAACATATTTTTATTTGCGACCCTTTCTGACGTTCCTTTTGCTGGAACAAATGCATAAACTTTCATAATTTAAACCTTTTGATTAATTTTTTCCAAAAAGAATATCTGAATTTATAAGATAAACCTTTTATTTTATTTTTATTTTTTCGAATTATTTCTCTGTACAAAATATCAATCGCCCAAATCAAATTATCGACAGAACCAAAATTATCTTTTATGTAATCTTCCATCGGCAAACGGGCAGATTTTTGATAATTTTCTATATTTTCCGTACGCAATCCTTTTTTATACGGCGTTAAAGAATCTCTTTTTAATTTCGCATCATTTAATCTTAAACAAACATAATCATTTTTCAATGCCGTATAATACAATTCGTAATCAATCCCCCATCCCTTTACGAAAAGTTCATTAAAATAAGCTTTTTTATTTTCTTTTAACAATAAATATAATTCTTTTTTTATACAACAATGCGTCCCTTCGCCAAAGCTGATTACGGACGTGCCAGAATCAATATTTAAAAAATGTTTATTGTGGGTTTTCAAAGCATTAACATCATAAAATTCTAACAACCCCAATTTTAATTTTCTTTTTTCAGCATCTGCGATTGCGTCTTCTAATGATTTTTTATAATTAATATTTTCGTCATAAAACAAAGATGTAGATGTATGAAAAACGTAATCAAAATCATAATTTTTTTCTGCATATTCAAAAGCACGGGTTATACCATCTCTGAAAAAATTATTCTTTTTTACATGGAAATTAGTGTTTTTTGCAGGCAACGTTTTATCCGACCCATTATCACATAAAATAACATCTTCAAAACCATCTCTTTTAAATTTTTCATATATCGCTTGCGCTTCATCCGGTTGGTTAAAATGAATTATTATCGGTAATATTTTAATTTTTTTCATTTTATACCAATGCTTTTTTTGCGCGCTTTAATAAATCTAATGCTTGTTTTAAATCATCGTCGGATGAAAATAATGCGGTCACAGTTTTTGGCTCGACCCGCGGTGCAACTGACATATCTGATTTAATATCATTTATATTTTTTTCTTTTAATAATTTTTTAACGCCCGCAATGGTTAAACCGGACGTATACAATAAATCTTTGATTGTATTTATTGTTGCGACCATATCACCACGATAATATCTGCGACCGCCCGCACCCGTCATAGGTTTAATTACATTACCAAATTGTTTTTCCCAATAACGCAAAGTATATGCAGGAACATCCAATTTTTTTGCCACATCATTAATAGATAAAAAATATTCTTCCGCCATTTTTAATCCTGTTTGCACAGTTGTGGATTATTCCACAACTGCGCTTGTTTCTGTTATTTCCACAGCTTCTGTTACCACGTCTGTCGCAACTTCGCCATCTTGAACTTCTTCGTCGCTTTCTTCTTCATGAGCGATTGCAGTTGTTGACACAACTTTTTCATCGCTGGCAGTTCTGAATAATGTAACGCCCGCTGTTGCACGACCCGCTATTCGAACGTCTCCGACCGGTGTTCTGATGATTTTTCCGCCATCCGTTACCATCATAATGTCTTGGTCTGCCAATATCGGGAAAGAACCTGCAACTGCTGTGTTTTTTCCGCCCAATTTAATATTGGTAAATCCGCCACCACCACGATGGGTCAAACGATATTCATAAGAAGATGTTCTTTTACCAAATCCGTTTTCAGAAATTGTTAAAATAAATTCTTCTGCGGCTGCCATTTTTTCCATGGTCGCATCATCTAATACCAAGTTTGTTGTTTCTTCCATATCGTCTGTGGACGCTTCTTCTTCTACACCAGATTCCAATCTGCGCAAAGCACGACTTTGTTTGATATATGCACCGCGTACGGATGAATCTTCTTCGCCATGGGTCAACATAGACATACCGATAATTTTATCGTCTTCTTTTAATTTCAATCCACGAACACCTGTTGAATTACGTCCTGCAAAGATACGAATTTCTGGTACAGGGAAACGGATGCAACGACCACGATATGTTGACAAGAACACGTCTTGGGATTCATCACATGGCAATACTGAAATCAATGTATCGCCTTCGTCTAATTTCATAGCAATTTTACCATTTGCACGGATGCTTTCGAAATCTGACGTTCTATTACGACGAACAGTTCCAGATGCGGTTGCAAACATCAAGAAATTATTTTTATCTTCTGGTTCTGGCAGAATCGCTGTAATTACTTCACCATCTGTTAATGGTAATAAATTAATCAACGGACGTCCCTTTGCTGCGGCGGCAGCTTCTGGTAATTTATAAGTTTTCAATTTGTAACACATACCGCGGCTTGAGAAGAATAACAATGGAGTATGAGTATTTGCAACAAATAATTGAGTCACAAAATCATCTTCTTTTGTTGTCATAGCATTACGCCCCTTGCCCCCGCGTTTTTGTGCGCGATATGTATCCAATGATACGCGTTTGATATAACCGGTATTGGACACAGTAATAACCATATCTTCACGAGCAATCAAATCTTCGATATCGATATCGATTTCAGCATCAGAAATTTCCGTACGACGTGGACCCGCCCAATTGTCGCGAACACCTGTTGTTTCCTCTCTGATAATATCTGTAATTCTGGCGGCACTGCCTAAAATATCTAATAACCCGCGGATAACAGAACCCAAATCAGTCAAATCACGGTGGATTTTTTCACGTTCCAATCCGGTCAAACGATGTAATTGCAATTCTAAAATTGCGCGCGCTTGTTCTTCGGACATATGGAACATACCGTCTTTATATTCAGTATTCGGATCATCAATCAATTGGATATAACTTTCGATATCGGACGCTTTCCAACCACGAGACACCAGCGCATTTCTCGCAACTTCTGGTGATTCACTTGATTTAATTAATTGAATAATTTCGTCCAAATTTCCAACCGCAACAGACAATCCCAACAAAGTATGTGCGCGATTACGTGCTTTGTTCAATTCGAATATTGTACGACGGCGGATAACTTCGCCACGGAATTCTATAAACGAATCCAAAACGCCACGAACATTAAACAACATCGGACGGCCGCGATTTAACGCCATCATATTAACAGGGAAAGATGTTTGCATATCTGTGTATTGGAACAAATGATTTAAAACAACCTCGGATATAGCATCACGTTTTAATTCGATTACAACGCGCAAGCCTTCTTTTGATGATTCGTCGCGAATTTCTGAAATACCCTCGATTCTTTTATCTTTGATTAATTCAGCAATTTTGATAATCAAGCTGGATTTATTAACTTGGTACGGGATTTCATCTATGATAATAGCTTCGTGATCTTTGAAAGTTTCATAATGAGTTTTTGAACGCACAATAACAGAACCGCGTCCTGTTGTATGAGCTTTATAAGCAGCCGTACGCCCCATCATAATACCACCCGTTGGAAAATCGGGACCTTGGATAATTGTAAACAATTCATCATCTGTCATTTCTGGATTATCCAAAACCGCCAACACACCATTACAAACTTCGCCCAAATTATAAGTCGGAACATTTGTCGCCATACCAACTGCGATACCAGACCCACCGTTAATCAAGAAATTTGGAAATTTAGCCGGCAAAACTTGTGGTTCTTTTAATGTTCCGTCAAAGTTTGGCATCCAATCAATTGTATCTTTATCCAAATCGTCCATCAAAGACGCACCCAATTTAGAAAGTCTTGCTTCGGTATAACGCATAGCAGCCGGTTTATCCCCGTCACGAGAACCAAAGTTACCCTGGCCTTGGACCAACATTTCACCCATAGAGAAATCTTGGGCCATACGCGCCATAGCCTCATAAATAGAACTGTCACCATGCGGATGGTATTTACCCATAACGTCACCCACAATACGCGCAGATTTAACCGTTGCCTTTGTGCTTGGCGCCACATCATTCATAACGTACATAATACGACGATGAACGGGTTTACAACCGTCACGAACATCTGGCAAAGCACGATCAACAATAACCGACATCGCATAGTCTAAAAAGCTGGTGCGCATTTCAAATTCCAGAGAACTGGTTGGAACTTTTATTTCATTTATTTCATTAATATTATTCATTTCTGACATAGGTACCTTTCCTTGGTTTTTTCATGCAGTAAACATAGCAAAAAATTACCGGTTATGCCAAGCAAAAAATGAAAAAATTCACTTTTATTTTTGATTAAAAATCTCTTGACAAAAACCCAGATTCTGATAAGGTTATTATATCAAATAACAAAGGTTATAAATGACAATAGCATTGTGGAATTTATTTTCAAAAATATTTGTTTATTTCTTGATAATCGAAGGTATGAAAAAACTGGGATTAATCAATGGCGGCAAATCAAAATAAATAAATTGCAAAAAAAGCTTGCATTATGTATTTTTATATGCTTTAATGCACGAACGTAACAAGGAATTTAAAATGGCAACAAAAAGAACATATCAACCTTCAACTACTCGTCGTGTACGTACACACGGGTTCCGTGCAAGAATGGCAACAAAAGGCGGACGCGATGTATTGAATCGCCGTCGTGCAGAAGGACGCAAACGCGTATCTGTATCTGCAGCCAGATAATCTTGTAATAACAGGTTTTAAAAAATCGGGACAATTGTCCCGATTTTTTTCATTTATT
>CAYJKO010000007.1:5976-39985 GCA_964371145.1 uncultured Muribaculaceae bacterium
AAAAACGGGAATTACCCCGCCTTTATCTGACTTCCCATTCGCATATGACGCACGCATTTTCTTCGCCGCCCGTCATTATTTTATGATGACTGACCAATCCGTCCATTTTAACCGCAACATCAACGTTTGACACATCCGGCTTGATTTCTTTTTTGAAATTTATATTCAATCTTTTTAATTTATGTGAATTTCTGAATTCGAATCCAACGCTTTCCGTTGCCCAAACCGCATAGACAGAATTATTTATATGTTGATTTACGTCCAAGTCGTCATAACGGCATTTAAACTGCAATGTTTTATCCGCTTCGAAATCCGGGAACTTTGCAAATTCTGCATCATATGCGCGATCAGATAACAATTCCCAACCAGACAAATGTTCACCATAACGCAATGGACGGCGAGTTTGCAAATCTATCAAAATCCATTGGGACGTTGCACGCACCAATAAATTGTCATCCGCATCACGTATTTCGAAATCGCGAATTGCTTTCAGACCGCCAGACACCACCGGCCAAGTAGTGATGAATAATTCTTGATTTTCGGTCGGCACAGACACAATATCGACCATATAATGAGTCACAACCCACGCTAAATTTTTTTCACAACAATACGTGCGACCCGCACCCAAAATTTCTGCATGATTATCTGCGACGGCCTGCAATTCATTCATTAAAGTAATCGGACGGATAAACCCATATCTGTCCGATTGATATGTAAACAATTGTTTCTTTACAGTTAATTTGTTCATAACTTATCCTTGGGGCAAAACGGTAAAGTCTAATTCTCCGCCCGCATTCACAACTATGTTTTTTGCACGAGCGGCAGATTTAACCAATTCAACCAAAGATTCTGGAATAGCGGTCGGCAAAATTAAATCGTCCAATTTTGCACCATTTCCGATTTTTCTTTCCGTACGCAAACCACGAACAGATTTTATTAATTCTAACGCGATTTCCATATCATCTACATTTGTATCACATTCTTCGCGAACATGCGGATAATCCGTCAAATGCAAAGTTTGTCCGCCTTCGGATTCTTGATAAATTTTTTGCCACAATTCTTCTGTGATAAACGGAATAATTGGTGCATACAATCCGATGACATTACGCAATACTTCAAACAAAGTCCATTGGGCTGACAACAAAGACGTATCCGTATATTTTTCAGGCGCCCAGAATCTGTCTTTGATAAATTCTATATATTTATCACAGAACACGTCATAGAAAAATGTATCCATTGCCGCGCGCGCATTATAATTATCATACTTATCCAAATTACGACGAACATCCAAAATTGTTTTGTTCAATTCTGATAACACCCATCTGTCTTCGATAAATCTGTCGGCAACATCGACACGTTTTGCGGTCGCAGGTTCAAAGTTTTCTAAATTCATTAAAACGTATTTGGATGAATTCCATAATTTCGTTAATAATTTTGAACCGCGTTTAACCTCGTCTTCTGAATATCTGATATCCGTTCCAATAGGGGCCGTTGAAATCCAATAACGAACCGCGTCCGCACCGAATTTATCAATCGCGACCAATGGGTCTGTTCCATTGCCCTTGGTTTTGGACATTTTTGCACCCTTTGAATCACGAACCAGCCCGTGAAAATTCAAAGTTTTAATTGGAATATCATCCATAACATAAATACCAAACATTACCATACGCGCAACCCAGAAAAAGATAATATCGGCCGCTGTATACAATAAATCTGTTGGATAATATCTGTTTAATTCAGGTGTTTTTTCTGGCCAACCCAAAGTTGAAAATGGCCATAAACCAGATGAAAACCAAGTGTCCAACGAATCATTATCACGTGATAATTCACGTCCACCAGATTGTGCGATTGCTTCATCTTCGGTTTCTGCAACATAAATATTACCGTCCGCGTCATACCAAGCAGGTATTTTATGACCCCACCACAATTTTCTGGAAATTGGCCATTGGCGAATATCGCGCATCCATGACATAAATAAATTATATCTGTGTTCTGGCAAGAATTTTATTTGGCCCGCCTCTATCGCTTTTATCGCTGGCACAGACATTTTCTTTGCATCAACAAACCATTGAATATCCATATACGGTTCAACAACCACACCACCACGTTCTGAAAACGGCGTTGGAATTGTTTTGTTTTCGATTTTTGTAATTAATCCGGCGGCGTCTAAATCTGCAACAACCGCGTCGCGTGCAACAAATCTGTCCATACCTTGATATTTTGCCGGCACATTTTCATTTAATTTGGCGTCTCCCGTTAATATATTAACAGGCTCTAAATTATGACGCAAACCCACCGCATAATCGTCAAAATCGTGGGCAGGCGTAATTTTAACCGCGCCCGTTCCTTTTTCAGGATCCGCATGTTCGTCTGCTATAATTGGAATTTCTATATCGGTCAATGGGATGATTGCAATTTTTCCAATTAAATGATTCAATTTTTCATTTTCGGGGTGAATAGCAATCGCACGATCGCCAAACAAAGTTTCAGGACGAGTTGTCGCAATTTCTATAAAACCACCATCTTTCAAAGGATAATTGAAATAATAAAATTTACCTGCAACATCGCGTGTTTCAACTTCTAAATCTGAAATAGATGTTTGTTGTTTCGGGCACCAATTTACCAAAGCTTTTTCACGATAAATCAAACCGTCTTTATACATTTTAACGAACAATTTATTAACCGCGTCTGACAAACCGTCATCCATAGTAAATCTTTCACGATCCCATACAGGTGTCACACCCAATATATGCAATTGGTTCATAATTTCGCCACCCTTTGATTCTTTCCAATCCCATGCGGCGGCTAATTTTTCATCCAAAGAAAGCGCGGATGGATTAATACCACGTTTTGATAAATCTCGTTCAACCAATAATTGGGTGGCAATGGATGCATGATCTGTACCCGGTTGCCATAAAACATCAAACCCATCCATTCTTTTATAACGACACATAATGTCCGCCAACACATTATCCAATGCGTGCCCCATATGCAAGCTGCCCGTCACATTTGGAGGCGGCATCATCAAACAAAACGGGGTTTTATCTGAATTCACATCATTGTTCCAGAATTTATTATTATCCCAAAATTCTTGGATACGTGTTTCTATATCGCGTGGATTTATATTTTTACCCAATTCTATATTCATATTATTAATCTCTTATTACAGGTGTCCATTTTGATGAGTCTAAATTTTGCAAGTCGGCCGGCAAGTCTTTAACATTCATAACGTTCCAAGTTTGCGTTCTGCCGAATGGACCAATTTTTCCGCGCACGCGCAATTTTGTTGGTTCAGCATTTTCTTGCCAAATAACAGATGAATAAATTTTTCCATTTTTTGGATCCATTATTTTTCCGTCTTCGTATTCTTTATCATCCGCATCCCATTCCATTTCCCAGATAATATCCAAACCAACCATTTTTGGAGAACCATCAACTTCGGTCGCAATACGCGTTGGGTTTGACAAAGTTTCTGAAATTTTCCCATCGTCACCATATAATGCAATTAAACGAGCAGCCAGCTCTACATCATCTTCGTCCAAATATTCATACAAATACACAATTGATTTTGGTTTATTTGTTTTATCATCAATAGTTTGATAAAAACCAACGTGTGGCATAACCGCGTTTGCGACCATGGGCAACAAAACAAACAAACCTGTTGCGAATAAAGATTTTAAATTTTTCATAGATATTTCCTTTTGTATTTGATTATCTTGAACACGAAATTAATAATACACCGATAATACAAAAAAATCAAGTGTGCGTCTCAATTATATTGCACGAACAACACGACAAAACACAACACCCGACACAGATTTTGCGCCTGCACGTTTTAAGACTTTGTTTAATTCTGAAAAAGTCGAACCAGTCGTCATAACATCATCTACAATTAAAACATTTTTATCACGAAATTTTTCTGGATTATTAATATGAAATACACCCGATATATTTTTCAAACGCGCCGATTTATTTTTATGACCCATATCTTCGCGATGTTTTCTGACAACAGAAAACAAATCCATTTTAACATTGAAAAATTTTGCAATTGGACGAGCTAAAACGGTTGCTTGGTTATAACCACGTTTCCACAATCTGCGGTTTGACAATGGTACAGGCAAAACAATATCCACGTCCATTTCCAAATCGCGAATTGCCCCAATCATAGCACCCGTCATAACTTTTGAATATTTTAATTTATTCGCATATTTAAAAGGCAACATTATATTTTTTGATACATCATCATAAACACAAGCGGCTCGAATAAAATCTAATTCATTTTCATTTGCGGCGCACACCGGACACATGGGACGCGGCCCCAAATCAAGATTTGCAGAAAACGGATAACCACATATATAACATTTTGGATTTGCAATCCAATTAAAACCCGCCCAACAATCTGAACACAACAGACCGTTTTCAGATACAATTTCATTGCAAATTGGACAAGATGGCGGAAATAAAAAATCTAGAATTTTCATAAAAGCAAATCCATCCGCGGATTTTACCAGCTCATACTTTTATAAGATTTGCTGGATGTATCGCCAAACATATTTTTTTGTTGTTGATTTAAAACTTGATACACATCAGACGATATAACACGCAAAACAAAGCTGTCATCATTGCGTTTATTTAATACAGGCATAATTTTTTTATCAGACACGCCCGTATCACGTAAAACTTGTTCTATAATAGACAAACGACGAGCGGCCAATTTTCGTGCATCTGCATCATATGTCACAGATTCCGGCATAGACACCTGGATTGCGCGCTTCGGGTTTGACACTACGATAGACGCATATTCTGTTAACAAATTATAATTATCACGAGACAATGCGGAATCATTACCATAAAATCCGATTTTGATTTCCAATGGACGAACACCACCCTCTTCGGATAAATCACGTTTTGCAGTAAAACCTTCGGACGAAGATGTAACATCGCTGATTACATCAAAACTGTCATCCATTTTATATGCGGACAAATGTTTATTTTCAGACAAATATGTTTTTTTAAATGCTTTTTTTAATTCTGTCGGTGACATTTTCGCAAAATCGTCTGTTTTGTTTTTAAATACAACATCATTTGATTTTTCAACTGGAATTTCTTCGACGTCTGACACAATTACGCGACGAACAATTGTTTCTTCTTTTGCAATTTCAGGTTCCGGCAAAGCAGAAAACACAACACGGTCGTTAGAGCTTTGTTCAACTTTTTTTGCAGCAACCTTTATCGATTCATCTGCTTTTTTTTGCAATTCAATTAATCTGGAAATTTGTTCTGGGATAACATCTTCTGCGACTGCAATCTTTGGCATTTCAGCAACCGGTTCTGGTGCATATTCTATTTTTGCGACTTTTGGTTCTTCAAAAATTTTCACAGGAACGATTGGCAAATCCAGAGTTTTTCCCTTTGCCCACAAATCATTAGACGGCATATTCGGCATCAAAACATCATCGGATGAATCCGCAACAACATATACAGGTTCAATTTGTTCAACCGGCAAAGGTTTTGGTTTTTCAAATACGACTTTTTTTTCGATTTCAGGTTCGGCGTATACAACTTCACCGAATGCAGCACGTGCAGAAATCGCACCAGCACCGATATTAACAACCGGCAATCTGGCGGCATCCACCGCTTGCATAACTGCGAAAAATGCTAAAAATGATACCCCAATATAGCGCATAAACCTTTCCTTTATACATCTATATTAGAACAATTGCGCAACACAGCGCAAGCATAAAAATCAATTAAATCAATTTTTTACGATTTTTTTTATTTCGGCTACAATTAAGTCTGTTGCATTGTTTTTTAACAAAGATTTTTCTGCCATTTTTTTCAAACGCGCCGGATTTGAAAATAAATCTTTTAATGTAGCGGTCAAATATTTTTCCCCGAACATATCGCGAGTAATGGTTATTGCGCCGCCAATCTTTGAAACATTATTTGCGTTTGCCAATTGATCCGGATTAATATGCAATGGCACATAAATTGCGCCGCGCCCTATTGTTTGTATTTCTATGACGGTACTTGCACCGCTGCGACCTATTATTAAATCAGCCTCTGCGATGGCCGACGCCATATCATTAACAAAAGACAATACGTTTGCGCGTATGTTATTTTGAAAATAAAATTTTTGTAATTTACGCACGTTTTCTGGTCGTGTTTGATGGGTTACAAATATTTTTTTATTGTTTAATTTTGCAATAGATTTCGGCACAATATCATCCAAAATTGTCGCACCCAATGATCCACCCGTTACAAATATTTTATTGTTCCCAGGAAATTGACTCCCTGCCATTTTCAAAAAATCTGCACGCACAGGCAACCCCGTATAAACAATTTTTGTTTTTGATGTTTTTGGCACATCCAAAACGTCTGAAAAAGAAGTCATTAAAACATGAACGCGCGGCAATATGAATTTATTTGCGCGCCCTATTGCCCCATTTTGTTCGTGCAATAAAATCGGAACGCGAAATAAATTTGCAGCAATCACGATCGGGACGGAACAATACCCACCAAATGACACAACACATTGTGGACGGACGAACAAAAAACGAACAGAATAAAATACAGTCGTCACAGCCAATTTAAACATAGCGATTAATTTGTTAAACAAACTTTTACCACCAACACCCGCCGCCCAAACAATTGCGACCTTTGAATTTGCAGGTTTGCTTTTTAAAACCATTTTCAATACGCGTCTATCAGTTGATATAATTGTATTAAAACCTTGTGACTCTAATTCTGTTGCAACGCTTAATGCGGGAAAAACATGTCCGCCTGTACCACCTGTTGCTATCCAAATTTTCTTTGTCATATCCGTCCTTTTTATTTCCATTTATCTTCACGTAAAATCGCTAAAATCATACCAAACAATATACAATACACAAAAAACGAAGTCATACCGGATGAAACAAATGGCAAAGTCATACCTTTGTTCGGCAATACAGCCAGATTCACACCAACGTGTATTGCTACTTGGCCGGTGAACAATATAGCACAACCACCTGTTGCATAAACAACAAATTTATCACGTGCGCTTTGCGCGTTTTCAATTAAATATTGAATCATTTTATAAATCAAAGCCAGCAATCCGATACACAATATCGCGCCCGCATCTTCAATCAATCCAGAATAAACAAAGTCCGTATGAGAATCCGGAATTCTTTCTTTTAAATACGCATCATTCCATTGACCAAACAATCCACCGTGTTTAATGGACGCAATTGCGGAATCTATTTGGTAACTGTCGCCACCGCCTTCTAATCCCAAAAAGCCCAACAAACGTGCGCGAGCATACGGGAACACAGCAGCCCCCAAACCGATCAATACAAACAATCCGCCGAACAACATAAAAACGTAACGCCACGAAAGCCCAACCATCAAAAGCATACCGGTAAACACAGAAAAATACAAAGCCAAAGAACCAAAATCTTTTGTATAAAAAATAAACATAAATATGAATCCCAATGGAATAAAATACATCCACCAATTTAATTCATATGTTTTCAATTTTTTTATATCCCATGCTTTTTTTACAAAAATATTTTCTCCGAATTTTTCTTTCATTTTTGTTAAAAACAAAGCCGTTAAAATAATAAACGCCGGTTTTAAAACCGCACTGGGGGCCAATCTGAACCCGGCAATTTCAACCCAACGACGCGATCCGTTTATAACAACGGGCGATATAAATGTCATTAAAAATAAAAATACAGAAAACCCCAACATAACAAATGCGATTCTTAATACCCATTGTTTATTCGCAAAACAGCTGAGGCAGAACAAGCCGATTAAACCAAGCGGCACATATTGTAAGGCTCGCATTAAATAATGAGACCATTCGAAATTACCACGGTCCGCGGACACGCTGCCGACTGAAAACATAGCCAGCAATCCAATGGCAACCAAACTTAACACGCACATCAACAATCGTTTATCTGTGCCGAACCACCAATTCGTTAATTTACTTTCATCTGTTCTTTTAAATTTAAACATTTTATGCAAACTTTAATAATACTAATGCGAAACCACTGAAAATGATTGATGCGATAAAAAATCTGTCTACGATTTTAGATTCACCCCAACCCATTTCTTCGAAATGATGATGCAGTGGTGCTCTTTTAAATACTCGCACCCCTGTACCATCGGCTTTTTTTGTTATTTTGAATACAAACGTTTGTATAAAAGAAGACAACAAAATCAAAACCATCATACCGGCGGCGATACCCATGATAACTTCGGAACGCAATAACATTGCAACCGTACCCATAAATCCGCCAATAGCCAAAGAACCGACGTCCCCCATAAAAATGGATGCGGGTTTGGCATTAAAGAATAAAAATCCCAATATCGCCCCGAACACAGAACCTATGATTGGATACAAAGTATTTGTATATGGTAAAAACACTACGCTGTCCATAAAACCGATACGGGTTGCCAAATACAAAGATATTAATAACACAACCAAAACCGGCAAATATAATTTTGATAACATGCCGTCCAATCCATCCGTTATGTTTGTCGCATTTGCAGAACCCGCGATTACGAAATATGCAAACACATAATAAAATAACCCCATCGGCAAAGCCAAAGTAAACGGCAGAGCGACCGAATATTCTGGCACATACGCACCCATCGTTAAATTAATTAAATACGTTAAAATAATAACAAATACGCCTTCGATTAATAATCTGAATTTAGGTGACAAACCATTGGATGCTTTTTTAGATTGGGATTTAATTTTTTTATAATCATCCACAAATCCAATTGACCCGAACATTAACAAAGACAATAACGCAATCCAACCGGCGGTCGCGGTCCAATCCATAAATAATAAACTGGAAACGAATATTGCGATTAATATCAATATACCACCCATGGTTGGCGTACCCGATTTTTGTTTATGATTTTCAGGCAAATTTTCACTGATGGGTTGACCCTTTTTTTGCCATTGTTTCATAGCGCGAATAAAGACGCGACCGAACATTAACATAATTAAAAAAGCCACCGCAAAACCGGCACCGAATTGTATCCAACCACTGTAAAAAGCTTCGATTCCTTTTGTTATCAAAAAATCTATTAACATAATTTAATCTCCATTATTTATTTTTTTATTATTATATCATAAAAAATAAAAAAACCGAAAATTTATTTCGGCTTTTCACAATTTATTGGGGCATTATTTCCCAAGATCAAAGTCCAATCATTACCCTTGTTCCAGAACTCTACACTGACCCCGCGAAGAGAGCCTACATATCTGGCACCAGAACCCGATGGCGCGATTTTTAACAACATATCATTATTTTCTATATTAAGATTCACAGTTTCATTTTCACCCAATTTATATGACACGTCATATCGACCACAAACCAATTCGGCTGGTTCATTGCTGCAAGCACCCAAAATTAAAAACAATAATAAATATCTCATTAAAAAATTCCTCCAACGACCGCATTGGACGTTTGTTGTTTTATGGTTGCATTTGGTTTTTGACCCGGTTTGAAAGCTTCGTTTATAATTACCCCAGGAGAAACATTTGCAGATTCACCCGTCATTCTGTTAACGCGCATAAACGTCAATCCATCTGGCACTGCAAACGGTTGGTTTGTATCCGCGCTTAACGCGACTTTCATAAAATCTGCAAAGATTGTGGCCGCCATATGACTGCCGGATCCTGATGCCAATGGTTTTGGCGTATCAAACCCCAAATAAACACCCGCAATTAAATCTTTTGAAAAACCAACAAACCATATGTCTTTTACGTCGTTCGTTGTACCCGTTTTTCCCGCAATGGTATGACCGGAAACACGTGCTTGTTTACCAGTTCCACGTTCAACCGCACCTTGCAATATGGACACCATTTGATACAAACTGTGTGGATCGGACAAAGGATCAGATTCATTTTCTTTTATCGGTGGCAATAATTCCGGCGACCATTCAACATCGTTTTCGACTTCATCATCACCCACCAAATTACCATATCTGTCTTCTATGTAATCAACCATTTTTGAATCAATTTTATAACCACCATTTACCAAAGCAGAATAACCCAAAACCAATTTTTCCAAAGTCGTTTCACCAGACCCCAACGCCAAAGACAAATTAACGTCAGATAAACCGTCATCATATACACCAAATCTTTTTACAGAATCGATTGCATCATCTACACCTAAATCATCCACCAATCGAACGGTTGGGACATTTCTGGACGTTTCCAAAGAATAACGAAACGGAACAGTACCCAAGAATTTTTTATCATAATTTTCAGGCTTCCATTGTGTTTCATCAACCTTCATCCCGACAATTGGTTCGTCTATTAACAATTCTTGCGGAGACATACCACGTTCCAAAGCATTCAAATAAACAAACGGTTTTATCGTACTGCCGATTTGTCTTTTTGCTTGGGTTGCGCGATTGAACGAGCTGGTACGGAAATCACGACCACCCGACATAGCAACAATACGTCCCGTATGCGGATTCATAGCAATTATTGCTCCTTGCAAAATCGCCCCTTCTACAACATTTCCATTTTCATCTGTTTTAGACGACACAGGATGCGCGTTATTGTATCTGTCCAAACCTGCATTCAGCGCGTCTGTTGCGGCTTTTTGAAATTCTGGAACAATTGTTGTTTTGATATACAAACCATCATTATATAAACTGTCGCGACCAATATCATTTAACAAATGACGTCGGACTTCTTCTGCGAAATATAAATTTTCTGGCTGCATTTGTGCCGTAAATCCACTGTTGATATTCAAAGGCTCACCCAATGCAATATCGGCTTCATCTTGTGTTATATATTTTTCATCAACCATACGTTTTAAAACATAATTTCTGCGTTCTACCGCCTGGGTTCTGTTATTTGGAGCCTTTGGTAAGGATGCTAAAAATGCGCATTCCGCCAAAGTCAATTTATCGACCGGTTTATTGAAATACATCAAAGATGCAGACCCAACGCCATATGCACGCGCACCCAAGAATATATGATTTAAATACAATGTTAAAATATGTTGTTTAGAAAAACTGCGTTCCAATTTCAAAGCCAAAATAGCTTCGCGGATTTTTCTGGAAAATGTTCTGTCGGATGTTAAAAAGAAATTTTTTGCAACCTGTTGAGTAATTGTGGATGCACCGGAAAAACTGGTATTAAATCCGGCAACACGCATACTGTTATTCACGGCCGCACGCATAATACCTTGGATATCGATTCCCGGATGAGTCCAAAAATTTTGATCTTCGGCCGCAATAAACGCATTAACTAATTGAGGCGGCAAATCAATATAATCTATAAACACACGGCGTTCATCTGCATATTCAATCAACAAACTGCCATCGGACGCGTACAGGCGACTGGCCACGGGCGGCGCATATGTTGCCAATTCTTTATAATTTGGTAAATCATTGCCATAAATTAAAATCATCACAGCAAAAAATGTAACACCGGCCGTCAAAGTCCAAAACCCGGCATTTAAAATAATACGAAAAATCTTTTTAAAACTCATAAAAGCTATGATAATTTACTTTTTATCAATAATCAAATAAATTTAAATAAAAATGATATTTTTATTAAGAAAGAACGACTTTGCCATTGGATGCAATCAATTCTGATTCCATTTCAATTTGACCGCCGGCCTCTGATATCAATAATTCACCGGCTGCGATTTCTGCATAATCCAATATATCGGATACATATCCATCCAATTTACCGGCCGCAACCCATGCCAAATCCATAGCAGGACAACCAGAAATACGAGGATTTCCACCAACCATATTTACTTTGCCCGCAACGTTATAACCAATTGTAACATCACCGATGTCGGATAAATTTGATACTTTTACACGTACAGAATGGAATGCGGAATAAGAATATGTTCCATATCCTTTTTCTGCGTAATACAATCTTTCATCAATTGGAGAATAGATCAAAGCAATTTTAACCTCGCCTGCACTGCGCAATGCCAAACTGATAGCAAAATGCGGATTTGCACGAATGAAATTTGACGCACCAGACAAAGACAAAATAAATTCATCGCGACCATCTGTTTCATGTGACAAATTTGGGGTCAATAACCCCGCATTTGGACGTACCAATAATAAATCGGATAAAATACTTTCTTCGATTCGCATTGCGGCTTTATTCACGAAATCGCGCGCACCACGTAAAGATTGTTGTAAATTTTCGACTTCGCCGAAATCACGACGCAATCTACCCGCGGTTTTTTGCAATGCTTGGAACATTTTGTTCAATTCAATTGAACCTTTTAAAAGTAATTCTTTTTTATCTGTTTCAAACATAGCAAAATCCCACCTGGTTTATTTTTTTAATATTAATATTACAGATTAAATCCGCCAAATTTCTTTTTGAATTCTGCAGATCTTGCACCTTTGTCACCGGATGTATTACGTTGACCTGTCCATGCAGAATGGTTCAAATTATCTGTGGATAAAACCAAATTTTGTTTTACAGAAGAAAACATTTTAACAGTTTTGCCGTCTGTCATTGTCACGTCAATTTCGTGATATTGTGGATGAATATCTTTTTTCATTTGTTATACCTTTTTAATAAAATTTGCTTGGCGATTATACAACGATTTTTTTAAAAATCAAGAGAAAAGCAAAAAAAATCAATATTCTATTTCAAATATCAATATCTTCCAATACATCCCAAATATGAATTTCCGGTAGATTCCAAAACATTAATAAATTGTTTTGGATTTTTTCCTGTAAACAATGCCAAAATTGTCCCTGTGTCGGTTGCCAACATATCAGACACCGTTGCAATTGACGCATTCATTTTTTTGAAAAATCCGCTGCTGGGTGTGATTTCTGCGGCCATCAAACGCGTATCGTCTGGTTTTTGTTCCGGATTACCCATTTTTATTTCCATCAATTGACATTCGGGCGACACGATTACTTTGCGGTTAACATATGCGTCCCCGCCCAATAATTCACCCCACCAACCGGTAGATTCACAAAAAATAGGATAATATAAAACACAATCCGGATTTTTTTTCATAACATCCATCAAATCCGCATCATCGAATGCGACATTCGGCATATTTCCACATTCTTTATTTATAGACTTGCGAGCCAGGCTATAACTGGCGCTGTATTTGGCATCTTTTGGCCAATAAAGAATTGGGCATATTTCTCTCATCACGATTATAATTATATCAGATTCGGAGACAAAAAAAAAGCCCATTGGGCAAAATAAAATTCTTGATTTTTATTTTTTTTTATGAACATCGCGAAAACACTATTCTTTTTTATATGCCGCGTATTGTTTTTTTATTAAATCGCGAATCGTTAATAAATTCTTTTTGGTTTTTTCATAAAATTCGTTTGGAATTGCAACAGATGAAAACAATTTTTTAATCAATTGTGGAATCATTGTCATAAACATCGCAAAGAATAACCCCAGCAACACAATCACAATCAAGCTGTTGTTTTTCAACATCAATCCATCCATTAATATAGTCGGGTCATTTTGGCTTAATGCGACGCCCAACGCGGACGCTCCCTGCCAATCTCCGAACACCGCATCCAATAAAATTAAAGCAAACGATAAAAACACACCTATCATCGCAATCCCCAATGTACCGCGGATTACATCGTCTATTATCGCGCGCACAGATTTACCGCCATTTGGAAAAATCTTCCACCCCGAAAACAACCAAGACATTAACATAAACGGCAACATTATTAAATCCATTCCCAAACGCACCAATATTTGCAAGAAATAAACCGGCACCGGTATTAACGCCATAAAAAATAAAACAAATATCAAAAGCCCGGAAAAGAATACAAATACATTTGGCATAAATGGAATTCCCCATAAAATTTTATGCATATATTCCGAATCGAACGCCATATTTAACAATGTCCAACCCGTTGTCATTCCCAGCCCTGTTAATTTATGGACTTGGGCGATTTCACACGTTAAATGATGACGCATTTTTGATGAAAATATCCCGCGATTGCCCGCCTCTGGCGACACAGACACAGGATCAGATACCGCGGTCGCAACCATACATGCCGATAAAGTTTCATCCCCAACCGCCATTTGATTAACATAAAAACCCGCACTGAAAATCGGCTCTATTGCAACAGATGTTATTATTTTCGGCAAAGGCGCCAATAACAAAACGGACACAAAAGACATCTTTAAAATATGGACGCCCAGATTACCCGATAAATTCCACGCACTTTCAACCTTGCCCTGACCGATGTATCCCGCCAATAATCGCCACGCAAACCAAATTGCGGTTAACGCCAAACACATTGGAATTATAACCAAACCAATCGCAGAATAAATAGGTGCCATTAAATCTGATATTGTAAAAATAACATCTGAAAACATTTGGCACGACCAACAAGATGAAAAAAAATTCATCGCCGACGTCATATCAACAGGCGTTAACGAACGATATACAGAAAAACCCGCCAGCGCACCAACACCCGCCAACCCGCCAAAAACCCAAGGGGTTGCGGCGCCGGCGGCAAATGGAAATGCCGCAATCAAAGCCAACCAAAATTTTTTTAATCGTTTCATATTATTAAAGTATACCACATTTTATCATTTTTGTGATATAATTCAATCGGGTCAGTAAAAAAAGAGAATGATGGAATTTTTAAAGAACATATTTATCCGCGCAAATGCGGCAAAAAAGGTTATGCTTTTTGCCGGATTGTTTGTGTTGATTCCAAATATTTCGCATGCGTCCGTCATAGATTCTTTTAATCTGGCGCCCTTCATCCCGATTATTTTAGATTCTTTGATGGTTGTCGCAACGGGAATGTACGATTTTTTCGTCGGCAATGGGGATGGAATTATATACATTTTCATATGGGGCATATTGGCATTGTCTATGGTTATGTATTTAACAAAGATGTGGTTACCACCGCAATGGTTGTCTTTGTTTGGTTTTTCGGGCGGTGGAGAAATGTGGAAATCTCCGATTGGTGGTATGACAATTGCCGAAAATTTATTAAAACCCGCAACGCGCGCCATAATCGCAGCTGTATTTTTATTACAGGTCAAACCCGTATTCGTTACAGAATTTCTGGTTAATCCTTTTTTGCAATTCGGATCCGTTTATACAGAAAACATTTTAGATACTATTAATACAGACATAACAACGGGCGCGAAAATCGAATGCCCCGAAAACATAATAGAACAAGGATGGATTTCAAAGTCCAGCTGTGATTTTATGGTAAAGCCCGTATCTGAAATATCATCTGCAAATAACCAAGTCATAAAACGAGGATTTGAATTTATAAACAAAGGCTTGCTTTCTTTGTTAACAATTATACCAACCGGAGAAAATGGATTTTTAAATTTAATCACGGGTATTTTATTGGTTATAGCTTTCACGACCAGCAATATATTTATGGCGTTGCTTATAATCCAAGGTATCTTTACATTGGGAATCGAATTAATATTATATCCGTTCCGCGTTTTATCGTGGGTTGCAAAACCACCAAATCCAGATAAATGGGTCGATTTATGGCCACCGTTTTCTGGAATTATAAAAGCATTACAAACGTTGGTTATTACAATGATTGCGTGTTCTTTTATGTTATTGGTAAACATCGCAATTATAAAATCTTTGTTCCAATGGACGGGTTCTATATTTTCTGTAACAGCCGGCGGTGTCGCGACCAGCAATGTGCCAACCGTCACAAATACCGCGACCGCATTCGGAGAACATTCTATTATGTGGTTATCTTCTATTTTGACATTCTATTTAATGTTTAAAATATTTGAATTAACAAAAGAACAATTAAATAAATACACAGGTGGCGGGGACGCTTTGTATAAAAAAGTAACGTCCGATTCCAAACAATTATATAAACAAACTAAAAGTTTATATGAAAAAATAAAAGCGGGGGCAAAAAAATAATGAATGATTTTATGAACCCGATTATAGACAGCACTGTGCAATGTTGGGGTTGTTCCATTTTTGATAAATTGATACAAGTTTTATCAACAACCGCGGCCGCTATTTACGACCGATTTGCAATGCTGTGCATTATGATATTTTTTGTGTTACTGGTGTTTTATATTGTAAATTCTGTTTGGGACAATATCAAAAGCGGGGTTGGCGATCCGTCATATCAAAAATATTTAAAACCGATTTTAATTAATTCTTTAATCGTGTTTGGATTATTTGGAATGGGTGTTACTTTTCCGCGTATTATAACCAGCATAACTATGGAACCCGCAGCCCAAGTTGCCACCACATACGTCCAGGCAATTACAAAACAGATGCCGGATACAATTAATGATAAAATTACATATAAATCAGAACCTATGGATGATAACGGATTTTTTACTCCGACTTTTCGTGACAATATAATAATGTTAATGAAAACAACCGTCACCCAATTCCAGGGGTACATAAAATTCGGTATTGCAATTATGGATCGCGCGTTCAGTTGGGATGCTATATTGGGTGTGGGGTCTTTGTTGAAACACATTATAATGTTTTTTATCGGCCTGTATTTAACGTACAGTTTTTTCCGATTGTTTATTCGTTTTTGTTTTTATTTTATGGACATAATTGTGGGAGCCGCTTTTTTCGCTTTCTTTTTTCCATTGTCATTGGTTACGTTTATATTCAAAAATTCACCGTCTCCGAAATGGATGCAATCAATTGGCGGAGATTATGGCGTTGGCCAAATTAAAAACATAATATCTGCAATTGTATCTTTGGCGACTGCTGTTTTAACATATACGATTTCTATGTCCATTATCGCCAGCTTTTTCGCATCACAAAATGCGGACACATCTGAAATTATGGAAATGATTATGAATGGTTCTGTTTTCGAAGGCGCAATCGGCACAGACAACATTGCAACGATTACCATTATGGGTTCGGTTGTTATGGTGTATTTAATAAATTATCTGGTGTCATTGGTTCCTCAAATTTCAAAATCTATTATGGATTCTTTGGGAATTTCCGATAAAAACAACGAAAGCGAACAGGCGGCTGATAACGCTATGAAATTAACAGGATTGGCATACAATTATGTTAAAACCAAAGCTGAACAAATAATAAAAGAAGATAAAAAATGAAACCGACCGTCATCAGTTTAATTGTAAAATTTGTATTCGGTGCAATTGCATTGGGTGTTGGCATTTGGTATATGTCAACGTCTATTGGTGGCGACAGCATAACATACGTCAGTCTTGATAATTTTTTAACCGCCATCGGCACAAAAGGCGGCGACATTTCAACGACTGCGGGATGTTTTTTATGCGGACCTTTGGAACAATTTTTTGGAACGATTGGAATTGCCACAGAAAAATTTTGGACGCCGATTGTTAATTCTTTATGGGTTCTTATGGCGATTGGCTTTGTTGTGTTTTTATTTGTGACAGCCGCGCAACACATTTGGGCATCTGCAAAAACAACAGCTGAATTAGATGGTAAAGAAAAGAAAATAGAATTCAAACCATGGTTCGATAAAATTTGGGCTCAGGGTTTGCGCATTTTAATTGTGGGTGCATTAATGGGAGTAATTGGTGCAAGCGGCACATCTGCATTGAAAATGGTTACAAATGTTACGGTAACGCCTGTTATGTTTGTGGGCGCGCAATTATCTATGGCGGCAACGGGTGTCGCATCGTCTGCACAATGCGGAACGGGTGATTTATATATGGGAGACGACGTTTTATCCCCTGTGTTAAAACCTTTTATGTGTGTTATGGGAAATTTAAATACGGTTGTTTTGGCGGGCGGTGCGACTGGATTTTCTTTGATGAACTATGCTTGGATGGATATGGGCGGTGGTGTTATAACTTGGGCAACGGGTCTGGCTTTGGTTATAATGTTTTTAATAATCGGATTTAATTTATTTTTCCAAATATTAAGCGTTATATTCAAATTAATATTTTTAATTATATTCTTGCCGATTATTTTGGCGGCGGCCGCTTTTGAAAAAACGTGGAGCATGGCCAGCGGGGTTGTCCCAAACGCAATTGGAATGTTAACCAAATCCGCAATTAAGATAATATCTATCACATTAAAAATAGTTATTTTATACGCAACGGTCACATTTGCGGCGGACGAATATATGCCGGGGCCAGTGGATGGATATAATGCGATTACCCCACCATTATTAGAATATCAAAATTCAGAAATAGATATGCAAACTTTATCCGTTATAAACGTTTTTTCTGAATGTGAAAAAGTGTCAATTACAAACAACGAGATGGATAAACAAAAATTCAAAAATTGTTTCAACGCAAATCGCGCACGCGTGGAACGTATGTATCCGGGGGCTTTTGATTTTATGGGCAACGGGTTTGAATTATTGATTTTGATGATCGGATTATATTTATTATATACGTATATAATATCCCCGAAAATAGATTCTATTTTGGCGGCGTCCGATGACAAAGAAGAATTTGATTTTGGCGGATGGGTAAAAAGCTTTGGCCAGGCCGTTTGGGCAGCACCACAAAAATTAATAAATACAATCGCAGAAAAGATGAAAAAATAAAATGAAAAGATTTAAAAAATTTTTATCAGTGATAATTATGGGCGTCTGTTTTATGGTCGTTGGTAATGCATTTGGCGCAACAAATAATATAGACGTTGGAAATTATGGCGTATGGGCAACAGAAAACAATCGCGAATTATTGACGGGACAAATATCAAATGATATTTCATCATATGCGGGCGAATTTAACAATTTGACCATTAAACCTGATTATGTGCCGGCCGAGGCGCGTGTCGGATTGGCGTTTATAAATGCTATGTCGTATTTATCGGGAATTTTGGAAATTTCTTTAATTCGTTTTATTGTTATTTTTATGATTATAATGTTTGCATTCTGGACGGCATTCGAAGCATACAATATGATTCAAAATTCATCCAAGCCGATGGAAACTTTTCAGAAAATAATTAAACGAGCAATCGTAATAACCATATGGATTGCAATATTGGAATTTGGTCCTGCGAAATTATTTATGATAATATTGACCCCTATTCTGGGGTTGGCGACATATATTTCAGATTTCTTATTAAACGCGGTTGCTATGTCTGGCGGTTATGTTTTACCGGACACTTGCGCAGGCATAGAACAATATGTCGCGAATTCATCTGTTAATACAGTTATTATAAACCCAGATCAAACGGCGGCATTATTATGCGTACCGACGCGATTGTCTGGATTTTTCTATACGGGGATATCCGTTGGATGGGATTGGATGAAGGCGGGTGTTGGCAATTCTGCATTTACATTTATAATGGGCGCGGCGTTTATTATTTTATGCATATCAAATTTATGGAAATTTGCGATAATGGCGTTTGGGGTAATTGCGGATTTATTTTTAACTTTATTTATGTTGCCATTCACAGCAATTGCTCAAACATTTGGTGGTTCGGACAGCGGAACAGACATTGAAAAATCCGTATTCACATCTATTAACGAAGGCAGTTCGGGAAAAACCAGTTATGCAGGAATTGCGGGAAATATATTTAATCAATTTTTGGATTTATTTAAATATCAAAATTTAAATTCACAAATAAACAGAATAATCCAATCATCGTTCTATTTCGTCAGCCTGTCAATCGTTATAACATTGTGCGCAATATTATTAAGCACGATTGTACAATCTGATTTAATGGGGAACGCGCCATCTTTGCGTAACGATGGATTTTTCCCTGCTTTAATTGCGTTATGTCTGGTTCGATATATCGCAACAAAGACGGATGAGATTGCCAAAAAATTTGGTGGATCAATTGACACAAGCGCCGGAGACCGTATCATAGGTGACGTAAAAAAATTATGGAATCTGGGAAAAGGATCGTATAAAAAATATTTCGGAAAAAAATAATTTATACAACATTTATAAAATCACGCATTACTGATTTTATGCCGAAATTTTTAAAAGCAACAATCAAAGTCGCACCATTATCTTCGATTACGACTCCGCCACCCATATCAATATGGTCAACTTGTTTTCCGACCAATTTATCCGTTATGATTTTAGTTTTTATTTTTTTAGGAACGTCCCAAGATTTTTCAACCGCACGCGTTTGATATTCTGTGTTATTTGTTTTTGTTAAAAATTTTGTATCAATTTCAGAAATAAAACGGCTGGGCGGATTTGAAACATTTTTGCCAAACAAAGACCGACTGGCAGAATTTGTAATTACACACAATTTTTTTGCGCGCGTAATGGACACATACGCCAAACGTCTTTCTTCTTCCAGATCACCTGCTTCAATTGCTTTTTCATTTGGAAAAATATTTTCTTCCCAAGCGGGCAAAAACACGGTATCAAATTCCAATCCTTTTGCGGCGTGCATGGTCATAATATTGACTTTATCGGACACGTCCATATTGTCATTTTCTGTTTCGTGCAAAGATATTTGATTTAAAAATTCTTCCAAATCATCGGATTTTTTTATAGTGTCCATAAAACCAATTAAATTATCCAATTTGTTCGCATCTTCTGGTTTTTTAGATGATTTTAAAAATTTAATATAACCTGATTCTTTCATTAAATATTCTGCAATATCAAAAGGTGTCATTTCTTGCCAATTAATATCAAATAATTTTAAAAATTCATCCGCAGCAGTTTTTTGTTTCACAGACAATTTTGCAATACTGCACGATTCCATACAAGATTTACCCAAATCCAATAATTTTTTTATCGCCATATCGCCAAAGCCACGACGAGGTTTTGATATCGCGCGACGAAACGCAATATTATCATCACGGTTTATTAATAATTTCATATAAGCAATCAAATCTTTTATTTCGGACCGTTCATATATTTTCGGTCCACCCGACATTTTATACGGAATCCCTGTTTTAATAAATTCATTTTCAAAATTTCTAGATAAACTGGCACTGCGTATTAAAATTGCGAAATCTGAATATTTTGCAACGCTCGTCCCCCGCTTTATGCTGGTAGATATAAAAGAAGCTTCGGCCCAATCGGTTGGAGTCGTATAAACACATACAACTTCGCCCATATTATCCGGATTATGTGGCACCAAATCTTTACCCAATCTGCCCAAATTATTTTGTATAACAGAATTCGCCGCACCCAAAATATTTCCTGTGCTGCGGTAATTTATTGTTAAACGTATAATGGTAACATTTGAATATTTTTTATCAAAATTTAATATGTTTTCAATTTCTGCACCACGCCATGAATAAATAGATTGATCATCATCGCCCACACAACAAATGTTGTTATATCCGGCTGCGATTTTATCTATGAATTGAAATTGCGCGTGATTTGTATCTTGGAATTCATCCACCATAACATATTTAAATTGTTTTTGATATTTTTCCAATATATCCGGATTTTTATCAAACAATTCCAAAGTCTTTAATATAATGTCATCAAAATCCATAGCATGCATATCGGATAATTGCATGTTATATGCATCCAGAATTTTTTTATTTATACCAATTGGTTGTTTATTTGGCCCCGACATTTTATATCCGGATATAATATCAATCCAATTTGACGCATCATATTCTTTCGCATCCAGCCCCAAATTTTCTATGACGGATTTTAAAACGATTCTTTGATCTGTTTCGTCATATATGGAAAAATTTTTCTGTAACCCCAATAAATCATGATAGCGTCGCAGTATTCTTAAACACAAAGAATGAAAAGTCCCACACCAAATATCATCTGCGTTGAATGCAGATGCAGAATTTCCGATTCGATGTTTCATTTCCGCGGCTGCTTTGTTCGTAAAAGTTAACGCGATTATTTGCCAAGGATGAGCCAACCCCATTTCCAATATATAAGCAATTCTTGCGGTCAACACGCTGGTTTTACCGGTTCCCGCACCCGACAACACCAAAACTGCGCCTTCGGTTGTCCGGACGGCTTTTTTTTGTTGTTCGTTAAGATTTTCTAGATTTAATTTCATACACCTGATATGATACACTAAAATTAAGGATGATGGAAATGAAAAGAATAATTTGTTTTGACATAGAAACGACCGGGTTTGAATATACACGCGGCGACCGAGTTATCGAAATCGGTGCGGTTGAAATATTAGACGGGAAAATTACCGGCAATAATTTTCATTCCTATGTTAATCCAGACGGCAAAGTAATTCCCCCTGATTCTTATCGGGTGCACAAATTATCGAATGCTTTTTTATCTGATAAACCATTGTTTCGTGATGTCGCACAAAAATTTTTAGACTTTATCGGAGACTCTGATGTGGTTGCACATAATGGGTTTGATTTTGACTTTCCGTTTATTAATCACGAATTAAAAGTTTTGAATTTAAAAACTATTCCACGCACCCAACAACAAGACACTTTGGAAATATCACGCAATCGTGTACACGGGCCAAAATCATATTCATTGGACGCATTGGCAAAATATTTTAATATATCGCTGGCTACGCGTGCTGATGCACACGGTGCGTTAATCGATTCGGAAATTTTGGCTCGTGTTTATTTAGAATTAATGGGACATGCACCCGCAAAATCGATTGCAGATATTATGGCAGAACAATTGATTGCCTTAAAAAATCATCCGAAAATAGGCGGTGATTTTCCCCGCAGAACATTTGTATTAAACGATGTGGATGAAAACACACACAATGAATTTATGAAAAAAATAACCGGTTAAAAACCGGTTTTTTTTTAATTACAAAACTTTTGTCCTGCGCCATTGTCTTCCACTTCATAACCGGAATCGCATCGGCAATAGTCCTTGGCCAATCCCAAAGAATTAGGAGCGCCAGAAACATCAACAACTTCAAATTGTCCACAGTCTTGCATGTTTACGCATTGATTATTATATTCCAATCTGGCTTGTAAATCTGTGCATTTTTCCATACAAGTACCATCCACAACTTCGTGAGTATCTGTTGGACATTCGCACACACCTGTTGTTGTATTACGTTCTTCGTTTGTTCCGCAATTGTTCATACATTTATTTTGCGACGCAACCCATTCTTGACCAGATATACAAGATGATTCAAATGGAACACAAACACCTGTGCTTTGATTACGAGAATAACCCGCAACACATTTAGACACACATGACCCACCCCAATATTCAAATCCGATGCTGCATACACAATTTGCATTTATATAATTATCTGTACCGATAACACCGATTACATCTGTGTATGTTGAATTATTTGGACATAACAAAGATTGATAGAACATTTCAGAAACGCTGTCGATACACATCTCTTCGTTATTTTCCGGACAAGACGTCGTGTCTTTTGCAAACACCGCATAAGAACAAGTCAACGCAACATTTCGGCATGCTCCACGCATAATATTATACACGCTGGAAGACGATGCGCCGGACACCCAAGAATTTACTTGTGACACTTGTTGATTATAACAACTTGCAACTTCGGTTAAACAATTAGACGCATAATCAGAAATAATTTTTTGTTGATCAGCTTTGATATTAACCATGGCGCGTTGGATATAATTTAACACGACGTCATTATATGGATCATATCTGTCGTCATCATATGATACAGTTTTGCATTTATCCAAAACCGCACGACATAATCCACCGTCTTTTGTTGTTTGCCCCATACCGATTTTGCTCAACAAATAATTAACAACGCAACCGCCGTCATTTTCTGAACAATCTGAATCTGCTTTTTGCAAGAAATCCATATTGATTGCTGCATTGTCATAATCTTCCATAATAGTTGTAATATTTGAAACATTTTGACCCAAAACAACCTCGCCATTTTCGTCTATGTATTTTTTGGTTGGATCTAAACATTTTTCGTAATCTGCACCACATACCATATCGTCAGTCATACAAGTTTCCAACGCACCAATACAACCCTTTGCGTCATAAGTATTTTCATTTTGTAATACAGCTAATCTGGCCTGTTGTAACATTTGGTTTGCGGAACGAACATTAGATTTCAATGTGTCATTCATTTTTTCCAAACCTGTTTCATATGCAATACAATCTTTATCGATTGCCAAATCATAATTACCGGTCACTTGGTCTTTATTTCCACCGGCGTCCACGCATTGATCTAAAATCGTTTCACATCTGTCTTTTGCCGCGTTGTACAAAGCAGATCCACGCATATTTGAAAAACTGTCGGTATTGCCGCCCAAGAAATCTAAATTAAACAAATCTGATGAATCGGATGAGAAATCAAAATTAATATCCAACCCAAACCCAGAAGAAGAGCTGGAAGTATTTAATATAGTCGTTGGATCTTGGATTAATTTTTCAATATCAGACAACATTTCACGTGATTCTGTATTATCTTCGGTCGTAGACAAAACCTCTTCTGCTTCGGTTTCATCCAATATAGCACGGATTTCATCGGCCGACAATCCAACATATCTGATTCTTTGTGCGACCTCATTTAATTCCGTATTAGCGTTTTTAACAGCTTCTTCGACATCTGCATATTGTTCGACGTTGGCAGAACAACTGCAACGTTTTTGGTTTGCATCAACGACAGAACAAAATTGATCCATACATTCGTTATATTGCACCTGGCAAGACGCGTTTAATTCAGCAGTTTTTTCCAAAGTTTCTTTTGCTGCCGCCAAACTTTCTGCTGTGGTCGTTGCAGATCGAACAGACAAATTGCGCGCCTCGGTATCATTTCCATAATTAACGTTTGAACCGGTCTGGGAATTTGTGCCAGCAATAGTTCCACGTCCACCGACATCTGCGAAAGAATTTCGCAATGTGACGCCTGCACGTTTTACGGCGGCGGTATTATTTAAACTGGCGTTAGATGTTCTGGCGCTGGCGCCATTTCTGGATGCGACATCGGACAAACTTTCACGAACAGTGACACTGTTATCAGATTTTGTTATCGCAGATCTGGAAATTGTTGTTTTAGATTGCGTTGCAGAATTTTGAACAATCGGGGCGGTTCTGGTGGTAGCACTGCGCGCAACAACATCGTTTGAATCCCGCACAATTGCGGTTGCAGATGTCGTCGGAATAACACGACTGGCTGTGACATCCGCGTATGCACCGGGCGCACATAAACCCAATATTAATGTAAATGAAAAAATACGTTTAAAAATCACTTTTTAAATTCCCTCTGATATATCAATATATATTATATCATAAATATGAAAACAATGGTAATAAAAAAACATCGGAATATATATCCGATGTTTTAGTTTTTCATCATAATAATAATTATTATTATGCTGATTCAGTTGGGATAACAGAAACAGTTTTTCTGTTCAAACGACCACGTTTAAATTCAACTGTACCTTCGATTTTTGCGAAGATAGTATGATCTTTACCCATACCAACGTTTTTACCCGGATGAACGGATGTACCACGTTGACGAATGATGATGTTACCTGGGATTACACGTTGACCACCAGATTTTTTAACACCTAATCTTCTTCCAGCGGAATCGCGTCCGTTGGACGATGCGGAACCTGCTTTCTTATGTGCCATTTTTTACTCCTTTGTGGGATTAAAAATCGTATAGATTTTTATTACCCTTTGATATCTGTGATTTTCAAAACAGTTATGTGTTGACGATGTCCTTTTGTACGACGATAGTTATGACGTCTTTTTTTCTTGAACACCAAGATTTTATCATTACGTTTATGTTCTAATATTTCGGCTGTAATTTTGGCACCTGCGATAACAGGGTTTCCAACATTTGCGCCAATCATCAAAACATGATCAAATTCAATTTTACCGTCTGCGTCCAGTTTTTCAACTTTGATAATATCGCCAACTTTTACACGATATTGTTTACCGCCGGTAGAGAAGATTGCAAATTCGCTCATCTTTATAATTCCTTACGTTTTTATTATATTTATTTCTGCAAAAAACATATCTTTTGCGGAAAATTCTATGCAATAATATCATTATTTTACCAAAAGTCAAGCATTTTGCATAAAACTTTCTACAAAACGTGTAATTTCTACAAAAAAACCGCCCAGATGGGCGGTTAATTTTTATGGAGTCTTTTCCCAAGAACGGATACTTGGATCATTTAACGTTTCAACCCCCAATGTTTCACGCAAACAAGATTCACGTATGTCCGCAGAATTGGTTGTTGTTAACCCCGGGATAAATGCATCCCAATCTGTAATTGTTGTACCATCAACACCATTTAAGATTTCGTTCAATGTCACAACGTTTCTACATGTATTTGTTTCATATTCTTGTGAATTTACACAATCTGTTGCTTCCATTTTGTCCACAACGCCATAGAAAGGAGAACGCGTTGATTTACAAATCATAGTTTCATAACAACTTGGTGCATTTGACATTTGCATACAATATGTTTTCACGCGTGATGTTGACCAACCTTCTGTATCTTCGTTTGCTTCATAACAATCAAAGATTTCGGCCACACATTCGTTGTAATTATCTATTGCGGCAATCGCAGTGTCATAAATATCTTCTTCTTCTTGCAATTTGAATTCTAATCTCATTTCTTGCAAAGCTTGTTGAGCCGCTACTTTTTGATAGCTGATATTTTGAGCCGTTGTACGCAATTGTTCACCATATACGTCACAATCTGCATTTGCATCCAATACGTATTTCTGCATGATACTGCGTCTGGCATCTGCAATTGGTTCACGGTATTGAGCATACGGATCTGTTCCCGTTGTATAACCATAACACGCTGGCGTTGAAGATGTAACAGTTGATGTATTTGGCGTTACAAATTCCACATTATCACCATCTACAATTATGTCTGAATTATAGTTAAATGGACATGTGTTTGCACCATTAGAACATTTGTTTTGTGAACCACTTGGCGTTCCGCACGCTTCATAAATTCCATTAAAACAAGAATCCAACACGCGGTTACATACGTTGTTATGAGCATAACCGAACAAATCATAACCCCACGTTTCAGCCAAGTAATCCGCTACTTCATCAGTATTAACAGTTCCCAATCCTGGCAAACTGGAAATATCTAAATCGTCGAACAAATCAAATCCTGTTGTATTTGTTTCATTTATAATCGTAATTGTGCTGTCTTTTGCATCTGCCCAAGATTGTAATTGAGCCAAAATATTGCTGCCGGACGCATCCAGATTATCTACATTAAATCCGAAATTATTACCTGATTCTTCGCAATATGTCGGCATTCCATCTGCTGGACACGCGGTTCCAAACATACCGTGTTCATTACACCATTCAACTCTTTCATCATCTGACCAAGTGTCATTTTTGTTGGCTTCTTGCCATGATACACAATTCATAACTTTTTCAGCGTCTGTTAATTGAAAAGCGGCAGACACATCTTTACCACCAGATGCCACCAACAATGCGATTTCGCCGGAAACCTTGATTAATTCTTCGTTTGATTGTTCCAGCGCATCTTCGGCGGCTGCGAATTCTTTAACGCGACCCGCACATGCACATCTGCGTTGAGCCGCACTGCGCGCTGTACAGATTTCATCCATACATGTGTAATAACTTTCCATACAATTTGAATATGCGTCAGCTGAAATTAAACCGGTTGTTGAATCGATAATGTTTGAAACACTGGTATTATATAAAGATGATGATGTTGTTGCATATGTATATGTCACACCTGTTGTTGAACGAATTGCGTCCCCAGATAATGACACGCGGGAAACAGATGACGGTGATGCCGCCGCAACGCGAGACACAACAGAACGGGATGCATTAACATTTGAATTTGTTGATGTTGTACGTGGGGACACCGAACGAGCAACAACATTTGAATTAGCAGTTGATGCCGCACGAGAATTTACAGAGCCAGACGTTGCTGCCGCGCGAGACGCTGTCGCTGTGGTTGCGGCACGAGATGTGGTGGACGCGGTCGGTGCAACAGATGCGCGAGAAACCAAAGCGCGAGAGCTGGTCGTTGTTGTACGCGGACTGGCCGTTGTTCTGGCACTTGTATTAGATGTACGTGGGCTGGCGGCCGTCTGATATTGTGGAATATTCATTTGCGGCATAACTTCGGCCAACACGGCACGCATAGATAAAACAGTTGAACAAACAAAGAACACGGACGCTATTAAAAACATAGTTCCTGTTGCGTTTACCAAAATTTTACCATAATCACGGTTTCTCATAGATTTCTCCAAACCTTTGGCAGACCTTGAAAATCTGCGGTTTATATTGTACATTCTTTCAAATATACACCTTCGTTTCATATATATTATATCATTTTTTGCCCGACGTGTAAACAACAAAAAACCGCCCACATGGGCGGATATTATTCTATTTTGCTTTTTGCATCTTATTTGCATATTGCGCAACATTTAATTGTGCTGTGGTATTTTTCTTTAATTTTTTCATATTATCTTCTTTTATTAAACGTTCAAAACATTCGCGCAGCTTTTTATCCGTGGTCACATCCATTAACGATTCCCCTTTATTATTAACCGCATTTAAATCCACATCAAAGAAAAGCAAAAAACCGACAATCAAACTATTGCCGCGCGACGCGTATAACATCAAAGCCGTATTACCATCTTTATCTCTTTCGTCCAAATACAAACCCATTGGAAGCAACGCATGAATTAAATTCCAATTTTTCGCTTCTAATGCTGCGAACAAAGCAACGTCTGAATTTTTATTATGATGATTCAAATCCAAACCGCGGTTCGCCAAATATTTTGCTATACGCACATTCTTATCGTCCTTTTTATCTGCAATCAAAAACAAAGCATTTGAACCAGACGCATCCAAAGCGTTTACATCAGCCCCATTTTTTATTAAATCTTTCACAACAGATAAATCACCCAACATAACCGCATAATGCAACGCGTTATAACCATGACAATCACACGCGTTAATAGATTCTTTTGATAATGACGGTAAAATTTTTCTGACGCCTGATCTATTTCCCGATTTAACCACGTCTATTAAATTGATATTTGTAAGATTTTGAACAACTTGTTCTGTTTTTATTTTTTCATTCGACTGACCGACTTTATTTTTCGCATATACATTACCTGCAAAAAACAAAACAGCCGACAAACCTATTAATTTATTTTTTAATTTCATATGGGAATCTCTTTATTTAGATTTTATATTATTAATCTTTATCAAATCTATACATGATTTACATTTATTTATTGCGATACGTAAAATTTTATTGCTGTCGAATTTTCCGGAATAAGGCATACCGCGTCTTAATAATACTTTTGCATTATTATCAACATTTGTATTTTCAACATAAAAATGATCCAATTTTCTTAAATCGCAACATCCCATTATATCGGTACAATCATATAATTTTAAAACTTTATTGGCACCACAAAATTTACGCAACGTGGAAATATTTTGACGAACCATATCGATATCAACATTCGCCATATTAAAATCATCAGACAAACCGTAACAATTAATTATGGTGATGCATTTTTTTGGAACACCCAATATTTTAATTTTTGATAAATCGACTTTTTCAAGAGTCACATATTGGCATTTTGAAAAATCATATTCTCCGGGCGTCAAATTGCGGCCTGAAAAATTTGCAACAACATCATTAACAACATTTATATTTTGTTTCATAAAATTAACTCTTTTAAATTATCTGATTTTATATTTTAAAAAATCAAGCGCGGCCATCAAATTATTTTCCGCGACCATTTGTTTGTATTCATCCAATTGACGCGTTTTAATAATTTTCAGCAAATATTCTTTTCTGTATTTATTTTTTTTATTTCTATCATTTATACTGTTACTGTCCGAACTGTCCGAGCCATCCGCCATAATAAATCCTTTGTTAAATATATAATTAATCATAGCACTGGACGAAAAAACGTCAAGAATAAAAAAACACCCGATACGGGTGATGATTTATTTATGACGACCTATTTCAATTTTTTTATTTTTAACGCCTTGGATTATTCCGGACAATAAATTTAATTTTTCAACATATTGCGCATAATCAAATGCCACATGCACCATTGCCGGACATGCAAAAGATGATATATTACCCAATTTATCCTCTATCCCTGGAACCATTTTTTTTCGAATCTCGCAATCGGCACACAAATAATCGTTTATTTTTTTTGGCGTTTTCAATGCGCCCCACAAAATTTCCGCGCACTCCAAAATACGTTCATCCACTCGGCGTTTCGCATAACCGGCAAATGTATTATAATACACGTATCCGGCATGAAATTCTTTGAATGTTTTCATATTCAAAAATTAACCTTCAATTACGTTTTTAATAACTTTCATTTTGTCTCCTTTTATTCTTAAATATATTATATCAAAGCAAAACAATAAAAACAATTATTTTCGTTTTTGCATTAAGTTTCCAGAAAACAATTTGCTTATTCCGGATTTCATATTAATAAAATAAAGATCTAACAACCCGCTTTTGTCTTCGCCCTTTATCTGTATCTTATTTCTTGGATAATCGTCCGGAACCAATATTAATTGATCTTCTCTGATTATTAAATTTGTAACTTTCGAAACATCTGTTTCTTTAATATTAAACTTTTCTGACAAACTTAAATCCAGTTCGCCGGACAAGCCGCGCACTTTAAAAAAACTGATGTATTTTTTTGGCACACTTTTTATATTTGCTTGAAAATTTGATATATTATCAAAATAAACTTGGTCGGTCGCTGATAAATATAAGTCACCCGATAATTCGCCTATATTATAAAAACCCACGGCACTGGTCGACGGCTCTGTAATATCAACTGCGAACTTTTTTATATCTTTAAACATGGAAATTATCGTATTGGATAAATTCATTTCATTATTTAAATTATCGGCGCGATTTATCACAAGCTTTTCTTTCGGGCCTTTTGATATGTTTGTTTTATTAAATTCAGTTAACATAAAATCCGCCATATCCATACCAGACAAATCTAAATTATTTTGATTTAATTCGGAACGATTAACTCTGATCCATACCGCTTGCAATTTTTCAGGAATTTTTGACAGATCAGATAAAATTAAACTGCCCGATGTTTTAAAATTATTTGGCAAATTGTCAGCATCATAAAATTTACCGTCATTTATATTTTCAACTTTCATAATTTGAACCTTTTCATAAATTAATGGTAACAAACAAAGGATATAAAAACAATAAAAAACCCCATAAAGGGGTTTTAAAATCAGACTTTAATTTTCTTTAATTTAAATAATATCAATCCAAACATCATTAATGTTGTTGTAATTGCCGGCAAAATCAAAGACGTGGTTGTTGATGTAAATAAAAATCCGTTTATCATCCAATAAACACCCAATATCAAAGTTATTAACAATGCACATGAAAACATCCAATCTAACAAAGCGCCGGTTTTCTTTATAAACCCACATCCAACCATAAAAAACAAAGGCGCCAAAATAGTACACATTCCATTTATAGCAAACACATACGTCAAAACATCTTCTATAAAAAATGATAAAACTGCTGATAATATTAATAATAACAATAATATATATCTGGATTTTTTTACATATTCTTTTTTGTTTAATTTCTTCTTTGAAAAATCTTTGATAACGGTAGAAGACACAACGTATGAAAAAGTATCAATAGTTGACATAGTCGCCGAAACCAAAATCAAAGACAAGAAACCAACTATAAAAGCGGGATATGCAGGATTGCTTATAATATTAAACAATGCGTTATTAGAATTAGAATCCGCTGGTATAATTCCAATCGCAGATATCCCCAATAACGTCATAGGAATTGTAATAATTAAATAGCTGGCAATAGATGTTAAAATCCCCTTTTTTGCAACAGCTTCACTTTTGGCGGAAAAAATTCTTTGCCAGAAATCCCCTGCGCAAAAAATCAATATTATTCCAAACAACAACATTAATAAAAAATGAGACGTCGATTGCCCTTGGTACAGGCTTGCAAAATTCGTAATGTTTTCCATTTTTATCGGCGTAAAAAACAATAAAGCAATCGGTAATAACATTATGAAAAATTGTAAAATATCCGTTTTAACGATTGTCTTATACCCACCCAACAATAACTGAGCCGCAACAACAGAACATACAATAAATATAGATAAAACATCACTTAAACCAAAAACCGTTTGCAGAAAAGTTCCCAAAACAAAAAACTGTAAAGCGATAATTAAAAAAACACAAACAATCATTACAATGGCGCTGGTCTTTTCTGTTTTTGGCCCAACAAAATCCCTGACCATTTCGGGGATAGTAACATAACCTTTTGCTTTTGCGACATTTCTGGCCTTTGGCGCAAAAAATAAAAGCAACAACAAACCCAAACAAACCCCGAAATAAAAATTATAAAATCCGTACCCCATTAAAAAACCAACCGCAACCGTGGATAACAAACCACCACCATCACGAACAGACGCAGCGGTGGATGCTAAAAATCCCATAACCCCGACTTTTCTGTCCCCTATGATAAAACCTTCTTCTGTTTCGGATTTATTATCAAACAATGCGATTCCCAACAATAATAAAATATAAACAGATAATAAAATAATTGTTAAAAACATTTCCTACCCTTTTGATTTAATCTATATGATTATAAACCAAGCACAATTTTATTACAATAATAAACCGCCCCTTTATGGGGCGGTTTTTAAACTAGATAAATTTACTTTTTAATTTTTGGATATAACTTATTTTCTTTTTAGATTTTGCAATTTCAAAATTCAATTTTGCAATCTTTTCATCTGTCGATTGCAGGTTTTTTTCTATCAGTTTTTTCTGTGTTTCCGCATTTTTCAATTCAGTATTCAAATACAGATCGCGAACTTTTTCAGGAAAAACTTTTTGAATATCCAAATATTCCAAACCTGTGACTGTATATGGTCTGGCATGAAAAATCTTTTGAAAATGAATTGTATTCGATGGCAATATAATCTTATCTAACTTTGAATAATTCGCCCTTCCAAAAGAAATCCATTCTGAATACTTTGAAACATCAACTGCACCAATCAAATCCATACCCAATTCTATTCGCAGGCCACCACCGTAATTTTGTTTTTTTAAGATGCTTGTATCACAATTAATCATACACACATCATAAAACCCTTCAACAGATATATTTTTTCCTAAACGACAATCTGCAACAGACAATTCGTTTTTTCCTTTGATGGATTCACAAGCCCTTAAATCTGCGTCATAAATTTTAATATGATTAATTTTATCATTAAACTCCAAATTCTTGATTTTAATTATAGAATCTTTGATAATCAAATGTTTAATTTTGCCAATTTCTTTTAAAAAAGATAAATCATCTATTTTTTCATTTTTAATTTCAAGTCTTTCTGAATTACCAAATCTATAATTCCCTATAAATTCATTGATTGTAATTTGAAGGACTTTATCAAAGGAATCCTTTTGAAAATATAACGGCATAATAACCCCTTTATCTTTATTAATATATGAATAATAGCACACATGGTTAAAAAAACAATAAAAAAACACCCCATTAAGGGGTGTTGAATATATTGTAGTTTTTATATCAAACTGGATTTAACTCTGGCGACGACCTACTCTTCCGTGACTTAAGCCAAAGTACCATCGGCGATACGGAGTTTCCCTGTCTGGTTCGAGATGGAACAGAGGGTGGCTTCCGCTCTATAATCACCAGAATTAAATCCAGCGAACATCGTAACAATATAATACTTAATATCTAAAAATCAATTTGTAAACTTACTCTTCAAGCATGGGTTTGTTCATATAAACAAACACATAAATAAGAAGTCAATGGTTCGATTAGTATGGCTAAGCTGAATCCGTCACCGGACTTACACCTGCCACCTATCAATGTCCTAGTCTAGAACTGAACTCATGGGGATATCTTATCTTGCGACCAGCTTCCCGCTTAGATGCTTTCAGCGGTTATCTGTTCCGAACATAGCTACCCAGCGGTGCCACGGGCGTGACAACTGGTACACCAGGGGTTCGTTCGACCCGGTCCTCTCGTACTAAGGTCAAGTTCGCTCAAATATCCAACGCCCACAGTAGATAGGGACCTAACTGTCTCACGACGTTATTAACCCAACTCACGTACCGCTTTAAATGGCGAACAGCCATACCCTTGGGACCTGCTCCAGCCCCAGG
>CAYJKO010000008.1:0-33894 GCA_964371145.1 uncultured Muribaculaceae bacterium
ATATTTGCATGGTTTGTTAAATTAATATCCAAAGTCTGTTTACATACGTCATTTGTAGAATTATTTGTCCAACCGGTCGTGTTCGCGGGACACGCAACCGAACAAGATGGCAATGTATCCAAACCGATTCCCGTTTTATACGGTGGATTTGGGAATTCACCCGCAACAGCAGAGCTGGCGGCTGTACCATTGATGGCTGCGTCAGAATAACATGTAAATCCTGTATTGGTGAACATGGCTGTCCCTTCACCTGCATTTACTGTGTTAACCGTTGCGCCAGAATTATTGGTCCAAACATTCGGTAATGAAATATTATTTAATGATGTCGAATTCGCAAACATATCGGTTGCGTCGGTCACATTGCCCCAGGTTGATGGTAATGTGATAGATGTCAAAGGGGTTCCTGCGAACATAGTTTCCGCATCTGTAATGTTGCCCCAAGATGTTGGCAAATCAATCGAAGTCAAACCAGTTGAGGCGAACATTCCACCAGTATTTATAATGTTATCCCATGATGTTGGTAATGTTATAGATTCTAAAGACAATGCTCCTGCAAACATAAGCTCTGTTTTTGTTATATCTCCCCAAGATGTCGGCAATGCGTTTGTATCCGGATTTGGGTTCCCATAATATGTTACGGATGTTAAGTTTGGTGTATTTACGAACATCAAGGAAACGTCTGTAATATTTCCCCAATCTGCCGGCAATGTTATAGATGTCAATCCGGAAGTATCAAAAGTAGAACCAAACATCCCCATGGCTGTATTTACCAAGCCCCAATCTGACGGAATTTTCATATTGGTTAATGATTTTGTCTGGGCGAACATCCCGAAGACATCTTGGACATTACCCCATGATGTCGGAATAGAATTTACCGACGGCGTCGGATTGCCATGATACGATACAGATGTCAAAGATATCGCGTTTGCAAACATATTATCAACAGTTATGATCGAACCCCAATCGGCTGGCAATACGATCGATTTTAAAGATAATGTATCTTGGAACATTTGGGAAACATTCGTAATCGTTCCCCATGAATCTGGCAATGTTATAGATACCAAAGATATGTCGTCATCAAACATTTTGCTGATGTCTGTTGCGCCATTCCATTCTTTTAATCCGTCTTTGAAACGATATTTTGTATTTGAATCTATGCCCGAATATGCGGATCCACTAAAGGCCAGGGCGACTTTCGTTGTATTATCGTACAATTCAAAAATATCAGAGAAACTTTTCTCTACATCAACACCCTTTTGCGGCCCCCATACCGTTTCTCCCGGATAAAACGCAATATCTAATTCATCAAATGTGCACCCCGTAACGGTTGGTGCACCCCAAGATGCGTCACCATCATTTGCAGTTTGCGTTATTGTTCCTGTTTTACAATATCTGAATTCTTCTGGAATATTTGCATGGTTTGTTAAATTAATATCCAAAGTCTGTTGACATGCATCCCCAACCGTTGCATCCGACCAACCTGATGTCAATGTCGGGCACGCAGCCGCAAAAGACGGCGTCGCAAGCAACGTACCAAATACAGCAAAATATGCGAAAAACCGCAATTTATTAAACATAGTCTTCCCTTTCCTTGGATATATATACATAAATCATAGAAAAATAGGGGGCACGCGGTCAAGAATAAAAATGACTTTTGATATTTTTTATGTAATAATGTTTGCTATGAACAATAAAATACCAATTTTAAGCGATGTACAAATGCGCGCTTTTCAAACAATAGAATCCGGACACGGCAATATGTTAATATTGGGTCAGGCCGGCACGGGGAAATCTACGTTCATCAATTATTTAAAATCTTGTTCTTCGAAAAAAATTATAACCGCATGCCCAACGGCTGTATCAGCATTAAATATCGGAGGACAAACCATACATTCTTTGTTTCAAATTCAACCACGTGATTTTATTTTGCCCGAATTATTACGGTTAAAGGCGAAAACCAGAAATATTTTATTTTCTGCCCACCTGTTGATTTTGGATGAAATTTCTATGATAGCGCCCGATTTGCTGGACGCAATTGACATTTTATGTAGACAAGCACGCAAAAACAATGCGCCATTCGGCGGATTGCAAGTTCTGGCAATCGGTGATTTATTTCAATTACCACCTGTTATTACGGATTCAGCCAAAATTTATTACAAAGAAAATTATGATTTTGAAAACGCGTATTTCTTTGACAGTTTTGTATATAAACGCAGCAACTTTGAAATTGCGAACTTTGATTTGGTATATCGTCAATCTGACGTCGAATTATTGGAAAATTTAACCCGCCTGCGTAATAACGATACGTCCGCGCTGTCGTTTTTCAATGAATGCAGAATAAATGACGACGAAAAAAGAAATAACGCGGTTTTAATTACACCTTTCCGTGCGGTCGCAGACAGAATTAATGCGCAAAGATTGGCAGAAATCGGTGCGCCAGAAATAGCGTACAAAGGTGTCATTACCGGAAATTTCGCAGAAAAAGACGTTCCCGCCCCGCAAAGTTTAATATTGAAACAGGGTGCATTGGTCGTATTTGTTAAAAATTCAGATAAATGGCATAACGGCTCAATTGGCATAGTAAAAGAATTAACCGCAACCCATATTATGGTACAAATTCTGGGCGAAGATGAACAGTTGGTAAAGGTAAAGCCTGAAAAATGGGAAAAAATTGAATATTCATATGATGAAAATGGTCGCGTTACTGAAAACGAAGTGGGATCATACCGTCAATTTCCGTTAAATCTGGGATACGCAATGACCATTCATAAAGCGCAAGGCAAGACTTTGTCCGCCGTTAAAATAGACATTTCGCGTGGGGCATTTGCGCACGGACAAACATATGTTGCATTATCACGGACTCGTCGCGCAACGGATATGCATATATCGGCACCATTAAAAAATTCAGACATTATTTTTGACGATAGAATTTTGGAATTTATCACCCAATCAAACGATTAAATTTTTTTCCATTAAAATGGCATCCACGCCGTCGTAATATTTGGGACGGATGCCAATTTTTACAAATCCCAATTTTTCATATAATTTAATTGCAGGCGTGTTGTTTTCGGCGACTTCTAAAAATATTTTACGACCCGATTTTTTTAATATTTCACCCGTTGCGATTTCCATCAAAGCAATCGCAGTACCGGTTTTTCTGATTTCGGGATTTACGCCAATTGTTATGATTTCGGCTTCGTCCAATATTTGACGCCACACGATGAACGCATTGTCGGATGCGATTATTTCACAACCTGATTTTTTCAAATCCATAAAATCATCCGCAGTCCACGGTTTGTGTGGAAAACAAATTGAATGTAATTCGGTTAATCTTTGCAACATTTTTGAATCTCGGCGTAACTTGGGCGTAAATACATCGGTACAGCAGGGGTCAAGGGGTGTTTTAATCTTGTCGCAACTATATCTTTTGCATATGATAAATCAAACGGTTTATGACCAACGGTGCGTGCGTATTTCATTTGAAATGTTTCAATTTGTTCTATTTCCATAGTGCCTGGTTCCATATCAATCGCGCCAACAAATAAATCGGGGCGGCCGGAATCAATTGCTACAAACGCGTCCGGATATTGCGCCAGATATAAATCAAATGCAGATATTCCAACAACGGGAATATTTAACCCCAATCCCAATCCTTTTGCATATGCCATTCCCAAACGAATACCTGTAAAGCTGCCCGGGCCGGTTACAACACCGATTGCGGTTAAATCTGACCATTTGACATTATTATCCGCCAAGAATTTTTCTGCCATTTTGGCAATATCCAAAGATTGTTTTTCAGACGGGGATTTTAATACCACGTCACCCAAAGCAAATTCCAAAAATCCCGACAAAGATGCATTAATTGTGAATATCATTTTATCCTGCGGTCTGCGTTCCGAAACCTATTTTTTTAGACAATCCAATAGATTTACGATAAGACAATAATTCGTCTATTTTTTCATTTGTAAATTCTGTTTTTACGTCCATCCCATCGTTTTCCAACAAAGTTCTGCGCAACATAGCGGTAATTTCGCGTTGTAATTCACGCACCCCCGCCTCGGACGTATAATTGCGGATAATATGGCGTAAAGAATTATCGGTAATAATAATATTTTCCATATCCCAACCGGTATCACGCGCGCTGCGTTTTAATAAATGATTACGGGCAATTGCCAATTTTTCATCCTCGCGGTATCCCGGCACTTCTATGATTTCCATTCTGTCTTTCAAAGCAGGGGACATATCCAAAGAATTAGACGTTGCGATAAACAATACATTTGATAAATCAAAATCAACTTCCAAATAATGATCGCGGAAAGTTTTGTTTTGTTCTGGATCTAATATTTCCAACAATGCAGATTCAGGGTCACCACGATGGTCGCGTCCCATTTTATCAATTTCGTCCAATACGATAATCGGATTATTTGCCTTTGCACGTTTTAATGCGTCCATAATACGCCCAGGTTGGGACGCTATATAAGTTTTTCTGTGGCCACGGAAATGGGATTCGTCAGATATACCACCCAATGATATTCTGTGATATTTACGCCCCAATGCGGCCGCAATAGATTTTCCCAATGACGTTTTACCAACACCCGGCGCGCCCATAAAGCATAAAATAGTGCCTGAATTTTTACCGGTTTTTTTCATAACGGCAATATGTTCCAAAATACGCATTTTAACCGCGTCCATTCCGGAATGTTCAGAATCTAAAATTTCACGCGCGACAGATAAATCTATATTGCTTTTATCGGATTTATACCACGGCATAGCCAACAATTCATCCAAATATGCTTTTAATAAACCGCCTTCATTAGACATCGGATTCAAAGATTTCATTCTTTTCCAATCGGCGATTGCTTTTTCTTTTACGTCATTTGGCATTTTGGAATCTGCGATTTTTTTACGAACGATTTCCACATCCATATCTTCGGCGTCATCACCCATTTCTCGTTGAATTGCACGCATTTTTTCTTGTAATATCGCGTCTCTGCGTCCGCCTTCTAATTGGGCGTGAACACGACGATTAATGGAAGCCTCGATCTTTGCGGTTTCCATATATAAACTCATCTGTTCCAACAATCGCAATAATTTTTGTTCCCACGTGTTTTCAGATAATATAGATACGGCAACTTCTGTGTCGACATCAAACATCTGGACAATCGCATCAATAAACGCCGGCAAAGGATAATTTTGCATAACATTGCGCAATTTTTCTATTTTTAATTTACGTGGTGGTGCCAATTCATCTGCCATTGCAAATATTTTATCACGCAAAACTGTAATTTTATCACCGGCCGCTTCATCCAACATAACAATTGGCACAACCGCGCCTGTAAACACACCAGATTCAACCGTGACATCTGAAATATCGACCACTGTTTGGGTTTTTACAATACAATGCAATGCGCCATCTGGCATGCGCAATAATTGTGCAATATCACCCAATGTGCCGATTTTGAAAATGTCTTTGTCAGACAGTGGGTAATTCCAAGTATGTTGAGCCGTTAAAACGATTTTTTGATTTGCCGCCGCTGCCTTTTCAATACATGAAACAGACAAAGGATTGTCAATGTATACGGGTATTGTTAAACCCGGATGAACCGTCAAATCACGAAGAGGTAAAATATATTCTTTCATAGTGATATTAATATAATCATATTTTAAAAAAATTCAAGAATAATAAAATAAAAAAAAATCCTGCGGATGCAGGATTCTTTAATTAACGACGGCCGCGACCGTGTCCGCCAAAATTATTAAATTTTTGGCCGCCAGATTTTTTCATAACATAACGTGCAGACATCAAAACCAACCATTCAACTGACAATCCAGCCAAGAAATATACGGCTTTGTCCATTGGCATTTGTGTTAAAACATAAATCAATTGACCAACAAAAGAAATATACAGCGCTGCAAAAGTCGCGTTAAAAAATATTTTTTTTACTTTACTTAACATTATCATTTACCTTTTTTCATTTTTTTCTATTTACTATTATTTAATGTATTTAATAAAAACCCTGTGTTTGTTGTGACAGGTACACAGGAACCCCGCAAAAGCTTAAATGAACACGAGCCAACAATTGCCGGCGGTGTTCGGTGCTATATTAAGCAGCCATTGCAAAGCGAACGTTGTCGTTCGCAGCGATAGTTTCGCCATTCAGTTTTTATTTAGTTTTTAACGACACCACGTCGGATTCAATCAATTTGCCTTTTATCGCCTGTCGAATCTATGTCAGCCCCGCAGATAATAAAATTAAAATTGGTGGAGCTGTGGGGTACCGCCCCCCAGTCCAAAACGACTATTCCGCAACGAGTTCAGAATCATCACTGTTACCAGCGAGATAATTATAATCATATATTACTTGAAATTGCAAGTTTTTAAGTTATAATGACCGTATGAAATTTCTAGACAGAGCAAAAATCTTTATAAAAGCAGGCAAAGGCGGCAATGGTTCCGCCAGTTTTCGCCGTGAAAAATACATTGAATATGGTGGCCCCAATGGTGGCGACGGTGGACGTGGCGGGGATATAATTTTCCGTGCGGCTGACAATGTGAATACATTAATCGATTATCGTTTTCAAACGAAATTCTTGGCACAAAATGGCGGGGATGGCATGGGAAAGATGAGAACGGGCGCGTCCGGCGACACTATGGTATTGGTTGTGCCAACGGGAACCGTTATATTATCAGAAAACGAAGAAATCGAATTCGCAGATTTAAATGAAAACGGTATGGAATACCGCGCAGCACGTGGCGGGAACGGCGGATGGGGCAATTTGCATTTCAAAAGTTCGACCAACCGCGCACCGAAACAGGCGAATGACGGATTGCCGGGGGATGAAAGAACGGTTGTTTTGCAATTAAAATTAATCGCGGACATCGGATTGGTCGGATTTCCGAATGCGGGAAAATCTACATTGTTGGCGTCTGTGACGGCGGCTCGTCCGAAAATTGCGAATTACGCTTTTACAACTTTGAACCCTCAATTGGGTGTTATGTACGCCCACGACCGTGAATTTGTTTTGGTCGATTTGCCGGGCTTAATCGAAGGCGCTCACGAAGGTGTGGGATTGGGCGATAAATTTTTGGGACATGCCGAACGCACAAAAATGATTTTACACTTAATTGACGGTACAGAAGAAGATTGGATCGAAAGATATCGTGCAATTCGCCATGAAATGGACTCATACGGTGGCGGATTATTGGATAAACCAGAAATTATCGTTATAAATAAAATTGACGCCGTCGACGAAGATGAATTCAAAACAAAAATGGACGCATTTAAAAAGTCTTTTGGTAAAAAGAAGCCTGAAATTATGGCTATATCTGCGGCAGGTCGTTTGAACATAGAAGAATTAATTGGGAATATAGAGAGAGAATTTTTAAATATAACCCAACAGGACGATACAAATGAGTAATGATTTTTTCGATAACCAAAAATTAAGAAAAAAAGCTGGCACAGAATATTTTAACCGTTTGGAAAATCGCAAAGAAATTGCAAAAAATATCCCCGATATCAATCTGGATGACACGGTTGTGGTACGTGATTACGATATCTTTTATTCTGTAGGCGAACCTATAAATATAAACAATAACACTCCATATAAAAACTATGCTTTTGACATGGTAAAATACTTTCACGGACATTCGTTAATAAAAGACGGTGACGCGTTCATAGAAGATAAAAAAGTCATATTGGCTTTTTCAAATGACAATAATTCTGCCTTTATCGGTGTTGGAGATAATTTATTACAGGTACGCCGTGACATAATGTTGCGCATAATCGCCAAACGTATGGTAAAAGGCCGCGGTAAATAAGAAAATAAAGCAGGGCTATAAAATGAAACATTTAAGAATAAATAACGTTAAAAATGTGATTGAACACACAGCCAAATATAATGAAAATATTGTAAAAGCTCACGAAATTCGTAAATCATTATTACCTGAAACCCTTGCAAAACACGAATACTATAACAGAAATTGTTTTGATACAGACGTTATGAAAGAAAAAAAATTTTATCGAGAACATTTTGACCGTTATGCAAAAAAAATAAAAGATGGTGCATTAAATATAAATCGCAAAATCCCAGATATGATATTGGCAAAAGATGCGTGCGATTTAGATTATACTGCAAAATTATTCCCAGAAGGTTCATTATGTTTTTCTTTGAACAGCTGGTATTTATTAAACCCATTGCCGGTTGGCGACATTTTACACGCCGGAAAAGACATATATTTTATAAATTCAGGCAAATTGGATACGTCTAACGATAATGCAATCAATATAAATGATTATATTTTGGGTGCTGAATACGATAATCGCCATCAAAAAAATAATCCGCGCGCGACAATTATCGCAAATCCAGATTTTGAATACAATATCGCAAATACAATAGAAAGCTATCAACACGGATTATATGTCGGATCGGTGAAATATGTTTCTGCGACAGACGGATTCGGCAATCACGCAATTGGTTCTGACATAACATTTGCAACAATGTATTTGTTAAATAAAATTTACGAAAAAAACAAAAGAAAATTAAAATAAAAGGGGGCTAATTATGTGGCTTTTAGAAAATGACGTTTCAAAATGTATTGAACACACAAAAGAATTCAGCGGATCCATTGAACGCGCCCATGAAATAAAAAAAGAATTGATTATAAAACATTACGAAAGCAAAAAAAATACCGGTTTTTGGGATTTATTTAAACCAACCCAAAAATATAATACAAAAACAATCGCTGTTGATAACGAATTAAATGATGCTTTATACATTGAAAATTCCGAAACTGTACAATTTTCACGCGGGATTGAATTGCCGGCCGATAAATTTCCAAACGGTACATTGTTGTATAAACACGGGGGCTGGAACATTTTAAACCCGTTACCACAATTCCCAATAATTAAAAGAAACGATATGTTTTATACATCCGAAAACGTACCAACCCCAATTCGCGTGGGCGGTGCAAAATCGGCTGCTGTGTTACAAATACCGGACATTAAAATCGAAAAAAACAGATGTTTATCTGTGACTCAAAATGGATTAACCGCGTCCCCATATCCTTTTTATACCGTGACCGCGGGGAAAGACGTCGTAATTAATTTAGATTTAAATAATGCATTAAAAGAAATGTATGCAAAAAAATATGGTATTAAAACAAAATAATAAAATTGCAATTTTAATATCTTTCTGATATTATATACACCAGATAAAAAAGGAGAAAATATGACAACATTAAAAGGAAGTCAGACAGAAAAAAATATCTTAACTGCTTTTGCAGGGGAATCCCAGGCCAGAAACCGTTATGACATGTTTGCATCTGCTGCAAAAAAAGAAGGTTTCCAAGCAATCGCAAAAGTATTTACAGAAACAGCTGAACAAGAAAAAGAACACGCATCACGTTTGTTTAAATTTTTAGAAGGTGGCGAATTAGAAATCACAGCCGCTTTCCCAGCAGGTAAAGTAGGTACAACAGCCGAAAATTTGGCTGCATCTATTTATGGCGAACACGAAGAAAATACAGATATGTATCCAAAGTTTGCTGAAATCGCAGCACAAGAAGGCTTTGTTGCAATCGCAGAAGTTTTGAAAAACATCGGATACGCAGAACGTTATCACGAAGCTCGTTTCAAAGCATTATTGGATGCGATTGAAAACGGAACAATTTTCAAACAAGACGTTGACGTTATGTGGCGTTGCACAAATTGCGGAATGTGGCATATTGGCACAGACGCACCAGAATTGTGCCCAGCATGTCTGCACCCACAAGGTTATTTCATCAGCGAAAAAATTAATGCTGAATGCGATACGAACGAAGGTTTCTGTGCATACACTGTTAAATCTTAATTACAGATTTATATTATTAAAAAATCCCGCAATCGCGGGATTTTTTATTTTTCCATTTCGTCCAATATATTATTTAATTTTCGAATTGATGAATTTGCACAATTTTGACCACGCCACGACAATAATTCTTTGCCGGTTCTCTGATCTGCAATTGACACACTGTAATTCCACCACCAAAAACCATCAAACATACAAAATAATGGCTGAAAATCTTCACGTCTCTCTTTAACCTTTACAATATAACGCGCACCCATCGTATTTGATGTGTCTATTTCAAAATCTTCGTCGCCTGTAATGTCTTTGGTTGATACCGATTTTCCAACAACAACCCGATAACCGCGTTCTTCCATAACATCTTTTATATTTTGTTTCATAGAATAACCGCCGCGGTCGGCATAAAAAGTTTGATTTGTATCCAATGATTGTGGTTCAACCATCACGGTATTACATGCCGTCAAAGAAAGCAGGGCAATTGGCATAATTAAATATTTTTTCATATCAAATCCTTTTACTTGGCGCACCCAACAAGAGTCGAACTTGTAATCTCTGCCTTCGGAGGGCAGCGCTTTATCCAGTTAAGCTATGGGCGCAAAACATATGAATATATTCAAACATTAACAAACAAAAGTCAAGGACTTATGATTTATTCAACATCAACATTTCCAACATAAAATCATCCAAATCACCATCCAATACCGCATCTGAATCCGTTTTTTCAACCCCGCTGCGGACATCTTTGACCAATTGATATGGGTATAAAACATAATTTCTGATTTGTGAACCCCATTCGATTTTTTTCTGGGATTCTTTTGACGCATTTTCGGCTTCTTCGCGTTTTTTTAATTCTAATTCATATAATTTTGAACGCAACATTTTCATAGCCATTTCACGATTTTGAATTTGAGACCGTTCATTTTGGCACGTTACAACCGTATTCGTTGGAAGATGGGTTATACGCACGGCAGAATCTGTTTTATTAACGTGTTGTCCACCCGCACCAGATGCACGATATGTATCTATGCGTAAATCTTTATCCAATATTTCAATTTCTATATTGTCGTCTATGTCCGGCCAAACATCCACGGATGCAAAGCTGGTTTGGCGTTTACCATTCGCATTAAAAGGCGATATACGCACCAAACGATGAACCCCGATTTCATTTTTTAACCAACCGTATGCGCGATGTCCGGAAATTCTGTATGTTATGCTTTTGATACCGGCAACATCGCCAATGTGTTCTTCTACGACTTCGATTTTAAAATTATGACGTTCTGCCCATCTTTGATACATACGGGACATCATCATTGTCCAATCCATAGCCTCGGTACCGCCGGCGCCAGCCTGGATAAAAATAAAAGCCCCGCTGTTGTCTGCGTCCCCAGAAAACAAAGTTACAAATTTTGCGCGATATGCACGCGCCGCCAAATCTGATACTCCCGCAATAACGTCTGGGTCTTCTGCGTCCAATTCATACATTTCTTTTAACATATCAAAATCAGATTTCAAATCTGTGTAATCTTTGACCGTTTTTTCCAAACCTGCTTTTTTCTGTAAAATGCCACTGGCGTTATCTGGATTATCCCAGAAATTATCAGCAGACGCCAATTTGTCCAATTGATTAATTTCTGCATTTAATTTATCCATATCAAAAAATTCACCAATCGCGGTTATATCTTCGTTTATTTTTATAAAAGTATCATTTGTAATCATCATAATTTGCATATTATCACGATATTTTTCTAAATCAAATATTTTATAAAAACAACTATTGCCTTTTTTTTTTGAATATGGTAAAATTTATATAACGAGAGGGATTTTTATGAAAAAAACATTTGCTACATTTGGTTTAATTGCAGGCGTAATTTGCGCAAATTCTGCGTTCGGGGTATCTGCGGGAACGGTATCCAAATCTGCGACAACTGCACGTATCAGCAATAATGCATATCAATCCAGCACAAATTTACGTGGTAATGCGGCCGTTGCAAATGCATATACCAATCAACAAAAAAGCACTTATTTTATGGTTAATCAACCGGATGTTGATACCGCGTGCCGCACAAAGATTTTTGAATGCCTGACCGAATATTGTGGCGATGTCACAGTTGTCCCAGGTCAAAGAGAAAGCAAATGCGCATATTCATCTGAATCCGAATTGTACAGCTATGCTTTATTGTGTTTGCAAAAAGATAATTCCATATTGTTACCACAATATTCTGTAACAGGGTACGGTACAAATACGGCGGCTCAATTATGCCCGTCATACGTACAACAAGAATTAATGTCTTATTTATCTATGGCAAATTTGGCCAACCAATTAACAAAATCAAATTCCAGCCTGTGTGTTGAAAGACGTATGGAATTAGAAGCCGCAATGTCATGCCATTCTATCGCTTTGTCTTTTGCGGGTGAAACAACCAGTATGTTAAACACATATTTAACCGATTATTGTGGTGATGGCGTTTCTGGCGGATCCGCTGAAATGGTATCCCGTTTCTTAAACGCGGGCAACGTTGGCGCAGACATTTGGGGATGGGCAGATAAAATTGTCAGTTTGGATTTAAATAAAAAAGGCGACGATTGGAAAATTGCAACTGATGCCGTATTGGCCAGTTACACAAACCGTATGAATTTGGCATGTGGCGACGATTTACAAATAAACACACCACAAGGCACGGGTCAATCATCCGGACAAACAGCTTTGCAAGCAATTGCGACAACCGCTGTTGCAACGGCTTTCCCGGCATCTGGTTCATCAAATAAAGCAAATCCAAACGAAGGTTTCAGCATTTGGAAAGAAGTCAACAGCGCGACCGATATTTATGATTTCGCCACTGCGCAACAGGTTATAAATGCAGGGCTGACAAATTCTGCAATTACACAAAATTCATTTTTAACATCCGCTCAAATGGATTCTATGCAAACCGCATATAAATTGGGCACAAAAGTATTTATTTTACGCGATTCTGCCAGATGTTATACCATTCAAGTTGGCGATTTAACGTCCGCCGAAACATCTATGATTGCACAATCTTTTGCAACATGTGTCAGCAGATAATTTTTTCATAACGACTTGTTTTTTTAATTCAAATTTGCTATAATTGGATTAGATAAAATGAAAATATCAAGAAGAAATCTTTTTAAATTAGCCGGTGGCGCAACAGCCGTTTGTGCTTTTATGCCGCGAATTGCCTTTGCCGCGCCGGGAAAATTAAAATCTTTTCGTTCGGGGTTGCAACCAAATGGCGATACACGTCTGGTCATAGAAACAACGACAAAACCGTCATATAAAATATCATATCCAGATAATCAAATCGCGATTAGTTTTGCAAACACAACCACGAACAAGGCGATTAAACCAACTTTGGCAAAAAAAACTTTGGTAAATGATTTGGTCCAATATCAATCTGGCGACAGATTGTTTGTAACTGCAAAATTATCCACAAATGTGTCTAAAATTTCAGACAATAAAATATTTATCCTGGAACCAAACGGGGACACCGATTACAGATTGGTTTTAGATTTCAATAAAGCTTCATCATCCGCAGCAAAAACAACAACGGCTGCAACAACCACAAAAAAACAATATACCATTGTAATTGACGCAGGCCACGGCGGTAAAGACCCGGGGTGTGTTGGAAAACGTGGAACATATGAAAAAACAGTCGTATTGTCTGTCGCAAAAAAATTAAAAACTAAATTAGATTCTCTTGGTTTTAAAACATATTTAACACGTTCAACCGATAAATTTTTAAATTTATCCACCCGTTCATCTTTGGCCGAAAAATATCATGCTGATTTATTTTTATCTTTGCACGCAAACGCAAACCCAAGCCGTTCTATGAAAGGATTTTCAGTTTATACATTGTCTCAAAAAGCGTCCGACGAAGAGGCCCGCAAATTAGCCGAGGCAGAAAACGCATCGGACAAAATTGATGTCGATGGATTCGAAAAATTTCCGTCCGACATCCGTAATACTTTGTCATCATTACAACAACAAGCCGTCGCGGAAATGTCCATCGATTATGCCGAAGATTGCGTTGCTTCTTTCAAATCTTCTTCAATCAAACAACAATCTGGGCCAACGGTCAGATATGCTCCGTTTGCCGTTTTACGTTCAACCGTCCCGGCCGCTTTAATTGAATTAGGTCACCTGTCGAACGCAGACGAAGAAAAATTATTAAGATCATCAACATATCAAAACAAATTGGCTACGACAATTGCAAATTCTGTAAAAGCATACGATTTTAACGCATAAGATTAACATCCGATTGACCAAAAGCATCCATTTATATACCCTTGTATTACAAGGGTTTTATTATGAAATGGTTAAGAAAGATTGTTTTTATTGTCGGAATTAATTTTCTTTTTTTTATGCCCGTTATGGGACGAATAATTGAAATTACAGGGGAAGAATCAATCATTTTAAACATTGATGAAAATACGCAATTCAATGATAACACAGACGATTTTGCATCCGTTATATGGGTCGATAATCCGAACGCGGTTCTTGATTTTGCCGGACGACACGTATTTAAAAATAATTCAGACCACAATTCTGTGACAGGTGGCGCGATTTATAATCGTGGTACGATAATTTTTGATTATGCTGTTTTTTTGAATAATTATGCCGACACAAATAAAAATGATATTTTTATGTACGAACACGGCAATTTAATGGTGCGTCAAAATTTAACTTTGGATGGCGGCATTATAAATTTGGGATATGGCGACATCGTATTCAAAGAAAATTCTGTCCTGCGCGTTAGTATTCCAACCACAAAGATAATTGGGAATGTTCGAAACAATGGAGCAACATTGGATTTTTTCTTTGATTCTGATTTCAAAGACGGCGAATATGTTTTGATAACAGGATATTTAGATCGCGAATTTAAAATAGCAAAAAATCCATATTATGAAATAACACCGACGGCAAAGCGCGGCACATATTACATCCGCCATAAAAACTATTCAGAAATCGGTAATTTTATAGGATTAGAAAAAGACCAATTAAACACAGCCACCAGTTTTTTTTCTTTTGAAGGCGCAGACAGCCAAACAAAAACCAAAGACGAATTATGGATGTTGTTGATTGAAAATGAAGAAGAAGTCGTCACCCAAGATTTTATGGATTCTTTGCCGGACAATCAAATATTATTACCAATGGAAAATATGTATTTATCACAAAATGCAAACAATTTATTTAATATAATCGGCAATCAATTTTATTTAAACTTTCCTTTTAATTACAAAGATTTGGATGACCGAAATATTTGGGCGACGACTTCGTTTAACAAATCAGAATATTCAGGCAGAATGCCATTTAACACAACCGGCGAAACGTTTGCATTTGGTGCAGATTCAAAATTAAATAAAAATTTTAAATTAGGAACAGGGTTGGCATATACATCTGCAAAATTCGGAACCGAAGATTTAACGGCATCAACCTGGTCTGGATTAATATATAATGAATACAGAACACGTAATAAATTTATAAATACGGCATTATCTTATTCCAGAACCATTTTTTCTGAAAACGATATTGATTTTCGCGCCCATGCATATGCTGTGCATCTGTTATTGGGCCAAGACGTTCGATTAAAACGCAATAATGTAATCAGCCCACAAATAGGCGTCAATTATCTGCACACATCTTTAAATGATTATATTGATTATTCGGGTGCAAATATTAACCCGGCCGGATCAAATGTATTAAATTTATCGGGTGGGGCGCGTTATGCTTTTAAACAATATACGCACGATTACAATATTTTAATCGGAGCCAAAATAATGGCAAAATACGACGCAGTCCAAGAATATGATAATTTATATATGACGGACATTCACAATTCTGTGACCCAACAATATGCATTGAAACCCGAAAAAATATCGGGGGAAGTTGGTCTGGACATTGCTGTTCAATTTGGAAACACACAAATAATTGCTGGGTACGCCGGTAATTTTCGCAAAGATTATGTTGAAACCAATGGGAAATTGACCATAAAACACCATTTTTAACTTTTTTTAAATACCCCTTGAATTTGGGTATAATTCATTACATAATAAAGCAATCAAAACAAAGGAAATGAAAATGAAACGTTCGGATTTAATTCGTTCTATTCAAATCAATTACAGCCGTATGAAAGAAAAAGATGCGGCCATGATTGTGGACACGATGTCAGACACAATAAAAGATTCTATCGCCAATGGCGATAAAATAGAAATCCGTGGATTTGGAACGGTTGCACCACGCAATCGTGCACCGAAAGTTGGATATAATCCATTGGATGGACAACCTATGCATTTGGCGGCCGGCAGAACCATATTGTTTCGCCCAAGCCGTGAATTAACAAAAAAAATGAATGGATAAAAAATGTTATTTAAAAAGAAATCAGGTATCAAAAACAGAAACCGCGAAAGGTATGATAATGTTCGCAAATTAATGTGGGTAAAATGTGCTGCTTGTGGAAAATTGGTTTATTACAAAGATTATAAATTAAACAATTATATTTGCCCACGTTGTAATCGTGCATTTATTATGACACCTAAACAACGTTTTGATTTGTTATTTGGCGGATCAAATTGGGAACGCGTAACTATGCCAACTGTATCTGACGATCCATTGAACTTTACAGATCGCGCAGCATACAAAGACAGATTAAAAGACGCCCGCGAAGAAACCGGACACAGTGACGCTATTGTTACCGCAACTGGTGACATTAATGGCGTTAAAACAACCGTTTGTATTTTAAATGGTGAATTTATGATGGGTTCTATGGGACGCGCGGTTGGTGACGGAATTATCGCAGCAATAGAATATTCCATTAAACAAAAACAACCATTTGTTATGGTAACGTGCAGCGGTGGCGCCAGAATGCAAGAAAACATTTTGTCTTTGATGCAAATGGCACGTACAACGGTTGCGGTTAACAAATTACACGCAAACGGTATTCCATATATCGTATTATTAACAGACCCAACATACGGTGGGGTTACGGCATCATTTGCTATGTTGGGCGACATCCACATTGCAGAAAAAGGCGCTCGTATTGGATTCGCAGGAAGATTGGTAATTGAACAAAACATTCGTGAAAAATTACCGTCTGACTTCCAAACTGCTGGATATTTGTATGACCACGGTATGGTTGATATGGTTGTGGCACGTGAAGATTTACGTAATACATTGGGTAAAATCTTGGCTGTTTTGACTAAACAAAAACGCGAAGCAATGGATATTACAATCGAAACACCAAAAACAGATTCCAATAAAAAAGTCCGCGGGATGGGCGAAAACGAGGCTTATGACAAAGTGTTGTTGGCACGTAATGAAAATCGTCCGCATTTCTTGGATTATATATCAGGAATCGTTCAAGATTGGACATATTTGGCCGGTGACAGATTGTACGCAGAAGATCCCGCAATGTGTTCAGGATTGGGTTTCTGGCGTGGTATACCGGCGGTTATTTTCGGTCAAGAACAAGGTCGCACAATTGAAACACGTCAAAAACATCGTTTCGGTATGGCAAATCCAGACGGATATCGCAAAGCTATCCGTATGATGAAATTGGCTGAAAAATTTAACTTACCGGCGATTTCTTTGTTTGATACAGCGGGCGCGTTCGCGGGCCGCGAAGGTGAAGAACGCGGACAATCCGAAGCGGTGGCGGCATCTATTGCAATGGGATTACGTGTTAAAACTCCATTTATTACGGCAAACGTGGGCCAGGGTGGATCTGGCGGCGCGATTGCAATTGGTACGGGTGACCGAGTATTAATGATGGAAAACGCGATTTATTCTGTGATTGCTCCGGAATCTTGTGCAAGTATTTTATGGAAAGACAATAATTACAAAGCCGTTGCGGCGGCCGCTATGAAATTAACGGCACGTGATATGATGGATATGGGCGTGATTGATGAAATTATCCCAGAACCAGCCGGCGGCGCACATAAAGATTGGAAAACAACAATGGAAATGTTGTCTACATCCGTTGCGAAACATATTGAAGAATTGCAAGAAATTCCGGTTGATGAATTGGTTGCAAAACGCGGGGATAAATATATTGCAATGACACGCGATGTTGAAATATATTCTCCGGAAACGTCAGAAGACATCTAAAAAATATCCCCCGATTGGGGGATTTTTTTGTATTTATATAAAATTGATTCTTGCAATTTATAAAAACATTATATATAATACACATCGCAACCACAAATTCGGAGCGTTGGCAGAGTGGTAATGCAGCAGATTGCTAATCTGTGACCGTAAATTATGGTCCATAGGTTCGAGTCCTATACGCTCCGCCATAAATAAACACCCCATTTGGGGTGTTTTTTGTGGTTTTTCAATGTTTTTCTATATATTTTTTCTTGATATAAACCGACCTTTAAGATTACAATCCGTATAAAATAAAAAAGGTTTATAATGATATATTTTCAGCTGTTTAAACGCGCGTGGTATTTTGCAAAAAATTCCAAGAAAAAATTTGTAAGTATATTTATCATCAATGCTATTGGTATGTGCTTCGCTCTGACGACACCATATTTAAAAGGTCAATTTTTTAATACATTGCAATTGGGCGGTGATAATATCTGGCCGCATGCTATATTTTGGGTAACTTTGTTGACTGTGGCGCATTTTACACACATAGGGCTTTGGTACCTTTCTAATCATTTAGGAACTTTGGTTGGATTAGATGTCAAAAAAAACGCAACCAAAGAATACTATAAAACATTTACAAAATTGCCTATAAATTGGCACGTTAATCATCATTCTGGTGAAACAATGACTAAAATAAGCCAATCTGTTGGTGCGGTTCAAGAATTTCCAGGAAGGCAAGCAACTATTGTAAAAATTTTTATGAAATTTATAGGGCCTGTTTTTTTGCTTTTTTTGTTTTCGTGGCAAATTGCTTTGCTAGGGCTTATTTTAAGTTCTTGTATTTTGATTGGTATGATTCTCATGGACAATTTAAAGGCAAAATGTATTGCTGAACAAAATAAAAGCGAACAAGAGTTGGGCAGTTCTTTTTTAGATGGTTTAACAAATATAAAAACAATTATAACCCTTAAAATTTCTGATAGAATATTAAAAAACATTATTAATAAAGTGGAAAACATAAAAGAAAAAACATTAAAACTTAGCATTTTCAGCTTAAAAAAATGGAGTTTTTTTGATTTTGGAAATTTTTTAATGATTAACATTGTTGTATTGATTTATGCGTGGCAAGAATATTCTGCGAATGGCCTGATTTTGATCGGTAATGTTTTTGCAGTTTACGAATATTTGAAGTCATGGCAAGATGTTTTTCTTTTATCCGGTAAAGAATATGAAGATTTAATTTCAATGAAAGTAAGGTCAGACGAAATAAAACCTTTGTTGCAAGAATATAAACAAAATTACATGGAAACAAGCCATTTAAAAGATTTTAATAATATAAATATTTCAAATCTCTATTTTGCTTATGAAAACGCAAAAACAAAGAAAAAAATGGAATTTAAAAATATATGTTTAGATTTGCCAAAAGGTAAAAAAATAGCATTTATTGGCGAAAGCGGTTCTGGAAAAAGCACTATTCTTGGGATTTTAGCGGGATTATTTAGCGATGTTAAGGCGAATGTTCTGATTGATAATAAGAACTATCATATAAATGCAATTTCCGATTTAGCAATGTTGATTCCGCAAGAACCAGAAATTTTTGAAAACACAATAAAATACAATATTGATCTAGATTCAAGATATCCGGCCGCTACCTTAAAAAAAGCTATAAAGATGTCAAAATTTGACGCCGTTCTTAAAAATTCTCATTGCTCTTTAAAAACGGATGCCAAAGAAAAAGGTTTAAATCTTTCTGGTGGCGAGAAACAAAGACTTGCACTTGCGCGCGGTATTTTGGCAATGAAAGACCGAAAAATTGTTTTATTGGATGAACCGACCAGTTCGATTGATAAAAACAATGAAAATCTTATTTACGATTCTATATTAAAAGAATTTTCAAAAAAAACAATCATTGCAGCCGTTCATAATTTGAAATTGGTTCAAAAATTTGACTATGTTTATGTGTTTTCAAAAGGGAAAATTATTGAGCACGGAACACCAAAAAAGTTGCAGAAAAATAACGGATATTTTTTCAAAATGTATAAAAAGTTCAAATAAAAAATCCCCAAATGGGGATTTTTTATTTAAACTTTTTCATTGCCCGAAAACTTTGTTTTATTCAAAGTTTTTGTTTTTTCGCCCAATGTTTTTGTTGCTTTTCGCATATCGTCTTTCTTTTTTAGATCGTCATAAAATGCGGACATCCTAGGATATGTGGCTTTTAGCCAATTATTACCAAAAAGATACCTTCTGTGGTGTTTTAAATTTATATCAGCACCTGCACCGTATAATATTTCCCCAATTTCTGGCTTTATTACTACTCCTAATGCGGTTTCTCTGAGGTTGCCGAATTGAACATTTGGATTGCCGCCTTTTTCTAATGCAGCAACCACCTTGTTTTTGTCATTGGAATAAGCCGACTTGAATAATTCATGATCTAATTCATATTGCTTTATTAAATTTTCAAGAAATTGAATCATATCTGTTGGATATCCAGGCTCGCCCAGCATCTCTTTAGCAATATCGAACGCATTTTTATCACCTATTAGTTTTGCTTTTGGGTCAGCACCCGATTCAACCAAAAATTTGATAATGTCTTTTTGACCTGTGTTAACAGCAAGTAAATAAGGCGTAAAATTTAAATAATCTTTAAAAACCGAATTTGGGAATGCACCCGCATCCATCGCAGCTTCAGCCTTTATTTTACTCTTTTTTAAAACACCTTCAAATAACTGTTTTGTTAATTGTTGATTTTTTTCTATTATATCATTCATTGAAAATTCCTTTTTATTTACATGAATTATATCATAAAATCCGGTCAATTGCAAAAACATTCGGGTGTTTTTTTATTATAAAATAATATTATCACAGAGGGTTTCTGTGATTGGAACTCAAAATCCAACGTTAAGCGTTTTGAATAACGATATATTCCAACCCATCGGGTTGGAGAGTGGTGAATATATTGAATAAGCCCGCAATTCTTAACGATTGTTTTGAGTCTCCAACCGCTTTTATTTTAATCGCGGTTTTTTTTGTTTAAATCGCGGGGTTAAAATGACATTCGGAAAGAATTTAGAAAAATTACGGTGCGACAAATGTTTGCCCGTATGGTATATGTGTAATGCTTTGTGCGTGGATGAGTGCGAATATTACAAAATTGTTGGCGGAAAAATAAAACCCACTATATTTCAACAAATTTGTATAACGGACGCATTACGCACGCCAATTGATTAATTATATTGATTTCTTAATCTTTTTTCTGTTATTATATTACAGAACAAAAAAGGATAAATAATGGCAAATATTAAATTATATAATACGATGTCCAGACAGCTGGAAGATTTTAAACCATTGGTACCAGGGGTTGTCAGCTTTTATTCTTGTGGCCCAACGGTTTATTGGGATCAACATATTGGAAATATGCGCGCTTATATTACTTATGACATATTAAAAAGAATGTTTATTGAAAACGGATATGACGTCAAACACGTTATGAACATCACAGACGTTGGACATTTGACGTCTGATATGGACAGCGGCGAAGACAAAATGGAAAAGGGCGCTAAACGTGAAAATATAACCGCGTGGGACGTCGCAAAAAGATATACTGAATCTTTTTTAAATGACACACAAAGATTGAACAATATGTTGCCGATTTTAACACGCGCAACCGATTATATTCCACAACAAATTAAATTGGTCCAAGATTTGGAAAAATTGGGATATACTTATGAAATCCCAGGGGATGGCATTTATTACGACACTTCTAAATTCGCAGATTATGGAAAACTGGGACATCAAGATTTATCAGAATTAAAATCTGGTGCGCGTATCGATGATTCCGGCAAACGCAACCCGACCGATTTTGCGGTTTGGAAATTTTCCCCAAAGAACGAAAAACGTTCTATGGAATGGGACAGCCCATGGGGCGTTGGATTTCCGGGATGGCACGCAGAATGCAGCGCGATGAGTTTGGAAAAATTGGGTAATAAAATCGATATTCATTCCGGTGGACAAGAACATATAAAGGTGCACCATACAAATGAAATCGCCCAGACCGAGGCTATAACCGGTGAAAAATGGGTGAATTATTGGGTGCATTTTGAATGGTTGATGGATAAAACCGGAAAAATGAGCAAATCATCAGGTGATTTTTTAACGTTAACCAATTTGGAATCCAAAGGGTACGACCCGATGGCATACAGATATTTATTATTAACAGGACATTATAAAAGCCCGATGTCTTTTTCTTTTGACGCATTGGACGCAGCGGCGGCAGGATATAAAAATATCGTTAAAAAGGTCGCAAATATAAAGAAAAACGTCAAAGACGACGCCATTCAATCGGATAAATTTGATTTGTATCACGAAAAAATATTATCCGCGGTATCCGACAATTTAAAAACGGCGGTGGCTTTGGCAATTATACAAGAATTGTTGTCTGATGACGCCGTTAACAATTCAACAAAAATCGCATTGTTTGAATTTATCGATAGATTGTTGGGATTGCAAATTTTATTGCGTGCGGATGAATTGTTCACACCACAAAACGCGCCTGAAAACATTCAACAATTGGCAAACGATCGATTGATTGCAAAACAAAACAAAGATTGGGGACGCGCCGATTCGCTGCGCGCGGAAATAGACGCCGCTGGTTGGACAATTTTGGACACAAAAGACGGATTTGAATTAACAAAAAAATAAAAAACGGGGCAATTCGCCCCTTTTTTTAAATGACCTTGAAAAATATAAAATTATATCTATATAAAATTTAAGAATTTAATGAAAAAAACCTTGTTTTTTCTGAAAAAGTTCGGTATATTATAACGGCTTTAATTAAAAGGAATATCATATGAACTACCCATATATGCCAAAATCCACAGCACTGTGGTTGATTGAAAATACTGCTTTAACATTTCAACAAATCGCAGATTTTTGCGGGTTGCATGAATTAGAAATCAAAAATATCGCAGATTCCGAAGTACATAAAATCCAAGGTTTAGACCCAATTTTAAGCGGACAATTAACACGTGAAGACATCAAAAATTGCGAAATGGATGAAAATGCAAAATTGACTTTGCGCGACAATATTGTTGCTGCTCAAAAAGCTCAAAACAAAAAAGGTGTTGGATATACACCAAAATTGCATCGCCAAAACAGAATGGGCGGGGTTTTATGGATATTGAAAAATTACCCAGATTTGTCAGACGGCCAAGTTGCACGTTTAATGCGCAGCACAAACCCAACGGTCGCATCTGTTCGCAACAAAACACATAAATCTTATTCTTTGATACAAATTCAAAACCCAATCGTTTTGGGATTGATTTCAGAATCAGCATTACAAGAAGCTGTATTAAAAATTAAGAAAAAATAAATTTATATCAAAACTTTAAGGATGTGTTAATGGTAAAAAAGCTGGATGACGCAACAAAATTTCTTATAGATACTTTACCTGACAATTTACAAAAGCTTGCCACGACATCATACGAGGCAGGCTATTTGTCACAAAGCGAATTTGCAATCGCCGCCGACGCGGACGAAGTGCCAGTTTCAGAACAGGGCGAAGTATTAGATTTTTTCAGACAAGATTTGGGATTAGACATCTTGGAATCTGATACATATCAAAATGATATGGGCAAATATTATGACGCAGATGACGAAGGTTCTGTGAACGACAAATCTCGTAATGCGGCTCATACAGAAGCCGAACAATCCGAAATGAGCGAAGAAGACGAAATGTTCGCACGCCAATTGGAAAAAAATCCAGTCGGCACATTATCTATGGGTGGACAAGATTCTTTCACATCATATTTGCGCCAAATCGGAAAGGTACAATTGTTAAAAGCCGCCGGTGAAATTGCTATTGCTCAAAGAATCGAAGCCGCATCTCGTTTGATGGTATACGGTTTATGCGAAAGCCCTATGACAATCCAAGCAATGTTAAATTGGTACCAATTGCTATTAAACGAAGAAATGCGCCTGCGCGATATCGTTGATTTAGAAGCTATGTATTCATCTGAATCAGAACAAAAATCCGTAAACGCGTTGGCCGAAGCATTAAAATCCAAAGGTGTCGAAACTATCGAAGAATTGGACGACGATGAATTAGACGAATTAACAGACACAACATCCGAAGAAGAAGAAGAAGAAGAAGACGAAAACAAAAAATCTGTCGCGCGTGGTGTTTCTGGTGTCGCAATTCCTGTTATGGAAGAATCTTTGACTCCGACAATATTGGAATTGTTTGCAAAAATTAAAAAAGTTTTTAACAGCGCTCAAAAATTACAAATCAAACGTTTGGAAAATTTGTTTACAACATCCACTCCTGATGACGCGCTGGAAAAGAAATATTTGAAATTACATCTGGAATTATTCGAAAACGTCAGCAAAATCAAATTGAACGAAGACAGAATTTCAGAAATTTTGGATCAATTAACAAAAAAAGACAAACTGTTAATGGGACTGGAAGGTAAATTATTACGTTTGGCGACCGCATCCAAAATTAAATATGATGATTTTATGGTAAATTACATCGGCAATGAATTAAATCAAAATTGGACAAAGTCTTTGTTGAAACACAAAACCCCGGCTTGGGTGAATTTTGCGAAAAAACACGAAGACGATATCAAAAAAATCCAAGAAGATATCACAGCAATTGCGATTGAAACAGGACAACCAACAGGTGAATATAAAAAAGTCGTCGAATTGGTGCGCCGTGGACAAAGCGAAGCCGCCGTTGCAAAACGCGAAATGATCGAAGCGAATTTACGTTTAGTTGTTAAATTTGCGCGTAAAAACAGCTATCGCGGATATGGCTTGGACTTATCTGATTTGGTCCAAGATGGTAATATCGGTTTGATGAAAACTGTGGATAAATTTAATTACCGTTTGGGTAATAAATTTTCTACATACGCAACGCAATGGATTAAACAAAGTATTTCCAGAAATATTTCAGACCAAGGGCGTATGATTAGAATTCCGGTTCATATGAATGACAATATTCGCAAAATTCAAAAAGCGACACGTCAATTCACATTGAAACACGGACGTCAGCCAACGGCTGAAGAATTATCAAAGATAATTTATTTGCCGGTCGACAAAATCCACAAAGCTTTAAAGGTCAGCATCAAACCATTGTCATTAGAAGCACCATTGGGTACAGAAGACGACAGTTCACGTTTGGAAATCACAGCCGACGAAACAGCCAGAAACCCATTTGCATCTGCTGCACAAAAAAATCTGCGCAAAGCAATTTCCCAAGTATTGTCAGAATTGGATCCGAAAGAAGAAACAGTTCTGCGCCAAAGACATGGTATGAGCGGTAACAAAAGCTGTACATTGGAAGAAGTGGGCGATTATATCGGTGTTACACGTGAACGTATACGTCAGATTGCTGAAAAAGCTTTGAATAAATTACGTCACCCAACCCGTGCAAGAAAATTAAAAAGCTTCTTGGAAGATTAAAAAAAAACACCCAATTGGGTGTTTTTTTTATCGAAAATATTCACAAAAAAATAGGGCGGAAAACCGCCCGTTTTAAATTAAAAATGTTTTTCAAATGTTTGGTATATTTTACCCAAATCATTGTTCATCAAACTGTCTTTTAATGTATCTGCATTATCTGCTTGTTTTGCAGCCGCCAAGATTTGTTCATACCCACGCACAAATTGCATAGCCTGGGACTTAAAAGCAGTGTTTGATTTCAATAAATCGCGAACTTTCTTTTTATCAACGGATACAAATATTTTTGCCAACCATTTAGAAAAAATTGAATTGTCGCCATCATGATATTTTTGCCAAACCTTATCCGGGATGACTGCACCGCTGGATTTAATCAAATCGAATGAAATTTCATGAATTTTTTCAATTTGCGGACGGGCTTGTTCCAGAAAATCCGTGCTGCTGACCGGTGCAAAAGACGTTTGCGGTTGCGCCTTGATAGCCTCCATCGGCGCAGTTGCGCGTGCAACAATCATTTGTTTATTCAAAGCCTGTAATTCATCGGCCGCTTTGTTATAATCTTTTATTAAATCAATCATATGTTGTCTGGATTCACCGGACAAGAAATTTAATTTTTCAGAAGACCCTTCGACCTCTGATATCGTTGACGTTACGTTTTGTTTCAAAGAATTTGATTTTTCTTCGATGTCTGCAACTATTGTTTTTAATTCGGCATGCAATTCGACAGATTCTTTTGATACGATTGGCAATAATTCTTGTTGTTTTTCAATCAATATCAACAAAGGTTTCAATTGTTCTGCTGCATCTGCCGCTACGCGCATCAATCTTTCTGATTGTTGAGACAACAACACGTGCTTTTCTTCCATTTCGTCGATTCCAGCCGCCATAACGCGCACAGATTCAGAGAATTTGGACGCAGTTGATGTTGTATTGCCCAATGTTTCATTAGCAACGTCAGATGCGTTTTTCAATTCAAATATAATTTCATCTGAAAATTCTTTTACTTCTTTATTAAATGTGCCAACCAAAGATGTTATTTGTTCCGATACATTCGTTGTTGAATCTGTGCTGGTCACAACTGCGGCATTTAATTGTTCAACCGCACCAACGATTATATCGCGTTGTTTGCCGATTGATACTTCGGCCAATTGGATATAGCTTTCGGCGGTGTTTGCGGCACCTTCCAATGCGTTTACTTGGCTAATTAATGTGCTTTTAGATTTTTTCGCCATTGCTTCGATTTGCTTTGTATGATCATTAATTGTTTGAGAATTGTTTTTCAATACTTTTGCATAATCGGTTGCGCCTTCTTTGATATAATTAAATCCATCCACAATTGTTTTAGCCATCCCACCAATTTTTTCATTGGCAATATCGGCTTGCTGATTTAATTTACCCATTTTATCCATAGATTTATCCGAATTAGAATCCAATAAATTAAATAATTTTTCACCGTCTTTTAACCATTTTTCCATAACCGTCTGTAATTTTGTCGTTCTTTCGATAATATCACAAGACGTTGTATCAACGCGTTCCATAACTCCGCTGATTCTTTCATAAAAACCTTCTGTTGATTTTTCAACATCTTTCCAACCGTTGGACGCAACAACAGATTCCAAACCATTTACCGTGTTTTCCATTCTTTGAGACATTTGAGATATTTTTTTAATAATTTCATCAGAATTTTTTATAAATCTGTCGTTTTCAGCCGTCATATCATCTTTTAATTTTTCCACCGATTTAACTTGGCCGCCCAGATTATTTTCTGCCATTTTGAACAAAGCACCAATTTTTTCGATTTCGTTACCAACGATAGAACCCATCACGCGGGACGCATCATAAATTTTCGCTTTTTCCGGTCTGTTGATAAACGTCAACATAGACTGCATAGTTTTTTGCGATTTGCGCGATACCATAAACAAAGCAATCAAAACACCAAACATTCCCAAACCAAAAACGGCCGCCAAAATAATAAAAGTAATATCAATTGTCATATAAATCTCCCTGGAATTATTTTTATAACATCTTTCTTGAAGTTCCATAAAATTTATACTAAAATTATAAAAATAAATCAAGGCTATAAATGATAAAAAAACAAATTCTTTCGCCCGATCAAAGCATGGCTGCGAACCCAAACAATAACGTATGGGTCCAAGCAAATGCGGGCACCGGAAAAACCAGCGTTTTAATCGAAAGATTGTTACAAATTTTGTTTAAAAATGCAGACAACGATTCCACAAAAGGCATATTATGTTTGACATATACAAATGCGGCCGCCGGCGAAATGCGAGACCGTATTTTAAAGTCTTTGGGCGCGTGGGCAACAATGTCTGATGATGAATTACGGAATAAAATATCTGGTTTTGAGGCAAAAAAACCGGTAACAGACATAGATATTCAATCTGCGCGAAATATTTTTTATAAATATATAGACAACCCGGAAATTTTAAAAATTAAAACATTGCACGGCTTTTGCGAAGAAATATTGCACAGATTTCCATTAGAAGCAGGGCTGCCCCCGACTTGGAATTTAATCCAGGGCGTGGAAGAAAAGGTTTTATTGGCTGAAACATTTCACAATTTAATAAATAAAAATTTAAAAGATAAAAATTCTGAAAGAATTATATCTGCATTTGAAACAATAACCGAACAAGTGTCCGAAAATTTTATCAACGATTTATTGCAATTGTTGGCGGGGCAATATAAACACTTTTTTGGTGAAAACAACAATGTTAATTATCGCGAACAATTCATTGACAATATTAGATTATTTTTGAATTTAAATTCCGAAAAACCCGCAAAATCTGACGATTTTTCATTGAATAACATCATATCGGCCGGAAAAGACGAAAAAAAACCGGCAAAATACATTTTGGATATTATTGAATTAACAAAGCAATATATTGACAATACTATTGATTTTCAAAAATACAAATCTGCTTATTTAAAAGCAGACGGAAACATAACATCCAACATATTAAAAAAAGACTATTTAATCGCAGAAGCCGAAAATGTTTATAAGATTAACCAATATACGGAAAACGAAAAAACATTAAAAAATACAATCGCTTTGTTTGATTTAACCGATGTTTTTGCCAAAGAATATAAAAACATAAAATTAAAAAAGAATGTTTTGGATTTTAACGATATGATTTTATATACAAAACGTCTTTTTTCAGATCCAGAAACAATGGGATGGGTTTTATCCCAATTGGATTTATCTATAAATCAAATTTTGGTGGACGAAGCCCAAGACACCAGCCCGGAACAATGGGAAATATTAAAAAGCATAACAGAAAACCTGTTCACAGACGGCACTTCTGACGAAAATCAAAAAGCCTTGTTCGTTGTTGGCGACAGCAAACAGTCTATTTATGGATTCCAAGGTGCTGACACTCACGCTTTTGCGAAATCTCGCGATGAAATGACCGCACAGATTCAAAACAATTTACATAATATTAAAAACGTATCGTTAAAACAGAATTTTCGCAGTGCGGGAACGATATTAAAAGCCGTGGATTTCTTCTTTGACAATCAATTGGTCAAAAATGTCACAAATTTTAATAACACAAACCACGAATATTCACGTAATGATTACGATGGATTGGTAGAAATATATGCACCCACCCACAAATCCGGTGAAAACGAAGACAAAAAATCAAATGCTTTGCAAAAAAATTACATTAAATCTATCGCTGACAAAATCGAGGATTTAATAAACAATGAAAATATGTCTGCAGACGACATCATGATATTAGTACAAAGACGCAAACCATTCGCAATGCCGTTATTGAATGAATTAAAAAGAAGAAAAATACCGGTCCAAGGCAGCGACAGAATAAAATTACCCGAATTTCCCGCCATACGCGACTTGTTACATTTGTTAAGATTTTGCATAAATAACGCAAACGAATACAGTCTGTGTTGTTTATTAAAAAGCCCGTATTACAGATTGACAGAACAAGATATTTTCAATTTATGCAAAGATCGAGAATCATTAAATGTTGGAAAAACATCGGATGAAAAGAAAACCGTGTTTGACGTGTTAAACAATCATTTTCCCGATATTTACAACGAATTAAAAACGATAATACAAATGTCAGAAAAAACAGCGCCTTATTCATTTTTTTCCGGTGTTTTTAATCAATTTGGTTTCCGGGAAAAAGTTTTGGCGGCTTTTGGCAGACCCGCAATTGAACCTTTGGATGAATTTTTCACAATTTGTCTGGCGTATGAGCGAACAAAGCCCGGAACATTAAAACATTTCTTAAAATGGTTTATTACCGGTGATTCCGAAATAAAACGCGATTTATCTACTGGTTCTGGGGTAAAAATAACAACCGTCCACGGTTCCAAAGGATTAGAGGCGCCTGCAGTATTTATAATTGATTCTATGCGCAAACCCGATTCCGCAAAAGGCGTATTATCTGTTGATGCTTTTATGGAAAATTCTGATTTTGCCAAATGGATATGGAAAAATTCTAAAAACCAAAGCAGTGCTGTTGAAAAAGCAACTCAAAACATTAATCAAAGCCAAATCGATGAATATTTCAGATTATTATATGTCGCCATGACACGCGCACGCGACAGATTATATGTATTTGGTATGATTGGCCAGAAAAACTTACCGGAAAACGCATGGTTTACTATGCTGCAAAGTGTATTATCACAAATGCCAGAAGCCGTACAAACAGATGAAAAAATCAGCATAACAATAAAATGAAAACTATATCCGACATTTTAAAAGAAAAAAACAACCGAAAATTTGCTACAAATACCGGAACAAAAATGCATAAAGAAATGCAAAGATTAGTCATAAACGACGAATTCGAACGCGGAAATCCGGACATTATAAAAAAAATAAAAGAAAAACCAGAATTGTTGCCTTATTTTTCTGAAAATGCCCAGACCGAAGTTCCAATTGCCGGCATTTTTAACGAAAAATTAATTTCCAGACGTATCGACAGATTAATAAAAACGGACGACGAAATAATATTCATTGATTACAAAACGGACGTTAATAAAAACCAATTTCGAGATAAGTATATAAACCAAATGAAAGAATACTCACATCTGCTGAAAAACGTATACCCAAACCACAAGATTTTGGGGAAAATTTTATGGCTATCTGATTTTTCATTGGAATCAATTTGTTGCTTGAAATAATTATGTAAAACCGGCTATAATTAATTTATGTTAAAAAAGTTATCTATTTCAAATATTGTATTAATCGACCGTTTGGACATTGAATTCGGCCGTGGGTTAAACGCGTTGACCGGGGAAACCGGCGCCGGTAAAAGTATTTTATTAGACGCATTGTCTTTGGGATTGGGGGCACGCGCAGACATCGGATTAATCCGTCACGGCACGGAATCCGCGCAAGTAATCGCGGAATTTGAAAACACAGGCGATAAATTAAATGAAATTTTATCAGAAAATGAAATAGAATCTGATGACACATTAATTTTACGCAGAACTTTGTCTGTTGATGGGAAAAGTCGCGCTTGGATTAACGGCATACCTGTATCCGTAAAAACATTGAAAATGGCCGGTGATTTGTTGGTTGAAATTCACGGACAATTTGAAAATCATTCTTTGTTGGACCAAACAACACATCAAAAAACCTTGGACGATTTCGCGATAAAATACATCGACGGATTCTCTGAATTATTATCATTGGTAAAATCTTCTTATTCTGAATTACACAGCGCCGAAAAAAGATTAGACGAATTAAAAAAATTAATTGAAAAATCCGCAAACGAACGTGAATTTTTGGAATACAATGTATCTGAATTATCCGCATTAAATCCGGAAACTGGCGAAGAAGAAGATTTAAACAATCGTCGCAACGCAATCATAAATTCTGAAAAAAATACAGCCATATTATCTGATGCGATTGAAATCATAAATCAAAAGGGCAATTCTTTGGATAATTGCGTGTACAATGTGGCGCGCACTTTGGAAAAAATTAAAACAGATCCCAATCCGTACGCCGGACAAATTGAAAAATTATATGAAATCGCAGAAAACATATCTGATGTATCATCAAAATTACGCCCACACAGCGAAACAGATGAAAACGTGGACGACATAGAAGAAAGATTGTTTGCATTGCGTGCAGCCGCACGAAAACATCGCATACCTGCGGACGAATTACCTGACTTGTTGTTAAAAATGCAAAACCAATTAAATATGATTGATAATTCGGATGCAGAATTAAAAAAATTAGAAATATCTGTGAAAGAAAAGCAGGGCGAATTTAATAAATTGGCATCGAATTTAACAATTGCACGAAAATCCGCATCAGAAATTTTGCGCAAACAAATATTAACCGAATTACCGGATTTAAAATTGGGACAGGCTGATTTTATCGTTGATTTTTCAGATAAAAATCCAACTGCACGCGGGGCGGATGAAATTACTTTTATGATAAAAACCAATCCGGGCAATCCATTTTCTCCATTGCATAAAACTGCATCTGGTGGGGAATTAGCACGTTTAATGTTGGCTCTGCGCGTAGTATTTATAAATCCAGATGATTTCGCATTTACATTTATATTTGACGAAGTAGACACCGGAATCAGTGGCGCAACCGCACAAGCCGTAGGAAATCGCTTATCCAGATTATCTGCCGCGTCACAAGCTTTGGTAATTACTCATTCCGCGCAAGTTGCAGGATATGCGGATAAACATTTTAAAATTGAAAAATTTGTTGAAAATGATATTACAACGACATCTGTCCGAGAAATATCTGATGATGAAAAAATTAATGAAATCGCGCGTATTATCAGCGGGGCAGAAATCACCCCAGAATCAATTGCGACCGCAAAAACATTGATTAAATCTTTTTAACATTAACGTTATCATCTGCAAATTCTATGTTTGCATTATCCGTAAATTCGGATGCGCGACTGATTATATTGCCCGTATCGTCACGCACAATCGCAAATCCGCGCCCCAACACGCTTTTATAGCTGAGCGATGATAACATTTGACCGATATGCACGATGGCTTGATTCAAAGAAATCATTCTGTTGGACAATATTTTTTCAATATCGGGCGCATTGGATATTTGTTGATGCGCCATCATTAATTTATTATTTATAACCAAATTCATAGTACGTGTTATATCATCCAATCTTTGTGTTTGTTCCATAATAATTTGTTTTGGTGATTTAATATTTAATCCCGATATGGCTTGTTTTAAATTAACGATTTTATGTGCAAACAAAGAAGATAATTTATGAGATTGATTTTGAATATCTTGGATTAATGTTAATTTGGTTGGCACAACGATTTCCGCCGCCATAGTCGGGGTTGCGGCGCGATAATCGGCCGCAAAATCTATTAACATATAATCGGGTTCATGCCCCACACCCGATATAACGGGAATTTCACTGGCGGCGACTGCGCGCACCACAATTTCTTCGGAAAAAGGTAACAAATCTTCCAAAGATCCGCCACCACGTGCAACTATAATAACATCTACATTTTTTTGTTGATTAAAATATTCGATACCACGCGTAACTTCCGATGCGGCGGCCGTCCCTTGGACGGTTGCGGGGTATAATAACACGTGCACCGGGAACCTTTCGCGCAATCTGTTTTGGATATCTTGAAAAGCCGCGCCCGTCGGACTGGTTACGATACCAATTGTTTTCGGCAAATACGGCAAAGGCTTTTTGCGGGACGCATCAAACAATCCTTCTGCCGCCAATTTTTGCTTTCTGTCTTCTAACATTTTTAAAATCGCGCCAACACCCGCCATTTCAATTTCATTTATAATAATTTGATAATTACTGCGTGCGGGATAAGTCGTGAATTTTCCGGTTACGATTACCTCTGCACCTTCTTCTAATTTGAAATTGACCGGAGTTCCGCGCCAAATAATTGCAGATATTGCGGCACCTGCATCTTTTATAGTCATATACATATGCCCCGACGCCGCGCGCGTAATTTGAGACAATTCTCCACGAATTTTAATGCCGGAAAATGATGATTCCACCACTTTTTTTAACATTGCAGACGCGTCTGATACAGAATAAATATTATTGTTGAACATTTTAAAACCATTAATTTATATTGGTTTTATTTTATAAAAAATATACATCTATTGCAAGCTATAAAGTCAATCCGATATGTTTTGCCAACAATCCAGATTTAAAAGCCATTATTTTTTTCATATCCATATCTGTTTTATAATCTGTATATATAAAACTTTTTGAATAATCGGGACGTTTTGCAAATTGATCATATGTTAAATCTAAAATAATTCTGCTGGATTTTTCCACCAAAAACCAATGATTGTCTGAATTTAATTTTCTTATTTCCCAATAATCTTTCTGGATTGTATTTTTCATAATTAAATAACTGGTGTGCAGACAAAAACCTTTTGCGAACGGTTCGGATTTATCAAATTTAATATTTCCGAAAAAACGTTTTTTAAAATCCATATCTTTAAAGGATTCACGCGCCAGGTATATAATTTCAGG
>CAYJKO010000009.1:0-33571 GCA_964371145.1 uncultured Muribaculaceae bacterium
TATTTAATCCGATATCAAATGTATTTGAACCGGTTATCAATATTATTAAACAATAATTTTATTAATTTTGAGCGCGAAAAATTCTGTCATTTATTGCCAATCCCAGGCCGATGTTTGGGATTGGTGCAATTGCAATTTTATTATATTTAATATTTTTATCTGCTGTTCTTAAATATGAAAATAAATTTGATGCGGCCATCAATAAATCCCCAGATGGGCTTAAATTTAAATCGCAATCCATATTGCCAAAGCCGATATAAAATTCGTCTGGTTCGGGGTTTGTTATGTTTATACGTAATTTCTTTGTCGGTGCGTAATGTTTTAACATTTGCCCCGGAGATTTCGGAGCAGTTGAATGATTGGCGCCGATAATAATTTTTTCATTTAAATATGATTCTATGTCTTCGACGGATATTCCACCTGCGCGTAATAAAACGATGTCTTTTGTTGTTAAATCTATGATTGTAGATTCAACGCCAATTGTGCAAGCCCCGCCATCTAATATCATATCGACATTCGTTCCCAAACTTTCATAAACGTGCATTGCGGTTGTGGGGCTGATGGTGGTTGATAAATTTGCAGACGGTGCAACAATTGGAACATTTGCCGAACGAATTAAATCCAAAGCCACCGGATGATTTGGCATACGAACGGTTGTGGTATTTAATCCGGCACACGCTAAATCCAATTTCGGATTATTTCGGTTTATAACAAAAGTAATCGCGCCCGGCCAAAAATGTTTTGCCAAAGCATAAAATCGATCGTCGGCAACCCCTATTTCTTTTACCATATTTATGTCCGAAATATGGGAAATCAAAGGATTAAAGTTGGGGCGTCCTTTGACCGCGTATATTTTTGCAACGGCCGTCGCATCAAAAGCATTTGCACCCAATCCATAAACGGTTTCTGTTGGCATAGCAACCAATCCGCCGGATTTTATTATTTGTGCGGCGCGTTGAATGTTTTCAAAATTAGGTTCGTATATATTTTTCATATTTATAAAAAGACAGATGAACGATAAGCCGGATTCTGTTCCCCATTGGGGTGGACATAATTAATCTGCGCAAAACATTACTGTAAAGCGTCAAGCCCTTTACCCGTTCTTCAAACGACTGGGATCGGTCATCAGAACTGTTTAAGGTTGCTGCACATAGAGATTGCCCGTTTCATCCGAACTTAATCGGCTCGTCTCTGTTGCTCTAATCGTCGGGTCGCCCCGCGCGGCCATTAACCGCTATGCTATCCCATGCAGTCCGGACTTTCCTCGTACACTTGTGGTGTCCGCTATGCCCTGTCCATCTGTCAGTTTCGTATTATAAAGCACTTTATACTTGCAGGCAAGAAAAGTTTTATCTATTATACAGATATGAAAAAATACAATACTATTATTATCGGTGCAGGCGCCGCCGGATTAAAAGCTGCCGCTGAAATTACTGCAAATGGAAAATCTTGTTTAATTTTGGATATGGGCAATGCGCCTGCTCGCAAAATAACGGTATCCGGTGGTGGTCGATGTAATTTTACCAATGCGGATGCTAATGTTTCCAGATATTTCGGTAAAAATCCGAAATTTGTAAAATCTGCTTTTGCCGCGGTAAAGCCCGAACATATATTACAATGGGCGCAAGGCCACGGATTAAATTGGATAGAAAAAACCGCAGGACAATATTTTTGTGCATCTGGCGCAAATGATATTGTGGACGCGTTATTATCCGATTGCAAAGCCGCCGATATAAAAACAAATATTGTTGTGTCCGACGTACAAAAAATAAATGATAAATTCATCGTCAATAATTGTTGGGAATCGACAAATTTAATTGTGGCGACTGGTGGCGTATCTTATCCCAATCTTGGGGTGTCTGATATTGGTTACAAAATCGCAAAACAATTCGGGCATAAAATTATACCAACGTCCCCTGGGTTGGTCGCATTAAAAACAGATTTGTTTCCAATCGATTTGGCGGGTGTATCTATGCCGGTTGAAATTACAATTGGTAAAAATAAAATCGTGGACGCGATAATGTTTACTCATTTCGGTATCGGTGGTCCGGCCGTTTATCGTGCGTCTTTATATGATTTAAAAGAAAACGATTTATTTATAAATTTTATGCCCAATACAGATATCAAAGAATGGTTAGAAACCGAAAAACGAACAAATGGCAAACAATCCGTTCATACAATTTTGTCGAAAAAATTACCGACGAGATTTGCAAAATCACCGGTATTTTTGAATAAGAATATCGCAGACGTAAAAAAGGACGAATTATTGTGTATTGTTAATACGTTAAATAATTTTTGCATTAAAAAGGACACTTTAAAAAGCCGGGGTTTTTTGACTGCAGAAGTAACCATTGGTGGCGTTGCGACAGATGATGTGTCGTCCAAATCATTTGAATCTGGGCTGTGCGGTGGCTTGTATTTTGTTGGAGAGGTTTTAGATGTTACAGGCGATCTGGGTGGATTTAATTTACATTGGGCGTTCGCCAGCGGAATAATAGCCGGTAAATCTGTTATTTAGTCGGCGGGAGGGATGAATGTTGTATAAATATTTTTAATTCATCCATTATTTTTTTATAGCCAAATGTATAAAACGCTTTTGTTGTTTTATTATTGTATTCTATAAAATTATATGTACCGTTTGCATATGCGGTATTACCATCTATTATAATTTGATTATTTTCAAAAACGATTTTTTTCCATGGGCGCAGAGCAAATCCATTATCTTCATCCACGCATCCGCCGATAAAATAAGACAAAATTTCTTCTGGGATAAAACGAAATGGTTTGTTGATTGCCAAAGTTGGTTTAAACATCACATTGTTTTCAAAATCATATAGCGGCATTATATGTTTTATTGCCGATGTAAATTCATTTTGGCCAATTTTATAATCTGCCCCAACCCGGACAATTGCGTCTGCCCATTTTTCTTGTGCTAATAAAATGTCTTTTTTTGTAATCATCGCTTTTATAAAAAAGTGGCGCAATGCCACTTTTACTTATTTGGTTTTTTGCATTTTTTTAATTTTCAAGATTTTATAAGTGTTTGTAGCTGTCGGTGTTTTGATAGTTATAATATCACCTTTTTGACGACCAATTAATGGGGCAATCGCCGGTGAATTATAATTGAACACGTTTTGTGAATAATTTTGACCACCCAATGGACAAATAGTGATATTTTTTACAACAGTTTCTTTTGTTTTTAAATTTGTTTCAGAAACTTCGACAATTGTGTTAATAGCAACGTTTGATAAATCAACTGTTCTGATATTGTATGGAACAAAAGATGAAAAACGCATAGCATTGTCATTATAACGTTTTTGTTTGAATTCTCTTTGGCTTTTAATTTCTTCGGCACCATCAAATTGTTTAGCAGCCAGCATCATTTTATTTAATTCAACTTTTTCTGCTTTTAAATCTTTTTCTGCACGTTCATAAAATTCTTTTGTTACATAAATTATTCGCATTTGTATAGCCTTTTCTTTATTATTTAAACTTGCGCGTTCTTTGACGCAGAATTTAATCTTATTATATAAATTTGACAAAATCAAGTATTTAGAAACAAAAAAATATGTCAGCGATATATTATTGACATAACAGATGTTTTTTTATTATTATGAAAAATATATCCAGGGGAGTTTATGAAAAATACGTTGTTATTATCTGTTTTTGTATGCTTTTTTTGCTCTGCTTTTGAAACAGACGCTGCCGTTTTTGCAGATTTAAACGCCGCTGTTTCTTCTGCGCAAACGGATAAAACATATACTTTAACGGCGGACGAAACAATAAATGCTGCCTTGGGGGATTTGGGTGGAAAAACTCTTTCTATTATTGGAAACAAGCCGACAGACAGTGATACGGGATTTGAAATCAACGGTAATTCATTGTCTGGGATTTTTATAGCCAACGGCGAAACGATAAACATTACAAATGTATCCAATGTTACAGATTTTTTCACAACAGGCACAGGTGGATTTTTGGCTAATGACGGCACGGTTAATATTACGAATTCTGTTTTTACAAATAACAGATCCCTCAGTGCGGGTGGGGTTTTAAGAAATATGGTTATAAACACATCAACCGGTTATAATTTGGACGCTGTTATAAATGTTACGGATTCTGTATTTTCGAATAATGTTGGGGGATCATTTGGTTCTGCCATACTTTCAAATGCAGGGACAGCAAATTTTACAAATATAACCGCAACAGAAAATACTAATGGTGCGATTGGAAATGTTGGCGAATTAAATATCACGGGCGGAACATTTTCTAATAATTCTGGCGCGTCGGCGGGAGGCTCCGGCGACGCTAATGCTTCGGGCGGAGTAATAAGAAATCATACAACAGGTATTTTAAATATCAATACAACAGACGACACACAATCTACATTATTTTCAAACAATTCCGCAGCAGATGGTGGCGCGATTTTTAACAAAAGCGTGGGGTCAACCGCAGATATTAGAAACGCAAACTTTCAATATAACAAAGCAACAAATGCAGGCGGCGCGGTTTACAATACTGAAAACGGAACTATTTCTAATTTAACCGGCTCTTTCACTGCCAATCGTGTAACGGGATTTGTATCCGACATTTTTGGCGGAGCGATTTATAACAATTACGCGAAAATTATTAATATCGAGGCCGATTTTACAAATAATTACCTGACTACTAATAAAACAGCGTTTGGTGGTGCGATTTATAACGGGGGTGACGCCGAAATAGAAAAAATAACGGGTGATTTTACAGGAAATTATATCAGTAACTATAATATACTTACAGGTGGCAGTGCAATTTACAATGAAAATTCAACCATCGGAACGATAAAAGGAAGCTTTACCAATAATTATTCAAAATCTGGAAATACAAATGTATCTGGCGGCGCCATATTTAATACGAATTTCGCAACAATCGATAATATAGAAAGCGATTTCACAGGCAATTACGCCAGCACACCAAGTGGAACAGTCAAAGGTGGCGCAATTTACAATGAATTCGGTTCCGAAATAAAAAATATTTCAGGTGATTTTTTAGATAATTATTCAGAAACAACGTCCGGTGTTGCATCGGGTGGTGCGATTTATACAGACGGTGTTATAAGCATCAGCGCAACAGATAAAGATATGTATTTTTCTGGGAATTATACGAATTCTGCGGGTGTAATCTCACAGAACGCCGTATATATCGGCACAAGCGGATTTTTGACTATAAAATCTGAAAATGGATATGACGTAATATTCAATGATGCAATTGAATATGCGGGTGGCGCGTCAACCAACACATCTTTTTCTTCCGCCAACGGTGCAAACGGAAGACTGGTTGTGAATAACGATTTTAACAATATCAATTTGAACGTTTTGTCGGGAACTTTGGTTGTGGGTGAAGAAAACATCTATACAGCCACCGATTACACAGGCGATGGAGCCAGAGATATTGATATCGCAACATTAAATCCATTTACAACCGCCGTGATTACTATGTACGACCAAACAGCTTTGGATATGTCTAACGACGTGATTCAAACAACAGATGTTTCTTCATTGGTTTTGAACGGCGGTATTAATTATTCCATTGACGTCGATCTTGTGGGCGGTGTTGCAGACAAATTAAATGCAACAACATTTAATGCAAATGGGCAAATTATAAATTTAAATGAAATTAATATCACATCGAACAAAGACGGGGAAACAGAAGTTTTATTGTCTGATGTTTCATCTGTTCAACAAGCAATACGATTAGATGCAAATGAAACCATCACATCCGGATACGATGCAATATCTTATGATTTTGATAATACAAATGGGAAACAAGGTATTTTGACCATATTGGGCGGTTCTGTTGCAAATTTGGCGGATATGGTTCAATTGGATTCTAATGATAAATTGTATACATTATCTGCATTAGAAACGGTGGATGACAATCTGGGCAATTTACAAGGCGATATATTAAATGTTGCAGGCGATAATTTTGCCATAGATGGGGATGGTTTTAATGGTATTAATGTTGCAGATACCCAAGAATATAATTTATTAAATGTGTCCGAATATTATGGATTTACAGATTACGCTGTTGAAAATGATGGCGATGTTTCAATAACTGCAAATACAACAAATACTACTTTTGGGACAGATTCTGAAATATATAATACAGGCGACATAGATTTAATAACGTCTGGGGCTTATAAAATCATCTTTGAAGAATCTATTTCAGGCGACCCATTAAATGTTGGAAATATTTATATTAATGGGAATGTGGAATTTAATGATATTGTATCAAACAATAATATTATTTTAAACGATGGTGTTTTAAATTTTGCGGCGACCTCTGCCCTGTCTGGCAATTCTATATTGACTTTGAATGGCGGGTATTTAGATTTAAGAGGCAACGGCACAAATACAACCGCCTTGGGAAATGATTTATTGATAAATTCAGACATTTCTTATGGAATGGATATCGATTTAACAGATAATACCGCAGATAAAATATCTGTGGCAAATGTAAATTCGGCCAGCATTGGTAAATTATTAATCCAAGATTTAAATATAGAATATTCTTTGCCAAGCTCTGTGCCTTTTACTATTAATATCGCAGACGACATCATTAAAGAATACATTGATTTATCCACGACCGTATCTGTTTTGGTTAATGGTTCTATTGCAACAGATTCTGGTAATTATTTATTAGATTACAGCGAATTATCCGGTGATATTAATTTTGCTTATTTATCCATAAATGACGCGGTAAAATCGGCGTCTTCGGATAAAACATACACCATGGGGATGGATGAAACAGCAACAGGTAATTTATTGGCTATGGGGGGTGATGTATTCAATATTAATGGTGGCGGGAATTCTATATTGGGGGACGGATTTAATGGGATGTCCGTGGGTGCGACACAAACTTTGAATATAGAAGACGTGTTATCAATAGACGGTTTTACAACTGGATTTATAACGGACAATTTGGGAACAATTAATATAACTGCAAATACAATTGACGCAGATATAAATGGAAACATTGTAAATAACGCATCATTGAATTTAATGGCGAATAATTCAAACAATATTACTATGGATTCTGTGTCCGGCAACGGAGATTTGTTTGCGTCTGGCGATGGTTCAATCGAATTCACAGGAACTGTGGTGGCGGACAATATAACCGCAACAGCCACAAACATTGAATTTGATGAAAATGTATCTGTTGCAAATACTTTGTCTGTCGATACAGGCGACGTTATCTTTGCAAAAGATGTATCCGCAAATGATTTAATTATCAACACTGGCACATCATCTGCAACATTTGACGGCAACGTTACCACAAACATTTTTATTGCTTCCGAAGACATTGCATTAGATGGTATTTTGGACGCAAATAATATAAATATATCAAATTCTGCGATATCATTGGGGACAAATGGATTCATTGCACCGAATTCAAATTTAACATTAAACAATGCGACTTTGAATTTTAATAATTCTGTAATTAATACCACAGATTTTCAGGATGTGAATTTATCCGGCACAAATTTTTATTCTTTGGACGTGTCTTTATCCGGCACCCCATCTGCTGACATTATAAATGCGGATAACATAACCGGGACCGGAAAAATAGAATTGGGCAATATAAACATATTGACGGACGCGACCTTGATGCCAATTACTACGTTAAAAATAGCCAGTGCCAATTTCGCCGATAAAATAGACATTTCAAATGCGAATTTAATTGCACCAATTGGATCGCTGGAAAATTATTTGGGTTATTTATTGTCTTATGATAATGCGGGAAATTTGGGGTTGTCTTATGATGATTTAAATACGGCTATTTCTTCTGCCGTTGCTCAAAAAACATATAATGCAAATGCGACCGTTGGTATAACAAATGATTTAATTATGGGTGGGGATGTTTTAACCATCAATGCAAACGGGGCAGATATAACACGCGATGGCACGAATATAATTGAAATTGCAAACGCCGGTCAAATTTTGAATATTAATAACGCAAATGAATTTAACCCATTTATTACAAGTATCGGAACTGTTGAGTTTACAGATACAGCCGAAATAAATGGGGCAATTGTAAATAACGGTGTTTTAAACCTGACCGCAACCACAACATCGACCACACAAATATATGGCGCTATATCCGGCACGGGAAACATTGATTTAACGGGTTCGGGCGGATATGTATTTAATTCGACCGTATCTGGCACGACATTGGATTCTAATTCGGGCGGTGCGGTTTTCAAAGATTCTGTTGATTTAACTGTATTTAACTCGGTTGCCAACTTGTCTGTGTTCGAATCCGATTTAACCGCGGATATGTTATTTCTTTTGTCTTCTTCCACCGTCACGTTGGAATCTGGTTTTACGGGCGATATCATTTTTGACAGTGGCACATTAAACGCAGACCAAGCAATCATATCTGAGACTTCAAAATTAATAACATATCCAAGTGGTGGCACATTAAATTTGGCAGGCGGCAATATATCAGACATTAAATTTGACACAATAGATTTAAATGCTGATTTAAATCTGGATATAGATATCTCTTTATCTGGCACGCCATCTGCGGATAAAATAACCGCTACGAATGTTGCAGGAACCGGCACAATATATTTAAAAAACATAGACATTATAACCGATGCTTCTATGATGCCTTTGAACAATATTATGATATCTGATGATGTATTGGGTGCAAAAATAGACATATCTGGCGCTACATTAAATAATGCGGGTTCGTCAGTTGAAAATTATGCAGGTTATTTAATATATTATAATAACGCCGGTAAACTTGGGTTATATTATGACGATTTAGACGCAGCCGTATCATCGATAGTTGCACAAAAAACATATAATTTTGTAACTGCATCAAACATAACATCCGATTTAACAATGGGTGGCGGAACGTTAACTATTAATGCAATCGGACTTGCGATGGGTGGGGATTATGACATTACTATATCGGACTCAACCCAAGTTTTAAATATAAACAATGTGTCATCTGTAGAGGCAAACTTTATCAACAATGGAACATTGAACATAGTAAACAATTTTATGAACAGTGTCTTTTCTGGTGATTTCAGTGGCACAGGTGATATAGATATAAATTCAGGAAATAAAAACATTACATTCGATGGCACCATTAATCAAACAGGCGGAGATTTTGAAATAGACGGAAATGCTATATTTAATAATTCTGTATATGTGAACAATATGATTATTAATTCCGGCAACATAGAATTCAATGCAGCAACATCTGGCAATATAACTGTGGGTGGCGGTCATGCTTATTTTGGAAACAATTTCGACAATGGGACAATAACATTGGGCGCGGGCAATTTAATGTTTGAACCTTCTTTTGTAATCGGTGCGAATGCGGATTTAAATACGACTGGTGACGGTAATATAGATTTATCAAATGGCGCGTACCAAGATTTAAATTTTCAAAACATAAATCTGGCCGGCAATACAAATATCCAAATAGATTTAAATTTGGGTACAAATCAATCTGATAAAATCGGCACGAACAATGTATCCGGTTCTGGAAAACTTACCATCAATGAATTAAATATTTATGCGGACGCGTCATCTATTACTGATGCCGGCAAAGACATACAATTTGCATACGGCGATTTATTGACCGGTGATTATATAGATTTGGCGTCTGGGGCGGATTTAAACATAAATAATAATGCGACCGCAACAGAAGATTATGAAAACGGATATTTTATATCTTATAATGATACAACGGGTAATTTAAATTTCAAATTTGCTAATATTAATTATGCGTTTGAATCAAATGTCGCGGACAAAGCATATTCTTTCAATCAAAATACAACCATAGACTCTGCCCTTGTGTTAAACGGAGACTCTTTGACCATGGATGGCAATGACGCAACTTTGTCGGGCGTTGGTTCAATTGATTTAAACGGTAAAGAATTATCTGTACGCGAAACAATCATAAATGGATTAGACATTGATGTTAATAACGGAACATTGGGATTGTATACAGACACAACATTGAATAATAATATTACGGGTAATGGCACTGTTAATATATTTAATGCGACAATAAACAATGCCGATTTATCAGGATTTACAGGAAATGCGATATTGGACGGCAATTTGACAATAGGCAATTCGTTTGATGCGTCACATTTCTTTGGTGGGATTTTTACAGTAAACAACGCCTCTTCTTTGAATTTACAAAATGGTATCCAGAATATCTTTGATACAACAAATTGGACTTTGAACGGTAATTTGAACACGGACATTGATGTAGATTTATTAAATGGTTGGGCAGACGGATTTATTAATACAACCCCGGGTGGCACATATTCTATTAATATAACCGGCATTAAAATATTAAATGATAAATCTGGCGACACAACAATATCTTTGACCGACAATACAGGTGCCGGTAACATTACATTGGACGCAAATGCGACGGCTGTTGGCGGTATATATACATATACAATAGATTCAAGCGCGCTGGATACAAACGGAACTTTGATTTTTTCAGAAGACACCCTGACACCTGTATCATTTACCCCCGCCGTTTTTGCCAGCACAATATCCGCGCAAACTCAATATCTGGCAACCGTGTCATTACATAAACAAGTCTTTGGAAATTTCGGAATGCCTATAATCCCATCGAAATTTATGGAATATGGAGACGAATCCAACAACAAAAATTCTGCATTATGGTTTCAACCATTTGTGTCTGACGAAACGATAGAATTAGACAATGGTTATTCCGTAGAAAGCCGTGATTTCGGTATGACATTTGGTTATAACGTGGAAAACTATTATTATGACACGATTTACAACCCAACCAAATACGGCAGCGGTTCGGGTTCTTATTACGGTGGAGAATCTGTTGCCCGTCAACAATTCAACAATGATAAAAATATGTTTAACGCAAATAAATTCTGGCGTGCAAATTATGGAGTATTTGGTAATTATACTAATTCTGCCCTGGAATATGAAGATGTACAATTAAATAAACATTCGTTCAATTTGGGATTGACAGCTTTCTTTAATCGCGGAGATTCCTTTATCGGCACAATGGCAAACGTTGGCGCATCTATGAATGATATCATGACAGTATTCGGCAGCGAAGATTTTATGGGATTATCGGGTGCAGGATCTTTGAAAATGGGACACAATTTTAACATAGGCGGATTTACGATACAGCCGAACGTTATGGCGTCTTATGTATATGTAAATACCCCAGAATACACGACGGCTGCAAACATTGATTTGTCGAAATATTCTTTTTCTGCGTTACAAATAACGCCTGAAATTAAAATGTCTACGAAATTGGGCGGCAAATGGGTTGGTTATGCGGCGGCTTCATATAATGAAAATTTAATGGGAACATCCACCGCCGTTGCAGACACAACACAATTGCCTGACATTGCAACAGAAAGCTATGCGGAATTCACGGTTGGATTACAAAAACAAGTAATTTATGGTTTGGATTCATTCATAGAAATTGATGCGATGACCGGTGGCCGCAATGGGTTTGGCATCAGCATCGGTATGCGCAAACCAATTTAATAAACCGGCCGCAACACAAATTAAAAAACACCCCGTTTGGGGTGTTTCTTTTGTAACTTGCTGCGTTTAACTCATTCTTCGTTAACTTTGCTTCGAACAATCGGAGACGAAAGATTGTAATTCCCACAATCATAGATTGCGGGTCCCTTTCCCCTGCGTAAACCGCATACGGCACGATGTTTGTATGCGATAACTTTCGGGTCGAACCTTTTACGGTTCTCATCATCCTAATCACAACACAAATTAAAAAACACCCCGTTTGGGGTGTTTCTTAATTTCTGGCGGAGACGAAAGGATTCGAACCTTCGATACAGTTTCCCGTATACACGCTTTCCAAGCGTGCGCATTCAACCGCTCTGCCACGTCTCCGTATTTGTATTATTCAGCGTCGATTACTGATTCTTCCAATTCTTTTTCATCTGATTCAACGATTGCTTCTTCAACGACATCCATCAAAATGTCGCCTAATTCTGCATCCAATTCACGCAATGCTGGATCTTCTGCGTTTACTTCTAATGATACGTCTTCTAATCCTGATGTTGGGGCGTCTTTATAAGATTGAACGAATTCATGACGCAATACTGACATATCCAATTTACCGGTTGCAATTTCACGCAATGCAATAACGGTTGGTTTGTCGCCTTTGTTTTCAACAACCTGTTCTGCGCCACCGTTCAAGTCACGAACGCGTTGTGCCGCCATCATTCCCAATTCATAACGAGAATCTACGAATGGTAATGTATCTGAATTTGTTGTGCGTGCCATAATTAAAATCCTTTGTTGAAATAATTTTTTGCCAAGGTATAATAAAACAAAGGTCGTAAAAATGCAAGAAAAAAATATAAAAACTTTATCATTTGGTTGCAGATTAAATGCAATGGAAGTCGAAAAAATTCAATCTATGTTGGAAAACCATATAAAATCAGCAATTGTGGTTAATACTTGTTCCGTCACGGGCGAAGCAGAAAGACAATCTGCCCAAGCTGTGCGCAAGCTGTCACGCGAAAATCCACGCGCCCCCATTTTTGTAACGGGATGTGCGTCAACACGCAATCCGGGTCTGTTCCAAGATATTCCGAATTCTATTGTCATAGATAATGCAGATAAAATGAAATTGAATTCTTATATTCGTGGGCTTGAAATGTCGCCATGCTTTAAAACACAGCCTGAAATTGAAAAATTCAAAGAATCTAAATCATCTATGTCTAAAAAATTCATACAAATTCAAAATGGATGTAATCACGATTGCGCATTTTGTATAACCCGTCTGTTGCGCGGGAAAAATGAATCTTTTGCGTACGCCGATATATTGTCAGAAATTAAATCTGCAACAAATGATGGGTTTAACGAAATTGTTTTGACGGGCGTTGATATTGCAAGTTTTGTAATAAAAGAAAATGAGAACCCCGTTTTAATATCTGATTTATGCAAAAAAATATTAAATGACGTACCAAATTTACAAAGACTGCGTCTGTCTTCTATGGATCCGGCCAGTCCCGAAATTTATAAAATCATAGATTTAATGAAATCTGATTCTCGTATGATACCGCATATACATTTATCTATGCAATCGGGTGCGGACGACATATTAAAATCTATGCGTCGTCGCCATAAATCTGGTGACGTTCGTAAATTTATGCAACGTAACGACGGATTTCATGTGTCTTTCAGTTGGGATATTATTTGCGGATTTCCGGGAGAAACAGATGAATTGTTTGAAGAAACATTGAATCTGGCAAAAGAATTACAGCCGATTAAAATCCACGCATTTCCATATTCGCCCCGCCCCAATACTTTGGCGGCAACTATGCCAAACCAGGTGGACAAATCAGAATCTAAAAAACGCGTAAAAATCATAACTGAATGCGCGAATGATAATCAGGTGGAATTAATGCAAATTTTGGTCGGTAAAACGGTTAACGCGTTAATTGAAGAAAATGGTTGGGCAAAAACAGATGACGAAATCGCGGTAAAATTAAACGACACAGACGCAAAATCAAAAACTGTGCAAAAAGTCAGATTAAATGATATTTCTGGGTTGCATTTTATGGGTGAAATTTGTTAAGGTATAAGTATGAAGAAAATAATATCTATCATTTCAATGATATCTGTGATTGGTCTGCCAATTGGTGGCCACGCATATAAGACTCGTGCAAATTCTGTATTTTTAATGGATTATGATTCTGGTGCTGAAATTGTTGGTAAAAATGCTGATAAATTGATGCCACCATCATCTATGATTAAATTAATGACTTTGGCGGTATTATTCGAAGAAATCAAAGCCGGCAACATCGGAATGAATGACCGAATGATAGTCAGCGAAAACGCAGATTTTAATAATCCGACATGGTATCCGGCATCTAAAATATGTCTGTCTGCGGGTCAAACTTTGGCAGTGAAAGATGCAATCACCGGAATTATCGTACAATCCGGCGGTGACGCATCCGTTGTTGTTGCCGAAAGCTTGGCCGGTTCTGAATCTGCTTTTACAACAAAAATGCAAAAATTGGCACGAAAAATCGGAATGGAAGAATCTACATTTGGGAATGCGACCGGATTACCAAACGAATACAATTTAATGACCAGTCGTGAATTGGCGACTTTGGCGGATTATTTGATTACCGAACACGCAGAATTGTACCCTATGTTTGGGACAAAAAGATTTGCTTTTTCTGAATACCAAGACGATTGGTGCAAAGAATGGGGCCGCACACATACGGTAAATTATAACAAATTATTATTTACTATGAATTCCGCAGACGGGATGAAAACCGGTCACACAGATGGTGGCGGATATGGTATGGTCGCATCCGCAAAACAAAATGGGCGTCGTTTAATCGCGGTTGTTAATGGATTCAAAGGCAAAAACCACAATGAATTGGCGGCAGAAGTTAAAAAATTATTGGAATACGGATATTCTTCGACGTCAAACAAACGTTTTTTTGAAGCCGGCGCAGAAATCGTTCAAATTCCGACTTGGTATGGCGCGGATTCAAATGTTGTTGCAACGACCGCCAAACCTTTTACGGTGACGTTAGACAAAGATCAAAATGCAAAAGAAATAATAGTCCAGGCAAAATATAAAACACCCGTCATAGCACCCGTGTCTGCGGGCGCAGTTATTGGTGAAATTTCTGCAAAATTAAACGGCGAAATTATTGCGACCGCACCTTTGATTGCAGCAACCGACGTGGATTCTGTTGGAATGTTTGGAAAATTATTTAAAAACATATCTATTATGTTTGGTAAAGTATTGGGTAAATAATGGCGACAAAAAAACCAAAATTTTTTGATTTTAAATCCCCTGCCGATTGTGAAAAATTGGTTGGCCACGTTGATACAATTGCGTCATTTATGGCGGCGTGGGACAATCGCGATAATCATCCCATTCATCCCGTGTGGATTTTGGCGGGTACAAACGGTATCGGCAAAGCAACCCTGGCTCATCATCTGGCAAAGCAAATATATGGCAATATCGGAGATTTCTTTGTCATAGATCGTGAAAGAAATATTGATAAAGACGGAAAACCAAAACCGGACACGAAAACAATATCCGTTTACACCGTGCGCGATGTTATTAAAAAATTACAATCATCATCTATGTCGGGTGGCTGGCGCGTCGTATTGGTTGATTCTGTTGACGAATTACGTATGCCGAACGCGTCGAATGCTATGTTGAAAATATTGGAAGAACCGCCACAAAAAACCATATTCTTTTTAATAGTAAATCAATTGGCAAATACTTTGCCGACCATTCGTTCGCGCGCACGTGTTGAAAAAATGCGTCCCCTGACCCGCACTAATCTGGAAGAATTATGTTTAACATTAATGCCAGATGAAAAAATCAGCCCAGAAATATTTAACCTGGCAAACGGCAGTTTTGGTAAAATCGCAAATTTAAAAGCAACCGGCGGAGATAAAATATATCTGCAAATGTTGGATTTATTGAAAAATCCAAATACCCCATCAACCGCATTGATGGAATTGGCGGCGGATATTGCTTCATACCCAGAATTACATCCATTGGTTTTGGACGTGATTGCTCATTTCGGCCTGGCGGATATGTATCCAACAGCGACCGGAATATTAAACGATATTAAATCATTAAATATAGACGCAAAAACGTCAATATTTAAAATATTAACCGAGATTAAAAAATGTTTATAGATACCCATTGCCATTTAACCCGCGAATTTGTAAAAGATACGGGGTTGGATGATATTGTAAAACGCGGATTTGACGCCAATGTTGGCAAAATGATTTGTTCGGGCGCGGACGTATCTGACGTGCCACAAATAATGGAAATAATTGAAAAATACGACAATATTTATGGAACGTTGGGATTGCACCCCGAATGCGCAAATAATGACACAATTGATGTGGAATCTATTTTGAAACCTGAATTATTTGCCCATCCGAAAATTGTTGGAGTTGGTGAAATTGGTTTGGATTATCATTATGGGATTGAACATAAAAACAAGCAATTTGAATTGTTTTCGACGCAATTACATATTGCAAAGACGGTAAACCTGCCCGTTGCAATCCACAGCCGGGATGCCGAGGCCGACACTATGCAATTTCTGGACGGATCTGTTCGCGGTGTTCTGCACAGCTTTACGTCCAGTTGGGATATGGCAAAAATATTATTAGATCGCGGTTTTTATTTTTCGGCGAACGGAATTTTGACTTTTAAAAATGCGGACGCGCTTCGTGAAACATTTGCAAAAATCCCAATGGACAGAATTGTAATTGAAACGGACGCTCCGTATTTGGCGCCCGTCCCATATCGCGGAAAAACGTGTGAACCGTTTATGGTATCCCGCGTTCCAGAAATATTATCAGAAATAAAAAATATGGATATATCAGATGTTGAAAAAGCATTATTTGACAACACAATCGCGTTATATCCAAAACTGGGGGCAAAATAAAAATGCAAACATTACCAAAATCATTATTAAAATTTTATATTCAATACGCAATCAAACCATTTAAATGGTTGTTGGGGTTATGGGTTGTGTTTTATTTAATATTAGAAAGCACATACGGTATTTTTTATCCAAAAATCAACCAAATGGTTGTTCGTTTGTTTGAACAAGACGTGCCGGCGGGCGTATCATTCATAGAATTTTCTTTGCCTTTGGCGATTTTTGCAGGCGGTATAATGCTTATCACAACAATCATAGCTATGTTCGCCCAACGTTTAGAGGGCAAATGGATTCCTCGCGTTAAAAACAATATATCAGAAAGGCTGAACAATTATATATATGGTCAATCTATTAAGTTTTTTACTAAATATTCTTCTGGGAAAATAGATTCGCAAATAAATTTTATATCTGGTGGATTTGCATTGTATATTTTTATGGAGATGTTTGTATCCGTTATCATTATCAGCATAAATACAGCATTGTTATTTGAAATAAATTCATATCTGTCTGCGATTATATTTACATCTTTGATGTTCAGATTTGTTTGGTCATATTTACGATATAAACAGGTCAGAAAAGCGTCCGAAGAATTGTCAAAAACAGACAGCAACCTGGCGGGAAAAATAATAGACAGTATTTCTAATTTTCAAATAATTAAATTATTTTCTGGCGCAAAATATGAAACAAAACATATAAAAGCGACCCGCGAAGAACAAATTCAAAAAACCGAAAGATCTTATTTTATGCAAATATTGTTTTGGGGACCGTCCAGCATATTTTTTGATATTACTTTTTTTGTCTTGATTCTTGCCTGTGGTTATTTATATTCTGTCGGCGAAATAAAACCATCGGAAATTATTTATGCAACATCTGTTTTTTCTATGATGATTATGTATGCCAGAATATTGACCAATAATTTTAAAAACTTGATTTCAACTTATGCAAAAGCCAAACAAGCCTATGCAGAATTGGTGCAACCTATTGAAATAATGGATAAACCAAATGCTGCGGATTTAATCATTTCAAAGGCAAACATAGAAATCAAAAATATCTCGTTCAAATATAATAAAAAGAAAGTTATCGACAACCTGTCTTTGAAAATCAAAGCCGGTGAAAAAATCGGTTTGGTTGGATTGTCTGGCGCGGGTAAAACGACTTTGGTTAATTTGTTAATGCGTTTGTATGATGTAAATTCTGGGCAAATTTTGTTTGACGGGAAAAATATTAAAAACGTAACTCAAAATTCTTTACGCGACAACATTACATTTATCCCACAAGAACCATCATTGTTCAACCGCACGTTGATGGAAAATATCGCGTATGGGGATAAAGAATTCAGTCTGGATGAAGTGCGAGCCGCCGCAAAACGTGCACGCGCAGATGATTTTATAATGGCATCCGACAAAGGATACGACACCGTCGTTGGGGATCGCGGGATTAAATTGTCCGGTGGACAAAAACAACGCGTTGTTATTGCTCGCGCATTTTTACGTAATACCCCAATATTGATTTTGGACGAAGCCACATCCGCATTGGACAGCGAATCTGAAAAGATTGTACAAAAAAGCTTTGAAGAATTGTCAAAAAACAGAACAACCATTGTGGTTGCGCACCGTTTATCTACCCTGCGTAATATGGATAAAATCATTGTATTGGAAGATGGAAAAATAAAAGAATCCGGATCTCATAAAGTCTTGATAAAGAAAAAGAATGGTTTATACTGCAAATTATGGAATTTACAAACTGATGGATTTATTCCAGAAGATTTAACACAGGCAAAATAAAAATGGCACGTCAAATTATAAAATCAGGTCAAGTATCCGAAAACAGAAAAGCCCGCTTTTCTTATACTATTGACGATACGATAGAGGCAGGAATATCTTTAACCGGCGCAGAAATCAAATCAATTCGTTATGGATTGGTTACCATCGTTGACGGGTTTGTTCAAAACCGTGGTGGAAATTTATATCTTGCCGGCGTTGAAATCCAAAAATTACCAACGGCTAATCGCATTGTGAATTTTGACGAACGTCGCCCCCGCCAATTATTATTACACGCGGCGCAAATTAAACGCATTATCGGCAAATTAAACGAAAAAGGCGCAACCGCATATCCGTTAAAATTATATTTCAACAGCCGCGGCAAATTAAAGGTTTTAATTGGTATTGGATTTGGTAAAAACCGTGCAGACAAACGCGAAACGATAAAACAACGCGAATGGAACAAAAGCAAAGCCCGTATTTTAAAAGGTAAAGAATAAAATAAAACGCCCAATTGGGCGTTTTATTTTAAAGAATAATTATATTATTTAATTTCTTTAACAGCTTTATCCATTTCTGCGGACACGGCTTCCATTGCTTTTTCTGCAACAGCTTTTTTCATTTCTGCTGATTTTTTGCAACCAAAACTTTTTTTATCCATAGCTTTATATTCTTCCATAGAAATGCAATTATCTGAATTTTCAGCGGACGCTGTCAAAGCTTCTAATTTTTTAGGACATTTTACAGCAGACATATCCAAACAACCGTTATTGAATGCAACCATAACAGGTGCGTGTTTCATTGCTTTTTTTACCATACAATGTTTACCTGTAAATGCACCTGCTGCGAAAATAGCCAAAACCAAAACGATTTTCAATGCAATTTTTGAACCTTTACGGCATGCGCAACCACATGCACAACCACAAGCTTTATTATCTTTCATTTTTTCTTCCTTTTTTTGTTTATTATTAAACATTAATATTATATATCAGAAACACAAAATAGTAAAGCACAAAAAACCCGCAAATTTGCGGGTTTTAAATACTTTCAAAAGCAGTTAGCCTTAGTTCAAAGCTTCTTTCAAAGATTTACCAGCTTTAAATTTAGGTTGTGTAGAAGCAGGGATTTTGATTGCTTCACCTGTTTGAGGATTACGACCTGTTGTAGCTTTACGTTTTGCAGTTGTAAATGTTCCAAAGCCAACCAAGCGAACTTCGCCTTTTTTCTTTAAAACTTTTGTTACTGTGTTAATGAAAGCGTCCAAGCATCCTGCTGCTGCTGCTTTTGTGATATTAACTTCGTTTGCAATTGCTTCGATCAATTCTTGTTTGTTCATAAGACTCTCCTGTTGTTGAGTTTAAAGTTTAACGACAAAGACCAAATGATATTTTTTATAAACGCAAATCTTGAAACCTGTGCCTATAAAGCCCTATCCGACCTTCTTAATACGAATCGTAAAGAAATCCGCCATTAAAGTCAAGCACATAATTCACACCCCTTTTAAGCCTTGACATTGCCGGCGCGAACTGGTATGGCATTTGGTGTATTTTCTTCACATAAAACATATTCACCTGTCGCGCCCAAAACGGTCACCGTGCGATAATAATTCGGTGTATTAATTAACAATAAAAATATAACCACCGCCCAAAAATACATCTTTGTATATCCCCAAGGTTTTTTAAACGCACCGTCTTCAAATTTATCTTTTAAGAAATTTTGATACAATGCCCACAACCACACAACAGCGACCAACATCCCCGTGAAGAAAAATCCAATCTTTATTGGTTCTATCGCCGTGGTTAGATATTTAGAAAACATTGTCCAACCATTTTCGACCACAGGACATACGTACAGCGCCACAGCCTGGTTTTCCGCGGTTAAATTATATAACGGTTTAATTGGCAATATATGCAACCCAAAACTGGACGCCAATATTATCGCAACGATTAACATAATTGCAAACATCATTGTTTTATGCATGACTGTATCCTTTATTCTTTTATTACATTATATCATATATAAGTAATTTATTGCAATTTGAATAATTATCGTATAGGATAAATCCGTTATGTTTAAAAAAAGCAAAAAATATATTATTGTCGGAATTAATGTAACGGATATTGTGTTATTGCAAATGTCTGTTGGGGCTCTATCAAAATTGAGCGAAAATATTTATTTAATTTTGTTCAACAATAACCCAAAACAAATTTTAAAAAAATCTGATATTTTAAATTTAGGATTTAAAAATAAATTCCAAATAATTAACTCGGACAAAAAAATTGGGGCAGCCGCAACACGAATCGGTTTAATAAAAGAAGCAATGCGTTTAAAAATAAATGCACAATGGATGGTTTTTTGTGGACAATCTGACATAATTACCGATTTATCCGTATTAAATGTGGAACATAAAACTTATGCTGTATTGCAAAACACAATGTGTGTGCGCAACAATTTGCAAACTGTGTTTAATTTGATTGAAAATCCGAAATACAATCCTGGGAATGAAAACGTTATAAACATCAAACGACCAGATTTCGATATAAATGGGACTATGTTTGTATTCGATAAAATAAAAGATTTGATACAAATCGAAAACAATGATAATTTAAACGACGGTGATATTTGGGCTTATTTAAAAAGCACCTTCAAAGATTATGAACCGATTTATATGAATCAAACAAATTATATTAAAATAGAAGAAGTGAAGGAAACGAAAAATGAAGTATAATGAAATAAGAAAATTATTTTTAAATTATTTTGAATCACGTGGTCATAATATCGTACCATCTGTATCTTTGGTGCCGAATGACCCATCTTTGATGTTTACGGTTGCGGGCATGGTTCCGTTCAAAGAAATATTCCAAGGAATTAAAGAACCAACGCATCCACGCGTTGCGGATTGTCAAAAATGTTTACGCGCAGGCGGAAAACATAATGATTTAGATGAAGTTGGTTTTGACGGCACACATCATACTTTTTTTGAAATGTTGGGAAATTGGTCTTTTGGCGATTATTTTAAACGCGAAGCGATTGAAATGTCTTGGGATTTATTGGTAAATGTTTTGAAATTAGATGTAAATAAATTACGCGTTACAACCCATACATCAGACGAAGAATCAACACAAATATGGCGCGAAGTCGCAGGTAAAGAAGCCATCCGTTTGGGCGACAAAGACAATTGGTGGTCGGCTGGCGACACCGGACCATGTGGCCCCAGCACAGAAATATTCTTTGATATGGGCGATGATATAGAAGATGAAGACAAACGTTGGATTGAAATTTGGAACAACGTATTTATGCAATACGATCGTGACGCAAACGGAAATTTGACACCATTACCTAAACAAAACGTGGATACAGGCGCCGGATTAGAAAGATGGGCGGCGATATTACAAGGCGTACGTGATAATTATGATACGGACATATTTGTATCTATTATTAAAAAGACAGAAGAAATCACAGGAATTCAAAAAACAGAAGAAAATACTCCGTCTTTTAAAATTATCGCAGACCATTTGCGCGCGGTATCTTTTGCCATCGCAGATGGGATAATCCCAAGCAACACAGACCGCGGATATGTAATACGTCGTATTTTGCGACGCGCTATGAGATATGCTGAATTAATGGGACACCGTGGGCCTATATTATCTAAATTATATCCGACATTGGTTGAACAAATGGGCGATGCGTACCCTGAATTAATCGTCGAGGAAAAACGTGTTGTAGAAATCATTCAAAACGAAGAAAATTCTTTCGCGGATATGTTGCAAAACGGATTGAAATTATTAGATTCTGAAATTCCAAAAATTGAAAACAATACTTTGTCCGGCGACATTGCATTTAAATTATTCGATACATACGGATTTCCAATCGATTTAACAGAAATTATTTTACGTGATAAAAATATATCTGTGGACGTTGATGGGTTTGAAAAATGTATGGCACAACAAAAAGAACGTTCTCGCGCCAACACCAAAGGAACAAGAACATTATGGGAAGGTAAAATTTCATCCGACAATATTCCAGATACAGATGACATGGCGAAATATTGCCCTGTTCCGGTCGAAGGTAAAATTTTGGCGATATTGGCGGGCGATGAATTTACAAGCGCCGCTGACGCAGATTCTGAAATTGAAATTGTTTTGGATAAAACACCGTTTTATGGCACCCAAGGCGGACAAGTCGGCGATTCTGGCACAATGTCAATAGGTGGTGACATTGTTATGAATATAACAGAAACAAACCGCGTTGACGGTGTTGTTATCCATAAAGGCGTCGCATTATCAAAAATATCAGTTGGCGATAATGTTAAAATGGAAATCAATCCAAATGTTCGCGCATCTGTTGAACGCGCTCATACGGCGGCTCATTTATTGCAATCTGCATTGCGCATTGTATTAAACGAAGACGTCGCGCAAAAGGGGTCCAAAGTATCCCCGGATTCTGTTCGTTTTGACTTTTCATTCGGTCGTTCTATGACAGCGGACGAAAAACAAGCCGTTCAAGATTTAATCAATAAATGGATTGCGGAAAAACATCCCGTATCACAAGATGAAATGTCTATTGATGCGGCACGTGAAAAAGGCGCTTTGGCATTATTCGGTGAAAAATATGGAGACACCGTAAAAGTCGTATCTGCGGGTGATATATCAACCGAATTATGCGGGGGCACACACATTAAAAACACAGGCGATATTATTGCCGCAAAAATAAATAAAGAAAAATCAATCAGCAGCGGAATCAGACGTATTACGATGTCCGTTGGTAATCTGGCTGAATAAGGAAAAATCCCGAATATTTTATTCGGGATACTTTCTGCTTTGTAAATTATTGATTTTATATCATAATATACAATGTAAAACGCCGACCTGATGATTTACTGGAAATACAGAACAAAACGGATGTCTGTATCTTCAATAAATTTAATGGTTGGCGCAAATTAAAACCATTAAATAAAAGGATTATATATGGTAAAAGTAAAAAACATTAAAAACGATACTGTGAAAACGGTAAAACAAAAAAAACAAGAAAACACAAAAAACGACGATAATTTATATTTTTTCGCTTTGGGCGGATTGGAACATATCGGTCAAAATATGTACGTGTATAAATATCGCGGAAAATATTTAATCGTAGATTGCGGGATGGGATTTTTAGAAGATCAATTCGGCGCGGGCGATGTTAAATATTGTGATACAACGTGGTTGGAAAAACATAAAAAAGACGTGATTGGATTTGTTATAACCCACGGACACGAAGACCATATCGGTGCATTACGTAATATTTGGGGTAAATTTAAAAAACCTATTTATTGTACACGTTTTCCGGCTGAAATTTTACGTCGCACATTTGCGGGCGCGGAAATTGATATCCGTATGGGCAAAGACATTGTTATATTTGATCACAATGGCGCAGAATTTGATTTGGCACCGTTTAAAATAGAAACTTTCCACGTATCCCACTCTATCCCAGAAGCCCAGATGTTAATCATCAAAACAGGCGCAGGTAAAGTATTGCATACAGGGGATTGGACTTTTAACGAAGGCATCACAATTGAAGAACCTACAAATTACGCACGTTTACGCGAAATCGGTTCTGACCCTAAATTATTGGCTTGCGTTTGTGATTCAACATCTGCGGCTCGTCAATCTGCGCAGGTTAAAGAAACAGATGTTCGTGATGCATTAACAGAAATTATGAAAAATGCACCGGGTCGTGTTTTGGTTACCGGATATTCCCGCAGTTTGGCTCGTATTAAAATGTTTGCGGATGCTGCCAAAGCCGCGGGCCGTATTCCTGCGATAAAAGAACGCAGCAATCCAAAACCCGTACCATATGTTGGATTACCAGAATTCCGTGAAATCGGCACAGATATGGGCTATTTGAAAAAAGACGAAACATATTTATTTTCCGAAGTAAAAGATTTGCCAGCCGAAAAACAAGCCATCTTTTTAACCGGATCCCAGGGGGAAAAATTCGCTATGTTGCCGCGCCTGTGTCGTGGACACGTAAAAGAATTGCAATTAATGCCGACGGACACCGTTGTGTTTTCTGCAATCATTATCCCGGGACGCGAACAAGATGTGTCGGCTATGTACAATCAATTGGCTCGTATGGGGGTTAAAACTCATACAATATTTGACACAGATAACATTCATGCCAGCGGACATGCGGGACGCCCAGAATTGGAAAAATTCTATGACATGGTTCATCCACAAGTATCCATTCCAATGCATGGTGATTTTATTTCAGAAATGTTGAACGGTAAAATGGCTATGGAACGTGGTGGCGCAAAACATATGATGGTTGTAAAGAACGGAGAAGTTATCGCATTAAAAGATGGACAGGCTCCGTACATTGCGGAAACAATCCCAACTGGATTTATCGTAATGGAAGGCGAAACCGAACGTAATTTAGATGACCAGGTTTATAAAAACCGTAAAAAAATCGCAGAATCTGGCGCGTTATTTGCAACATTGCCGGTCGACAAACGCGGATTTTTAAAAGGCGTGCCCGAGGTTTCAACAGTTGGTTTATTTGAATCTGATTCAACCGGATTTATGAAACGCCAATTCCAAATTGAAATAACCAAGGCTATTAATGGTTTGACCAAAATTGAACGCAAAAATCCGGATAATTTAATCCGCGCGGTACAACAAGCCGGAAATCGCGTGGTACGTCCACAATTGGGCGATGACAAACGTCCGAAATACAGCGTACATTTCATTAAAAAATAAAAACGGGCGGGAAACCGCCCTGTTTTTTATATTTATTAAAAAAAGCTTGATTTTTCAGATTATTATATGTAAAATACACAACGCTGGATAAACAGAACTGATTAAATCCCGATGCTTTTGGTCTTGGGATGATAAGGATTCTGGCAAATGTCCGGCACCATAAAAAACCAAAAGGATGAAATTATGGCAAGAGCTGGTGCAAAAAGAAGCACAAGAAAATTGAAAATCACCCGTGCTTTGGGTGTAAATTTGTGGGGTCAAGCAAAAGCCCCTGTGAACAAACGTAAATATAAACCGGGACAACATGGCCCAACAAGCCGTGGTGGAAACACATCTGATTACGCAAAACAAATGCGCGCTAAACAGACTTTGAAAGGTTACTATGGAAACGTTGGCGAAAAGAAATTCGTTGCTTATTATAAAGAAGCTGACAATATGAAAGGTGACACTCCACAAAACTTAATCGGTTTGTTGGAAACAAGATTGGACGCTGTTGTATATCGTGCAAAATTAGCACCAACTGTGTTCTCTTCACGTCAATTAATCAGCCACGGTCACATCAACGTTAATGGTAAACGCGTTAAAATCGCATCTTACCGTGTACGCGTTGGCGATGTTATCACAGTATCTGAAAAAGCAAAACAAATGCCATTGGTTGTATTGGCTTTGGAATCTGCAGAACGCAACTTTACAGATTACGTAAAAGTAGACAGTGCTAATTTTGAAGCGACATTCATTCGCATCCCAGAATTTGCAGACGTACCATACCCGGTTCAAATGAACCCAGAATTGGTTGTTGAATTCTACTCTCGTTAATTTACGGGACACATTCAAAAGGAAACACGACCCATTCGGTCGTGTTTTTTTAAATTGATTTTTCATATAAAAATCAGTATTATTGTGTTGAAGGCAATTTTAAACAAAGAGAGAAAATTTATGAAAAAAACAATTATTTGGATTACATCTGTTATCGGTATGGCGGCAACTGTCGTTTTGGCATATACTTATTTTATCGGATATAACGCACAACAAAATATATCTGTTGCGGGACAATGTATCACATCCGCACCAAAAGACAGAACGGCGATTACCCTGACCGTGCGTACCTTGGACGACAATCCTGCAACTTCTATGAAAATAGCCAGCGCGAAAATGTCTGAAATCACAGCTTTTTTGAAAACTATGGATGTTGAAATGCAAACAACTGAATTCGACTCGTACGAAAAAACAGAATGGGATAATCAAACACAAAAATCTATTGTTTTGGGCACAGAAACAAATATCGCGATCGAGGTTTCATCTGACAAAATGGAAGATATTGAAATCGTATTAGGAAAATTCGCAGGCACCGACAATATATACACCAGCGGATTACGTATGTTCACGTCTGCCGCCGCCATGCAACCTATTATGGATAAATGTTTGGCAGACGCCGTAAATAACGCACGTGCGCGCGCACAAATCATTGCACAGGCCGGCGGAAAATCTATTGGCAAATTAATCCACGCAGAATATGGTAATAATAAAAATTCTAACCAACCTGCTCCATCCAATATGTTACGTATGGGTAAAATGGAAGCAGCATCATTTGATATGGCGGGCGGATTGGTATCCAAAGACACCGTTATAACAGTCGATGTACAGGCTTCATTTGAATTGAAATAATGGAAACAGTAAATAATTTTATAGATTATATATTAAATACGAAAAATTATTCGCAACACACTGCGAACGCATATGAAAAAGATATCTGTGATTTTGTGGATTTTTGGAATAAATTCACAAACACAGATATTTTAATTAATGATTTTGGGAAAATAGAAACATTTGGATTTCGTTCTTGGCTGGCTGACCGTCAAAAACGTGGGCTGTCTCATAAATCTACGGCGCGCGCTTTGTCATCTTTGCGTTCTTTTTATAAATATCTGGCGAAACATTATGATATAAAAAACGAGGCAATTGATTTAATATCTTCGCCAAAGGTTCCTAAAAACCTTTCAAAAGCAATCAATGCGGAAGACGTTATCAATATGAAAGATGCGGCATTTGATTTAAACCATGAAAATCCATGGTTGGCCGCGCGTGATTGGGCTTTGGTTGTATTAATATTTGGATGCGGTTTGCGTATATCCGAAGCATTATCCATAAAAAATTGTGATATTCGTGGTCGCCCCAATGTATTAAAAATATTGGGAAAAGGAAGTAAAGAAAGATTAATTCCCGTTTTGCCATCCGTATATGACGCGCTGGACAAATATATTCAATTACGCCCGTTTGGGAACGCGAATGATGACAATGTGTTTCGCAGCGTTCGCGGTTTACCGATGTCACCGCGTATGGCGGAAAAATCGGTTGAAAACTTGCGTCATTATTTACAATTACCGTCATACGTTACCCCACACGCATTACGCCACACATTTGCAACCGCATTATTGGCGGGCGGCGCAGATTTACGTTCTCTGCAAGAATTATTGGGACACGCGTCATTATCCACAACACAATTATATACAAAGGTTAATATGGCTCAAATTTCAAACATATATGCAACCGCCCACCCAAAGGCAAACAAAAAAGATTAAAAAAAAAGGGATTAAAAATCCCTTTTTTTATTTTTTCCAAAAAGCAAAAGCAGAACGTTTTTCTTTAACTTCTTCTCTTGGCCCGCCTTTTGAACGAAATTGAGTGCGTCTTTCTTGGAATTTTTTCGCAGATTCTTCATCGCGTTTAATCAAATTCAATGTTGTTACAGACAATTTACCATTGCGTACTTCTTCTTCGAATTCAACAACATCGTTTTCATTTAAAAATCTGATGTCTGCTGCTTTTAAAGAGCTGGAATGAACAAACACATCTTCTGTATTACCATTTTCATTAGCAGTGTCCGGAGTAATAAACCCAAAACATTTTTTACCGTTATACCATTTTACTTTACCTTGACGCATAATAAAATCCTTATGTTATGCTGTTATTGTTCCTGCAAACTATACAAAAACATATATATATTGTCATATATATTGCAAATAAACGCAAGCAAATAAAAACAAGACTTTATTCATCAAGGATTATACACATAAAAAGCGGGTTTCCCCGCTTTTTATTTTGAATCATTATAATAACGTTCCAACTCTTTCATAACAAATGTGAATAATTTTCCAGCAACCGTATCAGTCGGAGCGTTCCAGCCTTTGAATTTATACGGCATGGCAGAAACCAAAATAAATCTGGTCATCCAATCAAAAATTTTAATTTCTTCTGCCGCTGATAATTCACGGGCGGACGTTTTAATTTTCAAAACTTCGTTCCGAACGGCATCTCTGATTTTATCCAATATAACATCTGTAATTTTTGATGAATGATATAAACGATCTATTCTTGGGAAACCTTCGAACAAAGATGTCAATCCACCGTGTTTATATATAATATTCCAACCCACGCGTTCAAACAATTCTTCCAAACAACTATAAATTGTCGCATTATATTCGCGAACTCCACCAGTCAAAATTTCAGCAATAACATCGTTTGTGCTTTTGTTTGAAATATCGTTCTTTTTTGCATTATCTCGTATGTTTTCATAATGTTTATGGGTTTTATTGTCTGCATCAAACAGGGTTCTGACCTGGCATATAATTTCCATCGGAACGATAATCCCGTCTGACCCGATATCTAAAACGATTTTTGCGTCTCGATAATTACGCGGTTGATGCACGTTGAAAAAACCATCACGTGAATCCAGAATTTTATAAGGCCACATTTCTGTAACGTTTTCTATAAAATTACGAATTTGCGGGATTAAATCGAACAAACATTTAACACGCCAAACGTCTTTTAACCGCAAATGCGGTTTTTCAATTTTATCCAATCCACGCACAAAATTTGCAGCCAAACCCTTGCACCCGTCGCCCAAAAATTCTAAAACAATCTCGGACGCATTTGTAATATATTCTTTTGCGAAACGATTACGAATTAAACGTTCCAAACCATCTGGATTAATATCAGATTCCGCATCAATTAAACATTGTCTGGAAACAGCGACAATTTGATTGACATAATCATTGTAATATTTGCCTGTTATTTTATCTAATGCGCGTTCTAATTTTTTTTGTGCGCCAATTATAACGCTGACAATTGGGGACACGGACAATTCTATGTTTGAACCGTCCGAATTCAGATTAAAAAATTGATTACGCATAGGGTCGGTATCCAGACGATGATATGCGATATATGCGGACGTTGGATTAATATCAGATATTTTAATATTGGTGTCAATCGCACTGGCGGCTTCATAATCATACGGATAAACCGCCGCTTTTGGTGCACCGAAACATTGTCCCAACACATAAAACATTTCCAGATACCATTTAGAGCTGTTTTTATATAATGTGTTTAAATATTTCTTGGCCTCTAGATTTATCCGACCTGCATCAAATGCAGATTGGATAATTTCCAGATTTTTTTCGTCGTGCAGTGCGACTAAATTTTCATATTTTTTTTCCGGCATTTTGGATTACTTCATAATTGGGAACAATATAACATCGCGCAAAGTCGGCTCATCCGCGATAATTGTCATTAATCTGTCAATCCCCAATCCCAAACCTGAAATTGGCGGCATACCATGTTCCATCGCGCGCAAGAAATCTTCGTCTACGTCAAAAGATTCTTCATCGCCGGCGGCTTTATTCGCGGCCTGTTCGTCAAAGGCTGCACGTTGTTGGATAGGATCAACCAATTCTGAATAAGCCTTGATCAATTCGGCGCCACATACAATTAATTGGAAAATATCAATACGAGCCGTATCTTCATCATTACGACGAGCCAGAGGTATCATATAAGCCGGATAATTATAAACGATTGCAGGATTGATAATTTTATCGCGTACGTGACGTTTAAATACATAATCCACGATTGCAGGCACAGAATACAAATCTTCCATTTCTGCATCAGACAAAACAGATTTTTCAGACAATTGTTTTTTCAAAGCGTCCGTATCATCAAAAGTCAAAATGTCAACACCCAACAATTCATTCATACGTGCGGTATAATCAATTTCTTCGTAAGAAGAAAAATCCAACTTTGTACCTTGGTATTCTATTTGCAGCGTGCCACGCAATTCCATCAAAGCTTTTTGAATCAAATTCCAACAAAAAGTAATGTTATCGCGATAATCCCAATATGCCGCATACCATTCTAACATAGTAAACTCTTGCAAATGCATAGCGTCCATACCTTCGTTTCTGAAATTTTTACCGATTTCAAATACTCGATCAAACCCGGCTGCAATTGTTTGTTTCAAGAATAATTCTGGCGCAATACGCAAGTAAAAATCAGCATCCAACGCATTATGATGAGTAACAAACGGACGTGCCGCCGCACCAGACGCCACATTTTGCATAATCGGAGTTTCAACCTCTACAAAATTGTTAGATGTTAAATAATCACGAATTATACGCAACAAACCAAATCTCATTTTCATAGTATCGCGAACTTTTGGATTTGCGATAATATCCAAATATCTTTGACGATATCTGGTTTCGATATCAGTTAACCCGTGATATTTTTCAGGCAAAGGGCGCAATGCTTTTGATAAAATTTCATAACTGGACACTTTCATTGTCAATTCGCCCGCCGTTGTGTGATACAATTCGCCGGTCAATCCAACAAAATCACCCAAATCAACATTGGCTTTCATAAATCTGTATGTTTCTTCGCCCAATTCTTCGCGGGACATAGAAAATTGAATTTCTCCATCAATGTCATAAATACGACCGAACATTAATTTACCCAACCAACGCAAAGCTGTAACGCGCCCCGCTGTTTTTACGATTTCGCCATCATTTAATTCGCGAGCCGCCGCAATTGTATGGGAACGAACAAATTTATCTTTCCATACAATACCGTCACGAGCACGGATGTTTTCGGTCTTTTGCAATCTTGCTTCTAATTCGTTTGTAGACATTTTTGTATTATCATTCATTTTGTTTCCCTTTGGGTTTTGTTTAAAATAAAAAAAGCGCCAAAAATGTGCGCCTTTTTAAAATTTGAAAGTCGCACATTTTTGGCTATGATTTTTTTATTTGTTTTCTCATGTTCTTGATTTTATTATAAAAAAATAAAAAAGTAAAGTTTTTTTATAAAAAATGAAATTTTTTTCTTGCATTGATTTAAAAAATATGTAAAACTGTGTCTTACAGTGCGAGCGTAGCTCAGTTGGCTAGAGCGCAACCTTGCCAAGGTTGAGGTCGAGGGTTCGAGCCCCTTTGCTCGCACCAGTTATTTAAAACCCAGATTTTTTTCTGGGTTTTCTTTATGTATTTGTCAAAGGGGCGAGAACCCGAAGGGTTGCGAGGCGAGACGAAGTCGAAGTACTTTGCCGCTACCCCTTATTTAAAACCCAGATTTTTTTCTGGGTTTTCTTTATGTATTTATCAAAGGGGCGAGAACCCGAAGTAATAAATCATTAAAAAAAGCGGAATCAAGTCCGCTTTTTTTATTTTATTATATCCAATTCCATGGGGTAAAGATTTTTATAAATCCACCGATTGAACGTTTGTCTGCGAATGCGTGACCACATTTTGGACATACGATGAATGGCGCTATCATATTTTTAACAATGCCACGGACTTTCAACCAAACAAACAATCCGATTGCCCAGAATAAAATCAAAGCAGCCCAAAACGCATACATAAAATATGTATTAACTGTATCTGTGATTGTATTCAATACGGAAATATTTGATTTTTCTAAATCTGCATATATTTCAGACGCAACACCCCAAGTAGATGCATCCCACGGACGAATTGTAATATCACCATAATTTGTTATCAACATAACAGCAGAAGAATCAACATTTTTTGCCAATTGTTCTTTAATTACTTCGTCCAACATTTTATCAACTTCTGTTTTTGAAACTTTTACAACTTCTGTTTTTGCAGAATCCAAAGTCTTTTTAATCAAAGCATTTGTGTCGGCAACAGAATTAACGGTTTTATCCGCCTGACTCACAACCGCGTCAACTGAACCTGTATTTATACCGAATTTACCTGCGATACCTGTGATTTTTTTTGCTGATGACACGGTTGCATTTGCTTTATCGGTTTTTTCTTCCAAATTTGCGGATTTTTCTTCTACCACCGCGACCGCAGAAAAGGCAACTTCGATTGGTTTTTCGATATTAATCGCATCTTTTACCTCGTTCAGCATTTTTTCATAACTTTCCGCGCTGGATTTTTGCATATCAAAGAACATAGACACTATCATAGATTCTTTAATAGGCGTTGTATAATTATTTTTTACATACATCCCAGACAAATAAAACGCGCCCAACCACAATATTGTAAATATTATGAAACCACGTTTTACCCACGCAACAAACGAAGCCTTTTTCTGGACTGTTTTTTTACCCAAATTTTCTTCATTCACAATAATTTCTTTTTTAGATTTTTTCGCCGGCTTGGCGACTTTTTTTATTTCTTTTACCATTACTTTTCTCCTTTTGTATAATTTTTAATAAATTCAGCTTTGAATTCTGCAAATTTGCCGGCTTCGATTGATTCACGAATATCACGCATTAAATCTTGATAAAACCAAACATTATGTTGGGACAAAAGTGTCGAACCCAAAATTTCATTACATTTTACCAAATGATGAATATATGCAGCCGAAAATTTACATGCCGGACATCCACATTTATCATCCAAAGGTTGGGATTGGTCACGGAATTTCGCATTACGTACGTTCAATGAACCATTACGGGTAAATGCTTGGGCTGTGCGCCCTGCGCGTGTTGGCATAACACAATCAAACATATCTATACCGCGTTCAACCGCACCCAAAATATCCAATGGTGTTCCAACACCCATCAAATAACGTGGTTTATCCGTTGGCAAATGAGGGGTTGTTTTTGCAATCATATCAAACATAACGTCTTGCGGTTCACCCACCGCCAAACCACCAACGGCGTATCCGTCAAATCCGATTTCAATCAACTCGCGTGCGGATTTTTCACGCAAATCCGGAAAATCTGCCCCTTGGACGATTCCGAACAATCCATACCCTTCTCTGTCAACGAATGCGTCTTTACTGCGACGTGCCCAACGAGTCACCATTTCAACGTTTTTTTCAACGCGAGAACGTTCTGCCGGCAATTTCAAACATTCGTCCAAAACCATAGTAATATTTGAATCCAATTGATGTTGAATTTGAACTGATTTTTCAGGCGTTAAAAAATGTTTTACTCCGCCATCTATGTGGGACGTGAAATGTACGCCTTCTTCCGTCATTTTTGTTAATGAAGATAAAGACATAACCTGGAAACCACCAGAATCTGTTAAAATTGGCCCGTGCCATCCACCGAATTTATGTAAACCGCCCATTTTTTCAACCAAATCACCACCCGGGCGCAACATTAAATGATATGTATTTCCCAAAATAACCTCGGTTCCGGTCGCAGCCACCTGATCCATAGTCATTGCTTTTACCGTTGCGGCCGTTCCCACCGCCATAAAAGCGGGGGTCTGAAAAGTCCCGTGTGCAGTTTCAACCGACCCACGACGTGCCGTCCCATCTGTTTTCATTAAATTAAATTTCAATCCCATTTT
>CAYJKO010000010.1:0-28020 GCA_964371145.1 uncultured Muribaculaceae bacterium
GGAAATGCTGCATTTGCTGCACCAACGGATAACATAATTGCACCCATTGCCCCGAAAAATATTAAATTTGTTTTTTTCATTTTTTTGCCCTTTGTTTTTTGTTGTTTTTACTTTTTTGTGCCCCCTTTTAAGCACGTTTTTTCCAATTTTTATTTTTACGGTAATAAATATGCCTCAGATAAATTCATCCAGGTATATACCGGTGCCTGACCTGCGTCCTGCACATTTACTGTCAACACACAGAACGCTTCTGCTGTCAAACAATTCGCTGTCGGTTTTGGTATTTTTTGATCAATCAAATTTGTAACATCTGTATTTAATTTACCCAATGTCACAGCTTCGTCTTCGATTGCACCTGTATTAACCGCACCTTTTCTAACCGTCAATATTTTTGAACTTGAATCAAATGTTGTTCCCAGAACCACCGGCAATGCATCCGCAACTGCTTTTGATATAGAAGCACCCGACGCATTTTCATACGCAATGTCGTTTATGCTTCCGGCTTCACCCATAATTTCAGAATAAGCCAACAAATTACGCCATGAAGTATCCGGTTCTTTTGAATATTTCCATTGGATATATCCGTCCGTATCATTTTCACGCAATACTACTTGATCCCCGTCTGCCCCAGGTTCACCACCTGTTCCGGCGCTTCTTGTGATAATCAATTGTCCATTTGAAGAATCAACAGTAATGTTTGAAACATAACCAGAACCTGAATCTTGTAAAGTTGTACTTAATTTTTGTAGCAACAATCCGTCTACTTCTGTTCTGTTATAATAAGCAGATAAATCAACTTCTAATGTCCCTTTAACCACGCTTAAAACTTTTGTAGACGTATTCAAAGACACATCCAATACAGAAGGCAATGCATCTGCTTCTGCTTTTGTTAATTCTGTTCCCATTTCGTTATAATAAACAATTGCATTTACAGAACCGTCCAAACCTTTTAAATCTTCGGTTGAAATCAATGTTTTCCAAGTTTGATCTGCGCCTGTTAAATATTTCCATTGAATGGTATCAACACCCGCAACATCATTTACCGCAATCGTTACATTGTCCGCACTTAAACCATCTGTACCGGCCGCGCCATCTGTACCTTTTAAATCTTCAATAGAAATTAATGTTTTCCATTCCTGATCCGCGCCCGTTAAATATTTCCATTGAATGGTGTCCGTACCCGCAACATCATTTATATTAATAGTTACATTATCCGCATCTGCACCGGCTGCGCCGTCTTCACCTTTTTCACCACGCAAAGCAGCCAATTGTTCGGTTGTAAACATATCGTATGTGAATGCTGCTCCATCTGCACCGGCCGCACCGTCTTCACCTTTTTCACCACGCAAAGCAGCCAATTGTTCGGTTGTAAACATATCATATGTGAATGCTGCGCCGTCTTCACCTTTTTCACCTGGCAAACCATCTGTACCTTTTAAATCAGAGACCTTGACCAAATCAACCCAATTATTTTCGCCCAAATATGACCATTGCAACCAATCTACGCTGCCTGCGCCTGTACCAATTTGGAATTCAACGTTTTTCGCATCTTCACCCGGACTGCCAACCGTACCAGACGTTCCATCAGCACGTGACACAACCAAACGTCCGTTTTCAAATTTCATATCTGTAACATATTGACCTGCCCCCAGTTCAATTGCAAACACGCCTTTTGTCACAGTTAATACTCCAGACGTTGTATTTAATTCTGTATTCAATACAATTGGATATACAGTTGAATCACCCGCAATTGCATTACCCGCAGAATCAACATATACAATTTCTTTTACAGTTCCATCTGTGCCTGACAAATCAGCCAATGACACCAATGTTTTCCAGTCTTGATCTGCACCTGTTAAATATTTCCATTGGATAGTGTCAACACCTGCGACATCGTTTACCGCAATCGTTACATTATCCGCATTCATACCGGCAACGCCATCTTCACCTTTTTCACCGGCTGCGCCGTCTGTACCGCTGATTGCATCCAATGTCACCAAAGTTTTCCAAGTCTGGTCTGCACCTGTTAAATATTTCCATTGTATGGTGTCAACGCCCGCAACATCATTTATACCAATAGTTACATTGTCCGCATCTGCACCGGCTGCGCCATCCGCACCTTTTTCACCGCGTAATTCATCCAATGAAATCAAATCTGTCCATGTTGAGTCACCTTCGACTTGCCATTGGATATGAGTCCCACCAGTTGGCACCTGCAATGCAATATTTTTACCGTCCGCAACAGCCGCAGATATAACATTACCAACAATTGTAATATTATCGCCAGCCGTCAAAATATCTTGTTTTAAATCTATATTATCTTGCAAGGTTTGGTCAGCCGCATTTACCACAGAAATCAAAGCATAAGGTGACAAATCAACATCACCACCTGTTCCAGTTGCAGTAATAGTATTTGTTGTCGGATCAATAGATATACCATTGCCCGCATTTAATTTCATTTGTCTTTTATTAATTTCGACTGTTAAAGCATCTGTTTCTGCATCAACATATTCAACAGTTGCATATTCTGATAAATCAATAGTCAAATCACCCTTTGTGATAATCAAAATATCATCGCCAGAAGAATTTGTACCCATCGCGGTATTTAAAACAACCGGATATGCCGCATCCGTCCCAGAAATAGGATTACCGGAAACGTCGACATAAACGACTTCTGATACAACCCCATCTGCACCACGCAATTCTTCAATATTAATTAAATCATTCCATCCAGAATCGCCTTCGACTTGCCATTGGATATGTGTTCCGCCGTCTGGATATTGCAATACAATATTTTTGCCATCCGCAACAGCCGCAGAAATTACGTTGCCTGTAATAGTAATATTGTCGCCCGCCGTTAAAACATCTTGTTTAGCAGCATCCAAATCCGCAATGGATTGTTCGAAAACAGTTTTCAAAACATAATCATCCAGATTAACTTCACCGCCCGTCCCCGTCGCAGTAATAGTATGAGTTACCGGATCAATTGTAATACCCGCACCCGGCACCAATTTCATTTGGCGCAACTCTACCATTGCATCAACATATTCTTTACTGGCTATTTTCGCAGTCGCGCCATACGCAGCATCGACAAAACCCGCCAACAAAATCGTTGTTAAAAAACTTGAAAAGATTAATTTTTTACTAAACATGCTGCCCCTACTTTTAACACGTTACCTATTAATTATTCGAAAACTATGGAGTTGTCGGATAAATTAATTCACCCCATTTCTGATCTGCACCTTCCATCATCAAGATGTATTCTTTGCCATCATTTGGCGCCAATTCATCTATCAATCTGGTTTGCACATCAACCGTCAAATCGGCATCCGCTACGTCACGAACATTAACTTTCAAAACTTTGGTTGAATCGTCAAATTCAGTCGCAGAAACAGCCCCTGTTTGTTCTGCAAATTCAGACCCTAATCCCACCATTTCATTCGTTTCAGAATTATAATAACGAACATCATTAATACCTGAACCCGTAGCAGTTGATGAAATCACATTACCTGTAATATCGATACCTGTTCCCGCGGTTAACACATCTTGTTTTGTCGCGTCTGCCGCTTCCATATCAACAATTGTTGCGTACGGAGACAAATCAACAGACACACCGGTTGCAGATATAACGTCATTAGAAATTGTAATACCTGTACCCGCAGACAACACATTTTGTTTATCAGCCAATTCTGTATTCATTTCCGTTTGAGTCACGTATTCGTTTAAATCACCAGGTTGAACAGATGTTTCTGCTTTATTTAAAATATCAGTAACATTTGTATCAAATTTATCAATATCAATAGAACCGTCTGTAATTACCGCTTCGATATCACCGTATTCAACTTCGACACCACCATCGGACGCAACGTCGACATTAATAACAGCATTACCTGAACCTGTTTTAGTAACAGTACCTGTCATTTTATCACGAATTAAATCTTTGCTGTCTTCCAAATCGCTTTCAACAATATTAATATCAGATTCAATATTATCTATTTGATTTTGAATATCTGTTAAATCAACACTGCCGCCACCGGAACCCATATCAACATCCGGAATTTGTGGCAAAATCGTGCTTCCGCCTTGTTGATGGCTGCTGCCTTGTAAATAAGAACCAATTGACAAACGCGGTGCAGATGTAGTCGGTGTATTAGTAGTCGTTGTCGTAGAAGTTGCAGGAGTCCCAGATGTAGAAAAACTGGATAACGCACGCATCGTACCACTTCTGGCAGTATTAATTGCAGAACTGCCGGTTGCGCCCGCCGCATTTGATGCAGACGGATAAACCGAAGATCCAAACGCTCTGACAGATGACGCCGCATCAGCACCACCCGCAAATACAGCTGACGCTAAGAACGATAAAAACAATCCGATATTTTTTTTCATTTTTCTTCTCTCTTTTTATTTTCCCTGTTATGGATTAAAAGTTAATTTTTAAACCCAATGAAAATGAATGATTTAAAACCATGCTCATTTCCGCTTCATAAGGATATCTGACCCCACTGGACTGAGTCGTACGAGTAACGTCCACACCTTGAAAACCTGAAAAACGATAACGCAAATCCAATGCACCAAAATCACGAATATCAAATGTATAACCCGCCATCAAAGCACCGACAGGAGAAAATGTATTTTCTGAACCTGTACCGTCGTTTACAAACAAAGTAGACAACATTTCAGCTTCGACAATCGCGACACCCAAACCGCCCCCTACATAAAAACCACTTTCATAATCATACATACCGTTCAACATCAAATATGTTGAAGACAAGCTGAAATTCGCCATATCATTTGCATCTTCGAAAGAACCTGTTGTACCAAATTCTAATTCTGCACGAGTTCTTTCACCAACAGATGTACCTGCGGATATAGAACCACCGAACGCACCACCGAAAGAATAAGAATCTACCACACCATTCGCAGCCGCATAAGCAGGATCAGTTGTCGCATATGTATTATCAAAAGTAAAACCATTAACATCCGCACGCAACGTTACATAAAATTCATTATTATCTGACGAACGAGATTTGCGAACAGAACCGCGATCTACTTCTCTATAAGAAACAGGTCTGGAATCCGTATATACATTCACAGATTTATTATATGTAACAGAAGTATCTGTTAAATGATATCTATCGTATTCACCTCTGGAACAATCATAGCCAGAATCGCATGAACCACAGTCATTACAATTTCTTGCGCTTGCCGCCCCAACCGCTGATAAAATCAGCAAAAAGCTTAAAATTTTTGTCTTCATAAATGCCCTCTTTGTATATACATTATATCACAAATGCGAATCGCTTCCAAGCGAAAAAAACACTTTTTTCAAAATTTTTTTTATTTTTTTACTGGATTCTAAAAAAATCTATTTGAACCCTTGACCGACCGGCTTTTTTTAACTAAACTTAAAATTAAGAATGGAAAACAAAACCGCAATATCTTTTTCGAATGTAACGGCAACCTATGACAAAGGCCAAGAGGTATTGTCAAACGTATCTTTTAACATCAGCGAAAAGGCCTTTTGTTTCTTGTCCGGTGCATCTGGTGCGGGAAAAACAACCTTATTAAAATTAATATACAAATTACACAAGCAATCTGATGGTCATATAAAGATTTTCGGCAAATCAACAGATAATCTGACCCGCGAAGGAATCCACAGCCTGCGATCACGTATGGCAATTGTTTTCCAAGAATATTCTTTATTGTCACATTTATCCGTTTTTGATAATGTCGCCCTGCCGCTGCGCGTACGCGGCGTATCTGAAACAATTATAAAAAAACGCGTTACCATGGCGTTAAATTGGTCGGGGCTTGGCGATTACGCAAAATCATTACCATTATCTTTATCAGGCGGACAACAGCAACGCGTATCCGTTGCGCGCGCAATTATTACCGAACCAAAAATTTTATTGGCCGACGAACCAACAGGAAATCTGGATGACGAAACCGCGGCACGTTTGATGAAATTGTTTATACAAATGAATAAAGTATCCGGCACGACTATAATTCTTTCAACCCACAGTCAAAAATTAATGGACACCTATAATTTCCCTGTGTTACGCGTTGAAAATCATAAAGTTAATTTTATAACACCTGCATCTAAAATATTAAAAAGACCTGTGGCTAAACCAACAGTTCAAGAAACTATGAACGAAATAAAAGAAGAAAACGCAAAAAATTATTTGAAAGAATTATCCAAAAGCTTTGCAGACATCGCGGGGGAAATATAATATGTTAAAATCAACCCCATCTGTTTTCGTTTTAATCAAAAACCAATCATTGTTTATGACGGGTATATTATCATTATTGTCATTTTTATCGATATTAATATTGGGCGTTGCGATATCTATCGGCACCGGTGTTTCTCGTTGGAACGCACAATGGGACTTATTTGCAACCGTACAAATCACTAACTCAAAAAACATCAACTCAGTTAAAGATATTTTAGATACAAACAAAAATAAATTTGAATCTGTTAATAAAATTTCTGAAAACGAAATGAAAGAATTATTAAAACCATGGGTATCAAACAATCAAAATGCGCTGGGAAAATATTTGCCGACTATGTACGAAATAGAATTTAAAAAGAAAGCCGATATGGATGCTATCGCGAAACAATTAGGAACATCTGCAAAATTTTTGCCTCATCACACCGCCCTGAAAACATCTATGGACGCCGGTTGGAAAATGATATTGATTTCATTAATGTTATTGGGATTAACCATATTTTCTATTGCGTTTTGCATATCTTATATCACAAGAAACACTGCAATGCTGCACAAACGCGAACTGGAAATATTAAACCAAGTCGGCGCATCTGATAATTTTGTCATAAAACAAATGCAAACAATTGTAACAAAAATATCAGGAATAGCAGGATTAATCGGATTTTTCACAGCCTTTCCCGTTTTATTGTTGGTCATTTCAACCGCTCACAGCGCACGCATAGGATTGATGGCGATGATGGGAATCAATGCATTGGGATGGACATTATTATTGTTAATGCCGGTTGCGATTATATTGTTTGCAAATTGGACAACAAAAAAGACAACTTTGAAAATATTGGAAAACAGCTAAAATGAAATTGATACCAACCACTTTAATAGCGGCATCGTTATTTTTAATCGGTGGCGCAACATTTAAATCAACAGCTCCTAAAAAATGTTCCACAATTTTAAAAACTGATACCATGTTCGTTTTAACCGGAGAAGGCAGCCGCATACCGTTTGCTGTCCGAAAATTAAACCAATATCCAGACACCCGTTTATATATAATTGGCGCTGGCGGACACATGGATTATGACAACGACAGAATTCGCATAGAGTCAAAATCTACAACAACATATGAAAATGCACTTGCTATTAAAAAAATTTCTAATAAACTGGGGCTGTACAGAATTGTTTTAATAACCAGCGAAGACCATTATAATCGCGCACAATATCTGATATCGGAACAAGTGCCAGACGTCGAAATCGTCAGCTGCCCTGTCCCATTAAAAGGATTACCTGTCGATAAAAGATTGAAACGCTGGGGATTAGAATACGCAAAATACATCGGAACAATGTTCGGATTTAAAGAAGGATAAAAAATGTTAAGAACTGTTGCTTTTAAACTATCAATGGCATGCTGGTATTTATTATGGTCACCTATTCTATTATTAATACTGCCATCAAAAAAATTAACAAGAATTGTTATAACAATGGAAGCACGCGGAGTTTTATGGCTTGCGAAAAATATAGCAAAAATTTCATACAACGTGCACTTTCCGGCCGTTGAAATTGACGGCATCCCAACAAATCCACATGGAAAAAGCCTGCGATTTGACGGAAAATCAATCATCGCCGCCAAACATATGTCAATTATGGAAGTTGCAATATTAGAAACAATGATTCCAAACTCTTTCTTTATCGTTAAACGTGAACTATTATGGATTCCGATTTATGGATGGGCTTTTTGGCGCATGGGTTTGCAACCGGTAAATCGCGCTCGTGGGGCTACAAATATGAAAGAATTAGCAGAAAAAGTCCGTAAAAAAATTATGAAAGGCGGCACATTGATAATATTCCCCGAAGGAACCAGAACAAAACCGGGCAAACGCGGAAAATTGAAACGCGGGCTATTGTTTATTGCAGAAACTTTGAAATTACCGATTTTACCGGTCGGCACAGACACCGGATTATATTGGCCAAAACGCGGAAAAACCAAACCCGGTACCGCAAATGTTTATTTTGAACCATTATTACCATTTAACGCATCATTAGAAGAAATTGGTGACGCGATTAATAAACAATCCGCTTAAATCAAATAAAAACGCACCATTCGGTGCGTTTTTATTTAAATTTATAAAAGAAAGACTTTAATTTTTCAGCCAAAATTTTTCTTTTAAATTCAGATTTCGTTACCAACATATCGTTAAAAAAATAACCTTTGTAAAACTTTTTGTTTGATTTGTCTATGACGTATGACACGCCATTTAATTTATCGCCACGATAATTCATGCGTGAAATCAAATTACCTTCGACATCGTAATAACACCATATTCCAAATTTGTACCCGTCCAAATCCGTATACCCCGAAGATTTTAACGCACCCGTTTCTTTATAATAATTTTCAGAAAAATTCATATTCACCCCTTTATTTTTCACACCAAGAAATTCTTTTCCCGCCAGAATAAGCCACCGCCAACCCAGAATCCATCAAAACATCAGATACATTTTTGCCGGACTCATTCACAACAATCGCATTAATTCTCCCCAGATATTTATCGTCTTTTAATTTATCCAAAGTAATGCTTGAACCCTTTGGCAATAATTCTTGTAATTTTTCTTTTGCCAAATACGCGCGATTTATTTCAGATTCGCATTTTCCCTTTATTTCTGGGGCATCTATATCTAAAATTCTGATTTTGGTTGTTACTTCTATGTCATCACCTATTGAAACAACTGCGGCGAACGTATCACCATCTATTACATACAACACCCGACCCGTTGCTCCATATGCAGATATAGATAAAAATATACCGGTTAAAATAACAAATAATTTGTTCAAATAAACCCTTTTGAATTATGGTAACCGTGGTGACCAAGTCGGCATAGACCCACTGACTCCGTCTGGCAATTCTATGTCATACATATTTTGCCCCGTAATATCAACAGATCGCAAATGGCTGACACGTTCCAATCCATCCATAATTTTTTCAGTTTCATAATAAACGATACGACGCGATCCCGGCGCCCAGCTTGGGGATTCCATAAACCAACCGCCCGCCAATATTTTTTCATTACGTCCACGTTCGTTCATAATACCCACATAAAACGTGTCATCCGCAATTTTTGTAAAAGCAATAAAATTACCATCCGGTGACCAGTTAGGTGTCGCATATCGTCCCGATCCGTATGTTATTCTTTTTTCTTTGCCAGATTCCATATCCAAAACGTGAATTTGTTGGGAACCTGATCTGTCGGAATTAAAAGCCATAAATTTCATATCCGGAGAATAAGACGGGCTGGTATCTATATGATTTCCAAATGTTAATTGTTTTAATTTTTTTGTTTCTATATCATATTCGTGAATATTGGTCACCCCATCTTTTACCAAAGACAAAGCGATTTTTTTACCATCAGGCGAATATTTCGGCGAAAAATTCATGCCGCCGAATTTCCCCAATCTTTTTTGTTCGCCCGTTATCATATCCAAAGACCAAATCATCGGATCATCATTAAAATAAGATAAAAACAATATCACAGACATACTTGGCGAAAAATTCGGTGACAATATAAATGAATCTTCGTCAGACATATAACGCAATCCATAACCATCCTGGTCCATGATTGCCAATCTTTTAACGCGTGCATCAATTGACCCTGTTTCTGCAATCAAAGCAATTTGTGTATCAAAATATCCGATTTCCCCCGTTAATCTTTCATAAATCGCATCCGCCATAATATGCGCCATACGACGAACCGATTTTTTTGTTGTAATTAAACTCATTGCTTCTATTTGCGCACCGCTGTTAACATCCCATACATAAAATTCTATTTTATACTTAGAACCATCAACCGATGTCATTTTAGATTGCACCAAAACATCTGTTTTAATTGCTGTCCAATTTTTAAAGTTTGGCATTTTATTCATAGCAACAAATTCCAGAAAAGAATTTCTGTCTGTGATTCTGAACAATCCGGATGATTTTAAATCATTTTCAACCACATCACGCACCAATGCGGCGTCTTTTGCGATAACATGCGCACCCATTTCAATTTTTTGTATCGCAATTGATATAGGTTCAGACCCACCGGCAACAATATCAACCTTTAATTCAGCGACCGCCGGCATAATAAAAAACACAGCCATAATCGCAAAAACAATCTTTTTAAAATTCATCTATTTACCTTTCTTTTATCTGTAATATCAAAATATTAGCGAAATCACAAAAAAAAAGCAAGCCGTAAACGTTTCACCCCCATCAAAATTATCATAAAACACACAATGACAAACAACCATACAACCGCCAATACGCACGTGTTTACACGCGTCATCACAGCCGTCAATATATTTGTATTGACAATCGTCAATACAATGGTATAGTTATTTGTAAACACACAGGTAAACACAACTGTATAGAGGTCTGTCAATGCCAAACGTTATGCAACAATTGTTCGTAATGAACATAGAATCTTTTTTGCGGGAATACGCCGCATATAAAACTTTTAATAAATCTGATTGCGTTATTAATATGCGCATACCGAAACCTATTCTGGACAAAATAAAAGAATTGGCAGACGCACAAAACGTGCCGTACCAATCATTAATATCATCTGTTTTATTTTCTCTGGCAAACATTCAGGACGAAAAATAATGAAACACAGCCATAGACTTATAAAAATTTTTGAAGAAACATGCTTCATCGGCGAAAGAATCAAACGTCGTAGCCGTCTGATCGAAGATTTAGGCATCGATTCAATCGATATGATATATTTAATTCAAAACATAGAAAAAGAATTTAATATACAAATAAAAGAATCCGAGTTGATCGAACTTAAAACTTTTAACGATGTTTTATGTTTATTATTAAAAAAGCAAATTGAGAAAATATCCATTCCCGTTAAAATCAGACACATTACGTCACATAATCGAGCAATGTAAAAAAATACCCCAACCGGGGTATTTTTATTTTTTGAATTCATAAATAAACATTGTATGTTGTCCCAAATAATTTTTATTTAATTTAATTGTTTTTATCGGTTTTAAATTTGGGAATTTAAAATCCAATACAATCATTACATCAAACACATCTTTATAAGACTCTAATTTTCCCATAAACCCCGGCAATTGATAAACGACACCCACATCAAATTTTTTGTTTTCCATATATTTAAAAACGTCCCCACGAATTAATTTAAAATTTTTCACAAACATATTATTAAAAAAAGCAATTATATATGGAGTAAAAAATAATTCAACGCCTGTAACTTTTGCATTTGGCATAGCCCGTGCGATTGATTTTGACAATTTCCCTGCCCCGCAACCAATATCCAAAACCGTTTTTGCCTCAAAATAATTATTTTTTATATAATCACTTACCGCCTCTCTCATTATTTGCCCCGAAGATACGGGTGGCGCAGACCTGAAAAACTTCCAACGAATTTGTTCTATCGCTAATAACCACACAAATCCAACAAACAAAATACATATAATTAAATACGTATAAACCAAAAATTCTGACATATTAAAAAATCTCCGTTATATAAAAAGCCCCAACCGGGGCATTTTATTTTTAATTATGAAACCTTACCAACCAGCGAAAGAACATCCTGTTGCGCCCGGTAAAAATTGCAATAACATACCGATACCGAACAATAAACCAAAACCGATTAACATACCCAAACCTTTTGCCTTTGCATCATCCAAACTTGGCGCTTTTCCACCTTTGATATAATCCCAACTCCATGCTGCGATAACAAATGCAGCACCAACAAACGCCAAAGTACGCAACATATTTAATACCGGCAACAATCCGTCAATCAATTTACAAATATCAGCCGTTGCAAATACGGCCGCAGCGTGTGCGCCCTTTGCAAATACAGTTAACGCCAAGAACATTCCAAAAATCTTTTTCATTTTAAATCCTTTCCATTTAAATTTATGAATATATTATATCACAAAAAAAACCTTAATACAAACCCAAAATATGATATAATCAAATCAATCAAAAGGAATATATATGTTATTTGAAAAATATGGATTGGTTAATACAAACGAAATGTTTAAACGGGCAATTGTCGGCGGATATGCGGTGCCGGCTTTTAATTTTTACAATATGGAAACGTTGCTATCCGTATTGCGCGCGGCGCACCACACAAAATCCCCCGTTATTTTGGCGGTATCCACATCTGCATTAAAATATATGGGCGGCGATTTATTAATGGGAATGATAAGCGGCGCAAAATTAGACGGAAAAAATTTCGCCCTACACCTGGATCATGGCCACAGTTTTGAAGATTGCAAAACCGCGATAGATTTGGGATTTTCTTCCGTTATGATAGACGCGTCCGACAAACCATTGGACGAAAACATAGAAATTACAAAACGCGTAATAGAATACGCGCGCCCGCGCGGCGTGTCGGTTGAATCCGAATTGGGAACTTTGGCGGGCATCGAAGATGAAACAACGCGTTCTGATATTGGAAATTACACAGACCCAAATACGGTTTTGGAATTTTACAATAAAACAAATGTAGATTCTTTGGCGGTTGCAATAGGAACGTCCCACGGCGGATATAAAAGAAAATCGGATACAGACGAATTAAGATTTGATATTTTACGCGAAATATCAAGCGTTACTCCAAACCTGCCATTGGTATTGCACGGCGCATCCAATATTCCAGAACATTTGGTAAAAACTATTAATGAGTATGGCGGAAAGTTAAAAGGCGCCGCCGGCATTCCGGCCGATCAATTGGTTAAAACATTGCCGCACCATATTTGTAAAATAAACGTCGATTCTGATTCACGCCTGGCTTTTACCGCCGGCGCACGCGAATATTTGGCAAAAAATCCAACAGATTTTAACCCACGCAACTTTTTACAATTGGGCACTGTCAAATCAACAGACACGTATATATTTGAAATAGAAAATATTATGCGTTCCAACAACAAAATGATTTAAAATAAAAATCCCCGTTTGGGGATTTTTATTTTATCTTTTACGGCCGATATTTTTGTGTTCGCCAATCGTCACCAGTTCGCCAATCTTGTCTTTTTTAATTTTTAATATCAAATCATAAATTTTTACCAGATTTTTTGCTTTTGCGATTTTTTTTGCCGTTTCAAACGCTTTAACCGATACGCCCGAACGCATTATCACAACAATATTTTTTGTTCTTGGGCTGGTGGAATACATAGAATTCATTAAAACAATATCTTTTACCCACACATCCACATCTTTTTCCAACAAAGCCTTTAATATACCGGCATTTGTGGAGGACGTCATATTTAACAAAGCTTTTTTTCTGGCGCATTTTGTAACACCCAACCCCAGAAAAAAAGACACTATTTTAAATTTACCCAAACGCGCCGCATAAAACAATCCTGAATCAATTATGGGCTGACTCATTCCATATTCATTATGCAAAGATTTTATCTTTGATAAATCTCCCAATTTTATCGCAGCATACAATTCGTTCAAATTCATTTATATTACCTTTTGATTTTTTCTTAATTTTATCAAATTATAATACTTTAATTCTTTTGCTGCAAAATTATTAGTTGCTTTTTTTAATTTACGCATATATTTAATTTTATATTCATCACCATTTAAATTAGCCATATAACCACAATATTCAACAGCATCTTTGGTAACACCATTTTTTTTCATTATTTCCAAAGCCTCGAAAAATTCATCACAATTAAAAGATTTGATAAATTTAGAATCCAATTTTTTTTGTCTGTTAATGACGTATTCAGCACTTTTAACACAAGCCACAGCAGATACATCACTTTTATATTTTTGCAAAAATTCTAAAACTGACGCTTGGTTGTTTTTTTCAGCAATTTCATTTGCTTTCTTTACAACATAGCTTTTCGTGCTTATAGTAATCCTTGGTTTCAACCAATCGACACGACCCAATTCTGAACCCAAATAAATAATTTCTTCGTTAAATTTCATACAAGTCGCAGATTTAACAACTATATCCAATATATTCATGTTTTTAGATTTTTTTGCCAGTTGCAATATTGCGCCCCTATCTTTTCCAGTGACATTATGAACCAAAAGTTTTTTCAATAATTCCGGCTGATTGCCTAAAACTGCACATTCGGCAAATTCTTTCAAACGAGAACCCGACAGAACCATTTTTTTATGGTTGACCATATCAATGCAATAATCCGCAATTTCAAAAGCATATGCATTCAAAGCCAGCCCCAAAGAAACCGCATATGGATTATCTAATTTACATCTTTCAAATACCCATTTCATCATTTCAACATTATCCGTTTCAGCAATCACGCGAACAGGTATATAATAATCTGAATTATTTTTTACTTCGAACATATTATCATGAATATGTTTAAATTTATCCCACATATTATTTCTGGCACAATGATAGAATGCAGATGTTACTTCCGGTTTGCTTAAACCCGCTTCATACACTTCGTTTAAAAAACCTGACCAATCGCCTGCTTTCAAATAAAACATAGCATCTTTCTTTTTAAAAAAACCATTTTTCATAGACATATTAAACCACCTTTTTATTTTATTTTTAAATTTTGTCTGTATTTATTCAAATAATCCAATATTTCATTGTATTGATTTTTGGCTGCAATTGATTTTGCTTCTTCTATAATATAATCCTGGGTTCTTGGTTTTATTTTCAATTCAACCCAATCCAATCTGCCGAATTGTGCCCCGCACAAAATGGCTTCATAACTGAATTGATTTGGTTTGACAGCCCTGAATAAGTAATCCATTATCTTTTCATTTTTATGTTTTTTAGCAAAATCCAAAGCATAACTATAAACATCAATTGATAATTTTTTGGCTTTTATCTTTTTCAAGAATTTTAAATCCCCTACTTCAATTGCGGACCTTAATGCGGCTTTATAACTTTCATTTCCAGCAGAAAAGTCTTTTTTTGACATAATATGAGCCGCTAATTTAAATTGGTAAACTTCGACGGATTCCACAAACCCAGCTCTGTCCACGTTTGCAATTTTTGTGTCTTTCAAAAAATTTGCAACCCAATCATACATTTCGTTATTGCCAGATTTTACAATGACCTTAATAGGATCAAATCTAATGGCTTGCACATCTTTATAATGACGCGTCATTATATATTTAAAAGTATCCCAATCATTTTCATACATTACATAACTCAACGCAGCCTTAAATTGAAGACCTTTTAATACATAACCTTCTGCATAACGCTTAAAATTTGCTACGTCACCCTTTTTCAAAGAATCCAAAGCTTTTTCGTCATTTTTCATACATACATCTCTTTTATTATATATAAACTATACCGAAAGATTAATACAAAACTATTTTATTGTCAAGAAAAAAGACCAAAAAAGTACCGCTTTTTACAGCGGGACTTTGTTCAAAAATTAAAAAATTTTATTTTGCACGTTCAACGTATTCGAAACTTTCTGTATTTATAACAATTTTTTCACCTTGTTCTATAAATACAGGCACTTGAACACGAACACCATTATCCAAAATCGCAGGTTTCCCGCCGCTGCCGGACACAGTTTGGCCTTTTAACGCAGGTTCTGTTTCAGCAACTTCTGCGACAACAGTTTTTGGCAAAGTTATTGAAATTGGCATACCTTCTACAAAATTTGTTTTAACTTCCATTTCTGGTTGCAAAAATTTCAACATATCACCCAAAGAATCATCAGCCATTGTAAACTGTTCATAATCTGACAAATTCATAAAATAAGAATCTGTACCATCAGAATACAAAAATTGACACACAACATCTTCGACCATCAATTTTTCGACTTTATCTTCGGCGCGCCATCTGTCGCCACCCTTGTTACCGGAATCAATGTCTCGCAAATCAGCCTGAACGAATGCACCACCTTTTCCTGGTTTTACTTTTGTAATTGATGTAACTGTGTAACGACGGCCGTTATGAGCAATTGCCCATCCAACACGCATATCATTTGCAGAATAAGATGCCATAAGATAAACCTCTTTTTTTTATTAAATTCTTTTAAATTTTAATCTATTGCCCAAATTTTTGCAAGAAATTAAGATTTTTTATTTTCTTCATATCTTTTAATTGATTCCATAATCAATCTGTCGGCTTCGGCGCGATCACCCCAACCTGTGATTTTTGACCAAGAATTTTTTTCTAAATCTTTATAATGCGCAAAGAAATATTCAATTTTAGAACGCAAAATCAACGGTAATTCTTCGATATAAGAAACATTTGTATAAAACGGATCAATTTTATCACGTGGAACACAAATAATCTTTTCATCCCCACCGGCTTGATCTTCCATCAATAACACACCGATTGGACGAACTTCGATTAAAACACCCGGACGCAATGGCGCATTACATACAACGACACAATCCAACGGATCACCATCATCACCCAACGTGCTTGGAAAATATCCATAATTTGCAGGATAAGCAACAGGAGTATGCAAAATTCTGTCTACCTTTAATAAACCTGTATCTTTATCAATTTCATATTTAACAAAACCATTTTCTGGCACTTCTATGATGGCATTCATTTTTTTCGGAGGCACCTGTCCCGGTGCAATATTACTTAGAACCATTTTTAACCTTTTTTTACTAACCGCGCGAATATTAACACAGTTTTATTAAATTGCAATTAACTTTTTTTAAAATACATAAAAAAAATCGCATATTTATGCGATTTTTTTGTTTTTCGTTTGATTAAACACGCAATGGCATTAATACATATAACGCATCCGCATTTTTATCGATTGATCTGATAATTGTCGGAGATGATGTATCTTGCATTTCCATTTGGAATTTTTCACCTTCGACTTGTCCTGTAATATCCAGCAAGAATTTTACGTTAAACAAGATTGAAAAAGCATTGTCGCCATTATATTCAACATCCAATTCTTGGTTTGCATCCCCTGCATCCGGGCTGGACGCAGAAACAACCAATTTATTCATAGACAAATTCAATTGAACAGATTTTACCTTGTCTGATGACGCAACAGAAACCAAGTCTACAGATGAAGTAAATTGTTTTCTATCGAAAATCGCAATTTTATCATTACCCTTTGGGATAACGACGCGATAGTTTGGATATTTTGCATCGACCAATTTGCTGGTCAAAGTTGCGTTACCGATTGAAAATCTGGCTTTTGTATCGGATAATTCAATTGTTACATCATCAACATCTGCGTCTTCCAATAATTTTGACAATTCACCAATAACGCGTCTTGGCAAAATAACAGCCGGCATTTCTTCGGAACCGTTTGGCGCGATGATTTCACACAAAGCCAATCTTTGAGCATCAGTCGCAACAGCAGTCAACATTTTTGTATTTTTTTCATTTTCAGAAATATGGAAATAAATACCGCCCAAATGATATCTGACTTCGTCCACAGGAATTGCGAATTTTGTTTTATTAATCAAATTTGCCAAATCACCAGTAGACATTTGGAATTTTGTAGTTAAATTCGTTGTTGTCATAGCCGGCAAATTTTCAGCAGGCAAAGTAGGCAAACGGAAAATCGCGCGACCACTGGAAACGATTAATTGTTCGCCAGATTGTTTAAAGTTAATTTCTGCATCATCCGGTAATTTACGTACAATATCATACAACATTTGAACGGGAACAGTTGTTTTCCCTGGCAATGTAATATCCGCAGTTGCGCGTTCTATTAATTCCAAATCCACATTTGTCGCGGACAATATTAAATCGTCGGCGGCTTCTATTTTGACATTCATCAAGATTGGCAACGTTGCACGTTTTTCAACGATAGATTGCATATGTCCCAATGCTCTGATAAGTACTTGTCTGAATACTGAAAATTCCATTTTATGCTCCTAACTTCTAAATGTATTCTTTTTCTACATCTCTCTCATTATAAGCAACAGTTTACCAAAAAATGCCGATTCGGTGCAAGGGTAAAATAGTAAAATCGTAATTTTATTTCATAAAAGGTTCTATTAATACAGGAATTGGTGCATTCAACCAATCTGGATCACCGTCTTGTGCGGGCGCCCCTTTTTCTTTAACCGTCTGACATGGGTTATCATCGCCCAGCCAACTTTCTAAAACATCCCCTGCAAAAAAACCAACTCCTGCCCCGGCGACCAATCCAATACCACCGGTAAAAGGCGCCAAAATCAAACCCAAACTGGTCGCAGACATAACCTTATTTGCTATGGCCTCTCCTGATATTTGAATATCTGGTTCAGATAAATTACCTTTTATTTCAATCATATTGCCAACGTTGCCCGACAAAGACAATTTCAACCCACGAACAGGTAAAGAAACAAATGACACGTCCACAAATTCTTGCCCTAAATCCGCCATACCTTCTAATCTGAAATTAACCGCATTTGTTTCTATGGCAACGCCGTTTTTGGTTTCGACAAAACCATTACGCAGTTTTAATTTAATCGAAGCGCAATTAATCACAAAATTATCATATTTATCGTTTGATGTGAACATGTCTTGTATATCGTGACGCAGTGCCGTTATAAAATCTTCCCCATAAATGTGCCCAACCATATTAGAATTTATATAGCCACCTGACATAGAATAAACATCTATCGGTCCTGTTATAGATGACATTAATTGTTCTAAATTTTGACCGTCTGCTTCGAAATAAAATTCATATGCTGTTGGCAATCCCGATATATAATCGTATTCATATAATTCATCCAATAAATTACCAACTATGATATTTTCTCCGCGTCCTGCGGCTTGGGCATATATTGCACCATCTGCATCAGCATGAACATTCGCAACCGTTTTTGTAGTCCCGCCCGCGATAGACGCCGAAACCACAGCATTCATTTTCGAATCTTTTAAATTCACGTCAACATCTATATTTTCGACATTTAAACCACGATATAATATCAAATTATTGAAATCGGCGGTTAAATTCAAATCATATTTATTCAGCATTTCACCATACAAAGGCGTATTTTTGAAAGCATTCAAAGGTCTATTTGGGCGGATTGATTTGGTTTCTTCTTCGAAAAAACCATTTGGGAAAATTTCCGGCAAATCAAATCTTTTTGAATTTATTTTTATATTTGCAATATTTTTATCCCCAGACCAATCGTAATCTCCGGAAAACTTAACTTCTGTGCTTTTGATGTTAATTTTTGAATTTCTAAAAGATATTTTATTATGATTCATCCCCCCTGTTATATCAACATCCATTACGGGCAATTTTGCGATATCTGCACCAACTATTTCCCCCAATCTATCTAAATCCGGGACAGACCCTTTGACTATAAAATCTATTGGCATTTTGCTGGTTTGTTCCAACGCCACATTTGCAACCAAAGCATTTACCCCGTCGGACGCAATTGCCAACCGCACAGGATACACCTTTCTTTCGGTATTTAATTCTGAAAAAGTCAAAACAAAAGGATAAATCCTGTTGCCGGAACGGAACCAACCAACAAATTCTTGAGATTCATCTAATTTTTTATGTTCTATGGCAAAAGCATTTAAATAATAATTAGAACCGCCTATTTTTGTGTTCATTTTACTTACTTCTATTTCACCCAACCCCATATTTAAATTAAATGGATATTTACGTATTTTGTTTTCCGCATTGTCATTTTCCGGGACATCTTTTTCTTTTTTTGCAGAAACAATAGATTTTTCTCCCGCTTCATTTTCTTCGATATTTAAATCAACATTATAAATTTTTAATTTTTGAACCGTTGGTTTATCCAGCAACAATGATAACAAATCCAATGTTACCTCTACCTTTTCGGCAGATGCACCGTATTCTTCTTGTGCCCATTCGGCATTTTTAATTCGAACTTTTGACAATTCAACTTTTGGTTTTAATGAAAATTTCCATGAAATTTTGCCATCGACCGATATCGGCAATCCGGTAGCGTTATTTAAAACAACAATTAAATCTTTACGTAATATTTCTAAATCTATTTGAGACAATACGATTGTAACGGCAACAAACAGCCCCACAAAAAGCATTGCGAAAATTCTGAAAATTCTTAAAAATTTGTATCGTCTGTATCTTCTCATAATTTTTATGGCATTTTAAATTCTAAAAATTTTATAGCATTTTTCATAAAATCAGGCAATTCGACTTGGATTGTCATGCTTTTTTTTGTACGAGGATGACGGAATGTTAATTTATAAGCCATCAAAAACAAATTTTTCGTCGTCAATAAAAAATCTAAATCAGAATCCAATTTTTCGCGATTACCGTATAAATCATCACCGACAATCGGTGCCCCCAGGGACATTGCGCTGTGCATTCTTAATTGGTGGGTACGACCTGTTTTCGGTGAAAATTCAACCCATGAAAGCACTCCTGGCACCTGTGATATGACTTTATATGATGTTATAGCGCGATATGCACGGCTGCCTTCTTCTACTTTTTCATCGGCATTAAATATACGACCTTTTTGCATCATATTGTCAATGACGCCCGAATTCGGAGAAACATGTCCCGATAATAACGCCATATAATTTTTATTTACAGATTTGCTTTGAAAATCACGTGATAATTCTTGGGCTGCCTTTTGGCTTTTTGCGACAACCAAAATACCGCTGGTTTCGCGGTCTAAACGATGTACCAAAGACACTTTGTTATACGGAAATAACGCAGCAGCCATTTTATCAATAGACTTTCTGATTCCTGTGCCACCTTGGACTGCCAAACCGGCAGGTTTATTAAACACAACGATATCATCGTCATCATAAACGATTGTTTTGCGCAAAACTTCTAAATCCGCATAAGAAAACATATCGCCAGAATCGCTCTTTTTTTCAATTGGATTTATATATTTTTCAAAATACGGGGGTATTCTTATCGAATCACCCGCGGATAAAATCTCGTTTCCTGTTTTACAACGACTTGAATTAATTCTGATTTGGCCCCCGCGACAAGATTTATAAAATTCTCTCATCGGCATTCCGGGAAAATGACGCGTAAACCATCGGGATAATTTAATACCCTCTTCTGTTTTACTGACTTGCATTGGTTCTTTTTTATTCATAAATATTCCGATGTTTTTAATATTAAGCGCCAAATGCGATATAAACAATATTTGTATTACCGTCACCAGAACAAGAACCGGTTGCACCGCTTTGTGTTCCATTTGACGCCATATATCCGACCGAATCGGTCCAAGCATTTGTCATAAAATATTCGCATGCAGATTTATTTAAACCGTCTATCGTCAAAACAAATTGTTGAGGATTTACAGAATCAACAGACAAAGAATATTTACCACCCAAAGGATTATTGTCAGACATCCCGATGGCTGAAAAAATATTTGAATTCAAAGCTGAAAAATCGTTGTAACCCGCGAAAATCTCACGTACACCCATAACGATTTGCACAACATCTGATTTTACATCGCTTTGCTTTTGATTATTCAACAGATACGATACCCCGCCTATTGCAGATGCGGTGATTAATCCCATAATTGTTAATACGCCCAACATTTCGATCATGGAACGTCCTGATTCATATTTCATTATAAACTCCTGTTTGCTATTATAATGTTTTTATTCTATCATATATATTATGAATATTCAATTTCGCAATTTAATAGACAATGCGCCATCGGCACCCGGCATATATAAAATGTATGACGGAACGGATGCTTTATTGTACGTCGGCAAAGCAAAAAATATTTCCGCACGTCTTAAACAATATATGGATATAACAAAGCTGGAAACCCATAAACAGATAATGAGACTGCACGTTGCAAAGATAGAATGGGAAATAACTGAATCAGAAACAGATGCTTTGATATTGGAACAAAGTCTAATCAAATCCGAAAAACCAAAATACAACATAATGATGACAGATGGGAAAATGTACCCTATGTTGGCGTTAACAAATGACAAATATCCCCGTCTTTTAAAATTCCGTGGGAAAATTTCACAAAAAAAAGATATATTTGGCCCATATCCATCTGTATCTGCATTGAATGAAACGATAAAAACTTTGCAAAAGGTTTGCGGGCTGCGCACATGTACGGATACTTTTATGAAAAACCGCACGCGTCCTTGTTTATTACATCAAATAAAAAGATGTTCTGCACCATGCGTTTTAAAACAAGCACATTATAATGAAAATGTATCTTTGGCTCGTAAAATATTGACCGGATTTTCGGCACCTATTATCGAAGATTTAACAAAAAAAATGCAACAATTTTCAGATAACATGGATTTTGAATCCGCGGCTATTATGCGAGATAAGATTATAAACCTGACAACGACTTCGAAACGTGGTGTTAAAAAATCGGGTAAAAATATAAATTGGGAAAAATCTGTAAATGATTTAGAAAAATATTTATCAATACAAATAAATAAAATCGCGGTTTTTGATAATTCGCATATATTTGGGAAAAGTCCGGTTGGCGCAATGATAGTCTTTACGCGCAATGGCTTTGAAAAAAAATATTATCGTCATTTTAAATTAAACGATATGGCACGTGCGGGCAATGACATTGCAATGATGGAAGAATTTATCGCACGCGCAATTGCCAAACAAACGGACATAGATTTAATTATAACGGACGGCGGCATTGCGCAATGGAATATTGCAAATGCGACCGCGCCGAATATATCTGTTTTGGGCGTGACAAAGGGCGCGGTTCGTAATGGGGATGAACATTTCATAAAACCTGATGGTATTACAGATTATGATATGGACAAAGATTCATCGCTGTTTTTATTTTTGCGTATGGTTCGGGACGAAGCACACAGATTTGCAATATCATTTCATCGCGCGGTTCGCGCAAAACAATTAACCGCATCCGTTTTGGATGAAATCGACGGTATCGGCGCGGCACGCAAACGTGCATTATTAAATCATTTCGGATCCCCACGCGCAATTATGGACGCTGATTTGAAATCATTGCAACAGGTGCCAACATTGGGAAAATCTGCCGCACAAAAAATATATTCGCATTTTCACGATAATTAATATATAATACACATATAACCAAAAGGATTAAAAATGAAATTTTTCGTTAATTTTTTAAGCGCATTCAGAATTGCGGCGTCTTTCGCGATGATTCCGTTATTAATATTGTCTTATGAAAGCTGGCTTCCATTTATCGTGTTTACGGTTGCAGCAATCACAGATTTCTTTGACGGATGGTTGGCGCGCAAATATAACGTTACAACTAAAATCGGTGGGGTGATGGATCATATTGGCGATAAATTATTGGTTATTATTACAATGATTATGATTATTCCTATGATGCCGACATGGACGGTATTGGTGCCAATTGCTATGATGGTTGCACGCGAATTATACATCAGCGGTCTGCGTGAATTTATGGGGACTCAAAAAATGGAAATGCCGGTATCAAAGCCTCGTTTTTCTATGGCAAAAATAAAAACGACATTGCAAATGGTTGCATTGCCAGTGTTTTTATTAGTGGGACCAACTATTAATTTATTTGTGACCCCAGAAATGGATAACGTATTTTTACAAAATCTGCCATTTGGATTATTGATATTATCAATTGCTCTGCTTTGGTTATCTATGGTTGCCAGTTTATGGTCAGCGGGCGAATACACAAAAACATTTGCTAAATTATTAAAAAAAATTAAATAAAAAAATCCCCAAATGGGGATTTTTTTTTAAAACCAGCCTTTCTTATCGGACTTTAATTTAGAAAATTCAGTTAAGGCTTTCTTTTGTTTATCATTTAATTTTGTTGGAACCGGCATATTTATTTCAACATACAAATCCCCAAAACTGTTTGCGCGACCATATTTCGGCATACCGTGGCCTTTTACGCGTAATCTTTCCCCGATTTGAGTACCGTTTGGGATTTTGATTTCTAATTTTTTATCATCAATTGTTTCAATGTCCGTTACCCCACCCAGCGCAAGAGTCACAAAATCGACATCTTGTTTTAAAATTAAATCATCGCCCACGCGTTCAAATTTTGAATTGGCACGAATATGGATATCCAGATAAAAATGACCGGTTTTTCCGCCGAACATACCGGCCTCGCCCTGACCATTTAATCGTAAACGCGTTCCATCTGCAACACCGCGTGGAATTTCCACGTCCAAAGTTCTTTGTTTATGCATAACACCCGATGCATCACACGCAGAACATTTTTTCTTTATTTTATGTCCCAATCCATCACATTCGGAACACGGAACTTCTATTGTGAAAAAACCTTTTTGTCTGTGAACTGTACCCGCCCCGCGACAAACTCCGCAAACAGGCGCCTCTTTCCCGTCATCTGTACCATATCCATTACATTTTTCACATTTTACATTTGATGAAAATTTAACAGTGTGTGTTTTTCCGAAATATGCATCCTTTAAATCTATTACAACTTCGTCCAATAAATCACGTCCCGGACGCGCTGCATTTTGATGACCGCCACCGTCGAATGGATTACCGCCACCGCCAAAACCAAACCCGCGCATAGCTTCGCGCAATATGTCTTCCATACCTGCGCCGCCACCAAACGGATTACCACCACCGCCGAACGGATTTCCGCCGAAACCGGAACTGGCGCCATTACCGCCCGCAAACGCAGAATCACCGAATTGATCGTACGCAGCCTTTTTTTGTGGATCTTTTAAAATATCAAACGCATTGTTTATTTCTTTGAATTTTTCTTCTGCGGCTTTATCCCCCTGATTTTTATCCGGGTGATGCTTCATAACCATTTTATGATAAGCGCGTTTAATTTCAGCATCAGACGAATTTTTATTTACGCCCAAGATTTCATATGGATTTTTACTCATTTTTCTACCTGTTTAAATTTGTTTTATTATATATAAGTGATTTTTTTCAAATAATCAAGCCCCATATACTTATTTTGCTTGATTGAAATCGGATAATGTTGTTATTATATGGACATTATGACAGAAAAAAACACACAATCTTATGGTGCATCCGACATCCAAGTTTTGGAAGGATTAGAACCAGTACGTCTTCGTCCGGGTATGTATATCGGCGGAACGGATGAAAAAGCATGGCATCATTTGCCGACTGAAATTATGGATAATTCTATTGACGAAGCCGTTGCCGGTTTTGCGAAAAGAATATCTGTACGTTTAATAGACGCTAAAACCATTGAAATAAATGACGACGGTCGTGGTATTCCGGTTGATGAGCATCCAAAATATCCGGGTAAATCCGCGTTGGAAGTCATCTTAACAACTCTGCATTCGGGCGGTAAATTTAATAACAATGTATATAAAACATCCGGTGGTTTGCATGGTGTGGGATCTGCCGTTGTGAACGCATTGTCATCTGAAATGATTGTTAAAATTTGTCGTGATGGATATGAATGGACACAAACATTTTCTCGTGGATTGCCAACATCATCTATGATTCGTGGTGACGCCACAAAATCACACGGAACATCAATTCGTTTTACATTGGACGATGATATCTTTGGCGCGGGCGCGGTGTTTAAGCCTGTGAAAATTTACCGTATGGCACGAGCCAAGGCATTTTTGTCCAAAGGAATTAAAATAGAATGGGATTGCAATCCAGAATTATTAACCGAAGATATGAAAGTTGAACAAAAAACAACATTTTATTATCCAAACGGTATTGGCGATTTCTTGGAAGAACGTACTTCATCAAAACCACGTCTGTTGCCTAAAATTTTCAGCGGAGTCATAGAATTTCCAAATGATTGTGGTCGTGCGGAATGGTCTTTGACATTTTTAACAGACGAAAATGGCGCGGCATCCGACGATGGATTTTTTGCTTCATATTGTAATACCATTGCAACGATTGACGGTGGGACCCATGAAAACGGGTTCAAGGCCTCAATCACCAAAGGTTTAAAAGCATATGGTGAAAAAGTAAACAATAAATCGGCCGCAACAATTATATCAGACGACGTATTTGATTCAGCCGCCGCGATTGTATCTGTGTTTTATAATAAACCACAATTTTTGGGACAAACAAAAGAAAAACTGTCGAATCCAGAGGTTGCACGTTATACAGAAAATGCGGTCAAAGATCCATGGGAAATGTTTTTGGCATCTGACCCGAAAACTGCGAACGCGTTATTAGAATTCATAATTAATTTGGCGAATGCTCGTATTAAAACAAAACAAACAAAAGACGTGGCACGTAAAACACCGACAAAACGCGCACGTATGCCGGCTAAATTGGCGGATTGTTCGAAACACGGGATTGCGGGCACAGAATTATTCATCGTAGAAGGAGAATCGGCGGGCGGAACAGCAAAGCAAGCTCGTGATCGCGCCCTGCAGGCTATTATGCCTCTTCGTGGCAAGGTTTTAAACGTGGTATCTAATTCAGACGACAGATTTTCTGCGAACAAAGAATTAAATGAATTGGTGGACATCATCGGCGCGGGAACGGCACGCGATTGGGATGCGACAAAATTACGTTATGAAAAAATCATTATTATGACCGACGCGGACGTAGACGGCAGCCATATCGCAGCATTGTTGATGACATTTTTCTATCAATATATGCCGGGGTTAATACATGGCGGTCATTTATATTTGTCTTGCCCACCGTTGTATAAATTAACATCTGGTTCAGAATCAATTTATATCGATACCGAAGAAGCGTTGGAAGAATTAAAAAACGGCAAATATAAAAATAAAAAGGTAGAAATATCACGATTTAAAGGTTTGGGTGAAATGATGCCGGCACAATTAAAGGAAACGACAATGTCTGTTAAAACTCGTCGTTTAATACGTGTTGAATTACCACCGAAAACCGAAGAAGGAATGGAAGATTTTGATAAAACAAAAACTTTGGTTTCTGAATTGATGGGTAAAAAACCTGAATTTCGTTTTAAATTCATAACAGAACATGCAAAATTCGTAAAAGAAATCTTTGTATAAAAAAAGCCCCAACCGGGGCTTTTTATTTTATATGGTTATTTTGTTTTACCATTTTTCAAAACAAGATTAGAATCCAAGAACAATCGCATTTGTTTTTTCAAAGCTGCGATTTTTGCGTCTTTTTCCGCAACTATTTCTACCCAATTTACTGTATCGCGTCCGTTTGATGAAACAACCCCACCTTTTCCAGAATTTGCTTTTTTCAAAGCTGCGATTTGCGCATCTTTTTCCGCAACCGATTTTTTCTGGACTTTCAATGCCTCTCTTTGTTTTTCGGCGTCTTTTAAAAGCGCTAAAATTTCAGGATTATTTTTTGCCATATCAAAAACGTTATAGTTATAAGAAGTATATTCTTTTGCATAAAGATCCGCACCCGCATCCAATAACAAATGAACCATGTCCTTGCGCCCCGCTCTAACAGCGCGCATTAAAGGTGTCAAACCGAACATATCGGACCAATTGACAGATGCACCAGCCTTTAACAATATTTTGACACATTCCGTACACTCACCAATACGACAAGCCTCCATCAAAGGAGTTATGCCCAACGATGTTACATCGTTCTCCGGCGAACCCGCATCAATCAATTTTTTAAGTAATTCCGGATTGCCATTTTTTGCTGCAAAAAAAGACAAGCTGTGTTCGCAATGCTTGGTTTTTGCGCGTACATCCGCACCCATTTCAATTAACATTTCTGATATATCAGTTTTGTTATTTTTTACAGCCACCAGTAATAAAGAATCACCGTTTTTAAATACGGTGTTAACATTATATTTTCCGCACTCAATTAAATTTCTTACAAGCGTCAAATTTCCGGAAATTATCGCATTTGATATATCTTTTTCGTAATTATTTTCATTTTCCATTTAAAATCTCTTTTTTAATTTTAATACAACCATCATACACGAATTACAATTATTGTCAACAAATTTCACCCGCCCACAATTTAAAACAAAAGCCCCAACCGGGGCTTTTT
>CAYJKO010000011.1:0-13222 GCA_964371145.1 uncultured Muribaculaceae bacterium
AAAGAACTATTATAAAACTAAAAAGACACACAGATAGTAATTTAGACGGTGTTTAGTTATAAATAAAAATCCCCACCCGGGGATTTTTTTTAAATGAATCTTTTTAATTAAGTAATATGTCTTCTACTTTTTGCTTCGCACTATCTAATTGAGATATAGCTTCTTCTTTTAATTTTTTTGCAGTATCTATTCTGTGCTTAATCTCGTTTGCTATTTTGTTTTGAATATCTTTATCCGGAAGCGGTATTACAATATCTAAAAAATCATCCATTATTAAGTTATGTATACCGGTTGTTTGGCTTTGGATATATTTCATATAACCTAAACTATATATAGTTTTCAAAAAACAATATACGTATTCCGATATGGCTTTCTCTTTTTTTATAGAAATTTTAGATAAAAAATTACTATACATCATACCTTCTGCTTTTTTATCGGCAAAAGCGCATCTTCCCACGGGTTGCGCGGGGCTGCCCCCCGATTTTTCTATTAAGATATCATTTTCTTTCAAGAACTTGCTCTGTATTTTTTTATTTTCGATAAATCTTTCTGCGATTTTTTCAAAAGACAGATTAAATTTATTATCAAAGTTAGTGTTTCTTAGTACTTTAACCAGAGAAGAATTTTTTGTTTGTTCTTCTGTACCCCACTCGCCAGACACCACATTTGAATCTATTATATCGTTTAATGTCAAAAAGGCGATTCCAGATTTTTTTACACTATCCGATATCAAAGTTTTCAAAGGTGCGCAAGAATTAAAATCAATTCTGCGACCTTTTATTTTATTGCTGGATATAGCAAAGTATTTATTTTGCTTTATTTTTGGTATTGTTATGCCCAATTCATCAAAAAGATAATTTTTCGTTGAATTTAATAATTCTTCGGCCTGTTCGTCCTTTTCTTTTTTTATTTGATACGCAGTATCCATAATATCAACGATTTCTTGTTGAATATTGATGTTTGGGACAGGTATCCTTATTGTTTTTATAGAGTCCTGAGATAGACTACCCATAATAGCTCCGATAGAAACCTTTTTAAATTGATTTTGGCCTATACAAGAATTTAAAATATATTGTATATATTTAGAATTTATATTTTTAAGGGTTATTTTAAAAATTTCTGAAGATATTATAAAATCTTCATCTCTTTCCAATGCGTAAGCAATTCCAAATGTCCCTTTTCTTGTTAACAACAAGTCATTTTTTTTCAAACTTATTTTCTTCGTCAGTGTTTCGCGTTTTATATAATTAACTCCGGATAAATCTAACCCATATGATTTAATATTTCCAACTTTTAAATAACGTATCCCGTCAGATACATAATCTCTATTGTCAACGCCGTTTATAATATTCTCAATATATTTGCCGAAGAATTCAATATCGTGTATTGAAGAATTTAAGCTTTTTTCCAAACTAACAAATTCTGGATGATAAAAATACGCATCAAGACGACCTTGGATATCATTACGATTTATTTTAAATGTCCTCATTCATTATTCCCCTGTCGTCTTTTTTAATTCATTTAATTCTTTTAAAATTTTTATTATTTGCCTGTGTGACAACTTTTCTTTTTTTATTTCAAATATTCGATTTTCAATTAAACTATAAATATGCTTTATCGTTGTTTCATCTGATTTGTCTTTTGAAAGTACTTTTTCTCTATTTACAATATTTCGCCCGCGTAATACAAAATCATTTAACTGATGTCCCATACTTAGACGGGTTGTTCCTTGAAAAACAAAGAAAATACCAAAAACTAAAGATTTTATGAACAATCTGTGTTTGTATACATCTTCAAAACTGATACGAGCACACAATCCCAGAATATCGCCACAAAAAGAGCCCAGCAAAATTATGACCAATCCAGCAATAATAAGCCACCAGCCTCTGGTTGTATATCTGTCACCTTCTTTTTTTATTGGCCCAAAAAAATCTTCTTCTGTTTTTTCTTCTATTATTTCTTTTACTTCTTTTTTTGCCTGTTTTTTTTCTTCAATCGCTTCTTCTTTTTCTCTTATTATTTTTGAATTTGTCTCTGACATGATATCTGTTATAAAAAAGTCTAAATTTTCAATCTGGATATTTAACCTTTCGTCTTTTTCGTGATCTTCTCCGAAAGAGTAGACAGAACCAAAAGCAGTTCTTAAACTGTTCAAATTGTCATATAGTTCTAATACAAATCTTTCATCCAAGTAATCAAACGAAAGGCTTTTAATTTTTTTTAGAATTATTTCCAATCTTCCTTTATATGACCCAAGTTCTAAATCATCAAAAAACATAACATTTTTCAAATCTTTCACTATGGAGTCAATCGCATAAATATATTCTTCCTTCGAGAAAGTTTTATTGTCAAGATCTGAAGATTTTTTCGTTGTTTTGGAAAACTCAGCTAGTATCGTTAAAACACTTCCTGTTTGTTCTATAATATTATCAAACTCTGAATCCGTTAGAGATTTACTTTGCCATATGACATCACCTTCGTTATTAGTTTCTTCATAAACAATTTCAGCGGATTGTAATATTTTTAAAATATCTTCTAAATGCAAATAAATTTTTTTATGATCATAACTCCATAACAAATCTATATTTTTCTTTATTTGTTCCTGTATTTTTGCCAAAGAATTATTAACACTGGGCAAATCCCTATCGTTCGAGATAAAATAAAAACCAATTTTTTTTAAGATTTGCTGAATGGCATACTGATACTCTTCAACCGTAAATTCTTTTTTGTTTTCTTCTGCCATATCTTAAACCCCTTGGTAACCGTTTGGATTATTTTTGAATTTTTCATATTCTTTTACAATTTCTGCGAAATCTGAATCTGTTTTTTTTCCGGATGCATCGTATCCGATTTTTTCAGCCTCGGCCATAAATATCGGATAATCAATCTGTTTTTCATCTGCATCTTTTTTTCGCAACATTAAAATAGACGATTTTACCCCCGCACCATAATGAGAAAAGGCAAAAGAAGGCAAAGAAATAACAGCCAAAATTTCAAATTTTTCCATTATATAATCGCGAACATATTGCATGCTGGAATTTGTTAAAATTCCATCCGGTAAAATTATTCCCATTTTTCCTGTGCCGCTTTTTAAAAATTCAAAACATCTTTCTATGAATAAAACTTCGGTTTTTTGGTTTTTCTTGCCACGACCAAGTTCATATTTTTCAAGATATGTTTGCTCGGTCGACCTTACCATTGCACCAAACGGTGGGTTGGTTAGAATAAAATCAAACGAATTTGGTTTAAAATCTAAACTCTTTCTTTGCATATTTTCAAAATCATCCAGTGCATCGTGGCTAATTACATGTGTATGTCCGTCGTCATGAATTATCATATTCATTTTACATACACGGGCAATTTGTTCGTTAATTTCAATCCCATAAAGTCGTTTTGATGCAAAATCATGCCATATTCTGTATGCTTGTAACGGGTCATAGTCATCTTCTGCTTTTTTTCGAATCGCATCCATTGCATTCAGCAAAAAGCCACCCGAGCCACACGCCGGATCTAGAACAGTGCTTTCGTGCGTTATACCCAAAACTTCGACCGCAAATTTTATAATATCACGGGGTGTAAAATACTGTCCGTTTCTTCCTTTGAAAAAATCTTCCATAAATCTTTCAAAAGCAATACCCTTGGTGTCCAAATCTATTTTACCAATAGCCAAAGATTGCAAATGTTGAACAACATTATATATAATTCTATTGTCTAATCTGATATCTTCGCTGAATACTTGGGGGTCTGTTTTTTTTGCGTCGTTATATATGTTTTTAACTCGTGTGGCTACTTCTGTGGCGGATTCATGAGTTCCGATTTGGAATTTATAAGCATCGCCCCTTTTTGTTGTTTTTTCTTCCCACAATTTGCAAAAAAGAAGTTTTGAAACTTCGTCAAATGCAACGGTCTGCGAAATTTTTCCACCTTGCCAAATGGTTTGATGACATTTATCTAATGCTCTTATCAATTCGTCCCGGGACACTTCTTTCAAATCGTTTTCTGTAGCTTTGATAAATCTATATACTGGTATTTTTCCATACTTTGCAGGAATGTCGGAAATGATGTTTTTCTCCCGCTCATCCGCATCAAATCCAGCAACATCAAAAGCTTTTTTTGTCGTTCCTGCCACAACAATTCCAAGTTTTGCCTTGGTTGAATTTGAATTACCAAATAACTGTTCAATCGCTTGGTTAAATTCTGTATCGGAAACACCGTCTTTTTTACATTCCACAACTATATAAGGGCTGCCTTTGCAATCGTCATTATCAAAAACAACTATATCAGCCCAGTCATTAGGGGTTCTTCTTGGCACAACATATTCAAACTTAATTCGTTCGGCCGGATATTGATAATCCAAAACCAATTCTGCGAAATACGATGCGCGAACTTTTTCTTCCGGATCTTTATAAGAATAACTTTTGTTCTCGGCACATTTATACGTAACCCTTTGTTTTTCTTCATCAAAGTAAATAATACCTTTGCTTATTCCACGTTGAAGATTTTTGAAAAACAAAGAATCTCTTTCGTTTATTAAAGTGTCTTGATTTTGTTGTTCTTGCATTGTAAGTGTCCTTTTTTATTTTTGAATTATATCAGCAAAAATCCAAAGAATCAATTTTTTCTCATTGATTATTCTCTTCTTTATTCAGGATTTGGGCGATTTTTGACGGGCTGAATGCGCCATATGAATCAAAGGTTGTTTTTATATCACTATGCCCCAGGGATTGACGCACCGCATTGAATACTTCGGGGGTCTTGGTTTCCGCCCAGCGCGCTATTGTGTGACGGAATGAATGGGGGCGGATGTATTTTTGACCCGATCCTGTAAAAGCGTCTTTGAAAACCTTTAATATGCTTGTATTGCTTTTTATCTTTATCTTTTGCGGGGATTCGCCCCAAAGGTTCGTTTCGTTGAATCTGTTGGGGATAATCGGGAATAGGGGATCTTTGTCTTGCCAACCGGCTTTAACCAGTTCTGCTTTCCAGTTTATGACGTTGTCCGCCCATTCTTTATCAAAAGGCATAAAGAATGCTTGCCTGGTTTTTGCAAATTTCACATCTTCCATATCCTTTGGCGAAACATAGATCATATAACGGTTTGACGGTTTATCAAAAATAAGGCTTTTTATTTTGATGCTTCGTAATTCCGATATCCGCAGACCACAAAGGGCTTGCAATGACACCATTGCTTTGTTTCGTCTGTCGCTGATGGTTATACTCGGCATATTTGATATGATTTGCCGAATGTCGGATAATTCATAACTTTCTTTGTATTCCATCGCCCGGGCTGTATTGCGCTGGTTCTTGGTTAATTGAAAATATCGGGATAGATTATAATCCATCTTTTTATATCCTTTTTGCGAAGGTAACCATTCAAAAAACTTTTTCAATGCCTTAACATTGTGGTCAACGAAAGATAGACTTAAATTTTTGCCGGTCATGCTATCTATATACGCTTTGATTTTATCCAATTTTATTTGTTCAAAACTCTTAAAATCGGTATATTCTTCAAATTTATGGATGTGCTGCATAACAGCCATCCAGGTTTTTTGATCACGTCCATCGGCGGTTTGCAAAAGGGTTCTGTATTTATATTTGATTTGTTCATTCTTTGGATTTATTATGCGACTCCTTGGGCTGAAAAAAGATCGTCTGATTTAACTTGGGAGCAACTTAATCGTATATAAACTTTACTAAAGTAATTGATTATAAAATAAAGCCCCGTTTGGGGCTTTATTATTTGTTTATTTTTATTTCACAATTGTCTTTTGTTTTGTAATAAATTGTCATTTTATTAAGAACTCGGTTTTTTCTTATGGAAGAAATAAATGCAGAGGCTTTACAGTTATTACATTCGTTCATTCTTTTCAATATATTTGCGTTTTTGAAAGAACCTTCGTCTGCCCCAATCTCATCATACTCTAAAAATTTCATGTTTTTTAAGTCGTAAAAATATCCGAATTCTCTTTCTTTTTTTGGTGTTGCAATTTTATTGTCTTGCATGCTGATGTGTTCACATTTCTTCACGTTTTTTGTGTAAATACCAAAACAAATATCTTCGGATGTTCTTAATGATGTTTTAACTGTTTTGCCGTTTTCATTTTCTTCGATATGTGCATTTATATGCAAATAGGCTTCGGTTATTTCGCATCCATTTCTATCAAAAGAAATATTTATATTGCCAAACGATGAAGCGTCGCCATTTTTCGCACCATGGTCAAATCGTACCCCTTCTTTAGAAACGAATTCGATTGATTGCATTGTCTGGGCGTTTGTCCATTCAGGATAAAGTCTGTTTGTGTTGTAATGAAATCCAAAAAATGTATAAAAAGCAACGATAATTATTATAAAAGCAATTAGTGGTGAATATTTTTTAAATTTTGTCATGATAGAACCTTTAGTGTTAGTTGTTGTAAGTCGTAAAAAAGATCTGAGTAAAAATAAGTTTTTGTATTTATTTGCATTATTGATAAAATTATAAGAGGTAGAAAAGAAGTTAGAAGTATGAATGAATTAAAGTTTTTTGCATAGATATTGAAACTTTTGTTGCTTGAATTGCTTAATCTGCAATTTGTTTTATTCAGACAGGCGTATATAATTGAAATGCCGGCATATGTTTTAAGAGTTATATTCATGGCGGTTTCTGTGTCTATGTCAAATGCAAGTGTGAAAAGAACAGCCAGAAAAAATAGCAATAATACAGAATGTACAAAAAAATATAAGCCCTTAAAAAATAAACATAAATCTTTCATAGTTTAAAAGTGTATTATAAAGTTTATGTATTTGCAATGAATAAAATCTTTAACATTCCTTAGCGGGGGACGAGATTATTTTAATCTCAATGTGCTTAGGTTATCTTTTTATCTGTATTCATTATTTTTAAATTTTGCAAGGTTCTTTATCGTAAAAATCTATTTTATCACAAAATTTTTGTGCATTGACTTCATCCAATCCAAAATGTATTCTAAGATTTTCATAGTCGCTTTCTTCTGCAGCTCTTTCGCAGTATTCTTGCATTGCGCGGTATGAGTTTTTACGAACACAGCATTTTATTTCTTCTTCACCTTCATATGTTCTTCCGAAAGTATCATCTGCTGTAAAATATTCATAATCAATAACCATAATTTCATTCAATTTGCAATCTGATTCAGAATTTACTACGGGTTTAGTTATATAGTTGTAAGCCAAAGTGATAACCGTAAAAAAACCAATTATCCCGAGTATCCCCACAATATAATTATAATAGTCTTTGTTCATTTAATACCTCTTCACTTTGTTTTTATTATAAAGTTATCCGGATAAAAAATCAAGGGCGGGATTAACGCTCCTTAATGGATGGGGGTGGGGATTTGTGTCGCGGGTAGCAAATAGGTAGCAAAAGGATATTTTCGGGGTGTTTTGTTCCCCGAAAAATCAAAAAGAAAAACCGCAGAAATCGTTAAGATTCTGCGGCTTTTAATCTGGTGCCGGTTGTCGGACTCGAACCAACGACCCTCTGATTACAAATCAGATGCTCTACCAACTGAGCTAAACCGGCCAAGCGATATGTAATATAACAACTTTATTTTTGTTTTTCAAGAACTTTTTTTAAAATTTTGTTTTTATTTAAATATTCTTAATGCGTCATATCCCAACCCAAGGCCCACGCTGGAAAATTTATTGCCATCAGATATTTCAGCGCACGGGAAATATTTGCATAAATGTTCGCGGACGTATGGGATTTCGGTCGAGCCACCTGTTAAAATTATTAAATCTATATCTTTTGTTTGCATGCCGGATTGATTCAAGCATTCTTTGATTGATTCTTCGATTGTTTGTACGTCTTTTGCAATAGATTTTTCAAAATCCAAACGCGTTGCATAAAAATTGGTCGGATTGGACAAGAAGTCTAATATTATGTTTGTTGTGTGTGATTCCGTTAATTTGATTTTTGTATTTTCCACAATAGATAAAACATGATGCCCGAATTCTTGCGAAATGACTTCGGATAATCGACCGTATGTTTCGGGAGATAAAGAATTTTTTAAATGTTTTGTTATTTGGTCTATTGTTTTTCTGTTATATAAATTGTTTATATTTGACCATTCGGATAATTCGAAATAATGCGCGCTGGGGACCGGTAAAACAATATCAGGCTTTCCAATAGGATGACATAATGTTCCCATTCCCAATTGCGGCATAAATGTTTTTAATGATAATTGTTTATCGAAATCATTTCCACCAATACGAACACCGGTATTTGCAAGAATGTCATCTGTACGGTCTGTTTTATCTTTATTTTTGCCACCGATTTTTATAATGCTGAAATCGCTGGTACCGCCGCCGATGTCTATGACAAAAGCATTTTTTTCTGTCATTAAATTCCTTTCATGAGAAAAAGCCGCTGCAATCGGTTCAAATTGGAAATGAATGTTTTTAAATCCGGCTTTCTTTGAAATTTCCAATAATTCGTTTTCAGCCCTCTCATCGCCCGCGTCATCATTGTCTCGGAATTTAACGGGGCGCCCCATAACCAGATTTTCAACGTTTTGGTCGGCGGATGTATCGATTTCGGATTTTATGTTGCGAAGAAAAGTTTCTATTATTTGGGCAAAAGACACCATTTTTCCATTTATTAATGTGCCTGTTTTCATAGAGCTTGTCCCAAGAATTCTTTTCAAAGACCGCATAAAACGGCCAGGTTCAGAATTTATATATGAATCAATTGCGTTTGTTCCGAATAATATATCGGGGGACGCGTCTTTGAAAAAGATAGTCGTTGGAATGATGTCCCGATTTTTTTCCAATATTACGGTTTTGACGTTGTTTTTATCGTCTGTAATTGCGGCGACCGTGTTGGTTGTTCCGAAATCTACGCCGGCGGATATATTTTTCATACACTTTTCCCTTGGTTGCTTATCACAACGGAAAGCATTATATGTTTCTGTAAAAATGAGATTTTCGGCTTTCCGCCGCGGATTAAACTTTGGTTTGTTAGAAAATTATTATATTATTATTTTGTGGTAAAGTCAATATTTTTATAGATTTTTTTAAAAAGTCCGATAAAATAAAGAAAAATTACAAGGATTAAATTGATGAAAAAATTACCAGAATTATTGGCACCGGGTGGGACTTTGGATGCGATTAAAACGGCCGTTTTATATGGGGCGGATGCGATTTATGCGGGTTTGCCGGGATTTTCTATGCGAGCACGTGCAAAAATCACGTTGGAAGAGATGAAGGAGGGGATAGATTTCGCGCACGAAAATGGAAAACGCGTTTATCTGGCTTTTAATTTATTTGCACACGACATAGATTTTACAAATATGGATCGAGTCCGTGAAACAATTGATTATTTAAAACCAGACGCTTTGATTATTGCGGATGCGGGTGTTTTAATGTGGGTGCGTGAAAATTATCCAGATATGCCGATACATATTTCAACCCAAGCAAATATTTGTTCGTCTGCTGCTGCAAAATTTTGGCAATCTGCCGGCGCCGAATTATGTGTTTTAGCGCGCGAGGTTACATTTGATGGATTTAAAACTATTCGTGAAAAATGCCCAGATTTAAAATTAGAAATTTTTGTTCATGGCGCGATGTGTATGTCGTATTCTGGACGTTGTTTGATGTCTAATTTCATAACGGGGCGTCCTGCGAACCGCGGGGCTTGTGCGCAATTGTGTCGTTGGAAATATGATGTTGTATTGCGCGAAAAAGAAACCGGTCTGGAAATGGGATTGGAAGAAGATGATCGCGGCGCATATATAATGAATTCGAAAGATTTGTGTTTGATGCCCGTATTGGGCAAAGTTTTGGACGCTGGCGCGGATTCTTTGAAAATAGAAGGTCGCAACAGGTCAGAATATTATGTCGGCTCTGTGATACACGCATATCGCGCCGCAATGGATGATTATGCGACAAATCCGTGTGAATTTAATCCGCAAAAATATATGGATATGTTAAATATATTGGAAACACGCGGATATACAACGGCATTTTTTGACGGGGTTTTAAATGCGGATGCGCATAATTTTGATACGACAAAATCAGAGTCCGCCCATTGCGCCGCCGGTGTAATCACAGATGTGACCGATACAGATGTTATTATGGAATTGCGTAATGAAATAAAGCAGGGGGATGAAATTACATTTATTCGTCCAAACGGTTTGGAAAATTTATCGGTTAAATTAGATAAAATTATAAATGCAAAAAACGATACAGAATTACCAAAAATGTCAGCAGGGCAACATAACAGTTTGAAAATCCCCAAACAATGGCTGGACAATACGGACGGATTGCAACCTTTGGTATTGGCATATAAATTAAAATAAAAAAACGCCCAGTCGGGCGTTTTTTTATTCCACCGGCATGGCCGGTATTAATATAGTTTCATTATATGAACCCAACGGTCTTTTGCCGGTTGCACAATAAAATTTTTGCAATGAATCTTTATATGCGCGGGTTGCGGAATTAAAACGGTCTGCGATTTCGTCGACGGCTCCTTGGTATGCGGTAAATCCACCCAATGCGCCACCGGCTGTGCCACCAATAGCGGTGCTTTGAATTCGGGCTTTGTTTGATAAATCAATTATTTTCCCATCATCTGCGTCCAATGTTAATGGGAAAAAATTATCCAAAGCATTTTGTATGGACGCGCCAGCGTCCCCATCATATTCACGAGCGTATATTGTTGCGGATTTATTTTTTTCTTTCCATTCGGACCAATCGTCCATTTTCTTTCCAAATGCGCTGTCTTCGAAATTTGCAATCATAGCAGGGGATGCAGATGTTGGTATTGCCGCAGATTTTAATTTAACAAATGTACCAAACCCATCGGGGTTAATTTCGCCATTTGAAAAAGAATATTTGTCTGTCGATTTGATTTGATCCAATGCGGCTTTATAATCGTTGGATTTCATGGTGTCGATATATTTACCATCCGAAATTTCCATTTTTACCAAAGCGGTTGGGCTGCAGTTTTTAAAAGGTGCCTCCGCGCCATCGCAAACGATTGCCTGATGTTCTTTTGTGTCATAAAAAGCGGTTTGTGTGTTGGCCAATATTTTTGATTCTTGGATTACACCCCATAAACACTTTGTTTCTGAATTGTCTGGCAAAGTACATTTTTCAATGCGCAAAACGGAATCTCCGGTTGCGGCCATATTGCCGACAATTGCGCCGGCGGCGGCATTAACACCGGTCGATAAAATTACATCGCCCGCAACTTTTCCACCATAAACATTGCCCGTCATAATGGCGGCGCCCGCCAATCCGGACAATACGGTCGAATTTATCTTTTCTTTGTTTGTGCCGAAAATAGCATCATTGTTAACATCAGATTTTCCGGCCGCATTTCCGCCGATGGCTGCAATAATTGTGCCGGCTGCGATTTTTAAACCTGCGTTCTTTTTTTGTTCTTCGTTCATTAAATTAATAACGTCTTCTTCGGTCGGAGCCTCATCCGCAGGGAACACGACGCTGCCCGCATCCATGGTATAAGAGCTTTCCGGGAAATCGGATATATTGCAATTAATGGAATCGCCGGCTGATAAATTACCAGATGCCAATAAAACGTCTGTTGTACCCTTTATCATACGTAATTCAACGCGCGCAACGCATGTAGATTTATTGCGGTTGCGAATACCCAAATCTGCGTTTTCCCACGCAAATTCACCGTTTGGATAAATTTCAGAGCATCTTTGTAATGCCACCATTTCTTCGGGTGTTGCGGTCGTTTCTGCGACGGTTGCACCGCTTGTTGTTATCGGTGCCGCGTAATTATTATAATTTTTTGATGCGTTGCTGACACGCAGAGCGCCGCTTGCCGGTAAAACCAAGCCCAGGATATATGGTAAAGAAAATATAACAGCATATTTATTCATTTTTTATCCAATGTTAAATATTATTAGAATTGCAATCTCATTTTGGCACCGATGTCAACTGTGCCCAATGATCCGCTTTCGTACCAATTTGTATAATGGAAAACGGAGTCATAAGGTGCAACGTATTCACCGCCTGCGCCGTCCGCCAACCATTCTGTTTGAGATACAACAATACTGCCCGATGTTTTAACATCGCCCAAACCACTGTAACGTACAAAGAAATCCAATTTAATTCCGCCTTCTAATTCGGTTGTAACACCGCCTTCTAACATATATGCGATGCCTTCGGATGTGCCACCGTTATGATATGCATAAACGTCGGATATTCCGGTTAATGTTCCGGCTGCAACGTATGCGGGATCGGCTTCGGAATAAAATGTTGGGTCATATACAACGTAATCGGCAATAGTATTCAAAGATAATCCAACACCCGCTCCGATATATGGACGCAGTCCCCCCATCATAAATCCGGTGTATGAATCAATATAATAATATAAATTAATCATGGTTGCGTTCGATGTAATTGCGCCGCCTGTGACCTCGGTCGGGACGAATCCACCCGCGCCATCGGATGTTTCAACAGATGATGGGTATTCAATACCGCCATATCTGTTATAAGAAAAATCCAGACGGACATCATTGTTAATCGCCGCGCCAATTGAAACCTGTAATGGAATAACAGAATCTGTTTGATATGTTGCCGGATTAAAAGCCCCCGGCGCAACAAAAGCCGCATTTTCATTTTTATAATCAGCAGATATTTCACCCATAACGGATGCAGAATACGCCAAACCCAAACCAAAATATAATCCAGAATCCAACAATCTGTCATAATCGGACGGTTGATAATATTGACGTCCCGCATTTGATGCGTTTGTTCCAACTTTTGGTAATGAACCCGTTACGCGATTTGCGGATGCCGCAACAGATGGGTACATCATTTGTTGTTGAGTGTTGTATTGATTGTATACGGGGTACGCGGCGGTTGCTGCAATTGGAGCCGTTATTATAAGCGCCGTCAAAGCCGTAAAAAAACTGTTCTTTTTCATAATTCTTTCCATTTTTTATACTTCATTATATCACAAATTACGGATAAAAAAAAGCCGAAAAAGATGAAAGAAAGAAAAAGACCAGAAATAAATCCTGGTCTTTTTCAGTGTGTCCAATATAAGTTTTATTTAACTTTTATTTATATTTTTTTTTGATTTTGTATCTTAGAAAGAAACATTAAATCTTGCACCGATTTCGGCTTTGATATCTGTTCCGTTCTGAGCCATAGCTTCGGCTGAATCAAATGTGTAGTCTGCATAAACAGAAACTTGCATTGTGTCAGACAAAGTACGTGTACCAGATACAGT
>CAYJKO010000011.1:13322-27103 GCA_964371145.1 uncultured Muribaculaceae bacterium
ATATTAATTTCATTGTTGTCGTTGCCGAATGTATGTAATACTTCTGCGAACAATGCAGCTGTTAATTTATCCCATGTTTTACCAACTTTTGACCCAACATAGAAACCCCAACGACCGTTGGAATAATTGTCATAGTTAAATCCTGTTGGTGTATATGCGCCTTCCATTGCGGATACGCCGCCCAAATGAGCGTCAGCATATACGTCCCATACCAATGCGGATGGATCTTGCATTACACGGTAATTTAAACCAATGCGGCCAACGTGCATACCTTTGCGGTCGATGTCGCCGTCATGAGTGTAACCGAATGTACCATTTACGGACAAACGATCTGTAATTCCGTATCCAATTTCTTCTTGCACGCGATAAATTGGAAATTCAATTGCTCCGTTATGACCTTTGGCAATGTGAGCCTGAGAATCGTCAGCCTCTTTAATCATCAAACCAACAGATGTTTTAGAATATAATTCACCTGTTTGTGGAATATATAACGGATTTTCCATGTTTGCTGCAAATGCTGGTGCAACCAAAACGGATGCGGCAATTGCGGCTTTCATTGTTTTTTTCATCTTTTAAACTCCTTTGTTGTTTCAGATGATACCAACCCCCATTATTGGCAAGATTGGTTGAATAATTTCGGTATCACCCATTGTTGGCAATAATACCCATGCGAAATCATTCTGTTCTGAATCGTGCCAATAAAAAAAGCAAATGTCAAAGGATTTTTTTCCAACTTGACAACGTCAAAATATGTAAACAAAAAATCGCCCATTTGGGCGATTTTTATGAATTTAAAATGTCAAATAAATGAGATTTAATCTCATCGATTTTTATTCTGGTTTGCGTCATAGTATCGCGATTTCGCACAGTTACCATTTTATCATCCAAAGATTCATGATCAACCGTTATGCAAATCGGTGTTCCGATTTCATCATGACGACGGTAATTTTTTCCAATATTTCCAGAATTTTCAAATTCTATGCGACCCAATCCCAATCTTTTTAAATCAGACGCGATATTTGTCGCCAATTCTACCAATTCAGGATTGTTGCGCGCCAATGGCATAACAGCCGCCTTTACCGGTGCTAATTTCGGTTTTAACTTTAATACAACGCGAGACTTTCCGTCGCCCAAATCTTCGTCCGTATATGCGTTCAACATAACCGCCAACATACATCTGTTGACACCCATTGCTGTTTCAATTACATACGGGATAAAATTTTCACCCGATTGCGGATTTGAATAAGATAATTTAGTCGTAGAATCTTTGTTTTCCATAACGTCCGCATTGATTTTAAATTCGCCTTGTGCTTTTGAATGGGAACCCAAATCAAAATCTTGGCGATTGTGGATTCCTTCGACTTCGTCAAATCCGTCTGGGAATTCATATTCAATGTCTATTGCAGCCTTGGCGTAATGAGCCAATTTATCATGCGGGGCAAAACGTAATTTGTCGGACGGGATGCCCAAATCATTTACCCACCAATCCATACGATTTTGGCGCCACATATCAAAATATTTTTCGTCGTCCGCCGGATTTACAAAAAATTGTAATTCGGCTTGTTCAAATTCTCGCATACGGAAAACAAATCCACGCGGGGAAATTTCATTACGAAAAGCCTTTCCAATTTGAACGATACCAAATGGTAATTTATGAGATTTTGCATCCAAAACATTTTTGAAATTGGTATATGTAGTTGTCGCAGTTTCGGGACGCAAATATGCATTTATTTCGCCATTTGCGGTCGCACCAACGGATAATCCCATCATCAATTGATAATTTTGTGGCTCTGCCAAATCTGAACTTTTGCAATTATCGCATTTTGTTTGGTCTATCATTTTATCTTGGCGCATTTTTGTGCCACATTTTTTGCATTCTACCAATGGGTCTGAAAATCCACCTTCGTGACCTGAATATTTCCACAGCAAACGGTTGGTTATTAAAGACGCGTCCAAACCTTCGATATCGTCGCGTTGATAAACCATAGAATTCCACCACGCGTCACGAATGTTTTTCATCAATTCAACGCCATATGGGCCGTAATCATATGTTCCGCCCATACCACCATAGATTTCAGACCCGCTGAAAATAAATCCACGTCTTTTACACAATGCGATAATGTCGTTCATATTTTTTGCTGGCATAATATATATTCCTTTTTATTTTATAACTATTTAAATTTAAAAGAAAATCTGTAAAAAATCAATATAAAAAAACGGGACAAACCCGTTTTTTATTTATTTTTGTAACGTTTGACGTTGTTAAACATTTTCGCCATATCTATCTTTGATTGTTTTTTTTCAATCGCCAGACTCTTTGCAAGATCTTCCATATCACGCTTGAATTTTATTTTTTCGTCATCGATTTGTTGCAAAGCGTTCTGCATAATTTCTTCATCTGAAAAGGCTTCGATAATTTTCATTAAAGCATTTTTGAAATTTTTTTCAGTCATAAAATATGTTCCTTTTTATGTGCTTTTGTAATAGTTTGTTTTTCATATCAAGCATAATAAGTCAAATGTTTAAAGTGTCAAGAAAAAACAACGGGATTAAACCCGTTGTTTTTTTGATAACAAGATTTTTTTTTGTAATTCCATCAAATCATATTGCGCGCTTGACAATATTTCTTTTTCGCGCATCAAAAGCCATATTTCCATTTCTGAATATTCGGTTGACGGTTGCATTTCTAATAATTCAATTCTGGAATTTATATGTTTTATATGTTGGGTTATGTTTTGAATCCATAAATACATATGTTATTTCTGTTTGCCTGGGTACAGGTTGGAACTGTTAAATGTATGTACGAAATATAATCTTTTGGCTTCTTCCAGCTTGGCTTTTAATTCTTTTAATTTACGATGAGTGTCATCTGATGCAGGTTTTGATTTTAAATGCGCAATTGCTTTTTCCAATCTTTCGCATTCGCAATATTTATCAACTGATTTATATATATTTTGTGTCATTGTTATTTCCTTTGTTTTTTGTATAAAAAAAAGACAAGCGAAGCCTGTCTTTTGAAATTAATCATGTGCGATTGCGCCAACCGGGCAAACCCCAACGCATGTTCCACAAGACATACATTTTGCGGAATCAATTGTGCATTTGCCGTCTTGCGCCATACCGATTGCGCCAACCGGACATACAGACATACATGTGTGGCATGAAATACATTTGCTTGGTTCTATTTTATAAGTCATTTTCTTTTCCTTTGTTTTTATTTAATTATCTGTTGTTCAACAAGCTTAAAATATATTGGAACATTGCAATAAATGAAATGTATAAATGTAATGCACCCAATACAGCCAATTGGTCTTTTTGCATATCATCGCCCAATACTTCGTATGCTCGTTTTAATTTTTGCATATCATATGCGGTAAATAACGCAAATACCAAAACCCCGATTAAACATACGATTGTAGACATTGTATGTCCCAACGGCCAAATCATAGAAATAACACCGGTTATAATTAAACCAATCATACCAATGAATAAAAATACGCCCAAGAATGACAAATCTTTAACGGTTTTGTATCCGAACATCGCCATACATCCAAACATTAATGCAGCGATTAAAAATGCTTGTAAAATGGATGCAGGGTTAATGGCCAAAGACATCCACACCAATGGTGTTAAAACAAAACCTATCATAACTGCGTACAGACCCAACAACATCATCGCCGTTTTTGGTTTCATAGAAAAAGCACGTGTTTGAACCCAAATTGATAATCCCAACGCACCAAATAATACTATGTAATAAGACGCGGACAATCCGGTTTCTGTCATAATCAAACCCATTCCGCCACCATAAATCATAAACAAAGTGGTTAATGCGGTAATTGCAACGGCGCCTGTCATGTATGTGAAAATCTTTTTTAAATAAAAGCTGATGCCGTTTTCATTTGCTTTTTTGGGTGTTGTTGATTTTTTTACCATTTCTTTTCTCCTTGTAATTATGTATTTAACATAATATAATATGTGTGTAATTTCAAGTTAAAAAAAGACAAAAGGAAAATATTATGCCGATATCAAAAAAGGGCGCAATCAGACAAAAAGTTTTAACAAATGGCGCAAAACCTGATACTTTTGCAAAAACAGACAAAGATGCTTTGAAACAAGTAATGTTACAAGATATGCAAAAAGCAATGGAAGCTTTGGATAAAATGACTTTTGATTTAAAAAGATACAATGAGTTAAATAGAATGATTGCAAGAAAAGTTGTTTTGACCGAAAAAGAAAATGCAGAGTTATCAAAATACAACAGATATGTAAAACAAGCAGACATCGTAAACAATTTGAAATTCGGTCTGGAAAGATTGGCGTAAAAAAATACGGGGTAATTTAAAATGGTACGTGTAAAAGGTGTTTATAAAAAAAGATCGAAAGAAGTCGAAAAAAGCATGGGTGATATTTCTAAAAAACATAAATTAGATACTTTTTCCGGGTTGCAATCTGATCTTATAGACGCGCAAAAAAAATTAGAGCAATTTAATGTGGATAAATTTGATGTAGCAAATTATCAAAAATTGCAAAAAGATATGTCAAAAATCAATATGCAAATCGCCAAAGAAAGCTTGGTTCTTAATAAAATGCGCGAACCTTTTACTGTGATGCAGCAATTGGAAAATTTAAAAAAACGTCTGGATTCAGAATTAAATGTCATTAATGGTATGCCAATCGGCGCAAAAATAAAACGCGGAAAACAACAAATCGTTATAGATGAAATACTTGTCGATATAGAATATCTGGACGAAAAATTAACAAATTTAAAGTTTAATAAAAAATCATTGGATGTAAAAATTCCTGCTGCTGAACAAAAAATTGAAAATTTAAAAAATGAATTAAAAAATTGCGAAATTAATTTGCAAAAAATGGATGCTGAAATTAGAAATTATATAGTTCTGAAAGAAATGATTAAAAATTTAAAAAGCACAATTAAAAGAGGATAAACAAATATGGCTATAACTATTACTCCGATTTCACCGGTTGCATTTTCTATTTTTGGTTTTGATGTTCGTTGGTATGCGCTGGCTTATATCATCGGGTTTGTTTTGGGGTATTTTGTATTCAAAAATTTGGTGAATGACAAAAACAGCGGATTAAAATTAACGCGTAAACAATTTGACGATATATTGACTTATGTAATTATCGGAGTCTTGTTGGGTGGCAGATTGGGATATGTTTTGTTTTACAATTTCTCATATTATATGTCAAACCCGGGTGAAATATTGGCACTTTGGAATGGGGGGATGTCTTTCCATGGTGGAATATTGGGTGTTATGTTTGCTATGTTTATATATTCTGCACGCCTTATGCGTGACAAAGAAAATTTACCTGTTGCCGGTGGTAATTGGTGGGCGACATCTTGGAAAATGTTGGATTTGATGACGGTTGTCGCGCCTATTGGTTTATTTTTCGGTCGCATTGCAAACTTTATTAATATGGAAGTAATGGGACGCGCCACAGATTCTGCATTTGGTGTGGTTTTTGCCGGCACAGATTTATATCCACGTCACCCAAGCCCAATTTACGAAGCATTAACCGAAGGTTTATTATTGTTCGTCATAATGTATGCGTTAACAAAAAAAACAAATTTACGTAATTATCCGGGCGCTTTGGCGGGTGTGGCCGGTATGGGTTATGCGGTATTTCGTGTGGTTTGTGAAATGTTTCGCGCACCCGACGCACATATTGGATTTTTGACCAGTTGGGGTTTAACAATGGGCCAATTATTATCCGGTTTAATGTTTATTGGTTGCGGTATGTTATTTTTTGTTGCAATTCGTAAAAAAAAGATATAGAATAGCATTCGTTGGTTTGAAAAAATCGACACAAGGTTCAGGATAGATGGCAGAGCGGTTGAATGCGGCGGTCTTGAAAACCGTTGACCCTTCGCGGGGTCCGGGGGTTCGAATCCCTCTCTATCCGCCAGTATTAAGTGATTGATTTTACTTGATTTTTTATAAAAAAGAATGCCCTTGTAATTAATTTTCTGGGGCCTTTTTTTTAAGTCTTAATCCCCTTGAAATCGCGTTAGTTTCGGGTTTGTGTGGGTTAAAAATAGTTTGGCAAGTTAAGAGTAAAAAGCGGGAAATCCGCCTGTGTGCGGGAATTAAGGGCGTTGCTTGCGAGATTTCTTATCTCTTTCGCGCCGCCAGTATTCTGGTTTTTGCAACCAGATAGCAATATAGCCCGCATTCTGCGGGCTTTTTTCATAGATTGACTGTCCGATACGCACGTTACGCCAAACACCACCCAATACCTATCTAACCCCCAATTACCAAAGTCAATCCGCCATTTTAGGGATATTGTCCTGTTGTTAAATTTGCTTTGTCGATGTAACATAAGAATAAATCCACTTTAATAACATAAAACCATAAGGATAAAATATGTCAGGAAACCCAACGAATTTATATGATGTTATGATTGCTATGATAAATACATATAAACCATATGATGAAGAAGGCGCAAAAAATATCGCAAAAATGTACAGAATATTAAGAGACGCTGTTTAGACATAAAACTCGCCTTCTTGCTTTCCGAAATCGTTATGTTTTTCGGCGATGGTGAATAGTCGTTGCAGGTTAACATTTCCTGGAACATTACCGTCCAGGATGTCACTGACTATCCTTGGTGACAGATATGCCAGGTTCAGGTATTTATAAATTGTCCTTTCTGCGCGATATTCGGTTTGCATTATTTGTTCTATCTTTACGCCTGATTCATACAATTTTTTATATCGCCAGGCGTATGATAATGCGCGGGTTAAAATTTGGGCGTTTTCAGATTTGGTTAAAATTGATATTTCGCGACCGCCACATCTGTGGTTTATGCAAGTGCCCCGCAGTACATAAAACGGGGTTTCTATGACAATATGTTTTTCGTTATTGTATGTATTATAATCCGAATTTTCTGATTTTTTATTTATATAATTTTGTTCTTTAAAAGGGATTAAATATTCCAAATTTTCTATATTTATAAATATACTCAACTTCTTTTCCTGGTAAATTATTTTATCTATCATAGGCTTTATTAATTCGTCTGAATATTGAACCTGTTTAAATTCTAATTTCGTATCCGCTGATAATGATTTCATATCAGAATCCAAGAATTGTTTTATCGCATTTGCAACTATATTTTCAATATCGCCCGCAGGAAGGGTTGTATTCTTTGTTTTATAATATCTGTATTTTATTGTTCCGTTTTTATTCCCTGTACGATTTTTGAATACTTCGCCATTTGCGCTGATTATTTTATTGGTAAGTATTGCGCGACCACGGATATAAATCGCCCCTTTATGTGTATTGCCTTTTGATAATTTATCTTGGACGGCATTGAATAATTCCTTGCTCAAGATTGCTTTGTGTTGACCGTCAAAACAATCATTGCTTTTTTTGTTTGTTATTTTTCCAATGTAAACCTGATTTCTTAAAATTCTGTTTAATGAGCTGACCGCGATAATAGAACCGCCCTTGGTCACACCTTTGTTGGTTGTCCAGAATTTTCCCCGTATGCCTTTTTCTATTAATTTCAGGCGACATTCGGACATACTGCTGGATTCCAGATATGTTTTAAATATCTCTTTTACATTCTCGGCCTCGGCCGCATTTATTTGTAATTTTTTATCAATAAAATCGTACCCCATCGGGGTTATTCCGCCAACCCATAATCCTTTTGCTTTTGTTGCACGGACTTTGTCCCGAACGCGTTCTGCGGAAACCTCGCGTTCAAATTCGGCAAAAGACAACAACATATTTAATGTTAATTTCCCCATAGCGGTCGAAGTATCAAAGCTTTGCGTTATGCTGACCAGATTGCAATCGTGCGGCTCAAAGTCTTTTTTCATCATGCGTTTGAAATCGTAAATGCTGCGAGAAAGCCTATCTATTTTATAAACCAGAACGCATTGCACATGTCCCGCCTTTATATCGTTCAGCATTTGTTGTAATCCGGGACGCGCCATAGTACCACCCGATATGCCACCGTCTGAATAAGTCTTGAAATATTCCCAGCCCTGAAACGTTTGTGATGATATATAACTGCGACAGGCCAGTTCTTGGTTGTCCAGACTGTTGAATTCTTGTTCCAATCCGTATTCGGTGGATTTTCGAACATATATCGCACAATTTATTTTTTGCATATTTTAACCCCTTTGGCTGAGTCCATTACCGCTTACGTGTCGCCAGAAGTCAAGTTATATAAAGAGATTGAATTATTAAGTTTTTTTGTTATATTTTAAGTAAAATAAGGTTATATCTATGTTTGATGAATTTGGGATTTATGATTTAAGTGTGTTTGATGATCATAATAGAGATATTATAGCTGATAATAAATTACTTTCGGAATTGGAAAGAGAAGCAAGAAAGAGCATAAAAAACGGAAATTGTTATCTGTGTCCAAATACTTGCTCAAGTTTTTGCAAATCGCATTCATTACCAAGATTTGTATTGAAGAATATAGCATCAAATGGTCATATTTATGATTCTAATTTGTTTATACAAAGTCAACAAATGAAAGAAAAGTACGGCGTTGAAAATGCGGGTGTTTTTTTTCTAATTTGCAACAAGTGTGATAAAGAAGTGTTTTCAGAATATGAATCAGAGGCTCATTATAATATCAAACCAACACAAAAAATGCTTGCTCAAATAGCAATAAAAACATATTTAAAATGGATATATAAAGAAAAAATCAACTTTGAAATGTACGATGGTTTAATAAAAAGAAAATATACTCATATTTTAAGAAATTCATTATCATCTGGCGAAAAGATGATTCTAGCTCAATTAGAGTATAATAAAAATATGAGAAAATTATGTTTGATGGACTATGAGAAATGTTTTAATTATGCAAAAAGCTATTTAGACAAGGGTATAGATAAAGATACTTATGATTTGATTTTTTTTCACAAGTTAGATTATGTCGTGCCTGTTGCGTTTCAAGGTTGGATAGGGCTGATTTGTGACTTTCAAGGAAATATAATTAATGATTCTGGTAGTGAAAATCTTGAACATAAGCTAAATAGTTTCCATGTTTGTGTATTTCCATTGAATGGGTTTACTTCTATTTTTTTATTTAAAAAGAAAACAAATAAAAAATTAAAAAATTTTTTTGTCGATTTTAATAAATTAAATTTACAGAAGAAATTACAATTAATTTCATATATACTATTTTTATATTCTGAAGAATTATATATTAATAAAAGATTAAAAGAGTCGCTAGACGAAAGTGAAATTTGTTTTATTAAAAGTATAGCAGGGAAAACAAATTCTTATTCTTCTGATTGCAAACCCGGTTTGCGTAAATCTTTTGATTTGTCCAAGTATTTACAAATGCCGAATGTGTTATCAGAAAAATACAAAACCAATTGATTTATTCAAGTTACAGATTCTTTTTATCCAGGCCAAAAAAGTGTGGGCCAGATATATGTTTTCCATAAATATGTGATGCGACTTCGGTCAAGGTTTTATATGTTTTTTCTTTATATAAAAATGTGTTGTTTTCACCTGCGGTTACAATATGTTTTGTGTCTTTGTAAATTCTGATAAGTTCGGTCCCAATGTGAATTCGATATTTGTTTTTGCGTGATTTTTCTATCGATTTTTCTGGGTGTTTCATATATTTGTTAAGTTTTGTTTTATATTTTTTATCCAATTTAATATCCAGGTTTTGACATTGGATATAATACCATAGTGCTTTGATTTGTTGTTTATATGGTTCAATTGAGTATTTGGCCCAAAGTTTTGATTTATCATCAAAATCAAGCAATTTTAATTTATAAAATGAAGTCGGCGTTTGCATAAAAATCCTTTTGGTTGTGGATATTTACGCTCTGTTGCCGGCACAAGTCAAGTTAATAAGAATATCAAAAATATCCGACAGGCGGGTTAGATAAAATATAACTGACACCTTGTGATAATGCATCACATTGGTCTTTGAATGTGCAATTAGGAAAGCTTAGAAGTTCGTCGGTCAGTTCTTTCCACCAATGCCCCGCCTCGGCTGGAAATAACAATGTTCCATTTCTGATAGGGGCGGTTATAATATTAAATCTATCTATTTTATTGCCATTTGGTTTTATTGCGGTGCAATTAATTGCCCTGGAGCCAATTAAAGACTGCAGAACAGAAGTTCCAGACGATGCATCTTCTATCAAATTTTCGGGTCGTGTTTTGTAAATAGCATAATATTTGTCATTTAATTCTTTGACTTTATCAAGCAAGTCCGGAAATTCCAAGCGCCCGCGGTAACATTCCAGAACATATATTTTTTTTGTTGATCTGTCTCTTCTTAAAACCACCGCTGCGGAATAAGCATTAGAGACCCCGGTTTTTGATGCGGTGTCCCAAGAAATGAAAATTTCTTTTGAAGCTTTGATAGGATCGTTATAGTATTGAAACCATTCTTTTTTTACAAGACCGCCACCTGATGGGGTTGGTGATTGTTGATATTGACCTGCAAAAGCATATTCCCCAAGAGCATAACGTAATTCGCTTGCACTTTTTTCGTCTTCTCTTTCCGGGTGTAGTAATTCACCTTCTTTTCTGATATGCGTGTATGTTTTCCCGTCATATCTTTCAATTGTCCAGTTTTCGTCTTCTGTAGCAATTAAGGGTAGGCAAATATGTTTAAAGCCATTGTTTGGATTTGATAATAAAAATCCGGTTAAATCATTTTGATGCAATCTTTGCATTATAAGCAATATCTTGCCAGTATTTTTATTGTTTAATCGCGAACAAAGTGTTGAACCATACCAATTGTTTAATTTGTTTATTTGTGTGTCTGATAATGTCTGGTTTGGGCTTTGGGGATCATCTATAATAATCCAGTCTGCTCCACGCCCCGTTAATGTTCCGTTTACGGTTGTTGAAAATCTTCCCCCGTTTTTGGTTGTCTCAAAATCATTAACTGCTCTTCTGCTGGGGCTTAATCTGGTTCCAGGGAATAATTTTTTATACCATTTTGATTCCATAACGATTTTACAATCATTTGCAAATTTGGAAGATAGATCGTCAGAATAACTTACGCAAATAATCCTGCATTTTGGATTATGGCCCAGAAGAAAAGCGGGAAGAGCAACGGAACAAATAATAGATTTTAAATTGCGGGGCGGGATGTTTACTATAATTTTATTATATTCGCCTTTTTCAATTTTCATAAGTTCTGAACAAATAAGGTCTATGTGCCAATTAGCCAGGAATTTATCATTTGACGAAATTTCGTGAAAAACTTTAGCAACAAAAGATGAGAAATCAAGGCTTAATAGGGATGTTAAAATTTCGTCTTTATCAATCATTTTTATCACCTTTAAAGTCTTTGTTTTTTTCTAAAAAACGTTCCAATATTAATTTATCGTCACGACTTATAGATTCTATTTGCTCTGCTTTTAATAATTCTTTTTCTTCAATCTTTTCCAAATTGGCCAATATTAAGCCGGTGGCTTTCGTATCTCCTTTCAAGGCTTTGTTTACAAGAGATTCCAACAAAGCTTCTTTTTTTGTGACTTTTATTTCTGTTCCATTGATAACAATTTTTATTTTTCGGGACAGGGCATTATTTAATATAGTTGCCGTATTTTTACTTTCCTTTGGACGGCCTTTTGGATTGCCGGATTTTCCAGGTTTGAATTGGTAGTCTTTTGGCGGGTTCCCATAACCCAATTTATTGCTTGTCATTTTAAAATCTCATTTTTTCGGATATTAATTGTTTATATGTTTTGCCAGATTGTAAATGTATTGCATCAATTTTGAAAAGACTTTCAAAGCGCCTGATTGCAGTATCTATATATAAAGGCTCGAATTCTATGCCTCTGCATTTTCGGTTGCTTTTTTCTGCCGCAATAAGAGCGGAACCAGATCCAAGAAAAGTGTCTAATATAATATCATTGCGTTTTGATACATCTAAAATTGCATCTCTTATCATTTCAACAGGCTTCACAGTCGGGTGAAGTTTTAAGTTTTTCTTATTATTTCCAAATGCATTAGCCCCAGGATAATTCCAAACATTTGTTCTGTATCGCCCGTTTTTACCCAATTCTACATTATTTGTATGGCTTTCTTTACCGTTTTTGAATATGAAACAAAGTTCGTGCTGGCTGCGATACAGACTGCCCATACCACCATTTGATTTGGTCCAAACACACATATTTATGAAAGAGTCAAAGGCACTGTTGCCCGCATTTGATATTTCTGTAATATGTCGCCAATCCATAAAGTTATAATGCAAGGAACCTGGTTTAGAAAACTGTTTGCAAAGTTTGAAGTTGGTTTTTAAAAATTGAGTAAATTCATCAGTTTTCATTTCCCCGGATGCAAAGGCGAATTCATTATGTTTAATATTTCCAGAATTACATACATGGCCTTCAATCTTCACATTGTATGGTGGGTCCTGGATAACCATATCTGCTATATCGTCTTGCATCAAATCTGAAAATGTTTTTTTAATCAGACTGTCCCCGCATATTATTCTATGTACGCCCAATTGCCATATGTCACCCGATTTAGAAACGATTTCATTTTCAGGAATAAAAGGTATTTTGTTTAATGATTCTGACGCTTCTTCGGGTGGGTTTGATAAAACATCTATTTCAATGTCTGAAAAACCTGTGCATGTTATGTCAAAATCGTCTTCTATTTTTAGAAGTTCATCTAACTCTATTTTTAATATATCTGTATCCCAGCCACCGTTTTCTGATATCTTGTTATCAGCCAACCTATAAGCTTTTTTCTTCGCATCGCTTAAATGGGACAGGCGAATGACAGGGGCAGATTCTAATTGCATAATTTTTGCAGCCTGGAATCTTCCATGGCCTGCTATTATTTCATTGTTTTCATCTATTAAGATTGGGTTGTTAAACCCAAACTTTGATATAGATTCTGCAATTTGCTGGATCTGTTTTTCCGGATGCTTCTTAGCATTTTTTTCATAATTTTTTAATTTATTTATATCTATATTTTCTATGCTTAACATTATAATGCTTCCTTCATTTTTTTGCTAATAAGTTATTGTATCTGGCCTATTTTTTTTCAACTCATGCATTTTTAAAATACCAGAAGTCGAAATTTTTTTCAACAAATTTAATTTTTATAAATAAAATTTTTCCCGGGTTTCTGGGGTGTTTTAAAATTAATGGTTCGTTTTTCGCAGAATTCGGGGACTTTTTAAGAGAAAATTTTAAAAAAAATGGACAATACAGATGTCAAAAAAATTCAATTAAATAGTGATTTTACAAATGACTTGAATGTTTGTTTCATAAGATTTATAATGCAAATAGCATTTGTTAGTGTGAATGGGTTTTATCACCCGGAAATACCGAACTATATAATGCCCGACTTTTTCTATGGTCGGGATGCTGTTGCTATATAACAGGTTTCGACCAAAGGCAACGGGGTTATGTATTTCTAACTGATAAACTCCCGACCACTTTCAAATAGTGGTCTTTTTTTATAACAAAAAGGAGTTGAAATGAAAAAGATTATAAGTTCTATATTTACAACAATCGCAGCAATGTCTTTATTTGTTAATATAAGTGTCTATTTGTATTTGTCTATGTCGGGCATGCATGCTGTATTTTTGCCGGGTGAGTTTATTACCGGTCAAGTTTTCTTGTTAATATTTTGTGCAATAATCATTTTTGTAACGAATTATGAATATCCTGCAGAAAAAGAGGGTGATCATGTATAAATATATATATTTAACAGCATTGGCTCTATCGCTTTCTGCATGTGGTTCCCCGCTGCCTTATTCTTGCGAAGGTATCGGGGGTGGGGCAGCATTTTGTTTCCCTG
>CAYJKO010000012.1:0-21500 GCA_964371145.1 uncultured Muribaculaceae bacterium
CACAAAATATCGTTTCAAAGACGGATTAAAAGAATGGAATGGAATAACATCCGCCACCGGCATGTTCCGGAATTCATCAACTTTGACATCCATAACATTACCGATATCTTGGGGAACGGTTGAAAGTACAAATGACATGTTTAACAGTCCGGATAATTTAACATCTGTTATATTGCCAAATAATTGGGGTAACATTACGGACACCAGCTATATGTTCGCCGACACACCGGTTTTGACATCCATTTCATACCATGGAAATCCAACACCATCTGTTAATTCTGTACCAACATCTTGGGACAACGTTCAAAACACCAGCGGAATGTTCGCGGGGACATCGTCATTAACAAACATAAAAATCCCAACCAGCTGGGGTTCTGTAAACAATGCAAGAGAAATGTTTGGTTCTATCTTTGCTTTCTCTGGTTTAACATCTATTACGTTGCCGGCGAATTGGGGCAATATTACAGATGTATCATATATGTTTGCCTTGAACCAAAACTTAACATCCATAACATACCATGGTAATCCATCCACAAATACGAATGCATTGCCAACGTCTTGGGGCAACATCACAAATACAACCGCTATGTTTGCCTATAACACATCTTTGCAATCAATTAAAATACCAGCATCTTGGACTAATGTTACAGATACATCCGGCATGTTTGGCGCTTCTGGATTATCGGGCATCGGCCTGCCGACATCATGGGGAAATGTTGACACTGTAACCGGTATGTTTTATGATGTGGCAAATATATCATCAATCATATTACCATCAACCTGGGGCGATGTGACCGACGCAACCGATATGTTTGCGAATGCGACATCATTAAATAATATTTCATTACCGAATGTTTGGACCAATAATTCCGGAGCAACGGTTACTACCACCAACACAGACGAAGGAACATCCATATTTACCAATACCGGATTTACATGTTATTCTGATGCAACCATTAACGGTACGGCCGCCACCGTTGCTGCTGCGGGGGAATTCCCGAATCCACCGTATAAAATGGGAATTGGTTTGGATTCGTTACCTTCATGTGGGCCTGTATGTCCTGCAAATACAACCGGCTGGACAGATGAATCTACGGATGAAGCATGCAGACAGACTTTGGATATTAATTTAACCAATCACGCAAATATCCCAGAAGAATTCAGATATTGTAAAACGGGTACAATAACACAAACTGCAAATGACGGTGACGCATCTTGGGGTGCTGCGACCGTTACGGGGTGTACATTTGATGAATTAAATATTGAATTTACATCTGGTACAAGCACATGGGAACCGTTTAACAGAGGTCTTAACGAACAGAATTTTTACGATATTTTTGAATTGTATGATGCGTCGACAAATACTCCTTTACCTCTTACAAATGATGTTTACAGCGGGATTAATGCAAACACAAAATATCGTTTCAAAGACGGGTTAAAAGAATGGAATGGAATTACGAGTATTCGTGCTTTATTTAACTACGCATATGATTTGAAATCCATCACACTTCCATCATCTTGGGGACCGGTTACAAACATTAGCCTTTTGTTTGGTCAAAACTCATCCTTGACATCTGTTACATTACCAACCAATTGGGACAATGTAACAGATGCATCAGATTTATTCAACGGCGCAACATCCTTGCCAACCGTTACATTACCAAACAATTGGGGTAGTATTACAACCGTGCACAGCATGTTCAGTGGAGCGACGTCTTTGACATCGATTAATTTGCCGACCAATTGGGGTTCTATTACAGATGCACAAACCATGTTTAATAACGCATCATCTTTACCGTCTGTCAATTTGCCGACCAATTGGGGCAATATCACAAATCTGCACGGAATGTTTATGGACGCAACATCTTTGACATCCATTAATTTGCCAAGCACCTGGGGTTCGGTAACGACCGTAACCAATATGTTTTATAACGCGTCATCTTTGCCATCTGTTACATTACCAAATTCTTGGGGACCTGTCACGAATGTTGTGGCTATGTTTGGTGACACTTCATCTTTAACATCGGTTAATTTGCCAAGCAATTGGGGTTCGATCACGGATTTAACCGGTATGTTTGGCGGCGCTTCATCTTTAGCCAATATAACATTACCAAGCAGTTGGGGAAATGTGACGAATACAATGGGAATATTTTGGGGTGCGTCATCTTTAAACAACGTAACATTACCAGCAACCTGGGGCGATATTACATCTGCATACGGAATGTTTCAAGATGCTACATCTTTAAACAATATAACATTACCCGCCGTTTGGACCAATGATTCTGGTGCAAATGTAGAAACGCTGGTTCCACCAGACGCAGGAATAGAAATGGATATATTCGGGAACACCGGATTTACGTGTCATTCTGACGCAACCATTAATGGCACATCTGCCAGCTCTGCCGCCGCGGGCGAATTCCCGAACCCACCATATAAAACGGGACTTGGTTTGGATTCTTTGGGAACATGTGCGGTTGCGTGTCCCGCGAACACAACCGGTTGGACGGACGAATCCACGAATGACGTATGTAAACAGACTTTGGATATTAATTTAACAAACCATGCAAATATTCCATCGCAATTCAGATATTGTAAAACGGGTACAATAACACAAACCGCAAATGACGGGGACGCATCTTGGTCCGCACCAACCATTACGGGATGTACATTTGACGAATTAAATATTGAATTTACATCTGGCACAACCGTTTGGGCACAACCTGTGACAGGATATAACAATGCGGTGATTTCTACAAAATTTGCCGATGTATTTGAATTGTATAATAAATCAACAGGCACAGCATTGGCATTCGACGCGTCTACAAATACATATTCAGATGTAAACGTTGGTGGGGACACTCAATATCGTTTCAAAGATGGTTTAAAAAAATGGGATACAAAGACAAATATTTCAAATATGTTCTATAATGCGGACACCGTATCATCTATTACAATGCCATCCGATTGGGGTAATGTCACTGTTGCTTCATATTTGTTTAATAACGCTTCCAATTTGGCAACGGTTGTTTTGCCAACATCTTGGAATAATATAACTACGTTGAATCATTTCTTCTTTGCATCCGGCATCCAAAATGTAAATTTACCGACAACATGGAACAAAGTTACAAGTGTATGGGCATTCTTCTATAATGCCCCACAGATTCAAAGTATTACGGTACCTGCAACATGGGAACGGATAACAAACGTGACATCCTTTGCATCAGGCGCAAGAAATTTAAGTACTTTTACATATTATGGGAACCCAGATTCATCGACAAATTCATTACCATTGAATTGGGGCGATTCAATAACCAGTGCAATACATTTCTTTTATAACACAAACAATTTGACCAATATTAAAATACCAGAATCTTGGAATAATGTGACCAATGCACGCAATATGTTTTTTAACAATGACGCTATGACACATATGATATTGCCAGATTTATGGGGTAAAATTACCGACGCAGGCGGGATGTTTTACAGCGCAAGCAGTTTACGTCATATAACATTACCAAAAGTTTGGACAAACGATGCCGGAACGACTATTACAACAACATACAGTTCGAACACAATGTTCGGCGGAACAGATTTCGATTATCGCGCACCAGGTAATGACATTCCAACACAATCTGTGGAATCCCCAGCAGATCACATATTCCCAATGCCGGCATATACGGATGATTTGGGATTAGATTTGCCGATATTGTGTCCTGACACGACATCTGGATGGACGGCTGCAAACACAGATACATCATGTTCACAATATATAGATTTTGATAATACATCTGCTGACGGAATTGTATCTTTGATACCGGACACATTTAAACATTGTGAATCAGGTCGATTGACACAAACATCTACGGACTACATTAATTGGAACACAGCCACAGCATCCAATTGTGTATTTACGGAATTAAATATTGAATTTACATCTGGCACGACAAGCTGGACTCAGCCAACAACCATATATACCGGCACCAGTGCATTGTCCGTAAAATTTTCAGACGTATTCGAATTGTATAATAAAACAACAGGTACAGCGTTACCATTTAACACATCAACAAACACATATTCAAATATTGATGTTGGTGGCGATACTCAATACCGTTTTATCGACGGATTAAATAAATGGGACGGAAAAACAACCGCATCCAACATGTTTAATTCGACGACACAAATCAAATCTATTACTTTGCCAGAATTTGACACGATTACGAATTTATCATTTATGTTTGCTGAAAACAGAAATTTTGACACACTTGTATTGCCAGCGACCTGGGGCAATGTAACGGTCATGAACCATATGTTCTATGATTCAGACGTTATAAATGTAAATATGCCACAATCTTGGGATTCTGTTGTTACAATGTATTCATTGTTCTATTCCGCAAACCGCATCCAATCTTTGACCATTCCGGCATCTTGGGGAAATATAACAAACCCATCTCGTTTGGCGTCTGGCGCAACAACATTGGCATCTATTTCATATTATGGAAATCCGAATCCTGGAACAAATGCATTGCCACCACAATGGGATAAAGTTACCACGACATCCGAAATGTTATACAGAACAGCAATAACGGATATAACTTTGCCATCATCTTGGGGTAATATTACAACCACACAATTAATGTTGTCATTAACACCGATTACATCTGTTAATTTGCCGTCAACATGGGGGACAAAATTAACCAATATTAATCGTATGTTTTACGGATGTTCTGGTTTGACGGCTGTTGTATTGCCACAAACATGGGGTAATGTTTCCAATGCTGGCGGATTGTTCCATAGTTCAAGAAATTTGATACACATTACATTACCAACATCTTGGGAAAATAATGCGGGGACAGCAATTACAACAATATACGGTTCTTACAATATGTTTTCAAACACAGGATTTACATCACGTGCGACCGGTATCCCTGTTCCGCCAAGCGCAGAAATGTCCCCGGCTAATTACATATTCCCGAACGACACATGGCAATTGGGCATAGGATTGGATAATTTACCATTATATTGTTTGGGCGGAACATATGTTGCCGCAAATACAAAAGTTTGTATAGATTGTGGTGTTGGATATTATTGCCCGGCTGGCGGTCATGTATTTAATCCGACAACCGACATGGGACGTTTCCAATGTACGGGCGACGATGAAACAACAATTGGATATGGTGCGGGCGCGGACGAAGCGGGTGATTGTGGCCGTATATTACATACTCAAAAACCGGATGGCACAATACAATCTGTGTATTTGCGATCTGACAAAAAAACAACCCCATCTTTGAACGTTGATGTAAACGGCACCGTTTATTTCGGCAATATGGATAACGATTTAACAAAAGGATTTATGCGTATGAATTACAATAATACAACGTATTCTGTTTATGACGACAGTATGTAATTGCGATTGTCAGAACGAATATACAGCGACCCAAATTTCTTTTTACCCTTCTTCACAAAAAAGTGGGTCGCTGTATATTCGTTTGAAAAGACCGAATGCAAAGCAATCTAAATTCCTTCTTCAAAATGAATGGATTGCTGTGTATTCGTTTGAATACTACAAAGGGGCTTGTACATTTAAACGAATACCATTGCGCTGGCGGGGAAACCTGCCTGCGTGATGGACATATCAGTTTTGTTCGAATTTCTACAAAGGGGCTTGTTTGAAATTTGAACAAAAAAAGACCGCGCCATTTTGACGCGGTCTTTTTTTATTTAATATTAATCATTACAATGGAATAAACATATTTGGATTTTTTTCCATAGCATCAATTGCACTGTCCAATAATTCCGTCATATCTAAAAATTTATCTTTATCCGTCTTGTTCAAATTATCGATTGCAGGCAATTTAACAGTCATAGGATTAACGTGGCTGCCATTTTTGATAATTTCATAATGCAAATGTGGCCCTGTTGAATAACCGGTTGAACCGACATATCCGATAATTTGACCTTGTTTTACTTTTGAACCAACTTTTATATTTTTTGCAAATCGTGACATATGGGCATATAAAGTTTGATAGCTGCCGTTATGACGAATTTTTACATAATTTCCATATCCTTTGCCATATGCTTTTGTGACAACGGTCCCGGCCCCTGCACTTGGGATTGGGGTTCCTGTTCCTGCGCGGAAATCCACACCTTTGTGTGCGCGGGTATACCCCAGTACTGGGTGTTTACGATTTGGATTAAAGCTGCTGGTGACACGTGCGTTATTAATAGGCGTTCTTTTCAAAGATTTAATCGCGCCATTACCTTTTTCATCGTAATATCCAACCGTATCATTTGATTTACGGAAACGATACATTTGAACGTCGCCACGCAACGCATCAAAAGAAATTGCGACAATACGTCCGTTGTCTATTTTTTCGCCATTTGAATAATTTTCTTCGTATACTACATAGAATTCTTGACCTGCGCGGATGTCTCGTTCGAAATCCATTTCAAACGCCAATAAATCATATACGCCTGCTAATATATTTTCTGGAATCCCGGCTTTTGTTCCTGCCCAATAAAAACTATCGCCCTCTTCTATTTTTCCAGATTTATAAATAACGCGAACATCTGGTTTTACATCCAATATTTTGCATTCCCATGCGCCGTTTTCTTTCCATAATTCTATTTGACGCCAAGGCCCCGGAACATAAGTAATCTTTTCAACCGGCGCACCTTCGGATTCACATGTTAAAACCAATTTATCTGTTTCTGCGCGAATACTGCGAACATCTGCGTCCTTTTTTAAAACGTCCGCTATTTCTGCGATATCTGCGCCCGACATCCCACGCGGAGACAATATACTGGACAATGTTTCGCCAGGCGCGACAATGACTTCGTCCGTGTAAACAGACGACATCATTTCAGATTGTGGCAATCGATACGCCGTTAAACAAAAGGATAAAACCACGGACAATGCGATCAAAGGCAACAATACGCGCCCTGATTTAGATGATTTTGCATAATGCATAATATGTTTTACTTTTCTCATAATCCCAATTATAATGAAATTATGAATATAAATCAAGCATTCAACTTATTAAAAAACGCGTCCGATGTGCGAATTGCACGCATTGTTTTGGCAGAAATTAAAAAACCGCGACTATTCAATATACTATACATATGCCACCAATTAAAACGTGGGGTACCGGTGGCCAAGATAATTAACAAAAAGTGGTTTTATGGTTTGGAATTTTATACTAACAAATATACATTAGACCCCCGCCCCGACACAGAAACTCTGGTAGAGGCCGTTATAAAAGACAAGCACCTTTCCCCAAAAATTTTGGATATGGGAACGGGTTCTGGTTGCATTATTTGTTCATGCGTTAAAAATATAGATGGTGCAACGGGTATTGGTATTGATATATCGCGCGGCGCATTGCGGGTTGCAAAACGGAATGTTAAAAATTTGGAATTATCGGATAAAATAAAAATTATGCGCGCGAAATTTAATTCTGATTTATCCAAATTTGAAAAATTTGACGTTATTGTATCCAATCCACCATATATCGCAATTGGCGACGAACGCGTAAATGATGGCGCTATGCATGATCCGAAAATGGCTTTATACGCAGATAATAACGGTTTATTTGCATATGAACAAATTGCAGAAAACGCAAAAAAATATTTAAAAAAATCGGGCAAAATATATTTGGAAATCGGAGAAAATCAAGAAACATCCGTCCGTGATATATTTGAAAAACGGGGTTGGGAATTTATATCCCAAACCCCAGATTTATCAGGCATTATCCGCGTTTTAATTTTTACAATTTAAAATATTTATTATGTTTTTTTAAAAATCCGATATTGGTATTTTCACCGTGTCCGTGGACGACCGTTGTATCTTCTGGCAAATCCATATTATAAATTTTCGCAACAGATTCCATCAAACTGTTATAATCAGACCCCGGCAAATCATAACGTCCAATACAATCTTGGAAAATTGTGTCCCCGATTAAAATTATTTTTTGTGCGGAAAAATACATAGCAATCCCACCCGGAGAATGTCCCGGCAATTCTATTATTTCAGCCGATAAATTCGGCAAAACATCAATGATACCTGCGTTTAATTCTTTTGGTTGTTTGTAATTGTCCGGCATATCTGGTAAGCCGAAATGCCCCAACAACCAATTTGCCCCGATTAAAACCGGAATGTCGTCAGAATTCATAAACCAATCAATGCCGAAATGCTGCGCCAACTGTGGCGCAACCGCGATATGGTCTCCATGACCATGAGTGCAATAAATCCCACGTAATTTTAATTGTCTGGATTCTAATAAATCCAACCAATCTTGAATTTGTCCCCATGGGTCAATAATTACGCAATCGTTACCTTCTGAAATCAGAATTGAATTCGTCATAACGGGTTGCATATTAAATATTTCAAATTTAATCGACATTATTTTTTCTTCACCGTTGTTTTTTTAGCTGACGTTTTTTTCTTTTTAACAGCGGATTTACCCAAAACAATTTCTGTTATTTCATCCCCTGTCAAAGTTTCACGTTTTAATAATTCTTCGGCCAATTTTTTAACGGTTGTTTTTGATTTATTAATTAATTTTTTCGCGTCCGCGTATGCCGCATCCATCCAAGATTTAACCTCGGCGTCTACAATTTCAGCCGTCTTTTCAGAAGCATTCTCCAAAGCAGTGCGAGCCCCGAATGGCATAACTTGGTTAATTGCGACCAAACCTATTTTATTGGACATTCCCGCAACGGTGATTGCATAACGCGTCATACGGGTTGCGCCCGCAATATCGGATTCCGCGCCGGTTGTGATTTTATTTAATCCAAAGAAAATTTCTTCGGCTGCGCGTCCCGCCAGATACATAGACAGATTTGCACGTAATTCTTCTTTTGTTAAAGATACTTTGTCATCAATCGGCAAATGTTGCACCATACCCAGCGCGCGTCCACGTGGCACAATTGTTGCTTTATGAATTGGATCTGTGATATCGCGATACATAACGCTGATGAATGCGTGACCGGCTTCGTGATATGCGGTTAATTTTATGTCTTCTGGGCGCATTTTCTTTAATTTTTTCGGCCCCATTAATAATTTATCACGCGCCTCGTCAAAATCTGCACTTAACACCTCTTTACGTCCCTGGCGAACGGCATGCAAAGCAGCTTCGTTCAATAAATTTTCCAAATCCGCGCCTGAAAATCCGGTTGTGCCGCGGGCAACATCCAACATATCTACGTCTTTTGAAACTTTTACTTTTTTTGCATATAAATCCAATATTTCACGACGTCCCGTTAAATCAGGTAATTCTATATAAACCTGTCTGTCAAAACGACCCGGACGCAGTAATGCTTTGTCCAGAATATCGGGACGGTTGGTTGCACCGATAACGATTACGCCTGTATCTGTCGCAAATCCATCCATTTCAATCAATAATTGATTTAATGTTTGTTCGCGATCATTATCATTAAATGAATGCTGGCTGCGTTTTTGACCGATTGCATCTATTTCATCTATGAACAAAATGGACGGAGCATTTCTTTTTGCCATTTCAAAAATTTCTTTGATTTTGGCAACGCCCAGCCCCACGATGATTCCTGAAAAATCACTGCCGGATGCGGCAAAAAATGGAACGCCGGCCTCGCCCGCGATTGCGCGCGCCAATAAAGTCTTACCCGTTCCCGGTTCGCCCGACAATAATACTCCACGTGGAATACGTGCACCCAATTTTGTAAATTTGTTTTTGTTTTTTAAAAAATCTACAACTTCGGTCAATTCAGATTTTGCAGATTCAATACCGACTACATCTTTAAAAGTCGTTTTACCGCGACCTGTTGTAATTTTTGTTGGATTATGTGATGTCAGACTTTTCGTAATACCACCACCCGATTTAAATCCACGGAAAAACCACCAAAACAATAATAGCAATAAAACAAATGGAAATACAGACCCCAAATGGCTGTACCAAGATTTCGAATTATCAATTGTGATTGCAATGCCCGCGTCCGATAATTTGGTCAGCAATTCGGCATCCACAGGAATTGTTGTCGTATATTCTGTGCCATCTTTTAACAGACCTGTGGCAGATTCACCCGTCATTTCCATAGTTTTTATATCGCCTGTGCGACGTAACACATCAGAAAAAGATAACACCAATTCAGATTCATTTTTTACAATTTCGCCCGTTTGCGCGTTTGTTGCTGTTTCTATTTTTGGTGCATTAAAAGTGCGAAATAATATTCCCCCAAACAAAATAACAAAAATAATTAAAAAGATAGATGAATTATCTTTTTTTGCCAATTTATTTTTAACATTATTTTTCACATTTTTAATTTTATTAATATTCATTTTTCCCTTCCTGTTTTTTATAAGCTCTTTTTCTGAAACTGCACGATTGACCTACCGGCACAATCAAAATTTCATTTTTTAATCGGCGCAAAATACAATCCGCCAAAGTTATTTTACAATCCGACTTTAACGATTTTATCGCAAATTCCAATGATTTTAACCGCGGTTGATATTTTCCCGTCCCCAAACGTTGCAAAATTGTTCCCAATAACTTTAATCTAATATCCACCGGTTCGTCAAATAGAAAAGATTCCGAAATACGACAATAATCAGATTTTATGACATTTTCTAATTTTTTATTGATGTAACTTTCCAAACCATCACGCGTACGGGATAAATTATTGATTGCCAATAAAATTCTGGAATCCGTAATTCCCAATACATCGTTCAAACATTTTCTGTTTTTTCGAATTTTAACGCGAGTATATTTTTCGTCTTCGTTCATTTCGTCATTAAAATATTTGATATTATTTTTATCCGCATATTCCAATAATTCGGTTCGAAAAACATTTAACAATGGACGGATAATTTTAACACCATCTTTTACAGTCACAGCCTGAATTCCGGCCAATCCGTACACCCCACTGCCACGAGAAAGATTCATTAAAAAAGTTTCAATTTGATCGTCCGCGTGATGAGCGATTGCCAAACAATCCAAATTGTTATTACGCACATAATCGGTCATTTGTTTATATCTGAAATCACGCGCAGCAGATTCCAATCCGGCCACAGGTTTTTCATCCATCCAATCAAAGCAAATGCAATTCACATTTAATTGTTTTGCCAAATTTTTAACATAATCAGATTCAGTATCCGAAACATCACGCAATTTATGATTTATATGCAATACAGTTATATCAAAATTTAATTTTTTTAACCAATACAGCAAACATACGGAATCCAATCCTCCGCTGACTGCGACTGCGATTTTTTGTCCGCGATAATTTTCCATAAAATTTTCAAAATTTTTATTCATATTAAATGCATTTTATGCTATAATTTGCAAAAATCAAGCAACAAAAAGGAAAGTAATATGATTAAATCTATCGCCGTTTATTGCGGTCACGAAGACGGGAACAACCCTGAATTTATTGTCCAGGCAAAAAAATTGGGAGAATTGCTGGCTCGCAATAAAATAAATATGGTTTTCGGCGGCGGTAATGTTGGATTGATGGGCGCGGCGGCATCTGGCGCTGTTGAAAATGGTGGCCATGTTACCGGCATTACAACTCCGCACGTTATGGCTTTACAAGAACCAGTACGCGACGATATTCAAAACGAAGTTATCGACGGTATCAACGAACGTAAACAAAGAATGTATGAATTGTCCGACGGTTTTTGTATTTTACCGGGTGGGATTGGAACATTAAATGAATTGACCGATATTTTGACTATGCAACAGATCGGCGAAACAAAAAAACCTATTTTCTTTTTGAATACAGATAAATTTTGGGAATTCTTTGGTCAGACTTTGGTACATATGCAAAATGCGGGATTTATCCGAGAAATGGACGCATATGATATTAATATTGCAAATGATGCGGACGAATTAATTCAAATGATTTTAAATAAAAATTCTTAAAATAAAACCGCCATTCGGCGGTTTTATTTTTTTATCCTGAAATAACTGTTTCTAAATTCGCCAATCTTGAACCCGATACCAAATGCAAATGAAAATGAAATACAGTTTGTTTTACAAAAGGTGCGTCCACACCCGCATTTGCCAAAACATTGAAATTTCCATCTATACCCAATTTTGCGGCTGTGTCATTGAAACATTTCCAAAATCCCATCTGTTCGTCCGCAGACGCGTTTTTTGAAAAATCCAAAATATTTTCATATTCGCCCTTTGGAATTACCAATACGTGCGTTGTAAATAACGGATTTATATCATGAAAAGACATTGCATAATCGTTTTCATCAATTAATTCACGTGGAATTTCGCCTTTTATCATTTTTAAAAATACATTATTTTTATCATACATAATTAAATCCTTTTTTTTACATATTAAATAAAAGAAGTCTTGAAATCAAGGCATAAAAAAACTATATTACAATCATAATTAATTTAATAGACGGAGAAAAACAAATGTTTAAACCATTATATAATTATGTATTATTAACCCGTATGGACGAAGAAAACATCACAGCCGGCGGAATTATTATCCCAGACAACGCAAAAGAAAAACCAACCCGCGGTCGCGTAATTGCGGTCGGCGACGGCAATTTGGTTGATGGAAAAATTATCCCGTTAACTGTCAAAGAAAACGACGTTGTAATGTTTGGCAAATGGGCATCCAGTCTGAGCGAGGTTAAAATAAATGGCGCGGATTATATATTAATTCGTGAAAACGACATTTTGGGAATTATTGAATAAAAGGGGTAAAATATGGCAAAAGAAATTATGTTCGACACGGACAAATTAATCGCAGGCGTAGACAAATTGGCGGATACCGTTAAAATTACTATGGGACCAAAGGGACGCACGGTTGTAATTGAAAAATCATACGGCGCGCCCGTTGCTACAAAAGACGGAGTATCTGTTGCGCGCGAAGTATCCTTGGCGGATGCAGCCGAAAATGTTGGCGCAAAAATGATTTCTGATGTTGCAAAAAAAGCCGGCGACGCCGCGGGTGATGGAACAACAACCGCAACCGTTTTGGCACAAAAATTAATCCGCGAAGGCCGCCGAGTAATCGCAGCTGGCATGAATCCTATGGACGTTAAACGCGGAATTGATTTGGCAACGAACGCTGTCATTTCTGACATAGAAAAACACGCGCGCCCTGTATCAGGCACCGCTGAAATCGCACAAGTTGCAACTATTTCCGCAAATTCTGATTCTGATATTGGAACAAAAATCGCAAACGCAATGGAACGCGTTGGTAAAGACGGTGTTATCACAGTAGAAGAAGCACGCGGGTTGGACACCGAAATCGACATAACCGAAGGCATGCAATATGACACCGGTTTTATGTCCCCTTATTTCGTGACGAATTCTGAAAAAATGTTGGCAGAATTGGAAAATCCGTACATTTTAATTTCTGAAAAGAAAATTTCAGGATTGCAAGCATTATTGCCAATATTAGAACCAATCGCACAAAGTGGTCGTCCGTTATTAATCATCGCAGAAGATATAGAATCCGAGGCTTTGGCGACTTTGGTTTTAAACCGTATTCGTGGAGGATTAAAAGTTTGCGCAACAAAAGCCCCAGGATTCGGAGACAGACGCAAAGCTATGTTGATGGACATCGCCGCAATTACCGGCGCGATCGTTATATCTGATGATATGGGAATGAATTTTGAAAATATTTCTATGGAATTTTTGGGTTCTGCGAAAAAATCTGTTGTATCCAAAGAAAAAACTATCATCATCGATGGCAATGGCGAAAAATCTAAAATAGATGCTCGCGTTTTGGAAATCCGTAATGCTTTGGCAAACACAAAATCCGAATATGACCAAGAAAAATTGGCAGAACGTTTGGCAAGATTGGTTGGCGGTGTTGCCGTTATAAAAGTCGGCGGTATGACAGAAATCGAAGTACGTGAAAAAAAAGACCGCGTCGACGACGCATTGGCGGCAACTCGCGCGGCGGTTTTGGGCGGAATTGTTGCGGGCGGTGGCGTTGCATTGGCGCGCGCGGCGATTGCTTTGGATAATTTAAATACAGATAATTCTGATCAAAAAACCGGAATTGACATTGTACGTCGCGCATTGTTTGCCCCTATTTCTCAAATTGCAGAAAACGCGGGCGTAAATGGCGAAGTCGTATTAGATAAAGTAATATCAAACCCAGATTATAATTTTGGATATAACGCTCAAACGGGCGAATATGTTGATATGATTGATGCGGGTATTATTGATCCGGCAATTGTTGTTAAAACGGCCCTGCAGGCGGCGGCATCCACCGCGGGCGTATTATTAACAACGGGCGCGGTTATGATAAATTTACCAGAAGAAAAAACGGACATCCCGTCCCCAATGGGCGGCATGCCGGGTATGATGTAAAAATAAAATCCCCATTTGGGGATTTTTATTTAATTTGTTTTGGATTTGTTTGCATATCTTTTACAGATAATATAATTTTTCGGATTTCATTTGGAATACCATCGTTTTCCAAAAAACGCGCCAATAAATCCAGAACTGAATTTGTGTCCGGATAATCGCCCGCATCAAAACGTTTTTTCATTTCGGATAAAATTTCCGTCAAAGATTTCCCGTCTGATATTACATTGTTCGTATTTTGCAATATATGTAAAATTGTTTCATATAATTTATTATTTATTTCCAGATTAGTTTCTTTTTTTCTCATAAATTCCCCCGATATTATTTATATAATATATCACCCCACCCGAAATGTAAATTTGATTAAAATCATAACGATTTTTTCATTGCAATTTATTTTTGAATATATATAATTTGTATCAGTTCTTGGGGCATAGTTTAATGGTAGAACAACGGACTCTGACTCCGTTGGTATTGGTTCGAATCCACTTGCCCCAACCAAGATAAAGCCCCGAATGGGGTTTTTATTTTGGTTGAAATAAAAGTATGAGAACCATTGGTTGGACCCGAAGGGGAAAGGGAACCATAATCTGTGATTATGGGAATTACAATCCACTTGCCCCAACCAAGATAAAGCCCCGAATGGGGTTTTTATTTTGGTTGAAATAAAAGTATGAGAACCATTGGTTGGACCCGAAGGGGAAAGGGAACCATAATCTGTGATTATGGGAATTACAATCCACTTGCCCCAACCAAGATAAAGCCCCGAATGGGGTTTTTATTTTGGTTGACAAAATGTGTTTATATATATAAAATTCTATTTGGAATTAAAATAACAAAAGGCTTAAAAGCATGAATTTCTTAAACGATTTGATTTCCAATAAAAATATTTTCAAACATAATATGATATTGGGCAACGATGCCACCGGTATATATACAGAATCAGATATTACAAATTTGTTTACATACACCAACCCAACACATCTTATCAATACTTTGAATATTATGATTGCCAACAAAGAAATAACATCTGAAAACGCAAATAAATACAAACATAATCAAAAAGAATACAATACATTTATCATAGAAACTTTGTTAAAACAAGTATTCACACAAACACCAACAAAAAAACGCATTTTGTTAAAATCTGAAAAATCTTTGAAAAGCTTGCATTTATTAAAATTATTAATCAATTGCAGTCTGCGACACGACAATAAGGCTGTTGTTGGTTTAATTTTCAAAAACACAAACAAAAAAAATATACAAGATGTTTTAAAATTATTAAAAAGATTAGAAGCCATTGTCGCTGATTCTTTAAAGAAAGACAATTTTAAAAACATTAAAATCGCAGAACGTATGTATAGAAATTACATCGGCGGTTTGCGCGCTCAAAAAGCAATTTAAATTAAAAGCGGGTTATCCCCGCTTTTTTTATTGTGCAATATTTATCTTTATTATTGTTTCTGTTTTCTGTGCGTCCATTGGTGCGGCTTGATATTTTACCGTTTCAAAATTTATCGCCCCTAAATCAATTTCTCGGATTGCGCGATTATACATCGTATGATAATAAATTCGGCGATTTGTAATATCTGTTGCCACCGTCCATTGCGTCGCGGACGGCATCCATTCTGGCATTTTATCCGCGCCATATTCTGTTTCAACGGGGATATCAAAATTATTCAATATATGAAAAGATTGTAATACCGTGTCATATCCGGTCGGCTGGGGGGCTGCGGATGTTTGCAGGAACGCTGCACGAACAAAACGGGATGCAGGCGTAAAATCACCCGGCAAACCCAACAATCCCGCACCCGCACCAAATGCGGATAATTTAACGTCCGACAATCCCAAATCATGAGATTCTATTGCTTTTGGGAATAAATTTACATAATTGTTCAAATTTTTCATTTGCCAATCGAAATCCGGAGCATTCGTTAAAACACCCAATTCATTTTCATAAAACACAGGTTCGCCGTCTATATATTCCAGAACAATTTGACGCCCCGACGCATCTGTAAATCTCCAATGCACAGTTCCGCTGTCTGGATACAGACCGGTTGGACGAATATTTTTAATTGCATTTTTTACCTGTTCTACGTTTGAAAAATTACCCAACGCCCATCCGACCAATTGCAAATCTGCGATTGTTTTTGATTTGTCGATTGGATTATATTCTGGATATTTTCCATATTGGGGAAAATAAAACAAAGCCGCCGCCAATCCGGCTTCGTTCAAACCGTCTACCAAAAATTCTGGTTCGACCGCCGTGAACGCAACATATCCATATCTGGACGTATAAATCATACCGTCTTTTGTACCGTCCGGTAAATAAGAGCTTTCAGTATGTCCGCGTGGCACAACCACATATTCGCTGTTTAATTCTGGATAGCCCGTTTCAATTGTGCGCGCCACAATTTTCGCCCCATCTAAAGATTCTAATGTAATACCTGTGCACGCAATCGCGCCATAACATACCGCAACCACAGTTATTGCGGATAATATAAAATGTAATTTTTTCATAATGCTCTCTCCTGCATATTTATATCATAGCGTAAAAACACAAATATAAACAAGAAGAAAAAAATCAAATAAAACTTGACAAAAGATTTTTTTATACTAATATTGCAAATATGGTATCAACCAAAAGGACAAAAAAAATGAAACAAAACAATTTGAAAAAAGCCGCTGCAAAAGTAGCCGCAAAACCTATTGAAAAACCAATCGAACAACCAAAAGCCGTTGCGATAAAAAAAGATAACAAAGTTAAAGTTTGGTTTAAAAATTTAAATTCTAAATGTTCTGTATTTTTCAAAAAAATCGGATCTGAATTACGCGGTTGGGATTGGCAAACTATTTTTAATGTGACTTTGTTAATCGGCATAATCGCATTGTTTATTGTTTTGATTATTCAAACCGTTAAACCGGGGACAAGCAAAATTCAACCTGCAACAAATACAGGCGCAATTAATAATGTTGTTAAATTTGAAAATGTTCAAGCAGAACAAATTATTCAACAAAACATTACTTTGCCATTAAATAACACTGAAATCGAAGTCGTTAAAAAACCAAAAAATAAAAAATGCATATCCGATGGTAATGTAACAATCGACGGAGAATTGCCAGCCAGCAAAAGAATTTGTTCCAAAAAAATCCAAGGCGATTTATATTTGCAAAATATGTACAAATATAATATGCCATGCGATATTCATGTAACAGGTGATTTATTCGTACGCAACGTTGGACAATTAAGATTTTGTAATTCTTTCACAGTAGAAGGTAATATTTATGTCAGCCATAATTCTTCTTTTGGCCCTATTCCGAAAAGCGCGATAATCGGTGGACAAATAATCTTATAGGTTTTTGAATAAAAACGTGTTATAATATATCCGTATTAAATATGGAGAGATACAATGAACACATTTGAAAAAATCCTTAACACTATGTCCAGAAATTTGGGCTATACAATTTTATTGGTTGCGGGTATAATTATATTCTTATACGCATCTGACGCCGATATTATTGGTGGATTATTAACAGCGGGTGCAGCTTTGGTTATTTATGTTTCAGGTACATTATTGTACGGTGAATACAAACGCACACCTGTTCGCGTTGTTAAAACCGCAACAGTTTCTAAACCGGCACAAAAAAAACCGGCCGCAACAAAGAAAAAATCTGTTAAGAAAAAATAAAAAAAACGCCCAATCGGGCGTTTTTTTTTATAAATTTAAATTATTCCGTAACCGTTACAGGTTCTCCGACTATTTCAGCCACATCTTCAACGGTCGCCGTCGGTTCTTCTTCTATAACCATGGTTGGGTCGTTTTGAATTAATTCTTGGCGTAATTCGCTTTGTTGATTTGCAACATTGGAATTAGAAGACATAATCGCCAAAGCCGCACACAATACAAAAAACAATGTTGCCAAAAACGATGTTGCTTTTGTTAAAAAATTACCCGCAGACGCACCGGTTAAAACACCACCGAACATAGATGCCGCAGAAGAACCAGACAAACCTGAACCTTCTGATTTTTGTAATAAAATCAAACCAATCATCAATATTGATACAATTACCAATAAAACCAATAAAATCATAAACATTTAAATATCCTTTTTAATCTGTTATATCCAGTTTAGACAAATCATCATTCTTTTGCAAGCACTTTTAACAAAGCCGTCGCCGCGTTAATTGATGCTTCTTTTTTAGAATTCCCCGTCGCCGACGCGGACATACCCATTGCGGTTACAACCACACCAAACACCGGATTGTGGGATGCGCCGGTTGGTTCTGTAAATTCGTAAATTGGCAATGCACCATTGTCTTGTTTTTGTACAAATTCTTGCAACCCTGTTTTTGCGTCTTTCGGCGCGACCAAATCGTTCGCCGCCAGAGGCTTCCATGTATCTGCAACAAATTTATACGCAGGCACAAAACCGCCATCTAAAAATATTGCCCCGATGATTGCTTCCATCGCGTCGGCCAAAATATGTTGTAATCGTCCACCCGTCATATGACCACGGCGCAATTTTTTATTTAATTCAAATTCATCCGCAACAACCGCCAAAGTTTCGGCAGACACCAAAACCGCATGACGGCGTGCCAATTCACCTTCGGATTCATTCGGGAACATAGAATATAACAAATCCGCAACAACCAAACCCAGAACCCGATCGCCTATGAATTCTAATCTTTCATTATTATTCGCCGCATTTGCCCCACTTTGGGTCAATGCCAATTTTAATAATTGCGCATCTTTAAAATTATAATTTAATTCTTTCATTAATCTACCTTTTGACCAAATCTTTCCCAACGCATTTTATTACCCCAATCCCAAATCATTAACATAGGGGAAAAATAATTATGAGAATACCAAACGGACCAAACACGACCCAACAAATATTCACGTGGAACGGGGCCGATATAACGGCTGTCTGCGCTGTTATCACGATTATCACCCAACATAAAATAATGATTTTCTGGCACTGTTATTTGTGGGGTATTATCCGCAGGGGAACTGTCTGACACTTCGATGATTTTATGTTTTACACCATTTGGCAAAGTTTCCATATAAAGAGTTGCACGATATACACCAAATTGTCCTTCACACATCGCACGACAATATGTATCTAATCCGCAAGCGCGACCGCAATTATTATCTTTGTATTCAATTGTATATCCGTCTTTTAATTGAATATCGTCAACCCAAATATCATTTCCCATAATACGGATATTTTCTTTTGCAAATCCGACGTTTTTAGTATCTTTGTCCAATACTGCAACAATATATTCACCCACCGTTTCACGTTCTAACATTTGTCCGTTTATATATAAACGCCCCGCTTTCATTTGAACGGTATCTCCGCCAACCGCCACCATTCTTTTAACATAATCAAAAGATTCATTTTGATGATTACGAAATACAACGACGTCTCCGATTTCGGGTGCGTTGCCGAACAATCTGCCATCCCACAACCCCCAAGATCCAAACGGGAAAGAATATCTGGAATATCCATAAGACCATTTTTGCACCAATATATGATCGCCGACTTCCAATGTTGGGATCATAGATCCGGATGGAATATTAAATGGTTCGAATAAAATGCTGCGAAATAAAATTGCAATCAATCCACCATAAATTAAAGCTTTGCCCCATTCTTTGAAAAAACCATCTTTTTTCATATTTAAATCCTTTTATTATAAAAAGCATTTTATAACTTGAAAAGATTTTACGCAAGATATAAAATCAAAACAAACGAATAAAAAACAGGAATATTATGATAAATTTAAATTCTATTATATTTAATGGCATGGATGCGACAAAAATCGAAGTCCAAATACAATTGGCGGCCGGTTTATCAAAGCCTGAATTTAATATAATCGGATTGGCGGATCGCGCTGTTCGTGAATCAGCAGAAAGAATCCGCAATGTGTTATCTGCTTTGAATTTGGCATTACCATCCAAACGTTTGACAGTTAATTTATCACCCGCAGACGTTGAAAAATCTGGTTCTCATTTTGATTTACCGATATTGTGCGGGATTTTATGCGCATTAAATATATTACCAGAAGACAAGTTATCAGAATATTTAATTTTGGGCGAAGTTGGTTTGGACGGGACAATCACAAATACAACGGGCGTGTTACCCGCCAGCGTTTGGGCAAACAACAATAATTTGGGAATAATTTGCCCCGCGTCCCAAGGAGCCGAGGCCAGATGGGCGGGACATCAAAATATTTTAGCCCCCGGCCATATTTTAGATTTGATAAATCATTTCAAAGAAACACAAATTTTACCAATTCCAGAAATTCAACCTATGAATCCAGACGTTGCGAAAACGGGCGACATGTCGGACGTTCGCGGTCAGGCGGCGGCAAAAAGAGCATTGGAAATCGCGGCAGCCGGCAATCATGCAATGTTGATGGTGGGGCCTCCGGGTTCGGGCAAGACTATGTTGGCATCTCGTCTGGCGGGAATTTTGCCAGATATGACACCCCCTGAGGTTTTAGATTCATCCATTATATATTCTATCGCCGGTCAATTAGATTCTAAAAATTTGGTAATGACACGCCCATTTCGCAGTATTCATCACACGGCCAGCGCGGTTTCTTTGGCGGGTGGCGGTGCGGATGCAAAACCGGGTGAAATATCTCTGGCGCATAATGGGGTTTTATTCTTGGACGAACTACCAGAATTTTCTCGCACAACATTGGAAATATTACGCCAACCAATGGAAGCCGGAAAAATTATGATTTCACGCGCAAAAAGAAATGCAACATATCCCGCAAATTTTCAATTAATAGCGGCGATGAATCCGTGCCCGTGCGGACATTTGGGCAATCCGAATATGTCTTGTTCGCGCGCACCACGATGTGCGGAAAGCTATCAAAACAAAATATCGGGTCCATTATTGGACAGAATAGATTTACATATTGATGTCGACCCCGTCAACCCATGGGATATGAATCGCGACACTGTTATTGGCGAATCCAGCGAAACAATTCGCGCGCGTGTTGTAATGGCACGCAATCGTCAAATAAATCGCCAAGGCAAACCAAATTCCAGATTGGACGGCGCGGATTTGGAACAACATATAAAATTATCAGATGAATTAACAGAATTTTTAAACAACGCGGCAGAAAAAATGGGATTGTCGGCGCGTGGATACAATCGAATAAAACGCGTT
>CAYJKO010000012.1:21600-24759 GCA_964371145.1 uncultured Muribaculaceae bacterium
CGCGGCAGAAAAAATGGGATTGTCGGCGCGTGGATACAATCGAATAAAACGCGTTGCGCGCACGATTGCAGATTTACGCAATACAGACGACGTAACAATGTCTGATTTGGCAGAAGCCATTTCATACCGCCCTATCAATCGCGGCAAATACGGAGCATAAAATGGAAATACCAATTGAAATATTACAAAAATGTACACCCGAACAAATAATGGATTCGGTGTCAGACAAAAAAGTCAGACCACAATTGATCGAGAAATATAAACAATTTGCAAAATCGCAAAAAATGTCAGACATTGAAATTGATATGGCATTAAACAATCCTGAAATCATAAAAATGTTTGATAATTATATATCAAATCTTCAAAAAATGACCAAATTTTATATAGATATATATCAATCAAATAAATCAAAATAAAAACCGCAAATTGCGGTTTTTATTTTTAAAATTCAAATCTGATACCCATCATAAAGTTTGTGTATATCAAACCTTGGGCTGAAAACCAGCTGCGTTCTATTGTTTCTGTATCGTCTTCGATAACCCAGTCTGCATTTGGAATATACATAACACGCAATCCCATATCAACAAACATATTATCCATCAATCCGTATGAGAAACCAACCGCACCCAAACCCGCAACGGTTGCAGTATTTTTAGTCGATTTTTCAAATTCTAATATTCCCAAAGAATTCGCAGTCCCATAATTACCCAAATCTGTCGAACCCGATAAATCACCATACAAATCAGACAACATTAATTCAGTTACAGAATCCGCATATCCCACACCAAAACCGATATATGGGATAAATGTTTTAAATTGTTTTACGTTGCCATCATAAAAATCATAATATGCCATAACGCTTAATACATCTGTTTGAATAGAAGAATTAACCCCGCTGCTGGCGACGGCAATAGAATCCCCGTTCGTAGTAGTTAGCGTCCCTTCAAACATTGGCGAATGATTATAAGTTGCCTTTGCAACCGTATCCCATGCGGCCTCTATTCTCCATTGCGGAGATTCCGGCACAGTAAATCCGATACCAACACCACCCGAAAATCCGAACGATGAAAAATCTTCAACCGCAGGCAGGTCTCCGATATTTGCAGACCCCAAATATGTAAACCCAGAACATCCACCATTTGCAACACAAGATTGATATGCAACATCGGTTACAATTCCACCCGCGCCATCTGTCCAATAATTAACAGACAAAGCGCCGATATCATTTTGAATTCCGGCCGACCCCAACGACGCACCGCCACGCATTGTGACAGTCATACGTGCACCGTTATCCATATAACGAGCGTCCCCACGGTATCCATTTCTGTATTGCCAATTCGCAAAAGCATCCCCCGCGATTAAGGCCGAAACAGTTGTAATAATTGCTATTTTTTTTATATTCATAACCGCATTATATCATAATTTTGGTTTTAAAAAAATAATTTTTTATGGGATTGACGCCTTAAAAATTTCGGCTGGGATTGTACCACCTGTGATTTTTTTATCCATAGGCGTAAAATTATCACGACCGACCCAAACACCCACGGTTAAATACGGGGTTGCGCCGATAAACCAAGCGTCTCGGTTTTCATTACTGGTACCGGTTTTCCCGCCAATAACATTTTCAGAATTTGCACGTCGCCCTGTCCCCGTCTTTACCACGTCCGCCAAAATATCTTGCATAGCGGTGACGGTGTCATAACTTAATATCAACAATGGGTCGGATGGATTTCTTTCGAATAAAACGTCGCCAGACAATGTTTCGATTCTTTCAATCGCGTATGGTCGCGCAGAATACCCATCATTCCAAATCACATTATGCATAGCGGTCATATTTAACAAATTCATTTCAGACGCGCCCAAAACGGTTGAAAATTCGCGTCGCAGATTATCGCCACCGCCCAAACGCGCAGTCATATTTAAGACTGAATCGATTCCATATTCTTGGGTCAAACGCAGCGGCACAGAATTCACGCTTTTTGCAAAAGCCGTCGCCAATGTTATTTCCCCATAAAATCGTGAATTATAATTGTCCGGGCTGTAATTACCGATGGTAATCGGTGCGTCCAATACTATGCTGTCTGGTGTCAATCCATTTTCCAATGCAACCAGATAAACAATTGTTTTAAACGTGCTGCCGGGTTGACGCGGTGCCAGAACTCGGTTAAATTGGCTGGATTGATAATTTGCCCCACCAACAAAAACTCGCAAAGCCCCATCACGTTCCATTGCAACATATGCGCCCTGATATTCACCGGTTTTGTCCGCCACAGATTTAGCAGCGCGGCTTTGCATATCTTTATCCAATGTTGTATGCACGATAATATCGTCGGATATTTCGCCAATTGTTGATTTAATCTCGTCCGTTACGAAATCCGTCCAATATCTGTAAATATTGGTGTCCGTCAAAGGTCGTGCGGCCGCCAATTGTTTATTCGCATTGCGCGCCTGTTGCAGCGTGATATAATTTTGTCGCACCATTTCTTTTAAAATTATTTGTGCGCGGTCTATATTTTTTTCGGGATACAATAATGGGCTGTACGCCGTTGGCGCTTTTAACATAGCCGCGATTTGCACCGCATTTGCCAGACTCATATTATTTGCATCCACACCGAACAATATACGGGACGCGGCGTCTATTCCACGTAATCCGCCAACCAATTCAACACGGTTCATATATAAATCCAAAATTTGATTTTTATCAAACCTGTCTTCTAACCAATATGACAATATTAATTCTTGGATTTTTCGCGACATTTTTTTATCGCGCGATAAAAATATATTTTTAGCCGTTTGTTGGGTAATAGACGACCCACCGGCGGCAATACGTCCCGCCATTAAATTGGATATGGTCGCACGCATAAGCCCTCGCACATCAATAGCGCCATGATGGAAATATCTTTTATCTTCGATTGCAACAATAGATTGCCAAACATATGGCGGCAATTCGTGAACGGTTACGGGCGCACCCATAATTTTATTTGAACTGCGGATTTCATTACCCGCACGATCAACAAAAGTAATAGTCGGCAGACGCGTTTCATTTAAAACAGAATCCAAAGATGGCATTTGCAAAAACACAGTTAAAACATATAAACCAACCACCGCAATCATTGCTACGAAACAATTTAACAACAATACCATAAATCTGGATTTCAG
>CAYJKO010000013.1:0-8872 GCA_964371145.1 uncultured Muribaculaceae bacterium
GGCGGATGTTATTCCATTCCATTCTTTTAATCCGTCTTTGAAACGATATTTTGTGGTGGCAGAAGTTGCATTTGCGACAGACGCATCCGTTGTTGAATTAAAGAATTCAAATACATTATTAAATGTGCTGGTTGGTGTCCAATTGCCATTAAATGAAATATTGTGTTCGTCATATGTACATCCCGTAACGGTTGACGCACCCCAAGATTGCGAACCCGCCGGTGCAGATTGTGTAATTGTACCTGTTTTACAGTATCTGTATTCATTTGGTACTGATGCATAATTTGTTATATTGATTTGTAACGTTTGTTGACATCCTTCAATCGTTGAATTGTCGGTCCATCCGTCCGTTGTAGTCGGGCATAAATCCGGCAAATCTAAACCGATGTCTGTGTCGTATCCTTCGATTGGGAATATGTGATCCGCGGGGGATGCAATAGATTGTTGAGGGACGTCTATTCCGGTGAATTTATAATCAAAATCTGTACCTGTGAACATAGCCGTTGTATTTGTAACACGGGTCCAATGTTCTTTTTTTGGAATTGTAACGTGTTTCAATGTTGCCGCATTTTGGAACATTCCGGACGCATTCGTGATGTTGCCCCAAGAATCTGGCAATATAATTTTTTCAACACCCGCGCCATTGAACATATTTGACACATTGGTATTGGCGTCCGCCCATGTGCTTGGCCATATAACATTTTTCAAAGACGGGGTATTACGGAATATGCTGTCCAAATTTGGTCCCGTATTTTCCCAAGAATCTGGTATAGATAAAGATGTCAAGGCTGTACATCCACTGAACATACCGCCCGGATGAATTATTCTTGTACTGGCCCAAGAATTCGGGAAAGTTACAGTTTTCAATTGTGTCGATGCTGCAAACATCCATGAAATGTTATGACAGCTTCCCCAAATATTTGGAAAATGGTTGGGCGCGCGTGGCGCGGTCAAAGATGAATACGTATTAATGTATTCCAAACCTGTTGCATAGAACATAGAATTTGTATGTGTAATATTATTCCATGACGTTGGCAATGTTACTTCTTTCAGGTTTGGCGTAGTGTTAAATAAATTGGCAACTTGCAAAATATTATCACCCCATTCATTTGGTAATTCAACTTTTGTTAATGTTGATGAATTTCGAAAGGCGTCTGTAAAATATGATACGGTCCCCCATTTGGTAAACCCATTTTTAAAACGATATTTTGTGTCGCCATCAATGCCAGAATATGTGTTTCCTGATTTAGGTAACGCGACCCCCGTAGACGAATTATACAATTCAAATGTGTTTCCAAATGTTGCGTTGTATGTTGTCCAACTGGTTGTGCCGGCTGTAAAATCAATTTCCAATGATTCATAATTACAATTAACATTAGAATATACCCAATTTATTCCATCTGTTGATGTTTGGGTCAATAATCCAGATTCACAATGAGTGTATTCGCTTGGTATATAAGCGGAGTTTTCAGAAATAATTTCCAATGTTTGTTCACAAGATCCTGGGATTACACTGGCTGTCCAACCTGTTGTGGTTGACGGACAACGTGACAATAAATCATCCAATCCAATTCCTAAATCCCATGCTTCTATTGGATAATCTTCGGTCAATTTTGAACGGATTGATTTTGTGCCAACATTGTCACCAATGGCTTTGTATACAAAACCTGTGTTTTCAAACATATTTGTTTTATATGTTATGTCGCCCCAATGTGCTTGTTTCGGAACAGTTATATAATTCAAGTTTGCTGCATCATAAAACATATATCCTGTGTTTGTAACATTATCCCATCCGTCTGGCAAAACGATTTTTTGCAAACCTGTGTTCGAAAACATATTTGTTAATGCAACTATATTATTTCCCCAAGATGTCGGCAGAGCATTAGCCGATGGATTTGGATTGCCATGATATGTAATAGATGTCAAATCAGGTGTATTTGAAAACATCATTTCTATGTTTGTAACATTACCCCATGTCGCGGGCAATGTCACGGATGTGATGCCAGATGGCGCCAACCAAGAATGTCCGAACAAAGCGCCTGCGCGTGTAACAGATCCCCATGTGGTTGGAATGGTTATGTTTGTCAAAGACGATGTTCCGGCCAATAATGATTCCGCAATAGAAACCACGCCCCAAGATGTCGGCAAAGAATTACCCCCAGTGTTACCGACATAAGACAGACTGGTCAAAGCAGTAGCATTAGCAAACATTGCAGAAACATCTGTTAAAGAATTCCCCCAAGATGCTGGCAATACGACAGATGTTAATGATAATGCATCTTGAAATAAGCCTTTGGCATTTTGAATGTTACCCCAAGTAGAAGGAAGGTTGTTCGCAGACTGCGTCGCGCTTGCGGATGCGTATGTGCCAAAAGAAGATAAATTGGTTTCTGATAAAAAGCTGAAGATGTTTGTGACGTTGCCCCAATTATTAGGCAATTTAATCGATGTCAAAGATGTCGCGCCACGGAACATGTTATCCGCATCTGTGATTGTGCCCCAAGATGCTGGCAATGTAATGGATGTTAATGTAGTCGCGGAACTGAACATATTTTTTGCGGCATTCGTAGATCCGTTCCATCCTTTTAACCCATATTTAAAACGATATTTAGTTGTCGCGGATGTAGCGGACGAAACTGCCACATCTGTTGTTTGATTGTAAAATTCAAATATGCTGTCAAAATCCGGACTTGGTATCCAATCGCCATTAAATGTAATGTCGTATTCTGTAAATGTACAATTTGATGCATCTGTTGTGTCCCAATTCGCAGAATCGCTGGATGTTTGCGTAATCGTACCTCCCATACAATATTGATAGCCGGCCGGGATATAATTATAATTTGCCAAATTAACGGTCAATGTTTGTTCGCATATTCCGTCATGTGGCGTGGCAACCCATCCTGTTGATGTCGCAGGACACGGTAACGGTAAATCCGGCCCCCATGATTCATCTGGGAATACATAGTCAGCAGGGGACGCAACAGAGTTCGGTGGAACATCCACCCCTGGACCACGGTATAAAAATCCTGTGTTTGTGAACATGTTTGTTTTGCTGGTTACCGAAGTCCAATTTGAACCGGTATCTTTCGGCAATGTAATATGTTTAAAGTCGGTCGCATTTTGGAACATAGATGTTGTTGTTCTGACGCTGGCCCAAGAATCTGGCAATACCAAACGTTCGATGCCAGAACCATAGAACATATAACCCAAATTAGTGTTCGTAGATGCCCAGGCGGCTGGCAGCGTGACTGATTTCAAAGATGTGGTACCACGCAAAAAGCTTCCCAAATCAGATGTGTCATTCCACGAATCTGGCAATGTTACAGATGTTAAAGATGTGGTTCCATTCAAAAATCCACTTGGGTTAAAAGAAGTTGATACAGTATTGGCCCAAGAACTTGGCAAGACCGCGGTTTGCAGTTTGTTCGCGCCTGAAAACATCCAAGAAGCATTCCAAATTTTTTCCCAGCTGCTTGGCAAATGGTTGGGCTCACGCGAAGATGATGTTGATGCATATGTATCAATGTCTGAAATAGCCGCACCGTCTGCAAATGCAGCTTGTACCACGCTGATGTTGTTCCAAGACGTTGGTAATGTTATTTCAGACAGGTTCGATGTGCCCGCAAAAATGTAAGATATTTGAGTCATGCTGCTGCCCCATGTGGCGGGCATTTCAATTTTTGTTAATGTAGAAGAGGCGCGGAACATATTGTTGGCATTAGATGCGGTTCCCCATTTTGTTAAACCATTTTTAAAACGATATTTTGTATTTTCGTCTATCCCAAAATATGTACGTGTTGAAGAATTGTATGTCAATGGGCTTTTTGTTGTTGTGTCATACAATTCGAAAATATTCGCGAAGGCAGATGAAGAATACGGTGTCCAAGTGGTCGTGCCTGCTGTAAAATCAATTTCCAAAGATTCATAATTACAATTTTGAACAAAAGTAGAATCCCATGTCGTTCCGTTTGACGATTCTTGGACGACTGTACCTGATGAACAATATTTATATTGAGACGGTACGAGTGACGCGTTTGTTGTATTAATTGCCAATATTTGTCCGCAATATCCATTTGATGACGTATTGGTCCAACCCGATGTATTCGTTGGACATAATGCAGCCGTACAATTCGTGGATAAGCTCAAAAATCCTAAATTTTGACGTATTGTGTATTCTGGCATATGACCGCTGGCCAAAATTTGTTCCGGGAAAACGCCCGCGGCCGGTGATTCGTATGCATTTGACCATACTTGGTTTCCGAAATCGGTACAACGAAAACCTGTTAATTCAAACATTTCTGCCGATCCACCTGCGTATCCTGAGGATATTATGGTGTTTGTGGATATTGTGTTTATGTTTTGACCATAATCATTTTGAAATGCAATAGGCAACCCAATAAAATTCAAATTACGTGCATACCAAAACATACCGCCCGCATTTGTGACATATCTCCATTCGTATGGCAAATCAATTTCACGGACGCCAGACAATGCAAACATTTCTGTAAGATCGGTTATAAGATAATTCCATTCAAATGGCAAATCAACTGCTCGTAACGAAGGCGTGTCTGCAAACATACGTTGAACGCTGGATATACCATTCCAATATTCAGGCAATTTTCCAGCCGTTGGTCCTGCGGATGGGATTGAAACGTTCTGCAAATTTTGTGCGCCGAAAAACATTTGGGATACATTTTGCATGTTGCTCCAATCAGTTGGTAAAAATAATTGTTCGATGCCGGAAGTTTGGAACATAGATGATGCATTATAAATGCTTCCCCATGTAGGAGGTAAATAATTATAAGTATAATCCACATTTCCATAATAATTTACATCATACAAGTTTGTTGTTCCCGAGAAAAAGCCCGATACATTCCCTATGGTGCCCCAATTTGCAGGCAATGTGATGGCTGACAAATTTGTAGCTCCCAAAAACATGTTCGAAGCATTGACCCCATTGTTCCATCCGCGATGTCCATATTTAAAACGATAATGATCTGTGCTGGTGCCGGCCATTGTTGTTTTAACATTGTTATTGTCGACTAATTCAAAATAATTATTAAAAACTGTGGTCGGAGTCCATGGGCCATCGAAAGATATGTCGTATTTAATCCATGTACAATTTGATGCATCTGTCTGATCCCAAGTGGTGCCGTTTGTGGTTGTTTGTTTGATTGTTCCCCCCATACAGTATTGATAACCATTTGGGATATAATTATAATTTGCGGACGTTGCGTTTAATGTTTGTTCACACGCGCCGTTTGATGTGTTGCGTGTCCATCCTGTTGACGCCGCAGGACATGGTAATGGTAAATCTGGTCCCCATGATTCATCTGGGAATATATAATTGGCGGGAGACGCAACAGAATTTGGACGTCCTGCCACAGAAACACCCGGTGCGCGATATAAAAATCCGGTTGCGTCAAACATTAAACTGCGGTTTGCGGTTGAAATTTTGCTCCAATTTGAACCGGTGTCTTCTGGCAATGTTATGTGTATCAAATTGTTCGAACTGTAAAACATTCTTTGTGTATTATTAATGTTTGACCATAAATCCGGAATAATCGCAGATGTTAATCCTGTGTTTTCGAACATTCGGCTGGCGTTTGTGACAGTTGTGTCCCATGGCGCCAAAGTAATAGAACGTAAATTTGATGCATTAATGAACATTTGGCTGGCGTCTGTTGTGCCGTTCCATTTGCGTAAACCATATTTAAAACGATATCTGTTTGTGGAGCTGGATGCGGATGATAATGCGGTGTCGCTGCTTGTATTATACAATTCAAACACGGTATTAAATTTAGCCGTCGGTGTCCAAGAACCTGCAAAAGATATTACATATTCATCAAAAGTACAATTTGATGCGTCTGTTACATCCCATGTTTCGCCAGTTGTAGATGTTTGCTTGATTGTGCCGGCCATGCAGTATTTATATTCATTTGGGATATAGTTGTAATTCGCCAAATTAACATTCAACGTTTGTTCGCACGCACCATCAATTGTATTGCGTGCCCATCCTGTGGTTGCATCCGGACATTGTGATGTTAAATCGTCCAATCCAATATCTTCATCCCATACTTGTTGTGGAAAAACAGTGACTTCTGGTGACTGAACCGCTTCTGATAATCCGTCCCCGTCCAAATCAACCAATGGACCATTTGCTTTTGATAGGAAACCTGTGTTTTGGAAAGCGTTTGTTTTTGTCATATTTGCTGACCATTGCAATGGTAAAGTTATAAATGCCAAATCTGTAGAATGGGCAAAAGAACCATATAAACCGCCAATGTCTGTGATGTTGCCCCAATGTTCTGGCAATGTTATAGATGTCAAACCTGAAAACGCAAACATGTCCAAAATTTCTGAAATGTTCCCCCATGTGTCTGGCAAATCAATTGACGTCAAAGATGCAGTTTCGAAAAACATTGCATCTGTATATGTCATATTGTTACCCCAGACAGGAGGCAGAGAATTTATATTTGGATTTGGCGCACCGACGTATGATATCCGAGACAATCTGCTTGCGCCGTTGAACATGTTTTCTACGGAATTGATAGATGCCCAAGATGCAGGCAATTCAATAGATGTCAAATTTTCCGCGTCGTAAAACATGCTGCCTGCGATTTGTACAGAACCCCATGTGTCCGGCAAATCAACGCTTGTAACAGAACGTGCCCCAGCAAACATTTCTGATACATTTGTAACATTGCCCCATGTTCCCGCCATTGTTACAGATGTCAAAGCTGGCGTAAAATAAAACATTCTGTATGTTGTTGTTGCCGTTCCAAAATCGGGCAATGTAACAGATTTTAAATTGGCTGCGCCCGCAAACATAGAAGAAGCGTCCGTTACGCCATTCCATTTGTTCATACCATCTTTAAAACGGTATTTTGTTGTGCTGGACGTTGCAGAAGATAAAGCATTACCTGTTGCAGGGTCATATAATTCAAAAACATTACTGAATTTTGTGGTTGGCGACCATGTGCCTTGGAATGTGATGTCATAACCTGTGAAATTACAATTTTCAACGGTAATTGAACCCCAATTTGCAGAGTTCGGGTCGGCAGATGCGCTTGTTTGATATACCAATGTTCCAGAAACGCAATGATCAAATGTATCTGGAATTAAATTTAAAATTGTTTGGGCGCTGTTTGAATTAAATTCAAGAGTTTGGCGACAAATTGCAGAATCTGTTGCGGATTCATAGTATGAACCATTGTCCCAACCAGTTGTAATGTCTGGACAAAATTTTACCGGCACAGAAATATGGTCATTCCATGCAGATTTTGGGAACAAATGATTTGCAAAAGATTTAATAGATTTTGGTGGAACGTCTATTCCTTGTACATTTAATCTGAATCCCGTACCCCCAAAAGCGTTGCCAAGGTCGGTTGTGTCGGCGGGATTAATTTTTGGCATTGTTATATGTTTTAAATTTGCGGTACCAGCAAATAAAAATCTAAAATCAAAATCACCGGTTGGCCACGTATCAGGCAATACAATGGAATCTATGGCTGTTGAGCCAAACATAGAAAAACCATTAACCAAATTTCCCCAAGATGGTGGCAGGGCGTTTTTATTGTATGGTTCAGATTGATTATATGTATAGCCATAATAATTTATGGTGGACAAAGCTGACGTAATTGCAAACATATGGTTTGTATCTGTAATATTTCCCCAAGATGCGGGCAGGGTAATAGATGTCATAGAGCTGGAGCCATAAAACATATATGATGCATTTGTAACCGAACCCCATGATGTTGGTAAAGTTATAGATTGCAACGCTTTTGTTGCTCGGAACATATTGGACGTATCTGTTATATTTCCCCAAGAAGACGGTATGTCAATAGATTCCAATGATATTGCGGACCAGAACATCCCTGATGTATTTGTAATGTTGTCCCATGATGTTGGCAAATCTATTTCTGTCAGAGATGTCGTACCATAAAGCATCGCACTTGTATTTGTAATATTACCCCAATCATTCGGTAAATCAATGGTTTGTAAAGACCTGGCCCCGTAAAACATTTGCGATACGTCTGTGATATTACCCCAATTTGACGGCAAAACAACGGATTCCAAAGATGTTGCATTTCCGAACATTCCGACTGCTTCTGTCATATTGCCCCAGCTGTCTGGCAATGTGATTGTTTTTACAGGAGAATAAAAGAATAGTCCGGAACCAATAACGTTTGCGGGAACATAAGTTGACCATCCCAATGTCGCATCTTTGAAACGATATCTGGTGTTTGAATTAATTCCCGACCATGTTGTTGTGGATGTGTTATATGGCAAGACTGTGCCGGTCGTTCTATCAAACAATTCAAAAACCTGGGAAAATGCCCCATAATCATTCCATGTGGTTGCGCCGGTTGTAAAAGTAATCGCCAATTCAGGCCCCGGTGCAGAATACGCAGGAGACACCCACAATGTGAGTGTGCCTGCCAATAAAGCAAAAACCGCTAAAAACCGTAATTTTTTCAGCATTTCTTTTTATTAAATTCCTTCTTCAATACTGATAATAGAAAAAAAAGCCTGTTTTTGCAAGAAAAAATGCGGAATCTTCAAAGGGATAATAACGTGTATATACAACGAAAATCAGGGCTTTTTCTGTATATTTTTACAAATTAAAACGTATGGTGAATTTTATGCGTAAAAAATCCCAATAATCAGGACTGTGTCATATATTGTATGTTTTTTTTAATAAAAATAATGATGTTTTATGTTTTGGTATCATCGTGAATATTTGTATATACAATAAAAAGGCATAAACGAGATTAAAATTTCTTTTTTTTGCAAATATTTTAGAAATTATTATGCTTGTTGTAATCGATTCGGTCAATCGTACGGGTTCTTCATCTGTTGGGTGTGTAAT
>CAYJKO010000013.1:8972-15703 GCA_964371145.1 uncultured Muribaculaceae bacterium
CCTTTCGCCTGCGTAAATTATACAATTCGCTTTGCTTTTGTATAATAACTTTCGGCACGAACCCGCACGGGTTCTTCATCTGCTGGGTGTGTAATATGGTTATAAAAAAAATCCCAAAAAATGGGATTTTCTTCATAATAATGGCGCGCCCAGAAGGATTCGAACCCGCAGTCTTCTGATCCGTAGTCAGATGCTTTATCCAGTTAAGCTATGGGCGCAACGAATAATATTCTATACTATTATTTATCTGTTTGCAAGAAAAAATAAAAAATATTTTTGGGTTTTTATTTTATCGCCATTTCTGATATAATATATTTATGAAATGTGGGAATTTATTTTTAACAATATCTTTGTTGTGCGTGTTTGGTTTGCCCGCAAATGCGTCTTATTTGACCGCCGGATATTTTCCAGAAACTATTGATGATGCGTCATTTTCAGAACGAATAGAGGCTGCAAAAGACGGATATGATTTATGGATTGAATATACAGAAGATGGTAAATGTGTTAAAAATTGCACATATTCTGGAATTACTTTGGCAGAATCTGTTGCGCGGTCGCAAAAGGCGACAAGTGTCGCAATGAATACAGCAAACAGAATAAAAATTACACAGCCGGTTGGTGATTATGGGTGTGTAGATTATAATATGTCCGTTATCCCGGGACAAGCCGCAATTGTAAACAGTCCCGTTATCGGCAATGTTCGAATTTCTGCGCCGTTTGGGCCGCGATTCCATCCCGTTCAAAAGGTGTGGAAAGAACACAAAGGTATGGATTTAGCAACGGCTATGAATACGACCGTGTATACGCCCGCCAATGGCACAATTAAAAGTGTGTGGACGGATAATGGATGCGGAAAAGGTTTGCAAATCCAACATGCCGGCGGAATGGTGTCTAAATATTGTCATTTGAATGATAATTCTATGTATTCTGTCGGACAATCTGTGCGCGCAGGGTGCGCAGTCGCAAAAACAGGTAATACCGGTATGTCAACGGGTCCGCATTTGCATTATGAATTATTGCAAAACGGTGAACATGTTGACCCGTCAAATTTTATGTAATTTGTTTTTTAATTTTTATATCAAAACTGCCATTATTTAATTGTTTGCAATCTATTATTAAATCTGAAATTACGGATTGTTTTATCCATTTTTGAAATTCGGGCTTTAATACTCCGCTGGCACCGGTTATAACGGTTATGTCACGTGCGCCACTGTGGACGGCATTGCACAATAATTCCCATGATTCTTCCACGGTTTTATTATGAAAATCTATACGTATGCGTTTTGGGATGTCCGGCGTGGGCGATTGTGCCAGTCTGGACAGCTTTAATTCGCTGCGTACCTGTTTTTTTATGCTGTTTTCATCGGCATAAAAATTATCCCCAACCATATTTGCAATGTCTGTATCTGTTAATTGTTTCATAAATGATATATTGAAATAAAATAATTTAATTGTCCAATAAAAAACCCGCAAATTGCGGGTTTGATTTTTATTACAATGTGTCTTTATTCGTCCATTTGCCGTTTTTCAATAATCCGACATCATACAAGCCTTCGTTTGTATTTAATTGTTGAAGTATTGATTTGGCGGATTCGGCGTTTAATCCTGTGATTCTAACTTTGTAAAAATCGCCTTCGTGGATTATGCGTGTTGCGCCATATTGTTGCATTTTTGCCGCCATAGCCGCTGCGCCTTCTTCTGACGTAGTTGCGGTTACTTGTAATTCATAATCGCCGGTTGCAACAGGTGCTGGTGCTTCTGTTACTGTTGTTGTTTCAGTCACAACAGGTGCCGCGCCCAAGCTTTCTTCTGTTAATGTGCCGGTTGCAACGGGTGCAGTATATGATCCGTCTTTTAAAGTTGCGGCTTTAACAATTTTGCTTTGTTCTGGTAATATTTGAATTTGAACTTTTGATTGAGATGTCATACCCAATTTTTCAGCAGCTGCAGGGGATAAATCCATAATGCGGCTGTTTAAAAATGGACCGCGGTTATTAATTCGTACAATAACAGATTTGCAGTTTTCCAAATTAGTTACGCGAACAATAGATGGCAAAGGTAAACTTTTGCTGGTTGCAAACATTTGACCTGCATCATATGTTTCTCCGTTGCTGGTTTTTGTACCGTTTAATTCCATCGGAATGATTCCTGCGACACCTGTTTGGTCGTAATCATAATTTTCTGTTGGTGTGTATTGTACACCATCAATGTTGTATGTGCTGCCGACATAATATTTCGGTGCGCCATTTAACAAATATTCTATGTTCAAAGATTCTGCGCTTTGCGGCATTTCCAAAGAGCAGCTGCGTGGCATTTCAGAAATTGTTGAATCTGATGTTGCCTGGTAACCGGTGTTTTGACAAGCTCCCAAAACGGCTGTAATTGCCAATAATGATAAAATTTTATTCATGAAATTTACTCCTTACATTCTATAATTTATATTTTATCATAAAACAAAGGTGTTTTCAAATCTTTTATTTAAAGATTGAAATCTTATGTATCGTTTTGTCTGCAATAAAAGCAAAAGGTAAATACATCGCACCAAATATTGCAATCGATATAAATAATTCAAATATATTGTTAACGGCAAATAATTGCAACGCATACCCCAAAAACGCGCACAATATAACGAAAGACGTAATTGTCACAACAGTGCGTTTTTCCAATTTAAATAATTGTTTATTGCGGCAAATTATTGCAAACATTATTGTTCGCAGATATCCGCCCGACACAACGCCGATTGGTATGGCCAGATAACCGATAATCGGGAACAGGGCGACATATATAATTGATGCAATCGCCAAAGATATAATGCTGGTCTTAACGGGTGTTTTGATGTCGTGCGCTGCATATAAAGTTTTCGTAAATATTTGATTGATGGTCATGGCCGGCAATACCCAGACTTGGATCATAATTGCGTTTGCCACGGCAATCGTTGATTCATGCGTCCATTTTCCGTATTCAAATAAATATTCAATTATCGGTGTTGCCAATATAAACAATCCGATAGTCGCCGGAATTATAAACATCATAGAACGTCGCAAAGATGAATTTTGTTGGATATAAACGCCGCGCATATTGTTTTTTGCAATAGAATCAGAAATCGTAGACAATAACACTGTGCCCGCAGCCAACCCGATAATTGCAAAAGGCAATTGTATTATGCGATCCGAATAATATAACCAAGAAACAGCGCCGTTTTGAAAACTGGCGACCAACGTGCCGATTATAATTGTAATTTGATAAAAACCAGACCCGATAATTCCAACACCCAATCTTTTCAAGACTGTTTTAATTTCACGATTCCATTTGGGTTTGATTAATTTTAACCCGAAATAATTCCGACGAATACGTATCCATAAAACCATTAATTGTATGAATCCCGCGATAACGACAGCTGTGCTTAAAGCATATAAAATATATCCATCAAATAAATAATGTCCGACCAACAGACCGAATATTAAAAATATATTAAACATAGCCGGCATAAAAGCCGCCAATGCAAATCTTGAAAATGCGTTCAATATTCCAGATAACAGAGCGGTACCACAAACAAATATGACATAGAAAAACATTATACGTGCCATAATGATGGTGGTTGCCATTTTTGCGGCTTGGTCTTCAAAGCCGGGTGCCAACGCCCAAATTACAAACGGCATAAATATTTGAAATACGATTGTTATGATTAACAATATTAACATTAACCAAGAAAATATATTGTTCGCAAAGCTTTTTTTCTTTCCGCCTTTGATATACATTGGTACAAAAATAGATGACAAAGCGCCTTCGCCAAACAGGTCGCGAAACATGTTCGGAATCTTGAATGCGGCGAAAAAAATGTCGGATAAATATCCCGCCCCTAAAAAGCGAGCGATTAAAATATCACGAAAAAAGCCCAAAATACGACTGATTCCGGTCATTATTCCTACGCTGAAAATATGTTTGCCAAGTTTCATAGAATGGATTATACTAATTAACAGTTTGAAAAAGCAAGCATTAAGAAGAAAGAGAAAAAATAATGAAAAAATTAATTTTATTGGGCGTAATCACAATGATGGTTGCGGGATGTGCAACGGATAATGATATGGGTGCGCAATCTTTATCATCTATATATGACACGGCATATGCCGAATTAAATGAAGAAAATTATGAAGAAGCCGCGGCCGAATTTATTCGTGCAGAAACAGAATATCCATCCAGCGAATGGGCGGCTAAATCTTTGGTGATGGCGGCGTATTCTCAATATATGGACGGTGATTTTCCGGGTGCGTTATTGACTATTAATCGTTTTATGCGATTTCATCCGGGTCATTCCGAGGTTGCGTATATGATGTATTTGCGCGGGATGTGTTATTATCGCCAGGTCAGCGACGTTCGTCGTGAATCTGGAATGTCGATAAACGCATTAAAACAATTTGAACAATTGGTTGCCAGATTTCCAAAATCTGAATACGCAGAAAATGCAGAAAACAAAATCAATATCTTGAAAAATTATATCGCAGGTAAAATTATGTATTCCGCGCGCCAAGATGCCAGCAAAGAAAACTGGACGTCCGCAATCAGACATTTTCAATTTATAATAACCGAAGGGGACAGAACCGTTATGGTGCCAGAGGCTTTGTATCGTTTGACCGAATGTTATACCGCACTTGGTTTAACAGAACAAGCAGACGGTTATGCGGAAATGTTGAAATTAAATTTCCCAGATAACGAATGGACTAAAAAATTAGATTAATAAAAAAACCGCAAATTGCGGTTTTTTATTATTTTGTCTTCAATTTTTCACGATTAATCGTTCGGGTAATTTTATCATTTACTTTTTTAAGCATTTCAGAAGCCGAATGTTTGTGTAATATTTGAATAAATAATTCAGCATCCGCGCGTGCCAGATTTTCAAATATTTCTTCTGTGTTATGTTTTCCGCGATTAGTGTTTTTCATCAAAGATTTTTGCAGGTTTAACATCGCAACATTTCTGCGACTTAGATCAATTTTTACGGTATTAATTTTGGATAAAATATTGTTCCGTGCGGCGGCTAAATCATCTAAATTAAAATCGTATGCATTTATTATATGATATCGAACAATCAACATATCGGCGGCTTCGTCCAATAAATTGTCTGCATTTTGTTTATCGCGTGCATAAGAATTTTCTATAACGTGTTCGCATATTTCTTCTTTTGCAACGGATAATTGTACGGATTTTCCATTTTTTTTGATTAAAGATTTTGATAATTCGTCGGCGGCCGGAATATTAAATAATTCCATAGTGTGATCAAATGTAAAATTATCTTTTTGGAATTCCATATATTTAATACCAGATTCATTTAACATATCGTATGTGATGTCATTACTTGTTTTTCTGGATTCCAGGTATTCCGGTGCCATAGGGACGAAGATTAATTCAGAAATTCCCGCTTGGATTAATGCGCGCGTGCAATCTGGACACGGTGCCAAAGTTACAAATGCAACGCAATCGTCCAAGGATATGCCGCGTTTGGCGGCTGAATAAACGGCGTTTCTTTCGGCGTGTTCTATGAAACTGTATTTTGTGGGGCGTTCCAGACGTGTCGATATGTTTTTATTTACGCCACGGGGAAAAGTGTTTGTGCCGGTTGATTTAATATTATGGTTTTTATCAACGATAACGCATCCGACCTGAGTATCTGGATCGTCAGAGAATTTACGCATAAAATCAGCGTGTGCCATATATTGGATAATTTCTTTTTCAGAAAAAGTAAGTGTCATTTATTATGCCTTTACTGTTTTCATTCTCTCTGAAACAGATTTTATTATGGTATAAATAAAAAATCAACAGTTTTTATTTACTTTTGAAATCAAGTGTGTTAAAAATACAGGTATGACAAAAACATATTCAGGATTTTTGGCCATAATTGGCCCAACGAACGCGGGTAAATCTACCTTGCTTAATCGTATCATGGCACGTAAAGTGTCGATTGTTTCACACAAAGTTCAAACGACGCGCGCTAAATTACGCGCGGTTAAAATGGTTGACGATAAACAAATTATATTTGTGGATACCCCGGGTGTATTTAAACCCAGCCGTTCATTGGATCGCGCTATGGTATCTGCCGCAATGGACGCGATATCTGAATCTGATGCGGTTTTATTAATGGTTGATGCGACGCATGGTGTGACGCCAACCACTCGTGAATTGGTTTCTAAATTGGCGGGCAATGAAAACGTATTTGTTTTAATTAATAAAACAGACGCCATTCGCAAACAAGATTTATTGCCAATCGCTGCTGAATTGTCGGGCTTGGGTAATTTTCGTGAAATCTTTATGGTATCCGCATTAAAAGACGATAATTTGGATTATATGTTAAAGTCGCTGGCGGATGCGATGCCTGAATCTCCGTATTTATTTGATACAAAAGACGCACCAGATGTTCCAGATTTCTTGTATTTGGCGGAAATGACGCGTGAAAAAATTTATAAATATATACACAAAGAATTACCATACCATATTTATGTTGAAACAGAAAAAGTTGATACAGACCCGGAAGGCGTTTTGGAAATATATCAAAAAGTTGTTGTGGCAACCGATGGTCATAAAAAAATAGTAGTGGGCAAAGGCGGGCAACAATTAAAACAAATCGGAATGGAAGCTCGCCATGAAATCCAAGACGAATGGGGCGTGAATGCACGTTTGCATTTATTTGTGCGTGTTGAAAAAAATTGGGAAAATCGTCCAGAAAACTATACCGTCCA
>CAYJKO010000014.1:0-12229 GCA_964371145.1 uncultured Muribaculaceae bacterium
TCAAAAAACCGGTGTTTTGCCATATTTTTTTAAATATTCATTTGCGGCACTGAAATGTTTATTCCCAAAAAAACCACGATATGCAGACAAAGGGGACGGATGCGCAGACGTTAAAATCAAATTATTTTCGCCGTCTATTTCGCCCGCTTTTTTTATCGCATATGCACCCCATAAAATATAAACCAAATTTTTTCGTTTTGATAAAACACGTATCACGGCGTCCGTAAATTTTTCCCAACCCATATTTGCGTGAGATGCCGGTTTGTCGCGTTCAACCGTTAAAACAGAATTTAATAATAACGCACCCCGCCCCGCCCAATCAGATAAATCAGAACCGGTTCGAGTCATTCCCAAATCTGATTCCAATTCTTTATAAATATTTCTCAAAGATGGTGGTGGTGGCACGCCATCATTTACAGAAAAACAAAGTCCGTTTGCCTGACCCGCGCCGTGATATGGATCTTGCCCCAAAATTACAACAGATACATTTTCAATCGGTGTTAAATCAAAACACCGGAAAACATTTGAAACGTCCGGATAAATATCCGCGCCATTCAAAATTTGCGAATCTAAAAAAGACATCAATGCCGAATAATATTCAGACTTTAATTCTGATTGCAATGCGCATTCCCAAGATTTTTCTAAATTCAAATTCATAATTTTATAAACCCATTTTGGCAAGCTTTCCATAAAACAACATCGATATATCCGCGTGGTAATTTTGTTTGTAATTCCATAAAGCAGAACATATCATCAACCGCGCTTTTTACACCCGCATCCAATTTTCCATTATTTATTTTGTTGGCTAATTTTTTATCACCAGAAAACAGAACACCCAATCTTTGAATCCAAATATCATATTTAACAATATTTTCACCCAAATTTCGCAGCAAATGATTTGCGGTTATTTTTCCAATATGTGGCATAGTTATCACATATTCATATTTGTCTGATAAATTATTTAATTCATAATATCGCGTTTTAAAAACATCACGATTATTCCAAATTTTTACAATCGCGTTTGTTTTATTTTGATTATTAAATATATTAAGAAGACCGGCATTATCGTTTAAAACACCGGTCTTTTTAATATAATTCAAAATGTCATTATGTTTTTTCTTGGCTGTTTTTTGTGAAAACCCGGATGCTAAAATTACATAAATACATGCCCCCGCAAAATCATCCGACGACAAAATTTTTCGGTGTTGCAAATTAGATTTGATATAGTCAAAAGAATCCATATCAGAATCTAAATTTGCATCAATCAACTTTTTTTCCAATTCAAAAAAGTCTTTTCCCGAAAACATTTATTTTGCCCATTAAATATCAATATTTGCGGACAAAGCATTTTCAACAATGAAATCACGTCTTGGTTCAACAACTTCGCCCATTAACATAGACACAACTTCATCTGCTTTGGTCGCGTCGTTAATTTTGACTTGGTACAGCGAGCGATGATTTGGATCCATTGTGGTTTCCCATAATTGTTCCGCGTTCATTTCTCCCAAACCTTTGTATCGTTGGATTTTCAATCCTGATTTCGCATATTCAAAAGCAGTTTCTAATAAAGACAACGCGCCCCAAACTTTTTGAGTTTTTGATTTAACGTTCAATTCCAAAGAACCCGAGAAAACATCAATCAATTCATCACGACCATCCATACGTTGCCATGCACGAACTTCTGGGGATGTTAATTTATCAGCAGCGAAAACATGTTTTTCTTCAACACTGCGAACGGTTCTGGTTAAAACAATGTCACCTGCGTCATTTTTTGAAACATTCCATCCGCGTTCGAATTCTAATTCGCCAGAATCCAACATTTTTTGAACCTTTGCAAAAGTATCTGCATTTTGATTTTCAAACACTCCGTTTAACGCCAATGCTTCGACAAAACGAATTGGCATAGTAGTACTTAAAGGCTGCAAAACATTTTTCATATTTAAAACCAATCCCAACAATCTGGATAAATCGGCGCCTGCAATTTGTTGCCCATCTGCCAATTTAATAGCCCCGTCATTTGACAATTGTTCTAATAAATAATTATCCATTTCACGTTGGTTTTGCAAATAGATTTGTGATTTACCACGAGACACACCGTACAAAGGTGGTTTTGCTACATATATATAACCGCGTTCAATCGCCTGTGGCATATGACGATAAAAGAATGTCATCAATAACGTTTGGATATGTTGTCCGTCAACGTCCGCGTCGGTCATGATAACGACTTTGTGATATCTCATTTTTTCAATATCAAAATCGTCGCGTCCGATACCCGCACCCATAGTTGTAATCAAAGCACCAATACTGTCGGATGTTAACATTCTGTCGAAACGCACGCGTTCCACGTTTAAAATTTTACCGCGCAATGGTAAAATAGCTTGCGTTTTTCTGTCGCGTCCTTGTTTTGCTGTACCACCCGCAGAATCTCCTTCTACGATAAACAATTCACATTTGGATGGATCTTTTTCAGAACAATTTGCCAATTTACCCGGCAAACCGCCCAAATCTGGACCTGTTTTTTTACGAGATAATTCACGAGCCTTACGTGCAGCTTCGCGCGCCGTTGCGGCCTCTACGATTTTATCGATAATTGTTTTTGCAACAGCCGGGTTTTCATCCAAATATTGGTATAACATTTCGTTAACTGTGCTTTCTACAACCGGACGCACTTCACTTGACACCAATTTATCTTTTGTTTGAGAACCGAATTTTGGATCTGGAACTTTTACACTGATGATGCTGGTTAAACCTTCGCGGAAATCTTCACCGGACAAACCGATATCTTTTTTTGTACCTTTTTCTGCGATGATTTTATTCAGAGCGCGAGTCAATCCCGCACGAAATCCCGCCAAATGAGTCCCCCCATCACGGTTAGGAATATTGTTCGTAAAACACAAATTATTTTCAGAATACGCAGTCGTCCATTCCAAAACAACTTCTACATACGTATCTTCTGTTTGTTTAATCATTTGGATAGGTTCTTTTGTTAATTTTTCTTTTGATTTATCCAAATATTCTGCGAACCCTTTTAACCCATCTTTTGAATGGAATTCAATAGCTTTTTTATCTGCGCCACGTAAATCTTCTAAAATGATTTTAACGTTTGCATTCAAGAAAGATTGTTCACGCAACCAAGTTTCTAATACATCATAACTGAATACTGTTCCTGTAAATGTATCAGGAGACGGCAAGAAAGTAATTTCCGTTCCATGATCATTTGCAGTCGTATTATCAACCACAACCAAATCTTTTGTCGGCGCACCTTCTGCAAAAGACATAGTCGCCATTTTACCATCACGCCAAATTGTTAAATCAAGCCAAGTAGATAACGCGTTCACAACAGAAACACCAACCCCGTGCAAACCACCCGACACTTTATACGCGCCATCGCCTTCGTTATCAAATTTACCACCCGCGTGCAATTCACACATAATCAATTCAGCCGCACTGCGCCCTGTTTCAGAATTAATATCAAACGGGATACCACGACCATTATCTCGGATTGTAACAGACCCATCTGCATTCAAAGACACATAAACATAATCCGCGTGACCCGCCATGGCTTCGTCGATAGAATTGTTCACAACTTCGTAGATCATATGGTGCAAACCTGAACCACCTTCGCCCACGTCACCGATGTACATACCCGGTCTTTTTTTAACAGCTTCTAACCCTTTTAATACTTTGATAGAATCACCGGTATAGCTTTTATTAACGCTCATATACTTTCCTTTATTTTTTATATAAAAAAGAATAGCAATTTATGATATAATTATCAAGAGAAAAGGAATAGATATGAAGTTTAAATTATTATATTTTGGAGAGCTTTTAACAAACCCTAAAAAACGCGCTCAACACGTTACCGACATACGAATGCAATTCCACCACCAATTGAAAAAATTAATAGAACACAGCCCTTGGACAAACATGACGCATTATATGATGCCGAACGCCACCAAAAGCCCGATTACAACAAAACATATCGGCGGCGTGGATTTTAATCCAATTGTATCACCAACATTAAAATTAATTGCGGAATTGGACATTAAAATATTGCACCCAGAAATTGTAGGTGTTGCCAGAACGGATATCGATAACCGAGTTAAAACATTAATGGATGGTTTGCGCAGTCCACAAAACGAACACGAAGTTGGCGAAAACACTCCGCGTAATATTGGTCCGATTTATACATTATTGGATGACGATCATTTGGTTACAAAAATATCTGTTAACACATCGCATTTATTATCATTTGATATGTTTAAAAATTATTCACCTGAATTAAAAGACCCGGTATTTTTATTAATAGATGTAAACGTTCGTGCGGTAGAAGGCACATTAGAAAACCTGCCATTTATGGTTTAAAAAAACCGGTGTTTTACCGGTTTTTTTAATGTTTTTTTTAAGATAATGCGGATGTAATTTGGTCTTGCATTTCGAACGTTCCGAACACAACCCAACCAATCATAACGGACACCAATAATATCCCAACCGTATTCAATGTTGATGCAATAGATTCCATACGACGCACAGAATCATTTAAATAATCATTTGCGATTTTAGACAGATTTTCATCGAATTCATTCATATCTGCATAAATGGATAAATCGCCTATAATTTCTGCATTTGGAAAATTATATCCGGTTCTGGCCAACGCGACACCTAAATTGTCTCCGTTTGAAATATTATTCAATGTGTCACCCAAAATATTTTTAATATAATCATTCGAATTTTCCATTAACATTCTCATCGCGCTTGGTAAAGATGCACCAGACGCCACCAATGACGACAAAGACATCAACCAACCAACAGATGTTTGTATTTTATACATATTCCAAGGCGGAAAATTATCAAACCGTGTACGAATTTTTCCAGACCATCTTGGCAACGAATACCACATAAAAAACACAATTAAAATAAATCCGATTAAAAGATACGGCCAATACGTTTTTGAAATATCTGCAACGAACACCAAACTGGACGCGACACCATTCCAAACAATATCTGAACCAGCGGCTTGCGTCAAAGGCGGAACCAAATACAAACCAACCATAATAATAATACCAAACGTTAATGCAAATAAAAATAAAGGATATGTAACCGCAGACAACATCGCACGTTTTATTTTTTGCGTACCGTCTGTTATTCTTTCTATATTGGACAACGCAACAGATAATTTTGAAACATCACCCAAAGTTAAAAGCATTGTTTCATTTGTTGGCACCCAACCCCTTGTCGCTTCTGAAAAACTGTAACCACGTTCCAGATTTTTTTGCCACGCGCGCATAACAATTGCAAACGGCTCATTCGGTTTACGACCCTCGAAAGATTCTATTCTTTCAACGCGCGACAATGCTTCCATCAAAGTAAAATCATTACGCAAAAGTGATGCCAATTTATTATAAACACGCATTCTTTTTGACGTATTCGATTTGAACATTAATTTTGCATAAAATATATCCAGAGAGCTTTCCATTTTAATATACCCCCGCCTGATCTATTAATCCAACCCAACGTTCTAATTCATCCACACCGATTATACCTCGTAACATTAATTCTGCGGCAGCTTCTTTCAAAGTACGCCCATTTAAAACTTCTAACCAATAACGGACAGCACCCTTTGTGTCACCGCTTAATGCGCGTTGTAAAAATTCGCTGTCGGTTATTATAATTTCTCCGGCCTTTGTACGACCAACCGTGCCCTTGCCACCACAATGTTCACAACCTGAACCTTTTGAATAAATTTGATTTAATCCGATTTCGCCATAATAATCTAATACTCTTTTATATGCCGGATTATCATTATTATCAGCCAATCTTTCACGACAATTTGGGCACAATTTTTTAAACAATCGCATAGAAACCAAACCACGCATCATGGTTTCATCTTTTAATTTAAAAGACTCAACACCGATATCCAACAATCTGGTAATTGCGGCAATTGCAGAATTTGCATGCAAAGTCGTCCAAACATTATGACCCGACAACGCGCCTTTTATTGTTAATTGCGCAGCAGACAAAGTACGTATTTCCCCAACCATCAAAGTATCGGGATCAGAACGCAATGCCGCAGCCAAAGCTTCTGTAAATTTTTCTTCGCGCAATTCTTCATTTGTTGCATTAACAACCGGCATTTGATGTGCACCATAAATTTTTTGTTCCGCCGGATCTTCTACCGTTATTAAATTAATTTCATAATTTCTCTCGCGCAACATCAAAGACATATTGCGCACCAAAGTCGTAGATTTACCAGAACTGGTCGGCCCAGCAACAACCACCAAACCTGTTGGATAAGAACGAAGACGCATCATTAATTTTTGTTCATATTCGCCGAATTCTTGTTCTGTTTTTATACCTTCACCAGAATTGTCATACAACAATCTCATAACAACATATTGCGTACCAAATGCGATTGGATTAAATTGCATACGAATACCGATAATACCATCCGGCAAATACAAATCTTTTGTCCCATGCAAAGGTGTTCTACCATCTTTCTGTGCAGATTGATATTCATTTTGCGCATAATTAGAATTAGAAATGTCGGCGGACGCAAATGCTGCGCGTACAAAAGATTCACCCCACCCCGCATTATATTCCAACATCGGTTGGATACTGCCATCTAATCTGAAATAAACGGTTGTCTGGTCTGCGACTTCTATATGAACATCAGATACTTTTTGGCTGGCTGCGCGTGCAATAATATCGACAAAATCTTTTTGCATTTGGTTATCAAAATCAACTTTGAATTTTGCAACACCTTCACCCAATTTCGCAGCATGCATTTTGTAAATATTTGATAACAACCCAAGGTCGGAATAAAAAGGCTCCAACATTACTCTACCTTCTTCGCGCAACAAATTTAAATACGCGATAACACGACCATCGTAACGATGTGTTCTGGATATAACAATTTCACCGCCAGAAAAATATGCGATTAAATTTTGCATATCTTTTGATAAAGCAAGCGGAGCAGCGGTCGCCGTTAACAAACGGTTTTTATTTGAAAATAAATAATCTATGATTTCCTTTGTAGAAGAATTTTCCATAGCGCTTGGCACAGACAAACCGCTGTTTTTTTCTTCTTTTTTTGTATCAAAAGATTTTTTATCTGAAAACATAAATTATTTAGCCATATTTAAAGTTTGAATTTCACCATCTTTTTCAAAAACAACACCATCGTTTAAAGATATTGATTTAACAATAAATCCATCAACGTTTTTACCAACAGAAATTCTTCTGGTTTGTCCGTTGTCCACATGTGCGATTGTTGCTTCTAATTGACGACCCGCACCCAAAATATTTAACAAAGTATATTTTTCTGCAAAAGAATTTTCCACAACAGGTTCTGATTTTTTAGCAGGCGCAGATACTTGACTTGGTGCTTTTTGTAACTGTAATTTTTCTTGTTCTAATTTTTCGAATTCAGCGGCAATTTTTTCTTTTTCCAAATCTAACGCACGTTGTTGTTCTTCGGCACGCCCTGTCAAAGCTTCCATTTCCATATGCAATTTAATTTTTTCAGCAGCCAATCTATCCAGATCCAAATCTAATGCAGCGCGTTCTTTTTCTAAATTCAACAAAACCTTTTCTTGTTCCATCATAGTTATTTGTTCGAACACAGAACCGGACGCTTGATACGCATCTATTGCAGCAGCCGCCATTTCATCTGGATTCGCATCCATATTAATTTGCGCATTTGCAGAAAAGCCGGTAATTGCGGCCAAAAATATAAAGAAAAATGTAAATTTATTTTGCATAGATTATTACCTCATAGTTCCAAGTTTTAGAACGAGTTTTCCATTCAACACGTTCCAAAGACAGTCCGTTAAATTCATTAAATATTTTTATAAATTCATTTGGGATTAATTTTGAATCAGCCAAAATTTCAACAGAATAAATTTCTGCCATCTGGGTTTTATTTGAAATTGTTTCCATATTAACAAACACGTCCGCAGACACATTTTTTTCTTGGAATAAACTTCTAATTTGTCTGGCGACTGTATTCGCGTCGCGTTCTTCTAACGATGCGTATGTTTGCAAATCTGGTAATTTTGCACGAACAAAAATATCATCATCTGATTTTTCTTGAACAAAAGACCCTGGTATTAAATTGTTTGCAAATTCATAAAAACCAGAAATAGTGCCGTATGTTCTGACAAAATCAACCGTCACAAAATTCATATCACAAACAGCATCTTTTTGTTCCCAACCCAACACAGGTTGCATTACATACGCTATTGATTTATAACACAAATTCGCACGTTGAGATGCGTCTGTTAAATTATCGTACGGAAACACCAAAGGTTTTATAACTTCTTTTTTTAAAATAGCTTCATCTGTTTTATTGGCTTTTTCCAACATTTCTTTTCTGTATTCTTCTGCCAATTTCGGATCTATTTTTAAAACTTGCTCTTCTTGTGTCCCCAACATTTCTTTTATTGGATCTGCAAAAAAATACCCCAATCCACCAATAAACAAAACAAATAAAAACAATGAAAATAAATTAGCCTTCACAGAACTGATTGGCTTTAAAATATTTTTAGTATTACCAATCAAAACATTTTCTATATTTTTTTCAACAGACTTTGGAACATTCCAAACAGTTGGAGCAAACAAAGCAGTCCAATCTGGAATTTCAATCAATTTATCAAATTCTGATCTGGCGCCAGATTCCATATCATACAATTCGTCTTTTAAAACAATACCATTACGAACAGCGATTAAATAAAAACCTTCTTTAACTCGAAACACTGCCAAGAAAGATGAATATTCTGTAAAAGAATCCATAATTTCCGCAGCCGCAGAAAACATGCGCTCTTTATGTTTTAAATGACCGGCACCCATACCAACCATATTTCTGAATTCTGTGAACAAATTAAATTTTGTTCCCATAGACCCTGTTAAATATCGTGCATAATTTCGGGGTGTATAAGACAAACCCACAGGTTGCCACATTAAACCTGTTGCATACTTTTTATTATCAACAACAATCACTTGATTTTGCAATTTTTTCTCTCTCTTCCTTGCGTTATTTTAATTATAACATAAAAAACCGACAAATAGCAAACATTAAAAATTAAAAAAACCGGTTTTTACGCCGATTTTTTTCTTATAAACAATTATAAACATTTGCTTTTAAAATATAACTTTGTTTTGGCCCAAATACAGCATCTGGAATTTCTTCCTGTGAACTTTCATATATCCAATACGAATCCGCGGTCTCTGATTTTTTTGCAATAGAATTTTCTAAAAATCTGACCGCATCTTCTGATGAATAAACAGATATATTAACATCCAACCTTTTCAAGAAAACACAATTTTCAGGACGTTCATCCAAAGATATTAAATTTTCTGACCCCATTTCATTTTTAACCAAACCACTGCAATTTATTAAAAAGAAAACCGGTATTAAAAATATAATTTTTTTCATAATATTAACCTTTTATAATGTCAAAATTTTTTGGGTCTGAAAATAATTTTTTCAACACCATATTATTCATTGCATGCCCACCTTTATACATATCAACACGCCCCACGATTTGACCGCCCGATGTAAACATATCACCAATTAAATCGACAATATTATGACGCACAAATTCGTTATCCCAATTTAATTTATTCAAAGTCCCGTCCCCTTTGTCATTTAACGCAATAACATTGTGTTCGCTTGCACCACGAGCCATCCCACGAGATTTCAAATATTCCCATTCTGAATATCTTCCAAAAGTTCGTGCGCGCGCAATCTCATTCATAAATGTTTTTTTTGAATTAATTGAACCGTCCCATATGAAATCAAATTCTTGGCGTCCTATTATTTTATCTGGATAATCCATAACGGTATGTATAACCAAACCTGTATCATCTGGCGTCAATTTTATATATCCATTATTACGACGCCCCATTAACCAATCATGAATTAAAACCATCATCTTTTTATGTACTGGCAAAGTTTTTAATACGTCGGATTTTTTTATAACAATTTCTTTTTTTACTATGATTTTATCTATACCCGAACCAATCGTTTTTTTATCTTTGAATATTTCACAAAATTCGAAAGCGCTGCCGTCTAATATCGGAGTTTCCGGCCCATCGATTTCTATAATCGCACTATCCACACCCGTAACAAACAAAGCCGCCATTAAATGTTCAATCGTTTGTACATGATTTCCATTTACATCGCCGATTGTCGTGTTACGCAAACTGACATCCCCCACATTGTCATATTTCGCAGCCAACAATTCTGCATTTTTCAAATCTGTTCTTTTAAAGAAAATCCCCGGTGTTTTTGATGGTTTTATTATAACGTTTACCGGGGCGCCAGAATGTATTCCAACACCTGATAATTTTATTTCTGATTCGAAAGTTCTCATTTTATTTTATCCTTTAACCATTTCCAAAAATCTGATTCTATTATTGTTTCTAATTTTGCTACATATATTTTTTTCTGATATTTTTTTGGCAATCTGACCCAATCTTTTTGAGTCGTCACCAGTTTCGCATTTTTATCTTTTGCCAACCCCAATAACAAATCTAAATCTTTTTTTGTATATTGATAATGATCTGGAAAAGATTTTGTAGCAACAATATTTCCATTCAAAGCGTTAAAGAATTTTTCCGGATAACCGATTCCCGCAAACGCGACGAAATCATCTTTTTTATTCGGCATAATATTTTTATTTTTCGCATAAAAAACAGGAATTTTTGTTTTGAATTTCAAATCAGATTTTTTTTGTCCACCCATCACAATTATCGCATCACATCTGTTTATTGCCCACATAGATTCTCGCAAAGGTCCGGCCGGTAACATAAACCCATTCCCCGTTTTTATTTTTTCATCGAACACCAAAATTGAAACATCTTTTTTAATCGTTGGGTTTTGAAATCCATCATCCATTACAATTATATTTGCTGTATTTTGTTTATTTATTTTTTTTATATTTTCAGCGCGATTACCAACATAAGATTTTAATCCCGCCAATTTCATCATGACCGCTTCGTCACCCATATCGTTTTGTTTATTTTTTTTATAACCACGCATAACAACAGGCGCATTATATTTTTCTGCGATTTGCATAACAATCGGTGTTTTACCAACACCGCCCGCCAATATATTCCCCACACAAATTACCGGTATTTTTGAAGTTTTTTGATTTATGCGTCTGATATAAAAAACAGATTTAGAAATAACAAAATAAACAAAAGATAACGGCAACAATAAATATGCTGTTAAATTTTTCTTTAAAAACCAATTTGGTGTTTTCATTATTTCTTTTTTTTATTTTTTTTGGTTGCCCGCAAAGCATTTTTAAAATCAACCGCATTTAAATCTTGTTCCACAATAAAATCTGTAAATTCTTTATCTGCATCACGCATTTGTTTAACCATAACAGATTCTATATTTTTTCTGATTTTTTCAAATTCTTTTTCATTTGCGTCTTTCGATACGAACATAGGTTCAGACACCTGGAAATTTATTTTGGAAAAAGGTTTTGCAATTAAATATCTGTCCCATCTTTTTTGAAACCATGGTTTCGAACAAGAAAAACAAACGGATACAATTGGCGCACCTGTCATTTTTGCAAAATACATTGCACCATCTTTTAATCGCAATGATGGTCCCGACGGTCCGTCCGGTGAAATGCAAATTGCGTTATTTCCGGAACGCAAAGCTTTTACACCTTTTTTCAAAACGGATACGCCGCCTTTTGTCGAGCTGCCTAAAATAGATTTCAATCCGAAGAATCTTTGTAATTTAGCCATCATTTGACCGTCTTTGTGTTTGCTGGCAACTGCATAACCACGTACCCCATAAATCTTAACAAATGTCGACAACATCATACTGCGACCATGCCAAAACACAAAAACAACCGGTTTTTTGCTGTATTTTTTAAACACCTCTAAACCGTCTACTCTTTTTTTACAAGTGACAAAAACAAACCAAATCAAAATTGCCATCACAATAACAACAACCCATTGAGCAAGCCCCGTGCCCAGCACAGGCTCCCAAAAACCTTTCCAAATTTTTCTAAACGTTTTCATTATATTTCCTGTATTATTTTTTGAAATAATAGCAATTTTATATTGCCGCCGCAAGAAATATATAAAAAAGATTGACAAGAGATAAAAAATCTATATACTGTATTTTGCGGAGTAGAGCAGTCTGGTCAGCTCGTCAGGCTCATAACCTGAAGGTCTTTGGTTCAAATCCAAACTCCGCAACCAGTTT
>CAYJKO010000015.1:0-2706 GCA_964371145.1 uncultured Muribaculaceae bacterium
TAGTTTAATAATTCAGAATATTTTATTCCATTGTTAATAGATTCCAGGGCAAGTTTTGTTGCGGATACCACATTACCTAAACTTGCTAACTCGCTTGGCGCAACATATCGCATCTCTTTGCATTTGTCGCCTTCGCAATTTCTGATTGTACCGCTATATTTATTTACAATAAAAAAGAAATCAAAACATTCTGTTTTACTTGCCAAATTACTGATAACGTGTGCAAAATCTATGTCGTTTTCATTGATATCTATGTCCAATTCTTCTTTGGCTTCACGTATTACGGCCGATTTGGCAGTTTCTCCATTTTCTATATGACCTGCGGGCAAAACCCACCAACCGCCACCGTATTCAAAAAATCCATCATTACGGAAAAACATCAAGAATTTATCATCTTGCTTTATTAAAATATTTATAACACCTTTGAACATTGGTCTGGATTTTTCTGCCATTTTATTTCCTTTATTTTATTCCACTGCATTTTCCAAAATAGATACTGTTTTATTAACTGGGTCTATTTCACACATTGCCCCATACGGTATCAAAAATTGCGGGACGGTATGACCAAAATCCATATTGGTTACAATCGGTATATGTTCGCAATTATATTCTTTGCATACTTTTAATAATTTTGCATCGAACTTTTCATATTTTGAAATCCATTTATCTCTTTCCGCGGTTTTGTCGGGTGAAAATTCCCCTCCGGGGCGGGCAAATAAAATACCTTTGATTTTTTGCAAAATCCCTTGCGCCCCCAGATTTCTTAAAAAGAATGAAAATATTTCGGGTTCCATTTGTTCTTCGCTGTTTTCCAAGAACAAAATCGTATCTTCCCATTCGGATAATTCCGGCCACAGTTTTGTTCCGTTCATCATGGTCAATAGCTCTGTGCACCCACCGATAAGCCGACCACGCGCAATTTTATCGCCTTGGACATATCGCCAACCTGTTGATTTGGCTCTTGTTCTCATAATATCGTTTTTATCGTCCCAATAAATTTTTTCACATATAAAATCAAAGCTTTCTGGGATTGTTCCGATTATGTCTGTTTCAAACAAAGTTTTTTTAACGCTGGATTTTATATATTCTGGGATTCCGCAATTTTCGCCAAAGCCAAACATAGTGGATGGGCTGTAAAAAGATGATAATCCCGCCTTCATACACATAAAATGATTTGCGGTTGTATCCGACATTCCCAAGAATATTTTCGGATTGTTCCTGATAATTTCAAAATGTTCATCTGTCATATATTCTAATAAACGAATAGTATCATCACCACCGATATTGGTTAAGATTGCTTTAACGTCTGGATTTCGAAAAGCGTCCATTAAATCATCCAAACGCAATTGCGGATTATCATACAATTCATTTGTTTTCAAAGAATTTGGCATTTCAATAATTTTAACATCGAACGCTTCTTCGAATTGTTTTTTGCCGTGATTGTATCTCCCGGGGATAAGCCCCGCACCACCCCAAGACAAAGACACCGTCGCGACAGTATCCCCTGGATTTAATTTTAAAGGTTTGATAAGTTTTTTCATCTGCATATCCTTTTTATTATTATACGAAACTAATTTCATATTATCAAGTTAAACAACTTGACTTCATTGGCATAAAAAGAAATCAAAAGACAGAACAATACAGCAATCCGCGATATTTATGAGCGAATTATATTTCATAAAAGCCATTAAAATCTGGTGGATGCGCCCAGATATAAATATATATCACCGGATTCATTCATCCAGTCTTCTTTGATAATTGTTTTTGCATAAGATATTGATGCATTAAACACAGAATAATCAAAATCCAATTTCACACCCGCGCCAGACAATGCCGCATTATCAACATAATCAGAATTTGAAAATGTCATACCAAAATCAAAAAACACACCCGGCGTAAAACGTCCCAGCCAAACATTATCTGCTTTTAAAAGATGCGGCATATTAAATGCGATATCATTTCGGATGCTGAAACCACTATCCCCCGACACGCCTTCATCCCTGAATCCGCGAATGGATGAAAATCCCCCCAGATAAAAGCCTTCGGTTGAAAATAATTGGTCGTTTGAATATTGTGAATCAATCGCAGATGTTATTCGCACCCCAGCCAAATTCCACGAAGTATACCCATACAAACGGGCGGCGGTATATTGCGCCCTTTGTTGATACGTGCCGTCATCTTTTAATGCACCGAATATATCCAATCCACGAACCACACTTGGCTTTATAAACACAATACCACGCGGAAAGTAAAAGGTTGTCGGCAAATCAAAATTCAATGTTGCCAAGGCGCGTGTTGATGCATTATTTATCGTTTCTAAATCATGAACACGCATACGGTTTTCGTTGTCTTTGTATCGCAATGATATTGTTGCGCCGATTTTATATGTTTGCCCGCGGGATAAAATTCTGTCCAGGGATGTTGTATTTGTCCAACTGTCGCCCAGCGTAAAGAATAAATCACCACTAAGTGGCATAGGAAAACTGGTTTTAAAATAAGAATAAGAAAAGTTATTTGAAACCGTCCAATAACCAAATGGAATTGATAAATCCAGCAACGCAGAACGAGAAGCCTTTTGCCCCATGTCAAAATTCAAAGAACTGGACAGGGATAAATTTATCATATCATTTAATCCCAACATATTATCAATTGTGCCTGTTAAATTCGCCTGCCATTCACCGGTTGAATTTGTGCCGTAATTATTTA